>JAVEDE010000007.1 GCA_030841105.1 Pyrinomonadaceae bacterium
GATGGACGATAGAGAGCCAGAAGTTGGGCGTGGCGAGCCAGTCCTCGACCGTGTAGCCGAGCAGAGTTTCCACGTAGTCGCTGACGAAGTTGATGCGCTGGCTCGACTCGTCCGGCACGCCCCACGCTTCCCACACCACGCCCGGCACGCTCGTGATGATCGCGTCGAGACGGTGACGCTGCGCTTCGACTTCGGCGGCGAGACGCGCCTTCTCGGCTTCGGCGCGCACGCGCTCGGTGATGTCTTCGACGAGCGCGACGACGCCGTTGATTTGTCCCTCGGCGTCGCGCAGGGGCGCGGTCGAGATGCTGACGTTGATCTGCGTGCCGTCCTTTCGGAGTCGCACGGTCTCATAACTTTTGAAGTCAGTTCCCGCGACGGCCTGCCGGTGATTGCGCCGCACCTCTTCGAGTTTATCGGTCGGCACGGTGGGCAGCATTTGCCCCAGCACCTCGGCCTCGTTCCAGCCGTAGATGCGTTCGGCCGATTGATTCCACATCTTGACGATCCCGGCGGGGTCGAGCGCGACGATGCCGAGCGGCGAGGCGTGAATGATGGCTTCGAGCGTCTGGTTGCTCTCGCGCAGCGCGGCGAGCGTGGCCTGCATCTCGCGCTGGCGCAAGCTCACCTCGCCCGCCAGTTTCACGAGGTCGTGGTGGTGGCTGTCGAGTTCCGATTGCAACGCCTCGCGCGTGCGCTGCGTCTCGATCAAGTTGGCGACGCGCGCCAGCAGTTCTTCGCGCACGAACGGCTTCATCAGGTAGTCCTGCACGCCCGCGCGCAGCAACTCGACGCGCAATGCCTCGTCGGACTTGGCCGTCAACATGCAGACTGGCACGCGCGCCAGTTCGTCGTCAGCGCGCAACTCCGCGACGAACTGCGCGCCGCTCATCTCCGTCATCGCCACGTCGCACAGGATCAGATCGGGGCGCAACTCGCGCGCCCGCTCGATGCCTTCGCGCCCGCCCCGCGCGCTCGCCACGCGATACTTCGCGCCGAGTTGCTCCGTGATGGAACGTGTCAACTCGCGGTCGTCTTCGACCAGGAGCACCAGCGGCGCGAGCGACAACGCGGCGACTGAGGGCGCGCCGGTCGCGGCAGTATCAAGGCGTCGCGGCGTCGCGGCGGCTTCCCTACGCCGCGGCGTCGCTGCGCCGGGCACGAATGTCGTCACCTCATTCTCCGCCGCGTCATCGTCTGCGAAGGTTTCGAGTTCGCGCTTCAGTTGTTCGAGTTCCGCGAGGCGCGCGCCGGAGAGTTTGGCTTCGCGTAGGAGCGCGAGCGTGCGCGGGATGAGCGGCGGCAGGACGAGCGCGGTGGTGACGGAGGCGACCGCCGTGATCAATTTGAGGTAGCCCGCCAGCCAGTAGAGGGGCGCGTTGTAAGTCGCCCAGACTTCCATGAAGTGCATGCCCGCGCAGGCGACGATGAACAGGCCGCACGCGAGGAAGACCGTGTGGAAGGGCAGGTCGCGGCGCGCGCGGCGGACGAAGTAGACGAGCGTGATCGAGATGGCGGCGTAGGAGAGGGCGATGGCGAGGTCTGCGAGGAAGTGCATCAGGACGAGCGAGCCTGTGCCGAGATAGGATCGCTCTCGCGTCACGAAGGAGTGCGCGCCGTTGCCCGCGGCGAACAGGTTGCGTGCCAGCCCCGGCCACAGCAGCAGCAACAGCACGCAGGCGGCCGCGAGGCCGACGCCGTAAGAGAGCAGGGATGGAGAGCGGGCGACGCGGATCATACTGGACACCTCTGTAACTTTGACGAGTGGTGGCGGCTCGGCTTCGCGTGAATGACTGCGCGAGGATTATTTCAAGAGTGAAATTGAAGTAAGACACAACACAAGAACTGCGATAGCGGGAAGACGCCTTGCACGCTTCAAAAGCTAAACTCTCCGGCAAACCAAGTCAAGACATATGGCGACAGCGGCTGCACATCTAGCGCGACGCGGCGGCACGTATAGCGACGCGGCCGCGCGCCGACGTGGCAGTTCGCCGCGCGGCGCGAGCACTCGCCGCAACGTCATCTCACGTCGCCTCTGCTTCGCCCTCGCGCGTCGCCTCTGCTAGTCTCTCCCGGTCAAAAAAACTTTCCGTCGAGGTGAAATCAACTTTGTATCCGGCCGGTAATCTGTTCATCCCCGCCCCGCACGGCAAACTCGAAGCGATCTTGAAAGAGCCGCCCGCGGGCGTCGCGCGTCGCGGCGTCGCGCTCGTCCTGCACCCGCACCCGCTGCACGGCGGCACGATGCACAACAAAGTGGTCTTCCGCGCCGCACGCGCCTTGAACGACGCGGGCTTCGTCACGCTCCGCAAAAACTTTCGCGGCGTCGGCCAGACGACCGGCGCGCACGACGAGGGGCGCGGCGAGATGGAAGACGCGCGCGTCGCAATAGACTACCTCGTCGCGCAGTACCCGGACGCGCCTCTCCTCGTCGCGGGCTTCTCCTTCGGCGCGCGCGTCGGGTTGGAGTTGGGCGTCAGAGACACGCGCGTCGGCGCGCTCATCGGCATCGGCACGCCCGTCAGCATTCCCGAACGCGGCTACGATTTCTCGTTCCTGCGCGAGTGCCGCAAGCCCGTCCTCTTCGTCCACGGCGCGCGCGACGAGTTCGGCGATGTCGCCAAGCTCCAAGCCCTCGCCGCCGAACTTCCCGCCGAAGCGCGCGCCCGCGTCGCGGTCATCGAGGGCGCGGGACACTTCTTCGACAATCAACTCGAAGAGTTGACGCGCGTGATCAGAGAGTGGGCGGAGCGTGTCTGGGAAGACTTGGGAGAGGACGCGTGATGCGAATCAGCGGCGACGACGGCGACGCGCCCGCGTAGTCTATCGCGGGAGCAGAACGTGCGGCGCGAATGTGAGGAGCGGGAGGGCGGTCGTCAGTCGGCCGCCCTTCGTCTTGCGCGGAGGATGAGCCACACGGCCAAGGCGCAGGCCAACAGCAGAGCCGCTAAGAGTAGCCCGTTACGAACCGTCAGCAGTCTTGCGCCCGGCGTCAACGTCCCGCCGTTTCGCGTGACGATGACGCCGGGGAGTCGCCAGTATCTACTCGCTCCCCTGATCTGCTCTAAGAGCGAACGCTCGCCGGGCAGCTTGCTCGCAATCAGCAGCAGCTTCATGTCGTCCATGACCACCTTCATCTGCGCGAAGTAAGAGTGGCCGAGCATGTCCGTGTCAATGCCGGAGGCGTCTATGCTGTCCATGCCGGGCACGACGATGATCTCCGGCAGCGAGTCGCCCGCGCGCGGGTAGCCGTGAATTTTTTTGGAAGCCAGCAGCGCGGTATCGCTCGAAGAGGCGTAGAGCGTCACGCGGCGCGCGATCTTCTGGATGGCGGGCGCGAGGTCGCGGCCGAACACCTCTGCGTCAACGTCGGGCGCGGTCAGGATCACTTCGCTGAAAAGCGGCGTCGCGCGTTCGGCGGCGAGCGAGCGCAGGACGTTGGTCAGCGCGCGGTTGCCCATGCTGTGCGCGACGAGATGAATGCGCGCGCCGCTCGCGCCCTGCGCCGCCAAATCCGTGAGGAACTGCCTCAAGTGCGGCTCTGTCCAGACGACCTCGTTCTCGTCGGTCGTGTAGCCGGAGAGCGAGCCTTGCGAAGGCCAACTGTAGAGGACGGGCACGCCGGTGAAGCCCAGATCGTATGAGAGTTGCGCGGTGCGACGGGCGGCGTCAACGAACTTCACGTTGTAGCCGTGGACGAAGACGAACACGTCGCGCGACGCGGCCGCGCCGAGCCGCGTCTGGAACTGCGAGTGGAACTCACCTGCGTCGAGCGGCTTGACGCTCAGGAGGACGACGTGGAGTTTCGGGTCTTCTTTGAACTCCAGACGCCAGAGCGAAGGCGACTCAAGTTGGCCGGGCACGTGCTTACTCGGAATGCTCACCTCGCACGTTCCGAGTTCGAGTTTGCCGCGCCCCGCGCCGTAAAACTCTCCCGGCTCTTTCGCGCCCGTCCGCGCGCGATCCGTGCCGTAGAAGATCGGAACAATCGTATAAGGCTCGGGCTTCGTCTCAGCCCCGGTCGCTTTCCCGACATTCTTGTCTCGAATGTCGGGAGTCGCCCCGGCCAGAGGGGGCGCGGATTCGACGGGCGTCTCCGGCTCGCCGGGGAATCGTGTGGAGGCCGTGCGCGGCGGTGCGCGACGCCCTTGAGTCGGCGCGGGTTGCGACCGGACGATAACAGGCGGCGGCGGTCTTGAACTGGCCGGGGCGCGACCCGACATACTATCCGGCGGGTCGCGCTGAATTATGATATGCGGTCTTTCGGACGAAGTGGCCGTGACCACGGGCGGAGTGGTCGTAGGCGCAGCAGCACCGTCTGCCCGCTCCTGCGATTCGGAAAGCGTCTTGAGAGGCGTCATGCGCGCGACGAGCGACGGCACGCGTTCGACGCTGGCGGCGAGAAGTGTGCCGCGCGTCGCCGTGTTGCCGAGGACGACGCCGACGACTTTGCCGTCGCGGGTCAAGACGGGGCCGCCGTAGCTCGCCGCCGGGATCGCGCCCGTGATTTCGTAGCGCGGGAGGTTCACGCTGCTGACCCGCGCGGGCGATCTCGTCTCCTGCAAATTCTCGTTGCTGCCGAGCGCCTCCACGTCGCCGCCCTTTTCCAGCCACTCGCCGTCGTCCAGAGGCGGCACGACGCCCCGCGCGCCTTCAAGTTTCAACAGGACGAGACCGAGTTCCCTGTCCACGCCCACGACGCCGAGCACCTTGAAGCCATGCCGGTCGCCGGGGGCGAACGCGCGCGCCGTGTCGGCCGACGCGATAAGATTCAGGCGCGTCAACACCACGTCGGGCTGGACGAAAAAACCGCTCGCGGCCGCCGCGGGGCGTCCCTCCCGGTCGTAGGTCTGAACCCACACGACCGGCGACGCGGCGCGCTGCGGCGCGGGCGTCACTTGGAGCGACGGCGCGAGCGTCGTCAAAGCGGCGGAGACTGCGAGCCAGAATGTGAGTAGAAGTTTTGACATGAGCTTGGCCGGTGGCTCTCTGAGGAGCGGAGGAGTTGCAGCGTTTGAAGTGAGCGAGGGCGGTCTTTATATCACGAATCGGGCGGCGGGGCGGAAGAAAACTTGCGCCCGCCCCAGTCTCCTTAGTCTCTTTGTGCCCGCCGCAGTCTACGCCGCTTTAACGACCGTTGCGCCGTCGCTCCAAGCGGTGACGGCTCGGTCGCCGCGTCACACCTTCATTACCTTCCAACGCCCGCGCCGGAAGTAGATGATCGCGAGGACGGTGAGCAGCGTCTCGGCGATGGGGATCGCCATGAACACGCCGCGCGCGCCGAAGCCGAGATGGATGGCGAGCGAGTAGGCGAGCGGGATTTGAAAGAGCCAGTAGCAGAAGAGGTTGATGACGGTCGGCGTGAAGGTGTCGCCCGCGCCGTTGAACGCCTGCACCATCACCATGCCGAAGCCGTAGAAGATGAAGCCGTAGCTGATGATGCGCAGCGAAGAGACGCCGTAAGCGATGACGCTCGCGTCCGTCGTGAAGATGCCGATGATGCGCTCGGTGAAGATGACGAAGACGGACGCGACGATGGCGAGGAAGACGACGTTGCTCAAGCCCGCGATCATCACAGAACGCTCCGCGCGCTCAGGTTTGCCCGCGCCGAGGTTCTGCCCGACGAGCGTTGCCGCCGCGTTCGACATGCCCCACGAAGGGAGCATCGCGAAGATCAGTATCCTGAGCGAGAGCGTGTAGCCCGCGAGCGCGGAACTGCCGAAGATCGCAATGATGCGCGTCAGTCCGAGCCAACTCGCCGTCGCCACCAGAAATTGAAACATCCCGCCCACGGAGATGCGCAGCAGTTTCGACATCACCGGCACGTCAAGTCGCAGGTGCGTGCGCCTGACCTTGATGCGGCTGCGCCCACTGAGCAAGACCCAGAGTTGGAAGGCGACGCCAGTGCCGCGCCCGATGGTCGTGGCGATGGCCGACCCCGTGACGCCGAGTTCGGGGAAGGGGCCGAGGCCGAAGATGAAGCACGGGTCGAGGGCGATGTTGACGAGGTTGGCGATCCAGAGCGAGCGCATCGCCGTCGCCGCGTCGCCCGCCCCGCGGAAGATCGCGTTGATGAGAAACAGCAGCAGGATGCAGACGTTGCCGCCGAGGATGATCGCGGCGTAGTTCGACCCGGTGTGAATGACGCCCGCCTCCGCGCCCATCAAACGCAAGAGCGTCGGCGCGAACATCAGCCCGGCCACGGCGAGCGGCAGCGACGTAAGCACGCCGATGATGATTGACTGCACGGCGGCCACGGCCGCGCCCTCCGGGTCGCGCTCGCCGGTGCGCCGCGCCACGGTCGCCGTCGTCGCCATGCTCAGCCCGATGGCGATGCCGAAGACGATGGTCAGCATGGACTCGGTGAGGCCGACGGTGGCGATTGATTCCGCGCCGAGCCGCGCCACGTAGAAGACGTTGACGATGCCGAACAGCGACTCCATCATCATCTCCAAGATCATCGGCACGGACAGGAGCACGATGGCGCGGCCGATGCCGCCCTCTGTGAAGTCCTGCCGCGAGCCGAGCACGGCCTCGCGCAACAACGCGATGATGTTTTTCAGACTCATGGCTCTTGTGTCGTTCACTGAAACTTAACCGCGACTTAAAAAGCGCGCACCGCGGAGAGACGCCAAAGGACGCCGGAAAGAGCGGGCGCAGAAGGGAACGGATGGAAGCGGAACGATGAACGACGAATCACGGGGCACTCAATCGAGTGGCCGTCCGTATTAGTTGTTCATCGAACTTTCTTCATCGGTTCTATCCTCTGTGCCCGCTCTTTCAGAGCGTCCTCTTCTGATCTCTGCGGTGAATGTCTGCCGCCGCTGCCCCAACCGGAAAGTTGTCTAACGGTTCGCGCCGCCCGCAGGTTTCAACTTTTACTCTTCCACGATTCTTACTCTTGCGCGACTTTTAATCTTCCGCGTAGAGGCGTTCGATCACGTCGCGGTATTTTTCGTCCACGACGCGACGTTTGACCTTGAGCGTGGGCGTCAGTTCGCCGCCCTCGATGGAGAGTTCGTGTTCGAGGAGCGCGATGCGTTTGACGCGTTCATACTTCGAGAGGTCGGCGCACACGCCGTCCACCTGTCGCTGCATGAGATCAATGATGCGTTCGTGTTTGCACAGTTCGGCGGGCGTCTCGCCTGCGTCGCGGATGCCCTTGTGCTGCGTGTAGGCGCGCAGTTGTTCCCAGTCGGGGACGATGAGCGCGGCCGGGTACTTGCGCCCGTTGCCGATGAGCACGACCTGATTGACGAAGCGCGAAGCCTTGATGCGCGCCTCGATGGCCGACGGCGCGATGTACTTGCCGCCCGACGTTTTGAACAACTCCTTCTTGCGATCAGTGATCTTCAAGAAGCCGTCCCCGTCAATGAGTCCGATGTCGCCCGTCTTGAACCAGCCGTCTTCGGTGAAGACGGCGCGCGTCTCGGCGGGCTTGCGGTAGTAGCCGCGCATGATGTTCGGCCCGCGCGTCTCGATCTCGCCGTCGGCGGCGATACGCACCTCGACGTTTTTGATCGGCCGCCCGACCGTGCCGATGCGGTTGTCTTCGAGCGTCCCGGCGGCGATGACGGGCGAAGTCTCCGTCAGCCCGTACCCCTGCACGATGGGCACGCCCGCGCCCATGAAGATGTAGCCGATCTCTTCCGGCAGCGCAGCGCCGCCCGACACGAACAGCCGCATCCGCCCGCCCAGACCCGCGCGCCACTTCGAGAAGACGACGCGCGAGGCGAGGTCGTGTTTCAACCCAAGGAGCGGCGGGACGGGTTTACCTTCGACCGTGTGCTGCGCCCAGAGTTTGCCGACCGAGACCGCCCACGCGAGCATCCGCGCCTGAAGTTTGCCCGCCGCCGTGGCCTTCTCTTGAATGCGCGCGTAAATTTTCTCGAACAGGCGCGGCACGCAGATCATGATCGTCGGGCGCACCTCGCGCATGTTGTCGCCGATCTTCTCGATTGACTCCGCGTAATAGACGCTCATGCCGTGGTGGAGGTACATGTACATGCCGAGCCGTTCGAGGACGTGCGAGAGCGGCAGCACCGAGAGCGCGATGTCCTGTTCGCTAAAGGCGAGGTGGCCGGAACTGTCAATCAGGTTCGTAACGAGGTTCGCATGCGTGAGCATGACGCCCTTCGGCTCGCCCGTCGTGCCCGAAGTGTAGATGATCGTCGCGAGGTCTTCGGCCGAGACTGTGCGCGCGATTTCGTTTAGCAACTCCGGCTGCTCGCTTCGCAACGCGCGCGCGCGTTCGATGAGCGCGTCGAGCGTGGTCGCGCCGATCTCTTCCGCGCCCTCCGGCTCGAAGAAGATGAGGTGTTCGAGCGCGGGCGCGCCGTCAATGGCCTCGAAGATGCGCTCGAAGGCGGCGCGGTTGCGAACGAAGAGAATGCGCGCGCCCGAATCGTCGAGGATGTAGCGCACCTGCGGCGGGGCTTGCGTCGGGTAGATGGGCACGTCCACTATCCCTGCGAACTGGCAGCCCGCGTCGGTCAGCGTCCATTCGGGCGAACTCTCGGAGAGGATGGCGGCGCGCTCGCCGCGTCTGAGGCCGAGCGCGTGGAGTCCGTAGGCGATGAGGTGCGCGCGTTCGATCAACTCGGCGGAAGAGATCATGCGCCACGCGCCTTCGCGCTTGAAGTTGAGCGCGTCGCGTTTGGGGTGGCGGGCGACAGCGTGCGTGAACACTTCGGCCAGAGTCGTCGGCTCGTCGGGCGAGAGCGGCACGCGCGGCGGTGGCGGCAGCGGGATGAACTCTTCCGCGTCGGAGGCTGTGGCGGCGGGCGCATCGCCGTTGGCTACTACTTCTACTACTACTGCGGCGGGCGCGCTCGCCATCGTCGCCTGAGTTGGCGGCTGCGTCTCCGTCGTGTCTGCACTGCCGTGTACGGTCGTCTCGGGGGTCATTTGTTGCTGCTCACTCCGTTGAGAAAAATGTCGAGCACCTGATCGGCCAGCGGCGCGAGTTTGTAAGCGCGCGGCGAGAGAATCCAGTTGGTCGCCATCTCGTCGAGCGCGCCGAAGAGAATTTTGGCGACGACCTTCGCGTTCAGTTCCGCGCGGAAGAGTCCGGCGCGCTGCCCCTCTTCGAGCGTCTCGCGGATGAGGCGCAAGTATTCGGCCAGACCGGCGGCGGAAAACTCTTCCATAAACTTCGTCGAGCCGCGCAGTTCGACTTGAAAGACGACGGCCAGATCGCGATCCGCGCCGAGCCGCTCCAAGTGTAGGCGCGCGATGCGGCGCAACTTCTCGCGCGGGTCGTCGAGCGCAGCCGTCTCGGCGCGCGCGGCGGCGATGGCCTCACCCACGCCGCGCTCGAAGATGGAGCGCAAGATTTCCTCTTTGCTTTTGAAGTAGAGATAGACCGTGCCGTCGGCGACGCCCGCCACGCGCGCCACGTCGGCCACCTTCGAGTTGAAGTAGCCGCTCTCGGCGAACACTTTGGTGGCGGCGCGCAGGATGGCCTCGCGCTTGTCCGGGACGCTCGCGCGCGGCGACGACGGTTGATTGACGGAACGTGCGGAACGCATTCGGGGGAACTCTTGACTCCGTTTCGCTGGATTGGACGCTTGACTGAGTGACCGTTCATTCAGACGAGCGATGACAGACTAGCAGAAGTCAGAAAAAAGGGTAAAGGGGAAGGGCGGAAGTCAGCAGGGTAAGGGGTAAAGGGGAAGGGGTAAAGGTAAGAAGAAAGCAAAGCCATCATGCCGCATGAATCAACTCCTGTGTCTATTCTTTTCCTTTCCCCTGATTATCCTTTACCCCTTCCCCTTTACCCCTTACCCTTTACCCTTCCTCGTCTCTGTTTCTCATCCTCGCGTCAGGTTCTCTTCGTGTTCCTCGTCTGTCTCGCCCGCGTCGGTGAGGGTGAGGTGCTGGCCGCCGGGAGCGTTGAGGCGCAACTCCGCGCCGCGCAAATTGAGGTCGCGTTGCGGGAAGGGGATTTCGATGCCCGCCTCTTTGAAGAGACGCCAGATGCGATAGTTGATGTCGCTCTTGATCTGCGGGTGGCGGCGCGGCCTGTCCGTCCAGACGAGCAGGCGGAAGTCGAGCGACGATTCGCCGAACCCCAAGAACTGCACGGTCGGCTTCGGGTCGGGCAGCACGTGGTTGACGCCTTCAGCCGAGCGCAAGAGCGTGTCGGTGACGAGATCAATGTCCGAGTTGTAAGAGACGCCGATGGGCACGCTGAGGCGCGAGCGGCGGTCGGCGTAAGACCAGTTGACGAGATTGTCGTTGACGAGTTTCGAGTTTGGGACGATGACGGTGATGCGGTCGTTCGTTAAGACGGAGGTAGTGCGCAAGTTGATGGACTGCACGCGCCCCTCCGTGAGCTTGCTGTCCGGCCCCGTGATCGTCACCCAGTCGCCGATGCGCGCGGGACGCTCGAAGAGCAGGATGAAGCCGGAGGCGATGTCGCCCGCGATGAACTGCAAGCCGAAGCCGATGCCGACCGAGAGCGCGGTGAAGAGGACGGCGAGCGAGGTGAACTGCAAGTTCAGGCCGAGCGAGGCGGCGAAGATGATGCCGAGCGTCAGGATCACGTAATGCGTCAGCCTGAGCAGCGTGAACTGCAACCCCGGATCGAGGTGCGTGCGCGCGGCCAGACGCCCTTCGAGCAGCTTGCGGATCATGCGCGACAAGACCCACGCGCCGAGCAGGATGAGCACGCCGCCGATGAGCGACGCGACCGAGATCTTGAGCGTGTCGCCGATCTCAAGTTTCTGGTTCAGGTAGTTGTTCCAGAAACGGATCAGCCAGTTGACGCTGCCCTCGGGCGCGGGCGGCGCGGCGACGGTGGTCGTGGTGGTCGTGGTCTGCACGGCCGTCGTCGCGGCCTGCGGGTCGGGCGTCGGCGCGGCTTGCGCCTGCCACAGCCAGAGGTTGACGAGGAGCGTCTGCCCCGTCGTCATCGCCGCGACAGCGCGCCCCGCCAACGTCTCGCACATCAACGTAGATATCATCGCCAACCCTCCCGCTTGTCATGCGGCCAATGACCTGCGCCGCCACATCGCCAACCCGCAAACGAAAAGCCGCCCGTGCTCTCTGGCAAGCGGGGGCGGCTCGAATGTGAAATTCAAAATGGCGGAAGGGACAGGACTCGAACCTGCAAGCACTTTCGTGCGGTAGTTTTCAAGACTACTGCCTTACCAATTAGGCTACCCTTCCAGCAAAATTCTGGCATACGGAACAAGACTTACAGAGTTCCGCCCCGCAAAACATTCGGGCATCAAGTATTCCTCGAATCCAGTTTCCCCGGCGTAGAGGATATACAGCCAGTCGTAAGCGTTTGGCTCGCATTTTTTAACCACATACCCGCTCGCATTTGAATGAATGTTTCTTAAACCCACTTTCCGATCACTGCTATATTTGACCTGTACCCGTCTGAGTCCATCGGGTGTATCAACAATTAAGTCATATTTAGCAGATTCGGTTATCGGAAGAGACACGTCATAACCCAAACGGGTAAAGGTTGCGATGGCCTGAGCCGTTGCTATGTCACCTTTTCTTTGAGTAGTTCTCATAGAAAATAATATAGCGACAGAGGCAACGAGACTCAAGACTGCTGACTTACCAATTAGCCTAAGCCTCCAAAGTTTACACGCACACTATAACGCACCGTTCCGCGTCGTCTCAACCCGCAGGTCGGGCGCGAGCGTCGGTGTCGAAACGCGTGCGCGCGGGACGTGTCGGAACTCGGACGATGAGACTCGCGCGCGTCGTTTGTCTCCGGTCTTAGTTTTTCGGCTTTTGGAGTTGCTTCCAAGCGACGGTCACCGCGCCGTCTGCGTCTTTGCGCGTGACGCGAAAGGCGACGAGCACATCGGATGCCTTGTCGCGGTTCGGCTCGAAGGCGATGGAGCGGAGCACGTAGGTCGTGTTCTCGCTGACAGGCGCGGTCGCGCCGTAGACGTGCTCCGGCGCTTCGAGCCACGGGCGGCTGCGCTTGAATTCCTGCTCCGTCTCGGCCAGCGTCTTCGCGGGGACGAGTTTGAGGAACGGCCGCACCGCCGGGCTTTGAAGCGTCACGGCGTCGAGCGGCACGTCGCCGAGCGAGGCGATCAGTCCGACCGAGTGCTGCACGAAGCCGACGTTGAAGAGGTTGTCGCGCAACGCGATGTCGGCGTAAGCGGCAAGGTGATGCTTCCTCGTCCTGAACGAGTAGAACGAGCCGCCGCCCCAGACCGGCGGCACACGGTCTGCGCACGAACCGGCGACGTTCACGATGCGCGGGTCTATGACGCAGCCCGTGAAGGGCAGCAAGCGCATCAGCCCCGTGCCGTCTTCGCTGAGCAGCGCGGCGAGTGAAGCGCGCTCGGCGTCCGTGGGGTAGAGACGCTGCTTGTGCTCGGCCGTCATCTTTCTGGCGGGCGGGGCGACGGTGGGGGCAGTCGTCGCACGCGCGCGATTCTGCTCGCTCTCGCGCTTGAATCTCTCGTTGTCACGCGCCATCTGCCCGCGCATGATCTCTCCCTCGCGCTCCGTCCGTATCGCCTCCAAGTCGCCCGGGCGGTTGGGAAAACGAGCGCCTTGCGCCCATGCCCCGCCCGCCACGCAGATCAGGGTGAGAACCAGCGACGACGTTTGCGCGCAGATTTTAAACACCTTCATAACCAATCCTCTTTCATGTTGCTTTGATCACCGCGAGGCCGCGTCGAATTTTAGCACGCTTCAAAACAGGTTTGTGAGGGCGGCGGGGCGTGTGCGAGACTGCGGCACGGGCGATGGCCTGCTGTTGTCGCCGTCGCCGCGAAATCACTCGCCTTCCGGTCGCATGCTCGGCAACTTGGAGAGGTCGAGCACCTGCGAGAACTGCTCGAAGTGAAACATCGTTTCGTCCTTGCAGTGTTCGCAGTAGTAGGTCGCGTCCTCGCCGAGATACATGTCTTTCAAATAGTAGGCCACGAAGCACCCGTAACAACGCTGTACCCGCCGCCCGAATTTCTCACGCGCTTCTTCCGTATTCGTCAAACGAAATCCTTTTCTCGCTGCGACGGCGCAACCGTCGGCATGCGCCTTCGTCGCCGTCGTCAACGTTTGATGTGCGTGCCGTCGCTAATGTTCGATGCGTAAACTCTCGACGCCGCGTCGCCATCCCGCCCGCCGGGACTAACTTTCAAATCATGACTAACTTTCAAATTGTGCCCTTAGCCGTTTCGTCCACGATGAGATCAACGACCGACTCGAAACTCTCCGTGCGCGCGAAGACCTGACGCTGGCGCGCCGCGCCGTTGCCGCGCGCGAGCGTGTAGCGCGTGAGGGCGGCCACCTCTTCCCAGTTGCCGTCCTCTTCGAGCGCGGGGCGCAGATGCGCGAGAAGTTTCTCCACCACTTCGGCGGCGGGGCGCGCGCATCCTTCGGTCACATCAATGAGTTCGGCGTCGAGGCCGTAGCGGGCGGCGCGCCACTTGGCGGCGCGCAACACTTCGGGGCGAACCGCTGTGAGCGGTTCGCCGCGCAGGTAATGAGCGTAAGCGGTGCGCGTGAGCGCGCGCACGAGTCCCGCGATCATCACGGCCTCGTCTATCGTCAGGCACACGTCCGTGACGCGGTATTCGAGCGTCTCGTAGCGCGCGGAGGGGCGCACGTCCCAGTAGATTTTCGTCCCGTCCGAGACGCTGCCCGTCTCGACCAGAGTGGCGACGAGCCGGTCGTATTCGGCGCGCGAACTGAAGACTTGCGGCGTGCCGGACATCGGCCAGCGTCGCCAGATTTCGGTGCGGAAGCTGGTGTAGCCCGTGTCCCAGCCGAGCCAGTAGGGCGAGTTGGCGGCGAGCGCCAAGAGCGGCGCGAGACACAGGCGCGCGCGGTTCATCACGTGGATGGCCGCCTCGCGGTCGCGGATGCCGACGTGGACATGACAGCCGAAGATCAACTGCTCGCGCGCCAGTTGTTCGTACTCCTCTGCGATGCCGCGATAGCGACGTTTCGGCGTGAGCGTCTGCTCGTCCCAGTGCGAGAAGGGGTGCGTGCCCGCCGCCGCGATGAGGTGGCCGTCGCGCGCGGCCGCCGTGATGATCTCGCGCCGCAGGTGCGTGAGTTCGTCGCGCACTTCGGCGAGCGTCTCGCAGACGTTCGTCCCGATCTCGATTTGCGAAAGATAGAGTTCCGGCGTGACGCTCTCGCCGACCGCCTCGCGCGCGCCCGGTAGGATGCTCAGCGCGCGCGGGCGCAACTCGCGCGTCTCGCGGCTGACGATCTGATACTCTTCCTCGACCCCGATGGTGAACTGCTCCGTGTCAGGCATAACACGAGTGTACAATACCTCCCGCGATGTCAAAACAAGCGGCCACTTTCCGGGTTACAAATAACTGCGCCATTCTTCGTTTCCTTCGCGCCCTCGCTCCTTCGCGTGAATTTAATTTCTCGCAAAGGCGCAAAGGCGCAAAGGAAGCGAGGAGAACTTGGCTTCGCGCTCTTGTTCTGCCGCTCCTGCTCACACTGCCCGTCGCCGCGCTTGCCGCACAGCAACCACAGCAACCGTCGCCGACTCCCAAGCGCACACTCTCCGGCACGGTCGTCACGCAGCAGGACGAGACGGTCGCGGGCGTGATCGTCCTAGTCCGTTCCGCTTCGGGCGAGCAGCGCACCGAGACGGACGCGGGCGGAAACTTTCGTCTCAGCGTGCCCGCCGCCGAAACACTCTCGCTCAGATTCTTCGGACGCCAGATCGCGCTTGTGTCCCGCACCGTCGGCGCGTCCGAGCCGGGCGAGAATCTCTCGATCCGCGTGGCCTACGTCGTCCCGCCCGTCCACGAAAGCGTCCGCATCGAAGCGACCGCGCTCGACCCCACGCTCGACCGCTTGAACGAAATTGTCTACGACAACACGCTGTTCCTACGCGACGATCAACTCTTCCAAACCTTGAGCGCAGGAATCAACGCGGGGCAGCACGAAGGCGGCGGTAAGTCTCTGGAGATTCGCCGCTTCGGCTTCAACCTCGACCACGGCGGCACGAGCGGCGGCCTCAAAGTCTTAGTTGACGGCGTGGGGCAGAACCAGGCCACGCAGGGACACGGGCAAGGCTATCTCGGCAGTTTAAAAAGTCTGACGCCGGAACTCGTCGCGGGCGTGGACATCTTGAACGGGCCGTTCAGCGCGCAGTACGGCGACTTCTCCGGCCTCGGCGTCGTCCACATCCGGCAGAAGGAGTCTCTGCCCGATCAACTCACCGTGCGCGTGCAGGGCGGGTCGTTCGACACGCGCCGCGCCTTCGTCGCCTACAGTCCTGAGTTGAAGGGAGCAGACGCGCTCGTCGCCTACGAAGGGTCGCAGAGCGACGGGCCTTTTGCGAGTCCGCTGCGTTATCGCCGCGACAACCTGACGGGCAACTACACGCGCCGCCTGAGCGACAAGCGCGCCGCGGGCGTCAAGTTCAACGCGGGGCGCAACGACTTTCACTCGTCGGGGCAGATGCCTTTGGACGAGGTGGCGGCGGGGCGGCTGTCGCGTTTCGGCTTCCTCGACCCCGACGGCGGCGGCCGCGTTCGCAGCGGCACGCTCAGCCTGTATTTCCGCGACGAGTCGGCCGCGTCGGGCGCGACGCTCAAGGCCGACGCCTACGTCTCGCGCTCGCTCTTCGACCTCTATTCAAACTTCACCTTCTTCCTCTTGGACGAAGTGAACGGCGACGAGATTCAACAGCACGACTCGCGCTTGCAGGAAGGCGCGAACGTGCAAAGCTCGCGCCCCTACAAACTCTTCAACCAACTCGCTCTCGTCACCGTCGGCGCGAACTACCAAGACAACCAGATCAACGTCGGCCTCTACCCGACCGCCGCGCGCGCGCCCCTCGCCGTCGGCGCAGAGACGCGCGCGGGCGTGACGACGCGTTTGTTGACCGACGCGCGTGCGCGCGTCACGAACGGCGGCGGCTACGTGCAAAACGGCGTGGACTTACTGCACGGCCACCTCCACATCGAGGCGGGCATGCGCTTCGATTATTTTCGCTTCAAAGTAGACGACCGCGTCGCCCCCGAACTTTCGGGGACGGAGCACGCGACGCGCTTCCAGCCGAAGTTCAGCGTCGCCTATCTGCCCGCCGACAAGTTTCCGGCGACCTTTTATTTCAACTACGGGCGCGGCATTTCGAGTCAGGACGCGCGCGGCGTCGTCCGACGCCCCGACGCCCCGCAAGTCTCCACCACAGACTTCTACCAACTCGGCACGTCGCACAAGTTCAAACGCGTCTCGCTCATCACCGATCTGTTTTTGATAGACCGCTCGAACGAGCAGGTCTACGTCCCCGACGACGGCACTTTCGAGTTCAGAGGGGCGAGCCGCTCCTACGGTTTCGAGTTCAAGACCTCGGCGCAACTGACGAAGCACCTCGCCTTCAACGGCGGCCTGACGCGCGTCGCGAACGCCTTCTACCGCGGCACGCGCCCGCGCGTCTACGTGGACGGCGCGCCGCACGCGGTCGCCAACACCGCGCTTACGTTCTCCGGTTGGCGCGGCTTGAACGCCTCGCTCGGCTATCGCCACGCGGGCGGCTATCGCCTCGACGGCACGGACGCTCGTCTGCGCGCCTCCGGCCTCGACGTGCTCGACCTCAGTCTCTCCAAGCGCGTGCGCCGCTGGCTCGACTTCAACTTCGCGATTGATAACTTGACGAACAAACGTTACTTCGAGACGCAGAACTACTTCGAATCGCGCCTGCGGCCGGGTGATGCGGCCGCCCCGCGCATCCACGCGACGCCGGGCTATCCCCTCGGCGTCACCGCCGGACTCACCTTCCGCTTCTACGGGAAAGCATGAACCGTGTGGACTGACTGACGCGCCGCGAAAGCCGCGCGGCGAACAACATCGGAAGGCGCGGCTTCGGCGGCGCGCAAACGTCAGAAGGCGCGCGACCCGTGGAGTCGCGCGCCTTCTGACGTTGTTCGCACAAAAAAATACCCGCGTCCGTGAGACTACGGGGTGTTTCTGTTCGCGGCCGAGCCGGTGTTCGTGTTGCCGCTCCGCATGTTGCCGTTCGCGCCGTTCATGTTCCCGCCGTTCATGTTGCCTGTGTTCGTATTGCCGCGGTTGGTGTTGCCCGTGCCCATGGCGTTGGTGTTGCCCGTGGCGTTGGTGTTGTTTGTGTTGCCGGTCGTGCCGCCGTGGTTGACGTTGTCGGCCGTGCTGGTCGAGCCGGTCGCGCCCGCGCCCGTCGTCGCGCCCGTGCCGGTCGTGCCGGTGTTGCCGGTCGTGCCGCTGACGGCGTTCGTATTGTTGGCGTTCGTTCCCACGTTCGCGTTGTCGGTGGCGGCGCAGGCCGCGCCGAAAGTTGCCAGAGCCAGCAGGCTCATGAGAGCTAAAGTTCGTCGCATTGAAGTTTCTCCCTGGTGTTCAGTGGATGCAGAAATTTTTAATTGACCGCACGCGCCTTCGCCCGTCCGGCGTTTCCGGCCAAGCTCGCGCAGGCAGTCCAAAACTACTAATGACAAGAATGACGATGAACGCACATTCTTGCATGCAATTGTTCACTTATTTTTTATGTTCTCTGTTTGCCGAAACTATAACGCAGAGAAGTTTTTATTTTGTACGAGAGAGCACGGATGTGTGCGCGTAGCTTCCGCTCAGGTCGTCCGCTCAGGTCGTCAACCGGCGGTAGATGGCGGGCATGCGTTCCGGCAGGCTCAGCACGTCGTCAATGATCGTGTAGCCGACTTCGCCATAGAGGTCTTTGAGTTCGGCCTCGGAGTCGCGGTCAATGGTGATGCAGAAGGGCGTGATGCCCGCGACGCGCGCTTGCCTCAGTGCTTCGCGCGTGTCCTCGCGGGCGTAACGGGCGTCGCCGTAGTCGTGGTCGTAAGGCCGCCCGTCGGAGAGCACGATGAGGAGGCGCGTGCGCGCTTCCTGCGAACGCAGGCGCGCGGCGGCGTGGCGCACGGCCGCGCCGAGCCGCGTGTTGTGCTGGTAGTTGATGCCGCCGATGCGTCGCTCGATCTCGTCCGAGTGGCGTTCGTCGAAATCCTTGACGACGTAAAACTTCACGTTGCGCCGCCCCTCGGACGTGAAGCCGTAGATGGCGTAGGCGTCGCCGACGGCTTCGAGGGCTTCGCTCATCAGGACGAGTCCCTCCTTCTCGATCTCGATGATGCGTCGGCCGGGGTGCGTGTAGGGCTGCAACGGGTGGCGGCCGATGGTGCGCGCCGTCGAAGAAGACTGATCGAGCAGGAACGACACGGCCACGTCGCGCTCGCGGCGCAGGCGTTTGACGTAGAGCCGCTCCGACTGTTGGCCGCCGCCCACGTAGGCCGCGCGGCGGTCGGTGACGTAGTTGATGACGGCATCCAGATCGTAGTCCTCGCCGTCGAGTTCGTTGCGGACGCGGAGCAGACTTTCGGGGCGCATCATTTGGAACTGATGTTTGATCGAGGAGATGACGCCGCGATAGCGTGAGCGCGTCAGTTCGACGAACGTGCGGTCGCCGCGCCGGACGCGCTTCTCGACCACGCGACACCAATTGACGCGCGTGTCGGCGAGTTCACGATCCCACTCGTCGTAACTGTAAGCCACTTCGCCCGCCTCCAACTCCTGCTCCGGCGACTGCGTCTGCGTCCAACGCTCCGCGCCGAAGAGTTGGTCGGCGGCGTCCGCTTCCGAAGAGTTCGACTTCGCCCACGCGTTGAAGAGTTCGCGCGCGTCGTTCGGTGGCGCGTCCTTTTGCGGCGGCTCGCCGGGATCGTCCGGCTTGCGCCCCTTCGCGTCGTCGAGTTTCGATTCCGCGCCGCTCCCACCGTCCTCGGAAGTCTCGGCCTGCTGCTCTTGCTGTTCGGTCTGTTGCGGCGTGACGGATTGAAAGAGCGTGTAGACGCGCCCGGTCGCCATCAACGTGTCCGCGACCGAAGCCTGCGCGCCGTCCAGATAGTCTGTGACGATTGCGTCGAGTTCGGAGACGATCTGGCCGTAGAACAAGCGCGCGTCGTCGAGCGCGCCGCCGCAGAGCGTGATCTGGAAGAGCAACTCGAAGGGGACGAGCGTGAGGGGGACGGTGGCGATGCGCGGGCGACTCGCGCGCAGGTGCGCGCGGACGAGATCGAGATCGCGCGCGAGGCCGCGGTAGGCGCGACGCAGGCGACGATCAATGCGCCCGTTTTCCAGCGTGCCGAAGATGCGCGCGGCGAGCGTGGGCAGCGGGAAGAGCGTGAGCGCCGCGCGATAGTCGGCATCCTTCGGCATGCGCCGTCGCTTCGCGCGCGCGCGTCTTGATTCTTCCGCGGGCGCGAGGGCGGGTTCGCTCTGTGCCGGGTCGTTGATGTAGCCGTCGAGCGCGAAGGCGTCGCGCGCGTCGGCGTTCTCCTCGGCGTAGAGTTCGGCGATGGAAGCGAAGGCGGCGCGCAAACTTGCGGAGGCTTCGTCGTCGCTTCCGCCGCGCGCGTGCGTGCCGAATTCGATCTGCCCGGCGGCGTGCGCGGCGAGCACTTTGTAGAGACGGAAGTTGCGCTCGTCGTCTGCAAACTCCGAGACGGACGCGGGCAGGTGGATCGTGCGGCCGTCGCCGATGCGCGACTCGTCGGGCACGGCGGCGAGCGAGGCGACATCCACGGCGCGACCCGTCAGACCTTCGACGTAGAGGCGCAAGGTCGGCGCGACCGCGTCGAGCGCGAGTCCCGCGCCGCCCGCGTTGAGCGCGGCGTTGCTCTGCCGTGTTTCGAGCGCGTAGTAGCTGCGGCGCGAGCGCGCATCGTTGCGTTTGAGCGCGAGGCCGCCCTGCGCCCACTGCTCGAATTGTTCGACGGTCGTCGCGCGCAACGCGGCGGGCGCTGAACGGAAACAGGAGATGGCCGCCTCCGCATCCACTTCGGCGACGGCGCGCGTCGCCGCGATGACGCGACGCGCGAGTTCGCCCACGCGGTTGGCGCGCGACTCTTGCGAGGGGAGCGCACGGAAGAACAGGGGGCTGTGGCGCGCGAGCGAGACGAGCGGGGCGTTGCCTTGCGCGGCGACCGCGTGCAACAGCGTCGTCCAATCCGCGAAGACCGCCGGCGCGAGCCTGAGCACCTCGCCGCCCGCAGAGAAGACGTGCAGCGCGGCCGCGCCGCCGCGTTCGAGAAAACTCTCCGTGTGACGAAAGAGCGTGCGGGCTTGTCCGGCGTCGAGCGCGGCGGTGGCGGCGGGAAGCGTCGCCCACGCGTCGGCCGCGACGCCGCCCGCGCGCACGGCGAACACGCCCGCCAGATGCAACGCGGCGCGCGCGACGTTGTTCCGGCTCACACCTTCGGCCGCTTCATTCCGACTTACACCTTCCGCCGTTTCGTTTCGCCCCGCGCCTTCGTTCGCCGTCGCATACTTTGCGAGGTGCGCGAAGGCGGCGGGCGAGGCGTTGAGAAAGTCTGCGCTGTGGCGCGCGGAGCGGCGCGCGATCTCAAGCGCGACTCCGTAGGTCGCCGCGAGCAACTCGCCGTCGCCCGCCGCGGCGAGCGCGAGTTCCGGCGCGCGTCTGAAAGTCTCCGTCGCGATGGAAGTCGAGAGCGGCAACTGGCGCGCGCAGACTTGAAACAGCAGCGGGCGCGCTGCGGCGGGAACTTCGAGCAGTTCCGCGACGCCCGCCTTGAAGAAGTTCGCGCCCGTCTCAACGTCGGCCATCGCCAGCCGCCGCCCCATCTCGCCCCACTCGCGCAACTCCGCCGCTTCCAACACCTGCGCCGCCCCGACCGCCGCGCGCAAAAATTCCAACCCGACGCGCAAACTCAGAGACGCCAGTTGCGCGCTCACTTCGAGCGCGGCGCGCGCGCGGTCGGCGGGGAGCTTGCCGACGGCGCGCACGAGTCCCGCAATCGTCCGGCGCTCGCTCGCGCTCCGCACCGCGCCGAGGTGTTCGCGCAGGGCTTCGGCGAACGGCCGCGCGTCCGCCGCGTCCGTGTCAATCGCTTCCGCACCGTCGCGCGCCTCTTCGTCTTCCCGTTCGCTCATCTGAAACTCATCTCGCTACAACTACACGTTAACAGTCGTCTTCCGCGTCAAGACTTCTCGCGCCCCTCAAGCATGGATTGATTGAACGCTTCCGAATCCCCGCGCGCGATGCTCAGGGATTGCCAATTCTCCGCTTTGAGATGCTTCGTCAGAAACACGATCTGCCCGACGTGATACGCGTAATGCGTCAACTGCCGGTTGATCGCCTTGACGACCGTGTGCGGCTCACCCCTGATCGTCACCGTGCGCGCGAGGTCTTCCGGCTGTAACGGTTCGACGGCCTCGAACACGCATTGCCAGCCTGCGTCCCACCACCCCGTCACCTCCGCGCGCGTCGTCCCCGGTTCGAGTCGAAACTCCACGTCGCGGTCACGATCCGGCTTCTCGCCGTCCGCCGTCAGAAAGTCCGTCCAGCGCGAGCGCATGTTGCCCGCCAGATGTTTGATGATGACGGCGACGCTGTTGGCCTCCGCATCAATCGCGGCGAAGAACTCATCGTCGTCGAGTTGCGCCATCGCGCCCTCGCCGAGTTTCCGGTACTTGCGAAAGACCGCGAGCGCGTCTTCCAGAAAGTGTGCGGCCAGTGCTTCGTTCATAGTTTGAGAGAGAACCTAGATCACGGTCGTGATGATCTCGCGGATGCTGCGTTGGAGTTCGCGGTCGTCGGTGATGGGCGAGGCGAGGGCGACTTCGGCGGCGGCGATCGGAGGAATGCCGCGCGCGATGAGTTGGGCGGCGTAGATCAAGAGGCGCGTGGAGACGCCTTCTTCGAGGCCGTGGCCGCGCAGGTTTCTGACCTTGTGGCCGATCTGCACGAGGTCGCGCGCCGTCGTCTCTTCGACGCCGCCTTCGCGCGCGACGATCTCGGCTTCGAGTTCGGCGGGCGGGTAGTCGAATTCGAGCGAGACGAAGCGTTGCCGCGTTGACTGCTTGAGGTCTTTCAAGACCGACTGGTAGCCGGGGTTGTAAGAGACGACGAGCATGAACGTGTCGGGCGCGTCGAGGATCGTGCCGCGCTTCTCGATGGGCAGACGGCGGCGATGATCCGTGAGCGGGTGGATGATGACCACCGTGTCCTTGCGCGCCTCGACCACCTCGTCCAGATAACAGATCGCGCCGCTCTTGACCGCCGACGTGAGCGGCCCGTCGTGCCAGACCGTCTCCTCGCCTTCGAGCAGGAAGCGACCGACGAGATCGGTCGCGGACAAATCTTCGTGGCACGCCACCGTGATCAGCGGGCGGTTCAGACGCCACGCCATGTGCTCGACAAAGCGCGTCTTGCCGCAGCCCGTCGGCCCCTTCAACATCACGGGCAGGCGCGCCGCGTTCGCCGCCTCGAACATCTCCACCTCGCCCGCCACGGGCAGGTAATAAGGCTCTTCAGCGACGGTGTATTCTTCAATGGCTCTCTCAGGCATAAGTTTCAAAAGGGTTTCAAGTTTCAGGTCTCAAGTTTCAAGTCTGAAAGTTCCTTGTTCTTTAACTTGGAACTTGAAACCTGAAACTTGAAACCGTTTCCACGGCTGACGGATCGCGCCGTTTCGAGTATCCTTAACTGTTGTTTGTCAGGCACATTTGTTGTCTGTGCGGGCATCTTAACACCCGCCTTAAATGGGCGGCAAACCGGCCGGGTTTCAGGTTTCAAATTGCAGGTTAAAAGCAAGTTGAACTCCGCGATTTCAGACCTGAAACTTGAAACTTGAAACCTGAAACTTTTGCTTTATGAAAATTGCGGTGGCGATGAGCGGCGGCGTTGATTCTTCGGCGGCGGCGGCGATCTTACAGGAGGCGGGGCACGAACTCGTCGGCTTCACGATGCAGTTGTGGAATCAGAACCGCAACATCAACGTGGACGAGCACGGCGACGCGCTCCCCTCGCGCTGTTGCTCGCTCGACGACGTGTACGACGCGCGGCGCGTGGCCGGAGAACTCGGCTTCCCCTTCTACGTCTTGAACCTCGAACAGGATTTCGAGCGCGACGTGGTGCGGCCGTTCGTCACGAGTTATCTGGAAGGCGAGACGCCGATCCCCTGTGTGGCGTGCAACAGCCGTCTCAAGTTCGCTTCGCTCGACCGGCTGGCGCAGAGCCTCGGCTGCGAGCGTGTGGCGACGGGTCACTACGCGCGCGTCGAGTTTGACGCAGGCAGCGGGCGGCACAAGCTCTTGCGCGGGCGCGACGCGAACAAGGATCAGACATATTTCCTGTGGGAGTTGACGCAAGGCCAGTTGGCGCACGCGATGTTTCCGCTCGGCGAGATGCGTAAGGAGGAGGCGCGCGCGGCGGCGCGTCGTTTCAACCTCGCCGTGTCGGACAAGGCCGAGTCGCAGGAAATCTGTTTCGTGCCCGACGGCGACTACGCGGGCTTCATAGATCGTTATCTGGAAGTTGAAGGCGAGACGCGGCGTCTGCCCGGCGCGGGCGAGATCGTTGACGCGTCGGGGCAAGTGCTCGGCGAGCATCAGGGCGTGCATCACTACACGGTCGGGCAGCGTCGCGGTTTAGGCATCTCTCGCCCGCTGCCGCTCTACGTCGTCAAAGTTGACGCGGAGCGCAACCAGATCGTCGTCGGTGAGAGCGACGAGTTGTTGGCGTCGGAGTTCACGGCGGCGGGCGTCAACTGGATCAGCTTCGATGAGCCACGTGCGCCCGTGCGCGCCGAGGTGCGCGTGCGTTACCGACACGCGCCCGCGCCCGCGACTATCGAACCGCTCGAAGGCGCGCGCGCCCGCGTCATCTTCGACGAACCGCAACGTGCCATCGCGCCCGGACAGGCGACCGTCTTCTATCGCGGCGACGAGGTGTTGGGCGGCGGTTGGATCGTTAAGAAGGAAGGATAAGGGATGAACGATGCGCGCGGCGGGCGAGGGTGTTGAGTCGTGTCGTCAGTTAACGGCGATGAAGTTTGTTAACGGCGGAAGTTAACGGCGAATGAAGTTCGTTGACGGCAGAGGAAGGTTGCTTTGCCGCCGACGTGGAAAAGAAACGGGGACAATCTTCTTTATCGCCGACGGGAAAAAGAGACGGGGACAGTCAATCAAGACTGTCCCCGTTTTGCGTCGTCAGGGCGGGTGCGCCGGGCGTTAGTTTGCGCCGAACCGCTGGCGATATTCGACGGAGTTGACGAACCCGTTGACCATCGTGCGGAAGTCTGCCGGGTTCGCGTTCATGTAAGCGATCCACATGTTGTAGCCCGCCGTATCGGGGTTGCGGCGCAGGTAGCCGAAGTATTCCGCGAGCACGAAGGCGCGGTTAAAGGTGGGGACGTGACCGGCAAATTGCGTGCTCTCGACGATCTCCTGCAAGACCTGCGCGCGCGTCTTCGTGTTCGCGTCGAGCGAGGCGACGAGCGCGTCGCGGTTCGGGAAGGCGAGGCCGGTGTTGGCGATCAACCTGTCCACGTACTGCGCGTTGGTGAGCGCGCCGAGCGTGGCGACGAACTCGTTGCGCGTGACGAAGGCGGCGGCAAAGCCCGCCCGCAAGGCGTTCGTCTCTTCGGGAGTCGCGCCGCTCAAGCGGCTGAGGTCGCCCATGAACTCGCCGTAGAGCGGGTTGCGCCCGAAGGCGGCGATGTAGAAGCGTGTGGCGAAGTAGCCGCGACTCTGAAACTCCTGCGAACGGAAGAAGGCCGACGAGACGGCGACGCGGTCGCACGTCGTATTCCCGGCGGCGCAGCCATTCAGCACGGCCACCCACGCGTTGAAGCCGCCCGTGTCGGGTTCGCGCGCGAGGAAATCGAGATAGTGCTGGCGGACGAAGAACGCCGTGTCGTCAATCGGGTTGGCGGCCGAGGTCGCGTTGTCGTTGTCCGTAAGGGTCAGCACGGACATGTTGGTGCTGCCGAGGCCGACGCCGACGGGGTTGCTCAGGGCGAGGTTGATCGTCTCGTCGTTCTCATCCAGACGGTCGTCAATGATTAATACTCTGAAGGTCTTGCTCGTTTCGCCGGGGGCGAAAGAGAGCGTGCCGACGGCGATCTCGTAATCTGTCTTTTGGCTCGCGTGCCCCGTCCCGGTCTCGTCGAAGACGGCGTAGTTGACGGACGCCGAGCCGGAGACATTGCCCGCGCGTGTGACGCTGATCTGAATGCTGCTGTTGCCCTCGCCGATGGCGTAGTCGGCCGAACTGAAACTGACCAGCGACGTGGCCGAAGCGGTGGTGGGCTTGAGCGAGCCGAAGAGGCCGTGCTGCTCTTTGACGATACCGGCGGAGAAATAGAGCGTGTTCGGGTCGCCGCCGCTGCCGCCGTTGCCGAAGACGAGCGCCCACAGTTCATCAATCACGATGCCGTTCCCGCCCTCGTCTTGAAGCGTGCCGAGGAACGCGCCGGTCGTCGGGTTGTAAGCGTGGATGCTGGGGTTGCCGCGGCCGAAGTTGCCGACGAGCAGCGCGCCGCCGAAGATGCCGAAACTGGCGGGCGCTAGCGTCACGCCCCACGGCGAGTTAAGCGCGCCGTTGTTGATGCCGAACGTCAGATCGCGCACGCCGTTCAGGTTGAAGCGGCGCACGAACCCGTTGCCGACGCCTTCTTCGTCCAGACCGTTTGCGCCGACTTTCGCGTAGGTGACGTAGAGCGACGAGCCGATGGCCTGAACGTTGTGCGGGTGATAAGTGTTGCCCATCGTGGTGGGGATGGTCGGGTCGGCGAAGGGGAAGTTGGCCGCCGCTTGGAGCACGTAAGAACTGTTGAAGACGTCAATCTTGCCGTTGGCGAAATCGGCGGCGTAGAGGAAGTTGCCCGAACCGTTGTTGCCGATGGCGAGACCCGTGTAGACGTGGCCGGGTTGGCTCGCCGCGATGACGCCGGTGGTCGAGCCTGCGGCCGGGGCGTTCGGATCCCAGCCGACGATGTTGCCCGTGATCGAGGCGAAGATAAAATTCGCCCCGCACGGCGCGGCGGCGCACGCGCCGGGGACGACGAACTCGGACGCCGTCGGGTTGGCGACCGTGCCGGTCGGGAGTTGACCCGGAATGTTGATGGACGGCATGTTGGGCTGCTTGAAGAAGACGACGCCGCCCACGTCGCCCCGGTAGAGCGAAGAGGTGGACGTGCCCGTATTGGCGATCCAGAACGGACTGGTCGCGGTCATCGAGATGCCCCACGGGTTGACGAGCAGCGGGTCTTCGATGAAGGCGACGCCGGGCACGTCGGAGACGAGGTTGGTCTGCCGGTAGGCCGAGCCGGGGGCAATCGTGACGATGGAAGTTGACGCGTCTTGCCAGCTGTCGAGACGCGCGCCGGCGGCGCGTGAACTCGGCGGCGGCATGCTCCCGAGGGCGACGAGGCAGAGCGCGACGGCCAACATCAGACAGGGATAGATTCGGCCGCGACGGCGTGCGGTGCGCAGGTAAAGCATGTTTCTTTTCTCCTTAACTCGGCGAGATTCGCTCGTGTAGTTACACTGCGTGTGCTGACGCGGCGGAGCTGGGGGATGCGTGGCGGCGTAAAGAATAAGCAGTGGCGCGAGGCTGGTGCGGTGGCGGCCGGAAGGCTGCCCGCCGCGTGATTTAAAACAACGCCCGGCGCGTCGGGTTCGACGGCGCGGGTTGATCCATGTGTTCGGTTAGCATTTAATGAAGCAGCGAGACTCTATAGTCGCCCGCTGTTACTGTCAAGAAGTTTTGCGCCGCGCGTCGTAGCGCAACGCGAATGGCGTCGTTCGGGGTGCGAAGGGCGTCGGGCAAGTTGTCTCGGATGATGGCGGCGGGCGAGTGCGCTTAAACTTTTCCGTGGTTTACGCGTATTCACATAGACCTTCGTGCGTCTCGCTGGAGCGCGGGGGATTAATTTTTTCGGGATCGTTTGAAGCAATCTTATGGCTATGTCGCGCGGTGGGAAAATCTTTTTGTGGGTGGCGGGGCTGCTCGTCGTGTTGGGGCTGGTGATGGTGGTCTGCGTCGCGTTGTTGTTCGCATCGCTCGGCGAGGGCGAGCCGGACGTGCGCGACAACAGCGTGCTCATGTTGAAGGTCGAAGGCGCGCTCCCAGACTACGTGCCGGAAGACCCTTTTGCGAGTCGCTTCCTCGGCCGCGACGACCAGTCGCTCGTGCGCCTGCTCTCGGAGATCAGGAAGGCGAAGGCCGACAAACGCATCGGCGCGATCCTGCTTGAGATTGACATGACCGTGATCGGTTGGGGCAAGGCCGAAGAGATACGCGACACGCTCGCCGACTTTCGCTCGACTGGCAAACCCGTCTACGCCTACATGGAGTACGGCACGAACAAGGAGTATTACCTTGCGACCGCCTGCGACCGCATCTACGTCGCGCCCATCGGCGACCTGTTCATCGTCGGCCTCGCCGCAGACGTAATGTCGCTCGGCGGCTCGCTCGACAAACTCGGCGTCAAACCCGACTTCTACCAGATCGGCAAATACAAGACCGCGCCCGAACAGTACACGCGCAAGGAGATGTCCGAGGCGAGCCGCGAAGTGATCAACTCGATCCTCGACGAGTTTTTCGCGCGCTACGTGAGCACCATCGCCGCCGCGCGCAAGAAGTCCGAAGCGGACGTGCGCACGCTCATTGACAGCGCGCCGCTCGGCGCGTGGGAGGCGAAACAGGCGGGGCTGATTGACGACGCGAAATACCGCGACGAGGTTGAGGACGAACTCAAAAAACGGCTCGGCTACAAAGACGCAGACAAGCTGCGCAAGGTGAAGGCGTCGGACTACCGACGTGTGCGCCCGGAGTCCGTGGGGTTAGGTGAGGGCGAACGCATCGCGCTCGTCTTCGCGTCCGGCCCCATCGGCGGCGGTTCGTCGAACGACGGCAGCGCGTTCAGCAGCCAGTCCACGGGTTCGGACACGGTGGTCAAGGCGTTGAACGACGCGCGCGACGACAAGACCGTCAAGGCCATCGTGCTGCGCGTGGACAGTCCGGGCGGCACTTCCTACGCGTCCGACGTGATCTGGCACGCGGTCGAAAAGGCGAAGGCGCAGAAGCCCGTCGTCGTCTCCATGAGCGACGTGGCGGCGTCGGGCGGTTACTACATCTCCGCGACGGCGTCGAAGATCGTCGCACAGCCTTCGACCATCACGGGGTCAATCGGCGTCTACGCGGGCAAGCCCGTGCTCAAAGGTTTCTACGATTGGATCGGCGTCAACAACGAGTACGTCTTGCGCGGCAAGCAGGCCGGGATGTTCCGCGAGACCGAGCCGTTCAACGCGGACGAGCGCGCCAAGTTTGAGGCGATGCTCAAGAGTTTTTACTACGACGACTTTCTGCCGAAGGTGGCGAAGGGGCGCGGGCGCGATGTCGAGTACATTGACTCCATCGCGCAGGGGCGCGTCTGGACGGGCACGCAGGCCAAAGAGCGCGGGCTGGTGGACGAGTTCGGCGGGCTGGACAAGGCCGTCGAGATCGCCAAAGGACTCGCCAACATTCCCGCCGACAAGGGCGTGCGCCGCGTGGTGTTCCCCGCGCCGCGCCCGTTCCTGCAACAGTGGCTTGGCGGCGGCGACGAAAACGCCGCGAGCGTCAAGGCCAGAGAGCAACGCGCCGCCATCGAGTCGGCCTTGCCCGAAGACATGCGCCGCGCCCTGCGCTACCTCTCCATCCTCGAAAACATGAAACGCGGCGAGACGATGGCGATGCTGCCGTTCGACTTGCAGATCAAGTGAGCGGTCGCCGAGCGCGCGTTAGCCGGGATCAGAAAAGAGTCCGTGTGCAGTTCACACGGACTCTTTTGCTGTCTGCGATCCGCCTGAGCTTCGACTACTGCCGCGCGGCCTCAATCTTCTCCATCCCGTTCATGTACGGCCGCAGCACTTCGGGAATCAAGACCGAGCCGTCCGCCTGTTGATAGTTCTCCACAATCGCGAGCCATGTGCGCCCGACGGCGAGACCCGAACCATTGAGCGTGTGGACATATTCGGGCTTGCCGCCCGTCGCCCGCTTGAAGCGAATCTGCGCGCGCCGCGCTTGGAACGCCTCGCAGTTCGAGCAGGAGGAGATTTCGCGGAAGGTGTTTTGCGAGGGCAGCCAGACCTCTATGTCGTAAGTCTTCGCGGCGGAGAAGCCCGTGTCGCCGGTCGAGAGCGTAACGACGCGATAATGCAAGTTCAACCCCTGCAAGACGCGCTCGGCGTCGCGCGTCAGCGACTCCAACTCGTCGTAGGACTGTTCCGGCAGCGCGAGTTTGACGAGTTCGACTTTCTCGAACTGGTGCTGGCGAATCAGCCCGCGCGTGTCGCGCCCGTAGCTGCCAGCCTCGGAACGAAAACAGGGCGTGTAGGCCACCATCTTCAAAGGCAGTTGCGCCGCTTCGAGCGTCTCCTCGCGATAGATGTTCGTGACGGGCACTTCGGCCGTCGGGCTGAGATAAAGCTCGCGCTCGTCCGTCAGCTTGAACAAGTCCTGCTCGAACTTCGGCAGTTGACCCGTGCCGAACAGGGAATCGCGGTTGACGATGAAGGGCGGGAGCGTCTCCTCGTAGCCATGCTCGCGCGTGTGCAGGTCGAGCATGAAGTTGATGATGGCGCGTTCGAGTTGCGCCCCCGCGCCGCGTAGGATGGAGAAGCGCGCGCCCGCGATCTTCGCCGCGCGTTCGAGGTCGAGGATGCCGAGCGACGCGCCGAGGTCAACGTGATCCTTCGGCTCGAAATCAAACTCCGGCGGCGCACCCCACCGACGCACTTCCGCGTTGGCCGATTCATCCGCGCCGACGGGGACGCTTTCGTGCGGCAGGTTGGGGAGCGTGGAGAGCAGCGTTCGCATGTTCGCTTCGGCCGCGTCGCGCGCGCGGTCGAGTTCCGCGATGCGCTCCTTGAGTTGCCCGACCTCTTGACGCTGCGCCTCCGCTTCGTCCTTGCGCCCTTCCTTCATCAACGCGCCGATACGTCGGCTCGCCGTGTTGCGAGCGGCGTTGAGTTCGTCGGACTCGGCGATGACGCGTCGCCGCTCCGCGTCCAGTTGCGCGAAGTCGTCGAGCGCGGCCGTCGGCGCGCGGCGCGCTTCGAGCGCGGCACGGACGCGCTCTAAATTATCGCGGACAAAGTTGAGATCGAGCATTTGTGCTGTCCTTTAAACGTGTGGTATGAAGTTGTCTCTTCGTAACGCCAGTGCAGTTTGGTGAAAGGGGTCACGCTAGCCGACCGTCGGCGAACGTGTCAAGGCGGCTGCTCTGCTCGCGCCGTTGACGCTCAGGTCAACGCGGGCGATTGAGCGTGTAAATTTCCATCAAGGGGAGTGAGTTTAATATGGCACAGAAGATTCGCAAGGCGGTGTTTCCGGCGGCGGGATTGGGCACGCGCTTTCTGCCCGCGACGAAGGCGTCGCCGAAAGAGATGCTGCCGCTCGTGGATAAGCCGCTCATTCAGTATGGCGTCGAAGAAGCGGTGGCGTCGGGCGTCGAGTCAATCCTCATCATCACGGGGCGCGGCAAGAACGCCATCGAGGATCACTTCGACATCTCCTTCGAACTCGAACACACGTTGCGCGCGCGCGGCAAGGACAAGTTGCTCGCCGTCGCGCGCTCCGTCTCGGAGCTCGCGCGCATCAGCTACGTCCGCCAGCAGGAGGCGCTCGGACTCGGCCACGCCATCTTGCAGGCGCGCGATTTCGTCGCCGACGAGCCGTTCGCCGTCCTGCTCCCGGACGACATCATGGACTGCGAAACGCCCGCGCTCAAACAGATGCTACGTGTTTACGAAGAGTATGACGCGCCCGTCGTCGGCACGATGCAGGTCGAGGGCGAAGCCATCTCGCGCTTCGGCGCGATTGACGCCGAAGAGGTCGCCGAGGGCGTCTACAAGATCAGGGACATGGTGGAGAAGCCGCCCTTCGCCGAAGCGCCGTCGGACTTGGCGATCATCGGGCGTTACATTCTGACGCCCGACATCTTCGACGAGATCGAGCGCACCGAACGCGGCGCGGGCGGCGAGATACAGATCACCGACGCCATGCGTTCACTGCTGAAAAAGCGACCCTTCTACGCCGTGCGCTTCGAGGGCGCGCGCCACGACGCGGGCGACAAACTCGGCTTCCTCGTCGCGACCGTCGAGTTCGCCTTGAAGCGTCCAGACCTCGCGCCCGAGTTTAAGGAATATTTGCGTTCGTTGGATTTGAACAAATAGGCGCGCGCCTGACGGTAGCGGCGGCGCCCGCTTCGGACAACGGAGGACGAAAATTTTGAGCGGCGAGACAAAACCTTTTGAAGGGCAGGCGGCGATTGTGACGGGGGCGACGCGCGGCATCGGTCGCGCCATCGCGCTTGAGTTGGCGCGGCGCGGGGCGTCGGTCGCGTTCAACTACGCGAAGAGCGCGGAGGCCGCCGAAGAGTTGCGCGCCGAGATCGAGTCGCTAGGCGTGAAAGTCTTGGCGACGCAGTGCGACGTGGCACAGACCGAGCCGGTGGCCGAAATGGTCAAGCAGACCAAAGAGGCATTCGGGCGCATAGACTTTCTCATCAACAACGCGGGCGTCACGCGCGACAATTTGATCCTGCGGATGAAGGAGGACGACTGGGACGCCGTGCTGGACACGAACCTGAAAGGGCCTTGGAACTTCGCGCGCGCGGCCTTGCGCGTGATGCTCAGGCAGGAGGGCGGCGGGTCGGTCTTGAACATCTCCTCGATCAGCGGCGTGGTAGGGATGGCCGGTCAGTCGAACTACTCGGCGTCGAAGGCGGGGCTGATCGGCTTGACGAAGGCGCTGGCGAAAGAGGTGGCGAGTCGCAAGGTGACGGTCAACGCGCTCGCGCTCGGACTCGTCGCCACCGACATGTCGGGCGCGCTCGACGACGCCTACAAGACGAAGCTGCTCGAACAGATTCCGCTCGGACGCTTCGCCGAGCCGGCGGAGGTCGCCGACATCGCGTGCTTTCTAGTCTCCCAGTCGGCGCGTTACATCACCGGACAGGTAATTCAGGTGGACGGCGGGCTGGCGATGTGAAGCGGTCGCCTGCGGAGTGATGTGGGTAGGGTTGGGCGGGATAGCGGCCGAACGCCGCAGGGCTGAAATTGACGGCCACAAAGAGAATCAGCCTCGTTAGTTTTGGGGGACTAACGAGGCTGAAATTTTTGGGTAGGCTCGGAGATTCAGGGTGGCGTTGACTTGGGCGCTGGAGATCGTCACTTACGGGCGATCCGGCATGTTGGTCGGCTGCGTTGGTACGGGCGAGTTAAAATTGCAAGGCTCGGAAAAAAGAAGGTTTCGTAAAACTGGCCTCTTCCGTTACCGTTAGCATCTGGCCGAAAGTCTCTTGCTTTCAAAAATCTTGAAGGGCGGCAACCGGAAACTTTTGTTATAAAACTCATTGCCCTTCGACGTGTGTGAAATTACACTAAACATCTGTTAGATGTCAAGCACAAAATGCAAAGAAAAGTGACAATTTTGTGACAAGGTGCTCGTGCCGCAAGCTAAATGGTGCTAATAAAGAACAAAATGGGCGAGATGGGAAGAAAAGTTTTGAGAAATTGTGTTCAAGAGAAGCTATTGCGGCTGGCAGGGGCGGTCAGATGTGACTCTTTTGTGTCGAGTTGTGTCCGGCGGTCGTAGAGATCAGGCTCTCCGGGGGGGCGCGTGCGCCAGCGTTTGTGAATCCAGAGCCACTGTTCGGGGTAGGCGCGGATCATGCGTTCGATGGCGGCGGCGAAGTTGGCCGTGTTCGTCTCAATGTCGCGTTTGTCGTCGCCCGTGCGGACGAGTGTGACGGGCGGGTCGCCGTGGAAGAAGAATCGTCCGCGTTTTTCGTCCCACACGGCGCAGGTGGGGATGACGAGGGCGTCCGTGCGCAGGGCGAGCGTGGCGACGCCGGAAGTGGTGCAGGCGAGGTGGCCGAAGAAGGGGACGAAGACGCCTTCGTTCGGGTGCGTGTTGAGGTCGGCCAGAATGCCGAGCGTGCCGCCGTCGCGCAGGACGCGCAGGGCTTGACGGGCGGCCATTTTCTTGTTGATGGCCGTGTTGCCGTAGCGCGTGCGGATGCC
>JAVEDE010000087.1 GCA_030841105.1 Pyrinomonadaceae bacterium
CCCCCCGCCGGGTTGTGGGCGGATGCCTGAGCGGTTATCTCTCGGCGACGCCCGCGATAGACAGGCCGACCGCTTGATTGGCGCTGACGATGGCCGCCCAGTCGAATTGAAAATCGCTGTTGCCGCCGCCGGACACGTCGAAGACGGGCGCGCCGAAGCCGCCGCCGCCGTTCAGGTTGAAGTTTGCCACGATCCACGCGCCGCGGATGTCGGCGCCGCCGCCGCCGTCGCGTGTAACGCGCCCGTTGCCCATCGCGAGGATGATGCCCCTGAACTGGCTGTTGCCCTTGAGTACCAGATCACCCGTCACGACGAGCAGACCGCCGCCGCCGTCGAGTTCACAGTCGCCTTCGACGAAGGTGAACCCGCCGGTGTTGTAGTTCCCGGCGACTCCGGAAAAGCCATTGGGATAGTAGCGGTTCTGCGCGCGGGCTTTGGCGCGCAGCCCGCCGCCCCCGTTCGAGCCGTAGAGGAATTCGCGCGCCGCGTCGGCCGTCCGCAAGAAGTCCGGGGTGACGGCCGCGGGAGGTGGCCTGACGGGCACGGGCGAAGGCGCAACCCACGGCGCGGGCACAGGGTTCGGATCGGCGATGGTACTCGCCGGGATGGTGTGGTCGAGAATCGCCAGTTTGGGATCGTCGGGCGGCTGCGGCGGGGATGGTTGAATCGTCGAGCCTTTTGAGATGCCATTGTCGGCCGCAGTCCAGTCGTGCAGCGTGATGGCGACGGCCGGGGAGATGGGCTGTTGTCCCGAAATGTCCACGCCGCTATATGTTTTAGCGTTACTGCTGCCGAGATCGAAGGTCATGGACTGCGCCGGGTTGTCCGAGCCGCGGATGCAGATGGGCGCGGGCGGGCGGATGGCGAAGTTGAAGTTGTCCAGCATCATCTCGACAAACTTCCGCGCCCCGCGAGGCCCGTAGCCGGTCGCGGCAACGACGACCCGCCGCGGTTCGGGGGCTGTCAGCGTCGCCGTCAATTGATTGGTTCCACCGCTGGAACCAAGCACCGCCGAGAGCAGATCCAAACTCTGCGGCAACTGGAGCGTCGTGCCGCCGACCACCACGCTCTGCTCGCCGTACAGGATCTTCACGCTGTTGAGCGGAGGAGGGGCGATGACGCCTGAGAGGCGGTTGACAATGGTGTAAGTAGCAGGCCACGGCCTGATCTGATTGATCGTCAGGGTCAGGGTCGTGCCGGGGGGGATGACCGCGCCGAGCGGGATGGCGACGCCGAGCGGGGCGATGTACTGCGCCTGAAGCGTGCCGAGCGACGCCGCCACGGACGGGTAGGCCGTGGTCGTGACGGGCGCGGGCGGTACGTAAGTCAGAACCGCGCCGTTCGCGCCCGACCCGGCGAGCGGGAGCGTGAGCGCGCCGCCGTTGAATCTGCCCGTCACCGAGTAGGCCACGACGTCGCTGGAGTCCGGGTCACGCAGCGCGATGCTGTAGGCCGTGCCGTTCAGGGGGCTGTAGTTGGGCGTGATCGCAACGCGGTCGGGATAGTTGAGGTTGGGCGGCTGGTAGTTGTAGTTGAGCCAACGCGAAAGGCGCAAAGGGAACGCAGTGCCCTGCGGGTCGCCGGCCACATTGGAAGTGCAGCGGGTGAGGGCGCGGCGGAAACTGATCTTTTCCGGGTTGGGGGCGACCGGCGCCCCGCACGTGGGCGCGGCCGACGGCGGCCCGTTGCCGCGCAACACGTTGAGCGTGTCTTCGATGCCGGTCTCGGCGGCGTAATAGGCCAGCGTCTCCGGCGTTGACTCGTAGACGGTGGTGGTCGTCAACGCGGTCGTCATGATCAGCGCGCCTCCGGCCGCCAGCAGCAGCATCGAGACGAGCAACATCATAATCAGCGCCGCGCCGCGCTCGCGTTGGCGACCCGGTGCGGCGTGCGGCGAGTTCTTCTTGTTCTTCTGGCTCTTCTTCATGTCATTCACCTGATGCGGGCGTCGGACGCCTCCCGGCGTGGCGTTCGCTTAGTAGGTATTTAAGTTGGCGTTGCGCAGGTTGATGAGCGACGACAAATTCACCTGTGCGGGCGCTTGGTAGCCGGACGTGCCGGGTCGGCCGACGGTGTTCATCGTGACCCAGACCGTGATGCGGACGCTCACGGCGGCGGCGAGGTTGCCGGACGTGTCGTTGCCCGCGGCGTTGAGGTAATCGAAGCGCGCGCCGTCAATGCGGTTGGCGAGCACGAGCGAGTCGCCGGTCGTCACGCTCCGGCGGACGAGGAAACTGTTTCCTCCCATCTGGACGAGTTGGAACTTCACCACCTCGTCCTCCACGCCGTCGCCGATGACGTTACTCGTCGTCGTCGGGTTACCCACCTCGCCGTGAGCGTTGAGGTTGGCGACGAAGGTGATTCCTGTGGCGTCGCAGTCTTCGGGCAGGAGGCCGTTGACGGGGACGGCCTTCGTGCCGCCGGGGGAAGCGTAGGTCAGCCCGCGCGGCAGCATGTAACCGGCGTTCGCCACCTCGCGCGAGATGACGTTGAGCGCGCGGCGCGCATCGCTGATCCCCTCGGAGCGTTGATCCTCGCGTGAGCGCACGCTGAACGCGCTGACGAGCAGGGTGGTGGCCGCGCCGGTGATGAAGATCATCACGGACATTGCCACCAACAATTCCATGATGGAAAAGCCCGCCTGATGTTTCCCGTGTGCCGTGTGTCGCATGAAGTGTCGTCTCCCTCTCGCGTGCCGAACGCGTCGCGCGCCGGTGTGCCCTAGAGCTTGTTGGGGCCGGGCGTGTTGCTGCTCCGGCGGATCACGATCTCGACCGGGTTCTGGTTCATCCACGACGCCGCGCCGTTACCGTTAATGGGCGTCACCCGGATCGTGATGCGTTTCTGCGTCGGGGCGGCCGCTCCGACGGGGAAAGCCTCAACCTGAGTCTGCACCTGAAAAGTTTGGCTGCCCGGTATGACCGTCGTGCCGCCCGTGGTGGGTGTCGGCGTCGGTGTCGGCGTCGCCGCGAATGCCAACGCCTCGCCGCCCGCGCCCTTCGCCGCCGGGGCGTCGTAGCTCTGCGCGGCGGCCGTGCCGCCGTACTGGCTGTAAGTGCTCGCGGGGGTCGTGCCCGCGACGACGATGGTCTGCGTCTGCACGCCGATGTTGAGCCGGTTGTCGGAGTAATCAATGCCGCGTAAATCTTCGGCGCGCTGCTGCGCAAGCGCCATCGAGAGCGAGCGTTGCGCGCCCCCGGTGTTGTTGCGCACCGCGTAGAGGAAGAGCGAAGTCGCGCCGAGGCCGACCACCATCATCACGAGCATCGCAATGCTGGTTTCGATCAGCGTGAACCCTGTTTCATTCGCCGTGTGTGACTTCATGACGTGCTCCTAGTTTCTGACGGTGACGGTGACGTTGGCGGAGCCACAATTGGTTGACCTGAACGTGGCCTGATAGGTGAAGCCCGTGTTTTGGCGCAGCGAAGCGATAGTGAAATTAGCCGAGCCGCCCACCCCTACTGTGGCCGTCGCAGGGCTGACCGAAATCTCTCTCGAATTACTCGTGACGGCCGTGACGCTGGTGGCCGTCGAGGCATTAAGTATGGTGACGGCGACGGTCGCGGTAGCCAGCCCGTTCTTGCGGACGCTGACTGTCGCCGGGGTGACCGTCAACACGCATTGACCGCCGCCGCCGGGAGGCGTCGGGCTGGGCGTCGGGGTCGCAGTGGGCGTCGGCGTGGCCGTAGGACTCGGCGTCGCAGTGGGCGTCGGGGTCGCAGTGGGTGTCGGCGTGGCCGTAGGACTCGGCGTCGCAGTGGGACTCGGCGTGGGCGTCGGCGTGGCGGTGGGACTCGGCGTGGGGGTCGCACTCGGCGTCGGTGTCCCGGAAGGCGTAGGAGTGGGGAAGGGCGTCGGCGTGGGCGGGGTCGGCGGCGCGTTGAAATTAGAGCTGTTGGTGTTCACGTCCGGCGTGTACACGTCGCTGTTGATCGTGACATCGCCCAAGCCGGAGACCGCCACCCTCGTCAGGTATTGTTCGTTATCGGGGTGCGTGTCGTTATAGACGCGGATCAGAAAGTCGCCGCTGGTGCGACCGCGCCAGTCGAAGTTGATCTCCGCGCCGATGTTCTCATCTTCAAATCTAACGCCGGGGTCGAGCGTGATGGTGCGCATGATGGGAGTGCCGTTGCCGCCGAAGTCGAGAAAGACGTTGTAGGTGTTGGCGCTGGCGATCTGCACGAAGGACAACGGGGCGACGCCTCCGTCGGCGCGGCGGCGCACGGAATCCACGCGCGCCTTTTCCAGATAGCTGCCGAGCACGCGCGCCGAGTTGATGCGTCGCTGGTTGGCGCGCGCCGACGTGACGCCGATCAGCGCGAACACGGACAGCACGGCGATGATGGCGATCACGATAATCATTTGCAGGAGCGTGAAGCCGCGCTCGCCGTGCCTGCGTGCCGTCCTACGCGCCCGTGCCTTCGTCAACTTGTTCATCATCGCCTCCACAAGCAGATGCTCATTTACGTCTACATCAAAAAGTTCGGCGGACATTTCGTCCCAACCCCTCTTGGCAAAGGTGATGCCACTCGGAGAATGGCGGCCTTTACGGCCTTTTCGCGCGCTTACCCGCTCCCGCCGCGCACGCCGCGCGTCACCTTAAGTAACAGAACAGGAAGCGGCCTACACACGCCCCCACTGCCACGCAGGCCGCGCGACGCGAGACGAACCTCCGTTACACACTTTGTCACCAACGGAAACAACATGCGCGTGCGCCGGTCGCAACGCGCCCGCATCGTCGCATGCGTGACGCGTTCGCAAATGGAAGTGTGCAGAGTGTTTGAAGTGAGAGTTCGTCACCCGCGCGCATGGCGGCTTAACAATTGCAGTGATGACTCGCGCGTCGCCTGAAGCGGCCGCGCGGCTGTCCTTAACTTTACGTGAGGCGGCGGCGAGCGCCCCGCGACGGCGAACGAACAAGGGGGCTTAACAGAGGGGGAAACTGCTGCGGGGCGGAAGGTGCGGCGCGCGTGCGACTACCGCTTCCGGCAGTACGAATCAAGCGGGAGAAACAAAAGGATCGTCCGCTTGCGCGCGGTGCCGCACGCCATGCGCGAGTCGGACGAAAAAGCGCCCCGGCGACTCTCAGGCCGCCGGGGCGCAAAATTTTTTAGGGATGAGGGATGAATTAAGAAACACTCAATCGGATGAGTGCTTATCATGTTCATCCCTCATCCCTTATTTCAACGGTTGTTCAAATTCCGATCCGTCGGCCTGTTCGACTTCGGTGTCGGAGAGGCGCATGGCGAGCGTCTGGGGCGCGTAGGCGAAGGGCGCGGGGCCGCCGCGCGTGAATTGCATCTCGGCGACGAGGCGGTCTTGCGCTTCGCGGAAACGCACGACGTTGCCGCGCTGGTTGAAGATGACGAACAGAAGCGTCTCGCCCGACTGCGTGCGCATCTGACCGGCGAGCGCGCTCACGCCGCCGTCGGAACGGCCGAGCGTGCCGGTCTTGCCGATGACGCTGCCGCGCGAGTAGCCGAACGTGTAACGCTTCTGCAACGTGCCGGGGTCAACGCCCGCTACCGGCATGATGTCCGAAGCCGACAAATTGTGCTTCGCCAGTTCCTTTAAGAGCGCGCGATAAATCTTCATCATCGAACGCGGCGAGAGGCGATTGATGCCTAAGCCGCTCGTCGAAGCGAGGCGCACTTCGCCGGGCGCGAGTCCGACTTTGCTGATCAGAAAATGCTGGACGCCCGACGCGCCGCCTAAGTTGTCGCCGAGGCGTTCGGCCATGAAATTGTTCGAGTAGCAGAGCAGCACCTTGAGCACGTCAACCAACTTGCTCGAACGGTGCGTGACGAGCACGCGCGCCTTCGCCGGGACGGACGCGACGTAGACCGCGCCCATCACGGCGACGCTCGGAGTCGGCTGCGTCGTCACAGCAGCGGCGGCAGTGTTGCCTTGCGTGAGTAGTTGTTCGTCGAGCCACGCGCGGGTCGCGGCGGCCGGGCGACGCGTGGCGTCGAGCGTATCGTAGAAGATTTCGCCGGAGCGCACGGCCGACCAGTTGAAGTTCATCGTGAACTTCGGCGGCACGATGAGGTCGCCGGTCACGGTGCGGATGCCGAGGCGGTTCAACTCGCGCGCGATGGCGACGGCGTGTTCGTAGTGGAATGAAGGATCGCGCCCGGAGATGATCAAGTCGCCAGTGATCGTGCCCGTCGTTTGATCGAAAGTCCCGTTTGTCCAGACGACCGTCGAGAAGCGGTAGTTAGGGCCGAAGGTTTGCAGGGCGTCGAAGGCTGTGGCGAGTTTGACGACCGAGGCCGGGTTGTACTGCTGGTTCGCCGCCTGCTCCATCACGACTTTCCCGTCGAGCGTTTCGACGAGCACGCCCTGCGTGTAGAAGGCTGGCGTCGGCTGTGGCAGCGCGGCCACGTCGTCGCCCGTGATGTCCGTTGACGACGGCGCGGCGGGCGGCGTCGCCGGCCAAGTGGAGACGACGAACGGCGTCGCCGAAGGCTGCGGCGCGGGCGTATAGTCGTCCTGCGCCGACGCGCCCGCCGTCAACGAGAGCAACAACCCCGCCGCCAAAAACAATTGTCTGACTTGTGATCTAAACATTCTTATCCTCTATCAATTGTTTGGGGGCAACTGCATCATAGCACGGAGAGAGCCGACCGGGAGTCGCGCCGTTTCGCCCGGCAGGAGAGTGCGGCGTTCGGCGCGAAACATAAGATGCGCGCAGAGCGCGCGGGGGATGTATGTGCTTCACCTTGGGATAAAAGTCGAAGCCCGCGAAAATTCCAGACGGCAAACTCGTTGACAAGGCCGCGAACGCGCTCCTAAAATTCGACTCGTTGATCGCGCCCTCGCAATTGACAATCCGGCAGCCGTCACCCAGAGCACATTGCGTCCAGTTCAACAGCCCGTCACCATCGAGCGGATTCGAGAGACACACGCGGCACGCGCGTCCGACATCCGACGCCGCCTCGCCGAGTTTCAAGACGTGCGGCGTGCAGCCTCGGACGAACGCCTCTGGGAAGAGTTGGTCTTCTGCATCTTCACGGCGGGCGCGTCGGCGCGCATGGGCTTACGTTCCGTCGAGGCGGTGCGCGAGTTGCTCGCCGCAGGCACGCATGAAGAGTTAGCACGCGCGCTCGACAAGAAGCACCGTTACCCGAACTCGCGCTCCGGTTACATCGTCGTCACGCGCGACTACTTGCACGAAGACTGCCGGATGCGCCTGCGCGAACGGCTGGAGAGTTTCGACGATCCGCTCGCCCGCCGCGACTGGCTCGCGCGCGAACGGCGCATCAAAGGTCTGGGGTACAAGGAGGCCAGCCACTACCTGCGCAACGTGGGTTATCGCGGCTACGCCATTCTCGACAAACACATCCTGCGCAGCCTCGCCGAACTCGGCGTACTCGAATCTCCGACGCCGCCGACAACCCGCACGCGCTATCTCGACATCGAAGCGGCATTACGCAGTTTTGCCGCGCGCCTCGCCATAGATTTCGACGAACTCGACCTGGTACTGTGGTCTATGAAGACCGGGGAAATTCTGAAATAGGAATGAGGGCAGAGGGCAGAGGGATGAATAAGAACAAAGCTATCTATCCAGCTTGAACGTTTCCTGATTCGTCCCTCTGCCCTGCGCCCTCATCCCTTCCTGCCTGAAGGGGGTGGCCGAAAGATGAATAAACTGAGCCGTGCGTTGTGGGGCAGTTTGGCTGCTCTGGTGTTGTGTGTGGCATTGGGCGGCATGGATGCGCATGCGGCCGTCGGGGGAGGCGATAAGAACCGCGAGAAGGCGGCGCGCGCCCTCAGGCAGGGCGAGTTTGACGTCGCCGAAAAAATTTACCGCGCGCTCGTCGAGAAAAACCCGAAGGACGTGGCGGCGCGGCTGGGCTTGAGTTTCGCCCTGTTGAAACAACGCAACCTGCGCGACGCCTACGATCACGCCGCGCGCGTGCTCGCCCTCGACCCGACCTCGGCGCGCGCGCATGCGCTGCTCGGCTCGTCGCTGCTGGCCTCCGGCGATTTCAAACTTTCCATCGAAGAGTTTCGCACCGCGCTCATCTTCAAGGAGGACGAGGCGTTGGCGATCGCGGGGCTTTCGATGATCAACTTCTATGAGAACCGCGCCGCCATCGCGCTCGCGGGCTTGCGCCGCGCCGTCTACCTCGACCCCGACGAACCCGATTACGTCTTCTCCTACGCGCAGGCTGCGGCGCGCTCCGAACGCTACCGCGAGGCCGCCGACGCCTACGAGAATTTTCTGCGCATCGCCCCGCGCACCGACGCCGACCGCCGCGCGCGCATCCGCGGCCTGATCAGTTTCCTACGTTACCTCGGCGCGCAACGCCAACTCTACATGACCGGCGGTTCGCCGCGCGCGAACATCCCGTTTGAACTCGTCAACAGTCGCCCCGTCATCAACGTGCGCGTCAACGGCTCGAAGACGCCGCTGCGTTTCGTCGTGGACACGGGTTCGGGCATGTGCGTTCTTTCGACGCGGACGGCCGAGCGGATGAACATCAAGCCCATCGCGCAGGGCGGGCTGGCGCGCGCCGTCGGCGGCGGCGGCCGCTTCGAGATCGTCTACGGCTTTCTCACGTCGCTGCAAATGGACGAGGTGAGGATCGAGAACGTGCCCGTCTACATCCGCCACTTCCACAACGAGCAGGAACCCGTGGACGGCTACATCGGCCTCTCCGTCCTCGCCAAGTACGTCGCTTCGGTTGACTACGGCACGCAGCAAATGTCGCTCGTGCGCCAGTCGGAGCGCGGCGTGCAGCCGCGCGCCTTCGCCGACACCCTCGTCCCGCTCAACTCGAACCACGCCGCGCCGAGCATGGACGCGCCGCCGTCGGTCGCCGAGCTAACCGCCGCGCCCGTCACCAACGCCCCCGCGCCTCCGAAGGCGTCCGTGCAGTCGAGCTTTACACACAGTTATGAAGTGCCGATCCGCTCCACGTCGAGCGGGTTCTGGAGCAGTTCGGTCGTGCTCGAAGGCGTCGAGAAGCCGCTCAACTTCATCATGGACACGGGCGCGAGCATCTCCGTCATCTCGCAGGAACTCGCCAAGACGGAAGAGATGGCGCGCTTCGAGCAGAAGTCGCGGCTCAAAGTTTTCGGCGCGGCGGGCGTCTCGGAAGACGTGACGACGCTCATCCTGCCGCGCGTCTCGTTCGGCGACTACACGCACGCGAACCTCGCGGCGGCCGTGCTCGACATGTCGGCCATCAACGAGACTTCCGGCTTCGAGCAGACGGGCATCATCGGCGGCAACGTCCTGCGCCGCTTCCGCGTCACGTTCGACTTCCAGCGCGGCGTCGTGCGGCTCGACCCGTTGACCACGCAGCCCGCACCCGCGCCCGCGACGCCCGCGCGCGACGCCCACATCACGCCCGCTTCGGGGGCGACCCCGTGAAGCAGAGTCTGTATCTGGAAACGTCGGTCGTCGGCGCGTACCTCGACAACGGCGAACCGTTCCGGCGCGACCTGACGATCCGTTGGTGGGAGCACGAGATGTCGGAATATCGCGCCACAGTCTCGCCGCTCGTCGCGCGCGAACTCGAACGCCTGCCCGAACCTCACCGCACGGCCTATCTCAAACTCGTCGCGCCGCTCGAACAGCTTGAGTTGACGGACGAGGCGACCATCCTCGCCGAAGGTTATATCTCGCGCGGCATCTTTCACCGCAAGTACATCGCCGACGCCCTGCACGTCGCGGTTGCCTCCGTGCATAAAATAGATTATCTAGTTACATGGAACTTCGGACATCTGGCGAACGTGCGGAGACAGGCGCGCATCCGTCTCTTCAACACCGCCGCCGGATTCTTCGTCCCGATGATCGTCACGCCGGAGTTCCTGGTTTCGGAGTTAACTGAAAAAGGTGACAGGTGACAGGTGACGCGTGACAAGATTAAATTCGTGCTTTAACTTGTCACTCGTCACCTGTCACCTGTCACTGTTATTCTTATGTATCGCAAGCCGAGATTTTTAGAGGAACTGCACGCCATCCGCGAGGAGATGTCGCGCGAGGCCGATTACGACGTGGAACTGTTCGCCGAGATGACGCGCACGGGCGCGCAACCCGCGCACGGCCCCGAACGCAACATCCGCGGCTTCAAAAGTCGCGCGCCGCGCGCAGATGAAAGCGACGCGAAAGTGAAACCCATTCGGCAACGGAAGCGAGCGACACGCTAGTGATAAGTGACAGGTGACAAGTGACAAGTTAAAAACAAGACTTGCCGTTCTAACCTGTCACTTGTCACCCGTCACTTGTCACTCTTAAAAGATATGGAAGAGACGTTTGAAGCCATCGGGCTGGATGTGCCGAGCGAGCGTGATTTCAATCACCTCGCGGAGCGCGCGGGCGATCAGGGCGAGCCGTCGCAGTTGCTGCGGCGCGGCGCGGTGCTGCATGGCCGCTGTTGGAAACTGGGCGAGGGTTTGGAAGTCTGGACGGTGCTCTACGAGTCGGGCACGGGCGACATTTTTTACGCCGACTGCCGCCCCGGCTTTCGCGCCCGCTACACGCAGCGCATCAGCCCGTGGGCTTTGACCGAGTACGACGAGGAGGGCGAGGCCATCGTCCACGGCTACTGTGACGGGACGGAGACGGAAGTGCTCTTCGAGTTGCAGAACTTGACGGAGGTCGGCTTCGAAGGCTTCAACGGGCAGGAGTTGCACGTCGGCTTGTGCGGGCTGGCCTACCGCGCGCGCGTGTGTGCGCGTGAGGAGCGGCCGCGCTGGCAGGCTTTGGAAGAGTTTGCGCCCGCGCGCGCCGCGCACGAAAACGATTGGAGCTTGTGCGGCCGCGTCCTCTCCTTCAAGCCGCTGCGCAACCCGCTCTCCGGCGGCGAACTCTACTGGGCTTATCTCGACCTCGGCCACTTCAAACTCGAAGTGCTCATCAACCAACGCTCTTTGCGCGGCGGCGCGCTCACGGTCGGCGCGACGCTGGCCGCCGACGTCTGGCTGCAAGGCCACGTCCTCGACCGCCGCGCCCTTCAATCGCGCTACGAAGGTCTCGACCGCACCATCACTCAGGCCGAACTGTGGCGGCGTTTGAAGCGAAGGAATTAAGACGAGGTGTGTTGAGATGAAAGGCATTCAATTCGTCACCGACGACAAAGGACAAAAGACGGCGGTTCTCATTGACCTGAAAAAGTACGGAGAGTTGTGGGAAGATTTTTACGACGGCTTGATTGCCGCACAGAGAGCAGATGAGCCGCGAGAATCCCTTGAGTTTGTAAGAAAGAGATTACAACAACAAGGGAAACTTGATGATTGATTACATCCTCACATTTTCTCGTGCGGCGCGGAAAGAGTTGGAGAGCCTTGAAGCGAATGTGGTGAGACGTGTTTTCCCGAAGATTGAACATCTGGCGACACAGCCCCGCCCGGCCGGATGTCGTAAGCTAGTTGGGGAAGAGAACCTATGGAGGATCAGGGCAGGAGATTATCGAGTCGTTTATTCAATAGATGAAAAGAGCCGGACGATAGATATCATTGCCGTCAGACATCGAAGCAAAGCATACGAACACTGATTGCCAGACTCGCCGAATGAGTTGTTAACGTTACGGTCATAAATAACTCCCGCCAACTGATAATTAAATGTCAGTCCTCAAGCGTCTCGTCCTCGCCGCCGTCATCTTCTCCGTCTTCGCCGCCGTCGGCCTCTACTTTTTTAATCAATATTGGATTCATCGCTTCGACGCGCTCATCGCGCGGCAGGCGAGCGTCTACCGGCTCGACCCCGATCTGGTGTGGAGCATCATTTACGAGGAGACCTATTTCAGCCCTTGGAAGATCGGCGAGGACGCCGAGATCGGGTTGATGCAGGTGACGCCGACGGTCGGGCGCGAGTGGGCGGCCGAGACGGGCATGCGCGAGTTTGCGCAGCAGATGCAGCGCGACCCCAAGAGCCTGCTCGCCGAGCCGGAGCGCAACATACAAGTGGGCTGCTGGTATCTGGAAAAAATCTCGAAAGCCTACCGCGATTTGCCCGGCGCGGAGGCGCGCATGGTCGCCGCCTACAACGCCGGGCCGAGTCGCGCCGCCGAGTGGAATCGGGTCGCGCCCGGCGACGCGCCGCTCAACGCCGCCCAGTTCGTCTCGCGCATTGACATCCCTTCGACGCGCGCCTACGTCTCCTCGATCCTCGCGCGCTATCGTGAACTGAAAGAGTCCGGGGGCGGCAGCAGCAACGGCGGCGGCGCGCGTTCGCCGCAGCGGCCGTGACCTACCGGCAACTGCTCGGCGGCAACGCCAACTTCCGACACCTGTGGTCGGGGCAGGTCGTCTCCGAGATCGGCGACTGGCTCAACCACATCGCCGTCTTCGCCCTCGCGCTCGAACTCGCGGGCACGGCCTATCAGGGGCGCGCCATCGCCGTCTACGCCATCGCGCGCCACCTCCCGCTGTTCCTCTTCGGCCCCATCGCGGGCGTCGTCGTTGACCGCACGGATCGCCGCCGCGTGATGATCGCGGCCGACGTGGTGCGCGCCGTGCTCGCCGCCGGTTTCCTGTTCGCGCAAAAGTTCTCGTCGCTTCCGTTGATCTACGCGGTCGGCGCGTCGCTGTTCGCCGTCTCGGCATTTTTCAACGCGGCGAAGCGCGCCACGATCCCCGTCATCGTTACTGACCCGGAGGAACTGCTCGGCGCGAACTCGCTCTCGGCTTCGACCACCGCCGCGACCATCGCCATCGGCTCCGCGCTCGGCGGACTCGTCGCCACCTTCATCAGCCGCGACCTCGTCTTCATCCTTAACGCCGCCACCTTCCTCGCCTCCGCATGGATGATCAGCCGCATACGCCTCCCGCGTAGACAAGGTGTGGGAATTGAGACTGAGTTGGTTGAGATAGCCGCTATTGAAACGTCACACGGGCAAGTCGCTTCGTCGCAAGTTCAAGTCGCTTCGTCGCAGGTTCAAGTCGCTTCGTCGAGTGGCGGCGTAAACTCATCGCACAGTCGCGTCGTTGCGGGTTTGCGTCGTGCGCTGTTCGAGTTTCGAGAGGGCTTGCGTTATGTGAGGCGCGACGGGGTGCTGGCGGCCGTCTTTATCGTCGCCGCAGGTTGGGGCTTGGGCAACGGCGTGGCGCGTGCGCTCTACAGCGTCTTCGGCGCGCGGCTCGGCGAGTTGACGGCGTCGGGTTGGGCGGCGCGGCCGCGCGACTTCGGCATCTCCGTGCTGTTCGTGGCGATGGGTGCGGGCGGCGTGCTCGGCGCGCCCCTCGCGCGTCGCGTCAACGCGTCGGGCGACAGTCTGGGCGCGCGCATGGGTCGGTCGCTCATGCTCGACGGTTGCGGCCTCGCCCTCTTCGCCGTGATGCCGAACCTGTGGACGGCGAGCCTCGTCCTCATCGCGCGCGAGATGAACTTCGCCATCTGGTGGACGGCGCAGCAGACGCTCGTCATGCGCCGCACCGACAACGCCTACGCCGGTCGCGTCTTCGCCTCTTATGAAACTCTGACGACGCTGATGATGGTCTCCTCAATGTACGCGGCGGGCGCGGGCGCGGACGCGTTCGGCATCCGACCCGTCGCCGCGGCGGGCGGTTTTGTGATTGCCTTTTCCGGCCTCCTGTGGTTTCTACTCAGACGAAAAAAGACGCACGCGCCCGCCGCGACCGACGCGCCGACGCACCTTTCGATATGAACTCAACCGACCCGACGCCGAATCGAACTCAGCCCGTGAAACTCTACTGCGCCCGCTGGGTCGTCCCCATCGCCGCGCCCTCGTTTGAAGACGGCGCGGTCGCAGTCTCCGGCAAGTTCATCGTCGCCACGGGGACGCGCGCGGAGTTGATCGCGCAGTTTCCCGAAGCCGCGCGTGAAGAGTTTGGCGCGGCGGCGATCATTCCCGGTCTGGTCAACTGTCACACGCATCTTGAACTCACGGCGATGCGCGGCTACTTGGAAGACGTGGAGGGCGACTTTTTCGCTTGGCTGCGTAAGCTGACCATCGCGCGCATGACGCGCATGACGCCGGACGATTTGCGCGTCTCGGCGACGTGGGGCGCGCTCGAAGCGGCGCGCGCGGGCGTGACTGCGGTGGGCGACGCGTGCAACGCGGGCGACGCGAGCATGCGCGCGCTGCTCGATGTCGGCCTGCGCGGCATCGTCTATCAAGAGGCGATCCACCCGGACGAGAGCGCGGCCGACGAAATGTTGTCGAAGTTGAAAGTTGACGTGGCGCGACTGCGCGAGTCGGAAAACGAGTTGGTGCGCGTCGGCGTCTCGCCGCACTCGCCCTACACGATGAGCGAAAAATTGCTCCAAGGGGTCGCCCGTTACGCGCTCGACGAAAAGTTGCCGCTGATGATTCATGCGGCCGAGTCGGCCTACGAGGACGAGTTGTTGAAAGACGCGCGCGGCGTGTTTGCGGATACTTACCTGCGGCGCGGCATCGAATGGCCTTCGCCGCGCATGTCGCCCGTTCAATATCTCTCGACGCGCGGCGTGCTCCGGACGCGCCCGCTGCTCGCGCATTGCGTGCGGGTGGACGCGGCCGACATCGAGACGATCAGGGAGGCGCAAGCCGCCGTCGCACACTGCCCGAAGTCGAACCTCAAACTCGGCCACGGCCGCGCGCCGTTCGCTGCGATGTCGGGACTCACGCGCGGCTTCGGCAGCGATTCGGTCGCCAGCAACAACACCTGCGACATGCTCGAAGAGGCGCGCTTCGCCACGCTGCTCGCGCGCCTGCACCCGCACGAAGCGAGCGGCGAATCATACACCGCGGAGCACGCCCTCGCGGACGCAACGCGCGGCGGCGCGCACGCGCTCGGCTACGAAGGGCGCACCGGCACGCTCGACGCAGGCGGCGAGGCCGACCTCGCCATCGTTAAACTAGATGGCGCACATCAACTGCCCGTCTACGACCCCGCGCGCACGCTCATCTTCTCCTCGTCCGCGCGCGATGTCGTGCTCACCGTGGTCGCGGGCAGGGAAGTCTACCGCGACGGCCGCGTCACCAACGTTGACGAAGAACGCCTCCGCGCACGCATGGCGGAGATAAGGAAGAAAGTGACAAGTGACAGGTGACAAGTGACAAGTTAGAAAAACCGACAGCTTTTAACTTGTCACTTGTCACTTGTCACTCGTCACTCAAAATCATGAATGTACTCGTACTCAACTGCGGCAGTTCGTCCGTGAAGTTTCAATTGATCGCGACCGACCTTGAGCGGATCGCGGCGAACACGGACGTGCGTCTCGCGCGCGGCGTGGTGGAGCGCATCGGGGGCGAGGCGATCATCACTTTGCAGGCCGAGGGCAGCGCGGCCAAGCGTTCGACCGCGCCGCTCAGGGACACGCGCGCGGCCGTCGAGTTGATCATCCGCTGGGTCACGTCCGAGGGGTCGGGCATCGCCGAGGTGCAGAGCGTTGCCGACGTTCACGCGGTCGGCCACCGCGTCGTCCACGGCGGCGAACGGTTCACGCATTCCGTGTTGATTAACGACGAAGTGCTCCGAGGCATCGAAGACTGCATTGACCTCGCGCCGTTGCACAACCCGGCGAACCTGAAAGGCATCGCAGCGGCGCGCGAGGTGTTCGGCGCGGGGCTGCCGCAGGCCGCCGTCTTCGACACGGCGTTTCATCAGACCATCCCCGATCACGCCTACCTCTACGCGCTGCCCTATCAACTCTACCGGCGTTACCGCGTGCGCCGCTACGGCTTCCACGGCACGTCGCACCGCTACGTCGCTTATCGCTACCGCCAGATGCTGGGACTAGAGCGCAACAAGACAAACGTCATCACGCTGCATCTCGGCAACGGCTGCTCTGTGGCCGCCATCCGCGCGGGCGATTCCATGGACACTTCGATGGGCATGACGCCGCTCGAAGGTCTCGTGATGGGCACGCGCTCCGGCGACATTGACCCGGCGATCATTGATTACGTTGCGGCGAAAGAGGGTCTGTCGGCGCAGGAGGTGGAGACGCTTTTGAACAAGCAGTCGGGGCTGCTCGGCATCTCCGGTTTGACGAACGACATGCGGGAACTCTTGGACGAGGAGCGCGAATCGGACGACCGGCGGGCGCGGCTCGCGATAGAGATTTTCTGCTATCGCGCGCGCAAGTACATCGGCGCGTACCTCGCGGCATTGAACGGCGCGGACGCGGTGGTCTTCACGGGCGGCATCGGCGAAAACTCTGCGGAGATTCGCGCGCGCATCTGCGACGGTCTCCAGTGGCTCGGCCTCGAACTCGACGCCGAGCGCAACGCAGCGCACAACAGCGGGCGGCAGGGGCTCATCAGCACCGACGCCTCGCGCCTCGCCGCCTACGTCATCCCGACGGACGAGGAACTGCTCATCGCACGCGACACCGTGCGCTGCGTCCACGGCGCGCCGCAGCGTTACTGAGGGCAAAGACTTTTCATCCCGAAGAGACGAAGGCACGAAGTAGTTGAGTTCTACTTCGTGCCTTCAATGTTTGATGGTGAACTTTTAAAATCTGCGACGCGCTTAAGTCTCGCGCTGCTGGTCGCGGGCGCGTAGACGTTTCATCTCTTTGAGTTGCTCGTCGAGCGACATGAGGTGTAGGTGGAGGAAGATTTTGCCCTCCTTGTTGACCTTCGCGCTTTCGTTGAAATCTTTGCGGGCTTCCGCTTCGTTGCCTTGCAGCATGTGCGCGTAGCCGCGCGAGGCGTAGGCCAGCGAGGCGAGACTGCTTTCGGGTTTGAGGGCGAGGCCGTCGGTGAAGTCGCTGATCGCGCCCGCGTGGTCGCCGTTGATGAGACGCGCGCGCCCGCGTTTGAAATAGAGGTCGGGGTTGCCCTGATAACATTCGAGGGCTTTGTTGAAGTCGTAGATCGCGCCGGGCATGTCGAGCTTGTTGGTACGGATGAAGCCGCGGTTGGAGTAGGCTTCGGCGACGCTGCGGTCGTTGCGGACGGAGAGCGGGTCAATGTCGTAAGCCTGATTGAAGTCGTCAATCGCGCCGTTGAGATCGCCTTTCGCGCGCCGCGCCCCGCCGCGTTTGACATAGACTTCGGCCGCGCGCGGGTCGGAATCGAGCGCGCGGTTGTAGTCGTCAATCGCCCCGTCGAGGTCGCCTTTGAGATAGCGTGCGGCGGCGCGTTTGACGTAATCCTTCGCCGTGCGCGGCGTCTGCGCCGGGGCGTTCGCGGCCGACGCCAACAGCAGCATAAGCGTCAGTGTGACAGCTTTCATAACTCAACAACTCCTGCCCCGACCTGATCCGCACGGCACGAACGCCACGCGCCCGCCCCGTCTTACTGTTGCCTAGTCTCTCGCTCCGCTTTGACCTGACGGGTGGTAAAAAGTCGTCGCATATTGAGCCGGACGAAACTGCGTTGCCGCTCAGGTCGTGTCTGGGCAGAACCTTAAGTGAGATACGTTTCGGTTGTCAACGATTCCTTGCCCCGGCGGAGATGAAAGCGACGCGCGCGACGCCCGCGAAACGAGACTGCCGCCGCGCGCAAAATAAACCGCCCGCCAGCTGTGTAGATGCAGGTGGCGGGCGGTGCGCTGTCTTTTGAGGCGTTTCTACTTCAAGGACGCGGCGATGGCCTCGTCGAAAATCTCCAACGCCACGTCAACATTTTCGCGCGTGAGCGTGAGCGGCGGCGACCAGCGGATCGTGTTCGCGCCCGCGCCGAGAATAATCAGGCCGCGCTCGAAACAGGCCACCTCAACGCGGTCGCGCAAGTCCGGCGCGGCCGTCATCGAGGCACAGTCCTCGACGAACTCGACGCCGAGCATCAACCCGTAGCCGCGCACGTCGCCGATGCAGTCGTGTTTCTGTTTCAACTTCTCCAGGCCCGCTTGCAAGTACGCGCCGACCTCCGCGCTGTTGGCGACGAGTCCGCCTTCGAGGAGTTCGATGGTCTTCAAAGCGGCGGCGAGCGCGACGGGGTTGCCGCCGAAAGTCGAAGCGTGCGCGCCGGGTTTCCAGTCCATCAAGTCGGCTCGCGCCACGCACGCGCCCATCGGCAGACCCGACGCGATGCCCTTGGCGAGACACATGATGTCTGGCTTCAACTCGTGGTGATCGCTCGCGAACATTTTGCCTGTGCGACCCATGCCGGACTGCACCTCGTCAACGATGAGCATGATGCCGTGCGTGTCGCAGATGCGGCGCAGGCCGTGGAGAAACGCGCGCGGCGCGGGGACGTAGCCGCCCTCGCCCTGCACGACTTCCACGATGATCGCCGCCACCTCTTCGGGCGGCGTCGTCGTCTTGAACAGACGCTCCTCGATCCAGTCGAGACACGCCGCGCTCACGGTCGCTTCGTCCGTCTGCGCGCCGGTGAACGGGTGGCGGAAGACGTTCGGGTAGGGCACGTGCGTCACGTCGAGCACGCTGCGCTTGAAGCCGATGCGCTGCGCGATCTTGGATGAAGTTAAGGAGAGAGAGCCGAGCGTGCGCCCGTGAAAGCTGTTGAAGAAGGCGATGAACTTCTGCCGCCCCGTCGCGTGCATGGCGAGTTTGAGCGCGGTCTCGACGGCCTCCGTGCCGCTGTTGGCGAAGTGCGTGCGCGTGGGCGAGGGGACGGGCACGATCTCGTCGAGCTTGCGCGCGAGATCAGGCATCTGGCTGTAGTAATAGTCCGTGCCGCACATGTGGATGAGTTTGGCTGTTTGATCCTGAATGGCTTTGACGATCTCGGGGTGACAGTGGCCGGTCGAGCAGACGGCGACCCCGGCGTTGCAGTCGAGGAAGACGTTGCCGTCAACGTCCGTGACCCAGACGCCCTCGCCGCGTTCGGCGACGAGTTTGAAAGACGGGCGCGGGTAAGACGGCGTGACGTACTGCGCGTCGGCGTTGATGATTTCCTGACCCTTAGGGCCGGGCAGGGCGGTTTTGATCTCCGGCCGCTGCGGCGGGGCGATGGTTGACATGGAATTTTCTCCTTCGGTGAAACGGAAAAGCAGGTGCGGTTTTCAAATCTCAACTTTCAGATGTTGATGCGAGATTCGAGACGTGCGAGGGCGCGTTGAAGGAAGAATGTGCGAGGCTACCCCGCGAAGATGTTCGCGCGTTGGTCAAGCGGGCGGAGACGAAAACTAAGAGAGTTAAGCATATACAAGTCACTGGCGAGGAAAGATCATTCTACGTCGTCTAAACTTTCTTTGATCTCTGCCATAATTCGCCTTGCTATCTTTTCTAATACCTCATTCAACTCATCTATTTCAACTTCCGACAAATCTTCATCGCTGATCCTCATATTGAGCAGCCAGCCACTAACTCTTTCCGGTTCGCCTTGGCTAAATGCAATCTCAGTAATCCTTAATGGAGACCGCCGGCTCGGCATAGTTTGCACCTCAGTGGGTAAATTAACCTAAAGTAGAAATATATTAGCACTCTCATTAACGCCGCTTCCAGCGCACGCCGTCGCGCGTGTCTTCGAGGATGATGCCGCGGGCGGCGAGTTCGTCGCGGATTTCGTCGCCGCGCGCGAAGTCGCGGCGGTGGCGCGCCTGCTGTCGTTCGTCAATAAGGGCTTGAATCTCCGCATCGAGCATCTCGCGTTGCGGCTGGCCGAAGACGTTGAGCACGGAGTCGAAGCGTGCGATGAGCGCGAGCAGGTCGCGCTGGTCATCGGCGCGCAAGGCGTGGTTGTCGAGCGCGGTGTTCACCTCGCGCGAAAGGTTGTGGACGGCGGCGAGCGCGACCGAGGTGTTGAGATCGTCGTCAAGCCCGTTCGTAAATTCTTCGAGGGCGCGCGCGGCGGCCGAGCGCATCTGCGGGTTGCTGCCGGGTTCGGTGCGCGCTTCTTCGAGACGCGCGCGGAAGTCTTGCAGGCTGGCGACCGTCTTCTCGTGGCCGCGCAGGCCGTCGAGCGTGAAGTTGATCTGCTTGCGATAGGGCGCGCTGAACAGAGCGTAGCGAATTGCGGCGGGCGTAAACCCCTGCCGCGCGAGATCGCGGTAGGTGTAATAGTTGCCCTTCGACTTGGACATAGACTCGCCGTTGATCTTCAAGTGCTCGCCGTGCAGCCAGTAGTTGACGAAAGGCTTGCCGGTCGCGCCCTCGCTCTGCGCGATCTCGTTTTCGTGATGCGGGAAGATGAGGTCAACGCCGCCGCAGTGGATGTCGAACGTCTCGCCGAGATACTTCATGGACATCGCCGAGCACTCGATGTGCCAGCCGGGGCGACCGCTGCCGAGCGCCGTTTCCCATGCGGGTTCGTCCGGCGACTTCTGCGCCTTCCAGAGAACGAAATCGCGCGCGTCCTCCTTGTCGTACTTGTCCGTGTCCACGCGTTCGCTCGCGCCCGCGATGTTGCCCGCGAAGTTGATCTTCGAGAGCTTGCCGTAGTCCGGGAAGGAGGTGATGCGGAAGTAGTAAGAGTCTTCGGACTCGTAGGCGCAGCCGCGCTCCATAAGACCTTTGACGATCTGCTCCATCTCCGGGATGTGCTGTGTGGCGCGCGGGGCGATTTCGGGTCGCTGGCAGCCGAGCGCGTCGAAGTCCTGCCAGAAGGCTTCGAGGTAGGGCGCGGTGTACTCGTCGAGCGAGACTCCTTTCTGCGCGGCCATCTGGATGATGCGGTCGTCCACGTCCGTGATGTTCGTGACGTGCGTGACGCGATAGCCCTTGAAGATCAAATAGCGGCGTAGGATGTCCACGAAAATTGACGTGCGGAAGTTGCCGATGTGCGCGAAGTCCCAGACCGTGGGGCCGCAGTTGTACATCTTGACCTCGCCCTCTGTGAGCGGGCGAAATTCTTCGAGTTGACCTGTGAGCGTGTTTTGAAACTTCAACATCTTCGACGGAGCGCGCGGGGCGCGGGGACGACTGTCACGCGGCGTCGCGGCACATCCGACGCGCGTTGAGTTGAACTTGAACCAGTTGGTTTACGGCAGCACGAAGTTGTAGGTCAGTGTGCCGGAGACTGTCACCGACTGACCTTCGACGAGCGTCGGCGCGAAACGCGCTTGATAGGCCGCGTCAACCGCCGCTTGCCGTAACAGGTCATCACCGGACATAGCTTTCGCACTGACCACTCGCCCGCTTTCATCCACGAAGACCTGCACCCGCACGATGCCCGACGAGTTGCGGACTACGGCGATGCGCGGGTAAACGGGCGCGGGTTTGCTCAACGCTTTGTCGTTGATGAGGTCGCCGTAGTCAGGAGTGTGTACGATGCGCTGCGGCGCGCGCGGTAGTGGTGGCGGCGGTGGCGGCAATTCCTCGATTGTCGGCAAGGGCGGCAAGGGCGGCAGCGGGTGCGCGAGGCGCGGGTTGATTTTAATGAGCTTCATAACCCGCTTGTCTGTCACCTCCGGCGTGCGGTAGGCGATCCAGAACATGGTCGCGCTGACGCCGAGACCGAAGGCGAGGAGGGCGACGGCGAGTCGGATGAGTGTGCTTGGCATAACTTCGCTTCCTTATTTCGCTTCACTTTGTTGAACGACGGCTCGACGGATGGTTGCTTACGCCGTCGGCCGGAAATATTCGTCCCTGTGCGAGAGTCTAGGGAAGGAACGGCGGCTAGTCAAATTTTAGGTTCAAGCGGCGGGCGATTGGTTGCCGGGAATCCGGGCATGAAGTTTCACCGAGCGGCTTTGAAATGGTTGAAGCCCGACGGCGGCAAGATTTCCGCGCGCCCGCCCCGCGAGATTTTGATGCCTTCGCGCGCCTCTCTCACTTCGCCGATGCGCGTGAGACGCACGCCGCCGAGTCGCCGGGGCAGTCGCGCCGCGACGCGCGGGCGGACGGTGAAAAGTAGCTCGAAGTCTTCGCCGCCGTTGAGGGCGAGGTCGAGCGCGTCGTCCTGCAATGCGCGCGTGAGTCGGTTGGAGTTGACGGCGTGCGCGCGTCTGAGCAGAGGGTCGAGGGGGATGCGCGCCGCTTCCAGGAGCGCGCCGACGCCGCTTCGCTCGCACAGGTGCGCGAGGTCGGAGGAGAGTCCGTCGCTCAGATCGATCATCGCAGAGGCCAGCAGCCGCTCGCCGAGGAGCGCGCCGCATGCGACGCGCGGCGTGGGGCGTGTCTGCCGTCGCACGAGTTCTGCGAGGCCGGAGAGGGCGCGCCCGCGTGCGGTCGGCGTGCGTAGACTGCCAGCGTGTTCCAGTAACTTCAAACCCGCCGCCGCGCCGCCGAGCGCGCCCGTGACGTAGATGTGATCGCCCGCACGCGCGCCCGAACGCAACAACGCACGGCCGCGCCGCACTTCGCCGATGACGATTGAATCAATCACGATGCGTTCGGGCGTGCGCGACACGTCGCCGCCGATGAGCGTCACGCCGAACTCGCGCGCGGCCGAGAGGAAACCTTCGTACAGCCCGGCGGCGTAGGGCGAGTCGTAGACGTCTCGCGGCAGTCCGAGCGACAGGAGCGTCCAGCGCGGGCGCGCGCCCATCGCGGCGATGTCGGAGAGCGAGACGGCGAGCGCTTTGTAGCCGATGTCGTGCGGGCTGGCGGTGCGTCGGAAGTCTACGTCTTCGACGAGCAGATCGGCGGTGACGACGGAATCAAGCGCGCCGCGCCCGCGGAGCACGGCGGCGTCGTCGCCGATGCCGAGGATGAGTCCGTCGGTCTCAACTCGGCCGCGCGCCGCTTCCGCGAGTCGCTTGATGCGCGAGATGAAATCAAACTCTGAGTTGACGCGCGGGGCGTTTGAAGAACTTGCTGAAGAATTTGCGCGCGAGACGTTTGGAGAGGGGCGGGCGACGGCCGGGCGAGTTTTCGGCTTCACTTCATCCCTCATCCCTGCGCCCTCATCCCTTCACAGATTGCGGCGCATCGAGTCGAGTCCGGCGCGGATGTTGTCGAGAGAGGTGGAGAAGGAGAAGCGTAGGTGGCCTTCGCCGTGTTCGCCGAAGACGACGCCGGGGACGGTGGCGACCTGCGCGCGGTCGAGCAGGATTTCGGCGGCGACGCGGCTGTCGGCGTGGATGCGCGTCACGTCGGGGAAGGCGTAGAACGCCCCTGCGGGCGGCGCGCAGGTGAGTCCGATGTCGTTCAAGCCACTGACCATCAGATCGCGCCGCTCGCGATACTGGGCGCGCGTCCCGTCGAAGAAGTCTGGCGGCGACTTGACGGCGGCGAGCGCAGCCCACTGCGTCGGCGTGGAGACGCCGTTCGTCGAGTAGAGCGTGGTCTTGCGTAAGCCCGTCATCCACGGCTCGGCGGCCGCGACGTAGCCGATGCGCCAGCCCGTCATCGAATACGACTTCGAGAATGTGAAGCAGGTGAGCGTGCGTTCCCACATCCCTTCGAGCGAGGCGATGGAGACGTGTTCGCCGTCGTAGACCAAATCTTCGTAAGCCTCGTCGGCGATGATGATGAGGTCGCGCTCGCGCGCGAAGGCGGCCACCGCTTCGGCCTCCTCGCGCGTGAAGACGACGCCGGTCGGGTTCTGCGGCGTGTTGTAGTAGATGGCGCGCGTCTGCGGCGTCAGGTGGCGCGCGAGCGTGCGTGCGAAACCTTCGCGGCGCGCTTCGTCGGTTGAGACCATCACGGCGCGCGCCTCGCAGCCCGCGATCAAGTCTTTGATGGGCGTCCAGTACGGGGCGAACATGAGCACTTCTTCGCCGGGGTTGACGACCGACTGGAACGCGCCGAAGAGACCCTGCATGCCGCCGTTCTGCACGATCACGTCCTTAGCCGTGGCGGGGATACGGTTGCGCGTTTGGAGTTTCACGGCCACGGCCTCGCGCAGTTCTTCGATGCCGGAAGATGGAGCGTAGCGCGTGCGGTTTTCGGCGAGGGCGCGCGTCATCGCTTCTTTGACGTGCGCGGGCGTGTTGAGAAAAGGTTCGCCGCCTTCAAACTGGTAGACGCTCGCGCCCGTCGCGCGCAGTTCCATGATGCGGTTGCGAATCTTAACGATGTCGGAAAACCCGACCGCTTCAAGACGCGCGGCGAGACGAAAGACGGACGGAGCGGTAGACACGATAGCGGCGAACCTCCAAAAATGTCGGGCGTGTAAGAGAAGCGCGATTATAGCTTGCGCCCGCGCCGCGAGTCCATCACGCCACGCGTCCAACACGACGCACCTTCGGCGTCCCCGCACGTGGCATGCGTCGCGAAGCGTTGAGCATATCGTGTCGCGTCTAGTCCATATCGTGCATCATGCTCGCCGCAACATCGCGCATGACACTCTCTGCGGCGCGGTCGGCCGGGTCTCTATATTGTATTTTCATTGCGACAACAAAAATCCGCGCCCGAATCTCCCCGAAAAAGGCGCGACGGGTTTAAACTGTCCGAGCCTCTCCCTAACCGGCAACTTGCGGAACGTGACTTGCTCCTATAGCGAGCGGGTTACTTTTTGAACCACTTAGCGAATTGAAGGAGAAGCTATCCGATGAACTTACAAAATAAGATTTTACCCGTCGCACTCGTGGCCGCCCTGCTCGGCGGCACTGTCGGCGCGTTAGTGATGCGTCCGAAGACGAATGATCTCAACACGACGGCCACCCGGTCGAACCTGCTGCCGGTCTCGACCGACGCGGATTCACGCGCGGCCACGCTGCGTTATAACGAGACGATCCCGGCGACCAATAATGAGACGCCGGAGACGTTGAACGTCGCGAGCACGAATGCCGACGACGAATGCTATCGCGCGGGCTTCACAGAGGGCTTCGCGGCGGCACGCGAGAACAAGAATATTCGCGCCAACAGCCTGTCCAACAACACGCGCACAACCGAACGCGTCGTTTATCGCGACGCCCCGGTGCGTAGCACTCGCGTCGCGCGCAACACGCGCGCCTCGCGTCAGGCTTACTACGACTACGAACCGCGCAAGCGTTCGTTCTGGTCGAAGCACCGCGATAAGTTGACGGTGGCGATGGGCGCGGGCGGCGGCGCACTCATCGGCGGCCTCATCGGCGGCAAGAAGGGCGCGGCCATCGGCGCACTCGGCGGCGGCGCGGGTTCGGCTCTCTACACGTACAAAATCCGCAACCGCAATAACCGTCGCTAGTCGCAAAGTTGGGACGGTGTGAGATGGACTGTGGCTTGAAGCGGACGGCGCGACGCGCGACTTCAGCTTTCCTGATCGCTCTGGCGGTAACATTATGGGCAGCCCCTCACACGGGGGCTGCCCATGCTTTTGCAGGGCGCGGGCAAGCCGCGCAGAACGCCCGCCCACACCATTCAACCTTCAATTCTTTTGCACAGAGGGCACGCGGCGCGGGCATCGTTCCGGCTTCGCCGCCGCCACTGCCAGCCCCCGCGCGTTTCCGCGAAGTCGAGGGGCGCGGGTTGCTGGTCAGAGTCTGGGTCAACAATTCCGGCCCTTACAATTTCGCCATTGACACGGGCGCGGGTGCGACGATCATCTCGCGGCGCGTGGCCGCCGAAGCGAGGGTCGCACTCGCGGGCGCGAGTTCGGTCAAGCTCAGCGGTTTGAGCGGCGTGCAGGGTTCAGAGGGCAGGGAAGCCTCGCCCGGCCGCGTCGCCATCGGCACGCCCGAAAATCTACTGCCCGCCAAAGGTCTCGCCATCGTCACCGACGCCTTGCCTTCCGACCTCGACGGCGTACTCGACCCAACCGAATCTTACTGGCCGCTCGGCTTCACGATTGATCTGCCCGGCGACACGATCAGCGCGTTCGACCCGCGCGCGAACAGCTTGCGCGGACTCGCCGAGCCGCCCGGCGGCGCAATCGTCCCGTGGCTTTTCGATGGCAGCAGCCGACGCCCGTTCGTCTCGCTCGACGCCGGACGCCGCGCCTTGCTCGACACCGGCTCTGGCTTCGGACTCGCAATCAACGACACGGCCGCACGCGCGTTCGGCATCAACTCGACCCGCGGGCGCGAGCGCGCGGGGGTGCGCGACCTCGGACGCGGAAACATCAGCGCGCGTCGCATCGAGCCGCTCACGATTCAGATCGGCTCGCTCGTCTTGCGTCGCATCCCCACGGATTTACTCTACGGCGCGGGCGTCGGCGCGCCCGTCCTCTTGGGACGCGATGCCCTGCGCCCTTTCGAGATCAGTTTCGACCCCGTGAGCCGTCTGATACGTCTCAGACCGGCCGACGCCTCAAGTCGTCGTTGACGCCTCGATCCGGCGGGTTAAGGTGAAGTCTTAACCCCGGCCGCGCCGCCCTATTCAGGAAAGCCTTGAAGCCGTCGCCCGCAAGCCACACACAGGCTTCGTCTTAAATTCCCTGAAAATTCCCTGAAAATTCATTGACACGCCCCCGCCGCGTGGGTAACATGGCGGCAGCAACGGGCGCACCCGACATCGGGCGATGCGCCGAAATCAGTTCACTTTAAAGTTTCCGGCCGGGGCTGCGCACAGCTTCCGGCGAAATGGCTTCTCCGTAAAACCATGAACCGCGCCGCCGTCTACATTCCCGAAAAGCTGTTCTTCAAGATCGGCGAAGTGTGCGACATCACAGGTGTGCAAGCGCACGTGTTGCGCTACTGGGAGTCGGAATTTCCCATGCTCGCGCCGCAGAAGAATCGCGCCGGGCAGCGCACCTATCGCAAGCGCGACGTGGAGATGGCCTTGCGCATCAAGGAACTGCTCTACGAAGACCAGTACACCATCGCCGGGGCGAAGAAGAAACTGGCGAGCGAGATTCGCGGGGCGAGTAAACTCAAAGTAGTCACGCCCGACATGAACGCCGCGAGCGTCGCCGGTGAAGAATTACCGCCGGAGTTGACCGCCGCACACACGTCGTCGTCGCAAACGCAAACGCAAATGCAGCCGAGCGTGCCTGCGGCACTCGCTGCGCCTTCATACGCGAGCGACGAGGAAGTCGCCCCCGCCGAACCGAGCGTGCCGCTCACGGACGAACGCCGCGCCGCCCTGCGCCGCCTGCGCGAGCACATGCGCGAACTCATCTCGCTGCTCGACGCCTCCGAAAGCAAAAGCGACCCGCGCCGTAAGTAGTTTCCCACGCGCCGCGCAAGCAGTTTCCCGCGCTCATGTGCCAACCAGCCCCGCGCCATTTGACAAAAATAATTTTCCAGAGATACTAAACAACGCAGACGGGATGTGGCGCAGCCTGGTAGCGCGCACCCTTGGGGTGGGTGAGGCCCCGAGTTCGAATCTCGGCATCCCGATCAGAAAAAGGCTCGCAACTCTTATCAAGAGTTGCGAGCCTTTTCGCTTTTGCCTGAGAGGGCGGGAACTTTTGCGCCTGTCGCCTGTTCAGTCGTGCGTACGCGAATCGTCGTTCCACCACTTGCTGTTCCACCAGACGAGCGCCGCTCCGAGAGTAAACAGGAGGGCTGTGACGAACACGTTAAGTGAATTCCCCGCGCGTACCGGCGGGGCGTTCTCGCTAAGGCCATGAAAAATCTGCACCAACCCCATGACGATAAAAAACAATCCGGCCATCTTCCTAGCGTTCATGCTGTGTTCTCCTCGCTGCGACCTTGGAATGCTTGGGACGTTAGACGCCGCCCCTGAATGAAAGTTCCCGTCTCCGCACCGCCGACGCATGATGGCGGTGAAGTCTCTCCCGTTGAAGTTACGTCGGAACTCCAGCTAACGGATTACTCTTCTTTTGCGTCCGCGATGACGATCTCGGAGGTCAGAGTTTTATGGACGGGGCACTTATGCGCGATCTCCTGCAAGCGCGCGTGCTGTTCCGCCGTGAGGAGCGCGCCTTCGATCTGGACGGAGCGTTCGATGCGGTGGACGAAGCCGCCGGGGTCTGACTCACACTCGGCGCAGTCGGCGGCGTGGATGCGTCGCTGGCTGAGTTTGACGGTGACGCGTTCGAGCGGCCACTCCTTGCGCCGCGCGTAGAGCGTGAGGGTCATGGAGATGCAACTGCCGAGCGCGGCGAGCAGCAGCGTGTACGGGTCTGCGCCCGCGCCGTCGCCGCCGAGACTCTTGGGTTCGTCCGTGATGAAACTCTGCGCGCCGTCGCCGTAGCGCACTTCGTTCCGGAGGTTCGTGCGGGAAGTGACGGTCACGTCGGCCATAAAGTTTCTCCTGTTTAGACGGGCGCGTGAGTCTCGTTAGTAAACGGCGCGCGGGTCAGTTGCGCCAGCATAAATTGACGCCGACCTCGCGCGCCTGTGCCCGTTCCAACGATTGCGCCATCTTACCAAATCTGGCAGAGGTCTTTCCCCTCGCGCAGCATGGGGTCGCCCGACTTGCAGCCGAAGGCGCGCGCGAAGACGGGGAAGTTGGCGAGCGGGCCGTTGACGCGAAACTTCGGCAGCGGGTGCGGGTCGGTCTGCACGATCAGCCGCGCCTGTTCGGGGCGGATGTTCGTCGCCCACGAGTAAGCGTAGCCGATGAAGAAACGCTGTTCGGGCGTGAATCCGTCGAGACTCGCCGGACGCGGCTTGCCTTCCAAAGACTTCTGCCACGCGGCGTAGGCGATGACCAGCCCGCCGAGGTCTGCGATTGATTCGCCCGCGACGAGTTGGCCGTTGTGCGTCAGCCCCTTCTCGACCTCGAACCCGTTGAACTGATCAATGATGCACTGCGCGCGTTCCTTGAAATTCTTCGCGTCCTCTTCCGTCCACCAGTCTTTGAGGTTGCCCTGCGCGTCGTAGCGGCGACCCTGATCGTCGAAGCCGTGCGTCAGTTCGTGGCCGATGACCGAGCCGATCGCGCCGTAGTTGACCGCGTCGTCAAACTTCGGATCGAAGAAGGGCGCTTGCAGGATGCCTGCGGGGAAGGCGATCTCGTTGGTCGCCGCGTTGTAGTAGGCGTTGACCTGCGGGACTGTCATCAACCACTCGGCCTTGTCCACGGGCGCGCCGACCTTGCGCAGGTCGCGGCGATTCTCGAACGCGCTCGCGTGCATCCGGTTCGCGGCATAAGAGCGGCGTTCGACGGTGAGCGCGGAGTAGTCGCGCCAGCGGTCTGGGTATCCGATCTTGCGTATGAAGGTGTCGAGTTTGGCGGCGGCCTGTTTGCGCGTCGCGTCGCTCATCCACGCGAGCGCGGAGAGATCGTCGTGCAACGCGCTCGTCAGGTTGGAGACGAGTTCGAGCGCGCGTGCTTTGGCGGCGGGTGGGAAGGCGCGTTTGACGTAGACCTCGCCGAGTGCCTCGCCGAGCGCGCCGTCTGTCGCAGCAACGCAACGCTTCCAACGCGGCAACTGCTCGGTCGTGCCGCGCAGCGTCTTCTGGTAAAAGTTGAAATCCGCTTCGACGAAGGCGCGCGGCAAGGTCGAGGCGAAGTCGTCGAGGACGCGCCAGCGCAGGTAAGTCTTCCACTCGTCGAGCGAAGCGGCGGCGAGTTGCTGGTTGGCGCGCTCGAAGTATTTCGGCTGGCCGACGTTGATGTCCGTGGGACGCGTGAGGCCGATGGTTTTGAAATAAGTTGACCAGTCGAAGTTCGGCGCGGAGGCTTGAAGCTGCGCGCGCGTCTGCCGGTGATAGACGTTGTCGGGGTCGCGGCGGTCAACGCGTGGCATCCAACTTTCCGCCAGCCGCTTTTCAAAATTAAAGATTGTCTGCGCGTTGGCCGTGGACGTTGCCGCGTCCGCTCCGGCGAGCGCGAACATGCGCGCGACGTGCTTCAAGTATTCTTCGCGGATGTGCTTCTTCTCGTCGTCGTCTTTGGTGTAGTACTCGCCTTCGGGCAGTCCGAGTCCGCCCTGCCAGATTTCAAAGATGACTTCGGCGCTGTTCTTCGCGTCCTGCTTCGAATCGGAGATGAAGAGAGCGTTGACGCCGATGTCGTGCAGGTGCGCGATGAGCGCGGGCAACTGCCGCTTGTCTTTCAACGCAGCGATGCGCGCCAGTTCGGCGGCGAGCGGTTTCAACCCTTCGGCCTCGATCTTTTCTTCGGCCATGCAGCTCGCGTAAAAGTCGCCGACCTTCTGTTCGCTGCTGCCCCGCGCGGCCTTCGTGTTTTTAGACGCCGCTTCCAAAATCTCGTGCAGCACGTCGCGGTTCTTCTCCGCGAGCACGCTGTCCGTGCCCCACGACGAGAACGAAGCGGGGATCGGGTTGGCCGCGAGCCAGCCGCCGACGGCGTACTGGTAAAAATCCTGACAGGGAGCGACGTTTCGATCAACCGCGCCCAGATTGATCGCCGTCTGCGCGGCGACGAGTTGAGCGGTCAGGAAGATCGTGAACAGGGAAGCGAGAAGCGAATTGCCGTGTCTGAAGCGCATGAGTTGACTCCTAAGGGAAAAAGTCAGGCCGGGTACGAGTGTTTGATACGGACGAACGGCGGGCGGAGTTTCCGTGGGCGCGGAAAGAATACAGGGACGAGGACGTGGGTTTGAAGACGAGCGCGGGCGCACCGTTGAAGTAGTGGCTTGCAGTCGCGCGCGGCGTGCGGCTACACTCCACAGCGTTCCACTACACAAAAATTTGCGGCGGCTGACGCGTCGCCACACGAGCGAGAGGATCGAGGATGAAGATTCACGAGTATCAAGGCAAAGAGTTGTTGCGGAAGTTCGGCGTGCCCGTCCCGCGCGGTATTGTAGCGCACACGCCCGAAGAGGCTTTCAACGCGGCGAAGGAATTGGGGACGGACGTGGTTGTCGTCAAGGCGCAGATTCACGCGGGCGGGCGCGGCAAGGGCGGCGGCGTCAAACTCGCCAAGTCGCCCGAAGAGGCGCGCGACCTCGCATCACAGATTCTCGGCATGCAACTCGTCACGCACCAGACCTCGCCGGAAGGGCAAGAGGTGCGCGTGCTCTTGGTCGAAGAGGGCTTGCCGATTGATAAGGAATTTTATCTCGGCATCGTGCTGGATCGCGCGTCGGGGCGGCCGGTCTTCATGGCCTCGTCGGCGGGCGGCATGGACATCGAAGAGGTGGCCGCGCACACGCCCGAAAAGATTCTCAAAGAGGCAATTGACCCGGCCGTCGGCTTTCGCCCCTATCAGGCGCGCGCGCTGGCCTTCGGCCTCGGCCTCCCCGCCGAACTCGTCAATCAGGCCGCGACGTTCATGCAGACGCTCTACACGGCCTACGAGCAGATGGACGCGTCGCTTCTGGAGATCAACCCGTTTCTCCTGACGAAAGACAAACGCCTCATCGCGCTCGACGCCAAAGTCAACTTCGACGACAACGCGATGTTCCGCCACAAAGACTTCGCGGCCTTACGCGACCTCAACGAAGAAGAGCCGCTCGAAATCGAAGCCTCGAAGTTCGACCTCAACTACATCAAGCTCGACGGCAACATCGCCTGCATGGTCAATGGCGCGGGGCTGGCGATGGCGACCATGGACATCATCAAACTCGCGGGCGGCGAACCGGCCAACTTTTTGGACGTGGGTGGTGGCGCGTCGCAAGAGCGCGTCGAGGCGGCGTTCAAGATTCTGCTTGCCGACGAGAACGTCGAGGCCGTCCTCATCAACATCTTCGGCGGCATCGTGCGCTGCGACATGGTGGCGCGCGGCGTGGTCGGCGCGGCGAAGAACTTGGGCTTGAGTCTCCCGGTCGTCGTCCGGCTCGAAGGCACGAACGTCGAAGAAGGCCAGCGCGTGATCCGCGAATCCGGCCTTAACTTCGTCGTCGCCAAAGGCATGCAGGACGCCGCCGAGAAGGTGGTCGCGGCGGCGAAGCAAAAGGCAGCTTGAGGAAGAAGGGGAAGGGGTAAAGGGTAAGGGGCAAAGGTTAAAGCAAGACGCCCCGCTCCGGTTATTTTGTTTTCCCTTTGCCCCTTACCCTTTACCCCTTACCCTTGATTTTATGAACCGCTGGCTCAAAATCCTCGTCCTCATCAGTCGCTTCGGGTTGGCGGCGATGTGGTTGTTTGCGGCGGGGGCGAAGCTCTACACATTGGAAGAGTTTACTTTCAACTTGACGAACCTCGTGCGGGAGAGTCTGGCGTCGCCGGTAGCGATCACGGTCATCGCGGCGGAGATCGTCGCCGCCGTGCTGCTCATCGTCCCGCGCACGGCGCGACACGGCGCGGCGTTGACGGCGTTGATGCTCGTCGGCTTCGCGCTCTATGGCCTGTACTACGTCTACGTGGCGCACGGCGAGCCGCTCGAATGCGGCTGCTTCGGCGGCATCATCGGCAGCCAACTCGGCGTCAAGACCGCGCTCAGAAATTTGTTGCTGCTCGTGCCCGCCGCGCTCGTCTTCTTCGGCACGCCCCGCCTGCGCCGGTTCGAGTGAGTGAGGCGTGCGTCCGGCGTCGCGGATGACGTGCGTGCGATGGTGAATGTGATGGGAATGAGACTGAGAAATTTAACTCTGTGCGTCGCCGCCTTGATGCTCGTCTGCGCGCAGCCGGTTGCCGCGACGGGGCGCGGGGCGCGGGACGGGCGCGCGGCGCAGACGATGGGTGCGCGTCTGGTTGAGACGGTAGACGTGCGCGTCGGGCGGGAAGCGACGGTGAGCGCGCGCAAGTTTAAGATCAGGTTCGTCGCCGTGCGCGAGGATTCGCGCTGCCCGGAAGGCGTGCAGTGCGTCTGGGCGGGCAACGCGCGCGTCGCCGTGAAGTTGAACGGTGCGGGTGGCAGACCCGTCACCATCGAACTCAACACGATGACCGAGCCGCGCGAGGTCACTTTCGCCAACTACAACGTCAAGTTAACGAACCTCGCGCCGCGCCCCGTAGCAAAGGGTCAGCCAAAGCCGCGCGATTACGTGGCGACTTTCACCGTCTCTAAAAGAAGCTGAACGCTCGACGGGTTAATAAAGCTGATCACCCGTCGAGTTAACATTGAGCACTCGTCGGGTTTAACAGCGGCGACCCGGTTGAGTTAAGCGTTCGGCGGCGCGCGTTAGGATTCCCGCAGGCAGTTTGGAGAATAAATGGCGACACTTTCTTTCTGGGGCGGAGTCGGCACGGTGACCGGCTCGAAGTATTTGATCGAAGGCGGGCGCGGGCGCGTGCTCATTGACTGCGGGTTGTTTCAGGGCTTCAAAGAACTGCGCGAGCGCAACTGGCAAGACCCGCCCTTCGACCCCGCCACGCTCGATGCCGTGCTCATCACGCACGCGCACATAGACCACACGGGCTACCTGCCGCGCCTCGTCGCGCTCGGCTTCAAAGGGCCGGTCTACTGTTCGCGCGGCACTTCGGAACTGCTCAAGATCATGCTCCCCGACAGCGCGCGTTTGCAGGAAGAGGACGCCGCGTATCGCAACCGCCACAACCTCTCGCGCCACGCGCCCGCCCTCCCGCTCTACACCGAAGAGGACGCGCGCGACGCGCTCAACTTGATGCGGCCGCTGCCGAACACGGGCGAGTCGGCGGAAGTCGCGCCGGGCATCCGCGCGGGCTTTCGCATCGCCGGACACATCCTCGGTTCGAGTCTCGTCCTCGTCGAGATCGAGGGCGCAGGCACGGACGGCAAGGGGCGCAGCGTTCTGTTCTCCGGCGACCTCGGCCACTACGACCAACCGATCATACGCGACCCTGTTGCGCCGCCCGCGTGCGACTACATGCTCGTCGAATCAACTTACGGCGACCGCCTGCACGACCCGGCCGACCCCAAAGAGGAACTCGCGCGCATCATCAACGAGACGAAGGAGCGCGGGGGCGTCGTGCTCATCCCCGCCTTCGCCATCGGGCGCACGCAGGAGATGGTCTATCTCATCCGCGAACTCGAAGACGAGAAGCGCATCCCGGTGCTCCCCGTCCGCGTTGATTCGCCCATGGCCGCCGCCGCGACGCAGGTCTACAGCCGCCGCACCGAGGAGCAGGACGAAGACTACGCGAGCATTCTCCGCCAGAGACGACACCCCTTGCGCACGCACTCGATGATCACGGCCTCTTCGCGCGAAGAGTCGAAGAAGCTGAACGAGGAACGCGGGTCGCGCATCATCATCTCGGCGTCGGGCATGATGACGGGCGGGCGCGTGCTCCACCACGCGCAGCGTTACTTGCCCGACGAGAGATCAACCATCATCTTCGTCGGCTATCAGGCCGCCGGGACTATCGGCCGGAAAATACTCGACGGCGCGCACGAAGTGAGCATCTTCAAAAACATGATCCCCGTGCGTTGCCACAAGGAACGCATCGGCGGTTTTTCCGCACACGCCGACTACGCCGAAGTGCTGCGCTGGCTCGAAGGCATGCCCGCCGCCCCGCGCCGCTCCTTCACCACGCACGGCGAACCCAACGCCGCCCACGCCATGGCCGGGCACATCAAAGAGCGTTTCGGCTGGCGCGTTGACGCGCCGGAGTACGGCGACGTGATCGAACTGGAGTAAACAGGCGCACCGTGCGGAGTTGAATGAGGACAGATATGCTGTCGGGCAGTTTCAAACACCTAAAAATATTGCCGCTGGCTGATAAAGAGAGAAGGAGGCTGAAAGAGTCGGCTCATAGCGAGACGAAGCTCTACACGATCCCTTTCAGCCTATCGGCGCAGCCCCCGCACGGCTGGCCTGAAATATTCAAACTCGCGTGGTATCAACAGAGCAGCCACGTCCCGGTCAGGCTCGACAAGAGTGTGCTGCAACTGACCTGCACGCTCGACGTGCTCCCCTCAATTTTTAACAACTTAAAAGCGGCCGTCGCCGCCGCGAACGAAAAATATGAGGCCAAGCTCAGGCAGGACGCGGACGAACTGGCCGCGACGCGCCTGCGCCAACAGGAAACGAAGCGCACCGCAGAGCACGCGGTAGACGCTGCTCTCGACAAGTTGGACTATTCCTGAAAGTTAAGACCGCCACGGAACGTCGAAGTATCATCGCGGCGCGCGGCGACGTAGTCGAACTCGAATAGCAGGGCAGTAGTTCTGGATTCGCGCGGAGGCCGTGCTATACTGCGCGGTCATTCCGAGTTAACTAAATAACACCTTGAGGAGCAGACACCTTTGAGCGTTCTGGTTGATAAAAACACGCGCCTTGTCGTTCAGGGCATCACGGGCAAAGAGGGCAGTTTCCACACGAAGCAGATGGTGGAATACGGCACGAACGTCGTCGGCGGCGTCACTCCCGGCAAGGGCGGGACGACGCACGAGGGCATCCCCGTCTTCAACACGGTCGAGGAGGCCGTGCGCGAGGCGGGCGCGAACGTCTCGATCATCTACGTGCCGCCGCCGTTTGCCGCCGACGCCATCCTCGAATCGGCCGACGCCGGAATGCCGCTCGTCGTCTGCATCACGGAGGGCATCCCCGCGCTCGACATGGTGCGGGTGAAGCGTTTTCTGGAAGGCAAGCAGACGCGCCTGATCGGACCGAACTGCCCCGGCATCATCTCGCCCGGCAAGTGCAAGATCGGGATCATGCCCGGCCACATCCACCGCGAAGGGAACGTGGGCGTCGTCTCGCGTTCGGGGACGTTGACGTATGAGGCGGTCGGGCAGTTGACCGCGCTCGGTCTGGGTCAGTCAACCGCCATCGGCATCGGCGGCGACCCCGTGGTCGGCACGACACACACCGACGCGCTCGCGCTCTTCGAGGCCGACCCCGAAACGGAAGGCATCGTGATGATCGGCGAGATCGGCGGCACGGCCGAAGAGGAAGCCGCCGCCTACGCCAAAGAGCATGTGACGAAACCCATCGTCGCCTTCATCGCCGGGCAGACCGCGCCGCCGGGACGCCGCATGGGTCACGCGGGCGCGATCATCGCGGGCGGCAAGGGCACGGCCGCCGAGAAGATGTCCGCGCTCGAAGCCGCAGGCATCCGCGTCGTCCGCTCGCCCGCCGACATCGGCACAGCCATGCGCGACGCGCTCGGGGCGACCGCGACGGCTTGACGGAGTGGTGATGTGATGGCTGATGAAGATAGGCTCACGCGGATGGAGGAACTCGTTGCTTCATTGCTCCAAGTGGCGCGCGAACACAATCAGGTTCACCAGCAACATGACGAGCAGATCGGCTCGTTGCTGAAAGTAGCGCGGGAGCATAATCAAGTTAGTCGTCAGCATGACGAGCAGTTGAACTCATTGCTGCAAGTCGCGCGGGAGCACGAGCAAGTCAGTCGCCAGCATGACGAGCAGTTGAACTCGTTGCTGCAAGTTGCGCGGGAGCATAATCAGGTTAGTCGCCAGCAAAACGAGCGGCTGAATGCGCTCACGCAGTCTTCCCGCGAGTCGGATGAGCGTTTGAACACACTCGTCGAGCTGGTGCATAGTCACGACGAGAGTATTGATGGATTGCGGGAAGCGCAGGCTAACTCGGAGCAAAAAATAGCCGCGCTGGCCGACGCGCAGATTCGCACCGAAGAAGCGATGGTTAATCTGTCGCACAAAATGGCCGAACTGGCGGCGCAGCAAGCGCACACGGAGCAGCGTTTGGACGCGCTCATTGACATCGTGCGCGAGCAGCGCAACGGTAAGCCGCCGCAGCAGAGTTAATTGAAACACTGAGAAAGGTATCTGGTAGAGAACATGTCGGAACAAATCGGAAATCTTACTTTCGGAATCATCAAGCCCGACGCGGTGCGCAACGGGCGTGCGGGCAGCATCATCCAGAAGATCACTGACAGCGGTTTCAAACTGCGCGGGATGAAGTTGATTCACATGACGCTCAAAGAGGCCGAAGGGTTTTACGCCGTCCATGCAGAGCGTCCGTTCTTCGGCGAGTTGACGGAGTTCATGTCGAGCGCGCCGTGCGTCGTGTTGGCGTTGGAGAAAGCGGGCGCGGTCAAGGCTTGGCGCGACCTGATGGGCGCGACCGATCCGGCCAAGGCCGACGAGGGCACAATCCGCAAAGAGTTTGCCACTTCCATCGGCGAGAATGCCGTCCACGGCTCGGACTCCGAAGAGAACGCGCGCATCGAGATCGCTTACTTCTTCAGTCAACTGGAATTGATTTAGTAAATCGTGAATCGTGAATAGAAGAAAGCAGGTCTTTCTATTCACGATTCACGATTCACGAGGGTTTTATGTCCATCATCAGCGATATCGTTGAATCAACGAAGGCGATCATCAAGGGGATGAGCGTGACGTTCTCCTACATCCCGAAAGAGAAGTGGACGGTGCAATACCCGGAAGAGCCGGTGACGATGCAGCCGCGCTATCGCGGCCAGCACTTGTTGCACGTGGACGAACTCGGCCGCGAGAAGTGCGTGGCCTGTTTCCTCTGCGCGGCGGCGTGCCCGTCCGATTGCATCTACATCATCGCGGCCGACGATCCGCGCGCGCCCGAAGAACGCACCGGCGTGGACGAGCGTTTCGCACAGGTCTACAACATAGACTACGGGCGGTGCATCTTCTGCGGCTACTGCGTCGAGGCGTGCCCGAAGGACGCCATCACGCACGGCTATAACTTCGAGCTTTCCGTCTACAATCGCGCCGACTTGTTGAAGACCAAAGACGACCTGCTCATCACCAAGCAGAAGCAGTCGCCGAACTACCGCGTGGCCTTCGCCGACGAGGACGTGGATTCGGAGTACAAAGAGGTCTAGCGGGAAATTCGCGCAACAGACTTGAACTCGAAAGCCGCCGCGTGTTATTTGCACGCGACGGCTTTCGAGTTATCGCCCCGGAAACTTTAGAAACTTTTGCGAACATGACTGTCCCGCTATTACAGACCCGCGAGGTCTCGAAGCATTACCAGATGGGCGCGACGAAGGTCGTGGCGCTGGATCGCGTGTCGGTCGCGGTTGGGGAAGGCGAGTTCGTCGCGTTGCTCGGCACGTCGGGTTCGGGCAAGTCAACTTTGCTGAATCTGATCGGCGGGCTGGACCGGCCGAACGAGGGCGAGGTGTTGTTCGACGGCCGCTCGCTCGCGCCGTTCACGAAGCGCGAGATGGCGCGCTACCGGCGTCATTCGGTCGGGATGATCTTTCAGAATTTCAACCTCATTACGACGATGACCGCCGCCGAAAACGTGGAACTCGCGCTCGCCTTCGGCGGCCTCGCCGGGCGCGAAAGGGAACAACGCGCGGGCGAACTGTTGGAACGCGTCGGTCTCGGCGCGCGCGCCGGACACCGGCCTTCCGAACTGTCGGGCGGCGAACAGCAACGCGTCGCCATCGCCCGCGCACTCGCCAACCGGCCGCGCGTCCTGCTCGCCGACGAGCCGACCGGCAACCTCGACTCGACCCGCGCACGTGAACTCCTCTCGCTCCTCAGAGAGATGGTCGCCGACGACCGTTTGACCGTCCTGCTGGTCACGCACGACCGCGACCTCGCCGCGAAGTTTGCCGACCGCACCATCCAGATGAGAGACGGAAAAGTAGTAAGTGATGAGTGATGGGTGATGAGTGATGAGTGAAAGCAACAGCCTTGTCTTTTACTCATCACTCATCACCCATCACTCATCACTTCATCTCCCTCGGAGGTAAGAATCATGGCCGATGCTTCTCAGGTGATGACGATTGAGGCGCTGCGTTCCGTGCCGCTGTTCGCGTCGCTGGACGACGAGGCGGCGCGGACGCTGCGCGCTCTGATGTCTGTGCGCGACGCCGCGCCGGGGACGCTGCTGTTCAAGATGGGCGACCCCGGCGATTCGATGTACCTGATCGAAGGCGGGCAGGTGCGCATCTACATCCACGACGGCGACGGCGAGAATGTGATGCTGGCCGAACTCGGCGACGGCGACTTCTTCGGCGAGATGGCGATCATTGACGGCAAGCCGCGTTCGGCCAACGCCGCCGTCACGGAGCAGGCGTGTCTCGCCGTGCTCGCGCGCGAAGACTTCCTGCGGTTCGTGCGTGGCAACCCGGACGTGGCTCTGGAGATGGTCAGCGCGATCTCGGAACGCCTGCGGCGCACCGACGAACTGCTGCGCCAGCGCGTCTCGCGCAACGTCAACGAGGAGGACGAGGCGCGTTTGACGTGGGCTGATCACGTGGCCGACTCGCTCGCCGCGTTCGGCGGCAGTTGGCGGTTCATCACCTACTCGGCGATCTTTCTGGTCGCGTGGATTTTCCTGAACACCGTGGTCAGCACGCGGCTCGATCCGTTTCCCTTCGAGTTGCTCGGCCTGCTGCTCGGCGTCGTCGCGGGCGTGCAAGCGCCGATCATCATGATGTCGCAGAACCGGCAGGCGGAGAAGGAACGCCTGCGCGCCGACCTCGATTTTAAGATCAACTTGAAGAACGAACTCGCCATCTCGGAAGTGCTGCGCCGCCTCGACGTGCTCGAAAGCGAACGCCTGCCGCTCCTCTTCGCCGAACAGAAAACGGTGATCGCGGCGGCGACGGCGCAGGCCGCCGCAGGCGGCGACGCTAAGATTGAGGGCGGCGACGGTAAAGTTCCGGCGGCTTGAACGGTCGGCGGCGGGCGCGCGGGCGAAAGTCGCGGGTCGGATTTTGGAGTTTGGCGCGAAGCGTCGTATCTTGGTCGGGCGATAGTCGTATCTCAAATTTCAATTGACGAATGTTAAGTAGCGGAGACGGGCGCGAAAGTTTGCGCTCGCGTTCGGATTCTCACACGCATGATCAAAGCAATTTTTTTCGACTTCAACGGCGTCATCATTGACGACGAGCCGCTGCAATTCAAGGCCGCGCAGGCCGCGCTCAAAGCCGAGAGCGTCGCGCTCACCGAAGAGGATTATTACGGCTCGCTCGGCATGGACGACGTGACCTTCTTCCGCGCCGCCTTTGCGCGCGCCGGGCGCGAGCACACGGACGCGGACTTGAACCGCGTGCTGGACGTTTGGTCGAAACAGCACCGCGAGTTGATCAGCGACGAGTTGCCGCTGTTCCCCGGCGTCGTGACGTTCATCAAGGCGCTCGCGCGTCGCTACCCGCTCGCCGTCGTCAGCATGGCGCGACGCGCGAGCATCGAGTACGTCCTCGAACGCGCGGGGCTGAAACAGGCTTTCACGGTCGTCGTCAGCGCGGAGGACGTGAGCGCGTGCAAGCCCGACCCGGCCTGCGTCAACCGCGCGCTCGAAAAGTTGAACGAGGCGCGCCGCGCGAACGGGCAGCCCGCGCTCGCGCCCGCCGAATGTCTCGTTATAGAGGACGCGCCGCCCGGCATCGAAGCCGCACGCGTCGCGGGGATGCGCACGCTCGGCGTCACCAACACCGTCACGGAAGCAGCCCTGCGCGCCGCCGGGGCGGATGTCGTCACCCACAGCCTCGCCGATTGGACGGACGACGCGGTGCGACACGTTTTTAACAGGGATGAAGAAAGTAAATCGTGAATCGTAAATCGTAAATAGACGAAGTCAGTTTTCTCTATTCACGATTTACGATTCACAATTGACGGCTTTCCTTCATCCCTTCATCTTATGACTCCTCAAGGTAAATTGCTGATGGTGGAGGCGCGGCGTCGCTTCGCGCGGCTGGTGGCGCAGCCGGAGGCGTCGGTCGAGTTGGCGCACGCGGCGTTGCTCGTGGCGGCGGAGGAGCGGCCGGGGCTGGACGTGGAACACTACCGCGCGCAGTTCTACGAGTTGGGACTCGCGGCGCGCGAACGCATCGCGCGGGCGGGCGACGCGAACGCGGTCGGCGCGCTCAATAAATTCCTCTTTGAAGAGTTGGGCTTCGCGGGCAACCAGAGCGACTACTACGACCCGCGCAACAGTTTGTTGTCCGACGTGCTCGATCGGCGCACGGGCATTCCGATCACGCTCTCTCTGGTTTACATGGAAGTCGGGCGGCGCGCGGGGCTGCGCGTGGAAGGCGTCGGGTTGCCCGGCCACTTCATCGTGCGCGCCGGGGCGGAGGGCGGCGAGTCGTCTCTGGTTGATCCGTTCAACGCCAAAGTGGTTGACGCGGACGACTGTCAGGAGCGGCTCGACACGATCTACGGCGGGCAAGCGCCGCTCACAGACGCGCACCTCCGACCCGTCACGACACGCGACATCCTCGCGCGCCTCTTGCGCAACCTGAAAGGCATCTACGCGCAGGCGGGACTCTACCGCCGCGCGCTCTCCGTCATCGAACGCATCCTGCTCGTCGCGCCCCACGCCGTCGAGGAACGGCGCGACCGCGGCGCGCTGCTCGCGCAACTCGGCCGCTACGCCGAAGCCGTCGTGGATGTGGAAGCCTATCTCAAACACGCGCGCAACCCGCCCGACGCCGAACGCGTCACAGAGCAGTTGAAGCAGATGAAGTTACAACTGGCAAGACTGAATTAGGTTTCAAGTGTCAACTTAGAACGTGCCCCGTGCTTTAACTTGAAACCTGAAACTTGAAACCCGCAATTATTCCCTTATGAAGTTTCTCGATGTACTCCGGCTCGCGCTGCGCAATTTGCGTGAGGCGCGTCTGCGCGCGGGGCTGACGACGCTCGGCGTCATTGTGGGTGTCTCGATGATCGTGACGATGATGTCGTTCGGGCTGGGTTTGCAGCGCAACGCCGTGCAGCGTTTCCGCGACCTCGATCTGTTCAACGAGATCACCGTCAGCGGGCGCGATCTCATCGGCCTCGTCTCGTCGGCGATGGGCGACAACGGCGGCGGCGAGCGGCGCGAAGGGCGTGGGCGGCGCGGCAACCGGCCGGACGCGAACGACCCTTCGCGCAAAGTGCCGGAGCGCATGTTGACCGAGGCCGCGCTCAAGGAGATCGCGGGGCTGCCGGGCGTCGCGTCGGTCGAGCCGAACATAGACTTGACGACATACGTGCGCGCCAACAAACGTGCGCTGCTCAGACAGGTCGGCGGCGCGCTCGTGCCGAACGGGGCGACGCGCTTCAAGACTTATCTCGCGGGGCGGATGATCAGTTCGCCGCAGGCGGACGAGGCGGTGGTTGACGAGTCGTTTCTGCGTAGCTTCGGTTTCGCGAAAGCGGAGGATGCCGTCGGTCAGACGTTGGAACTGCTCGCGCCTGCCGGTGCAGCGGGCGCGGAGAGATCGGGCGAAGGGGCAGAGAAGGGCGCGAACACGAAGGATGAAGCGAGCGCAAAGGATGTGACGCGCGCGCAGGATGAAGCAAGCGCGAAGGACGAAGCAAGTGCGAAGGATGATGCGGGCGCGGAGGACGGAGCGGGCGTGGCGAGTGAAGCGGGGCGCGGGGTGGGGGATGAAGAGGGGTTGAGTTTCTTCGGGCTGCCGTTGGAAGAAGAGTCTGCGGGCGAAGACCCGGTGGCGGGCGCGCTCGCGGCGCGGACGTTTCGTATCGTCGGCGTGTTGAAGACGGAGGTCGAGGGCAGTCCGCAGGGCGGGCGTCAGTTTCGCGGCATGATGCCAGTGTCCAGTATCTACATCCCGCTCCCGGCGGCGCGCGTGTGGTCGGACAGGTATCGCAATTCAATCAGCGAGGTGGCGTTTCGTTTGGCGCGCGAGAGCGGCGTGCTCAAGGACGACGAGACGGAAGGTTATGGAATGGCCGTCGTGCGCGTGACCGACCCGGACGTGTTGCCGGACGTGCAACGGCGTCTGAACGAACTCGGCTTCAATAGTTTCTCCATCGTGGATCAGTTGAAAGAGTTGCGCACGGTCTTTCTCATACTCAACTCCGCGCTCGGACTGCTCGGCGGCATCTCGCTGCTCGTCGCCTCGTTCGGCATCGCCAACACGATGATCATGTCCATCCTCGAACGCACGCGCGAGATCGGCATCATGAAGGCCATCGGCGCGGAAGACCGTGAGATCAAGTTGATCTTCTTCGTCGAGGCGGGCTTGATCGGATTGATGGGCGGCGTGTTCGGCGCGCTCGCCGCGTGGGCGATTGACGCGGTGGCGAACCGTCTCGCCTACCGCTTCATCCTCCAACCGCGCGGCGTCTCTTACGTGGACTTCTTCGCGCTGCCGCCCTACCTCTGGCTCGGCGCGATCCTCTTCGCCGTCGCCGTCGCCATCCTCGCCGCCCTCTACCCCGCCGCCCGCGCCGCGCGCATTGATCCCGTGAAAGCTCTGAGACATGACTAAGAAGGGGAAAGGGAAAGGGGGAAGGGGTAAAGGTAAAAACAGGAAGCGGGGCGCTGCAACTAATCGCTGCGCCCCGCTTTTGTCTTCAACCTTTTCCCTTTACCCCTTCCCCTTTTCCCTCGTTCAAGCGACCGCGCCGCGACACCAACTGCACATGCGGTATTCCTCTTTGATGAAGAGACCGATGAAGCAGAGCGGGAAGCAGAAGATCAGGAGCGCGAAGAAGACGATCCAGCCCGCCGTGCCGATGCGCTTGGCGACGACGGGCGGGGCGGTTGACTGGCAGTGCGGGCAGCGGAAGTGCGCGGGCGCACCACTCATCTGCGGACGCGCGAGCGGTTGGACGGGCGCGGGCGGCGGGTCGGTCGCCCAGAGCGGCAGCCCCGTGAAGTCTGCTTGCGGAGGGGGCGGCGCGTAGTCGGGCGGGCGCGGCGCGGACTGGCTGTGCGAAGAGAGGGACGTGCCGCAGTAGCGACAGATGCGCGCGATGTCTGCGTTCGGCTGGCCGCAGTTGTGGCAGAAGATGTCGGACATAAGATTGCGAGGCGTCGGTTCGGGCGGATGCGAAATCGTTCGGGCGTGCGCTCAGTATTTTTATTCGCGCGCTCAAAACTTTCGTTCGTGCGCTCTCAGGTGCAGAGCGCGGGACTCGTCAGCGAGAATGTCCTGAAGACGCGTTCGGCCGTCTCGATCCCGGCGTAGACGACCGCATACTCAAAACTGGAAGTGACCTGCGGGTAGCAGGGCGGCAGGCGGCGCGTCGTGCCGAGGACGCCGCCGCGCACGGGGCGCAAGGGGACGCTGCCCTGATCCTTCAACTTGGCCGTGCCCGGTTCGAGCACGATGTAGCGGACGGACAAGTCTTCGACGCGCGTGCGCTGGTTGATGGGATCGAGGTCGAACCCATGCCCCTCTAATTCGATCCAGACGATGAAGGTTTTCGTCTCGGCGTTCTTCGCGCGCTTGGTCGCCTCGCCGCGCGTCATCTCGCCGCCGGAAGTGATCTGCAACCTGCGGCTGTCTTGCAGGCGACGCCCCACGACGCCCGGCAGGTTGTCCGCCATGCCGAGCGCGTAGCGCATCGAGCCTGACGTGTAGCCCGTGACGAGCAGCGAAATCTTTTCCGGTTCGGCCGTCGGTTCGGCGACGGGCGCAGCCGTGGCCTCGGCCGACTTCGGCACGGGCGGGTCGCTCTTCGGCTTCGCCACACGCCGCCCCGCCTGCGCGTAACCGACGCCGACCGCCGCCAGCATAACGAGCGCGCAACAGGCGACACAGACAGCGGCGACGAACGAACGCTCCGCTACGCTCTTGTCTTGGCGACGCGCCGCCAAGCCCTTGCCTCGCTCTGAAAATTTTAATTCACGCATAACTATTTCACTCCGGCCGTCGCCGTAAACTTAACTCAATCGAGCGCCGCAAAACTTAACTCGTCGAGTGTCGCAAACTTAACTCGTCGAGTCCGGTTTGATGAAACTCACGCTCGCGCGCCGAGCGGTTTGCCGCAGCGGTTGCAAAACTTGGCCGACGGGTCGCGTTGCGCCGCGCCGCAGTTTTCGCATGTGTGGCCGCGTCTGAGGTCTGCGCCGCAACCGGCGCAGAAGGCCGCGCCCGTCGTGTTGGTCGCGCCGCACGTCCCGCAACTGCCCGGCATCGGCGGCACGTACCCGCCCGCCTTGCGCGCGATGTGCGCCTCGATGATCTTCCAAGAGTCTTCCGTCAGGCGGTGCTGCCAGTACGCGCCGAGGGCTGGGAGCGCGAGCAGCAGCCCGGCCGAGAGGATCACTGCGACAGCCGCCACGGCCGCCTTGTCGAGCCACTTCTGCATGCCGATCTCGACGCGCGTGCCGCCGTGCTCCGGCGTGATCTTGATCGTCAGCGCGGCCGACAGCCCGGTCAGGTCGCGCAGCGTGCCGGACTTTCGCGCTTGCAGCACGGCGGTCTGCGCCACCTGCATGGATTGCACTTCGTAGTCGCCCTCGTCGAACAGACGGCGCAACTCCGCGACCAAACTCTGCACGTCAACCTCAACGCCCGGATAATACCTGTTGTCCATAAGTCTCCTGAATGAAATGGGGAAAGGGGAAGGGGTAAAGGGTAAGGGTCAAAACAGAAATTCGTGTCGAGCTTTTTTCTCCACCTTTACCCTTTACCCCTTCCCCTAATGTCTATTCCTTTGCCGCGCCTTTTCGCGTAAACTCATTCTACGCTCAAACGCGCCTGACAGTTCAACGTAGACGCGCAATCTTCTCTAGGAGACTCGACTACATGAAAGCACCCGTGCGCGCCGCCCTCGCGCTCTGCCTGACCATCAACTTTATCGCCGCCGCGTTCAGCCCGCGCGCACGCGCCCGGACGACGCAGGCCGCCGCCACGCTCGACGGCTTCACCGCCACAGAGTCGGACGCCGAGCGGCAACTCGAAGAACGTTTCCGCGCCGTGCCGTTGCCCGTGTCGGCGCGCGAACACCTGCGCACGCTCACGCGCGAGCCGCACGTCGCGGGCACGCCCGAAGACTACCGCACGGCCGTCTACGTCCGCGATCAACTGCGCAAGTTCGGCATCAGCGCGGAACTCAGAGAGTATCAAGTGTTGCTCCCGTACCCGAAACACCCGACGATGCTCGAAATCATCGCGCCGCGCCGCGAGAGCCTCAAACTTGAGGAAGCCGTCCTGCCGCAAGACCCTTCTTCCTCGCATCAACGCATCATCCCGCTCTTCAACGGCTACTCCGCGACGGGCGACGTGACCGCCCCGCTCGTCTACGTCAACTACGGTCTACCGGACGACTACGCCGCGCTGAAAAAGATCAACGTGGACGTAAAAGGCAAGATCGTCATCGCGCGTTACGGCCGTTCGTTCCGCGGCGTGAAGGCGAAGGTGGCGGAAGAGAACGGCGCGGTCGGTCTCATCATCTACTCCGACCCGGCCGACGACGGCTACACGCAGGGCGACGTTTACCCGAACGGCCCTTGGCGGCCGGAGACTTCGGCGCAGCGCGGCTCTGTTCTTTACCTCTTCCAGTATCCCGGCGACCCGCTCACGCCGGGCAAGCCCGCCGTCGCCGGGACGGTGCGGCTCAAACAGGACGACCCCGCGCTCAACATCCCGCGCATTCCCGTCCAGCCGATCTCCTATGGCGACGCGCGCCGCCTGCTCGAACCGCTGCACGGTCCCGTGCGCCCCGCAGGCTTTCAGGGCGGGTTGCCCTTCGCCTACCACGTCGGCGGCACAGAGGACGTGCGCGTCCACTTGAAGACCTCGATGGATTTTCAAGTCCGCACGATCTGGAACGTCATCGGCCGCATCGAGGGCGCGGAGGAAAAAGATCGTTGGGTCGTCATCGGCAATCACCGCGACGCTTGGACGTTCGGCGCGGTTGACCCGAACAGCGGCACGGCCTCCATGCTCGAACTCGCGCGCGGCTTCGGCGAACTATTGAAACAGAACTGGCGACCGCGCCGCACGATCATCTTCGGCAGTTGGGACGGCGAGGAGCACGGCCTCATCGGCTCGACCGAGTGGGTCGAAGAGAACGCCGCCGAGTTGCGCGAAAAGGCCGTCGCCTATCTCAACATGGACTCGGCCGTCTCCGGCGCGAACTTCGGCGCGTCGAGCGTGCCGACGCTGTGGAAACTGATCCGCGCGGCGGCGCGCGACGTGCGCGATCCGAAGACGGGCAAGTCGGTCTATCAAGCGTGGCAGGATCGCGTCAACGACGCGCGCCCCGAAGCGGAGTTGACCGACGCGGGCGCAGGCACGGATGCGCCCATCGCAGAGGCGCGCATCAACGCGCTCGGTTCGGGTTCGGACTACACGCCCTTCCTCCAACACATCGGCGTGACCTCGCTCGACATGGGCTTCGGCGGCGACTACGGCGTCTATCATTCGGCTTACGATTCGTTCAACTGGATGGAGAAATTCGGCGACCCCAATTTCGTCTACCACGTCGCCGCCGCGCAAATCTGGGGCACGATGACTCTGCGCCTCGCCAACTCGCGCGCGCTCCCCTTCGACTATGCCGACTACGCGGCGGAAGTCCGCAACTTCATCAACGAGACGCAGAAGACCGCCGCGCGCCGCAAACTCGCTGACGACTTCGACGCGAAAGCGATGCTCGATGCCGTAGAGCAATTAGCCGGACAGGCAAATCGGACTAAAGTTGAAATCACAAACGTACTTAGTCAAATCGAGGATTCGCGCACCCGCGCCGACGACACGCACGCGCGCGCCGTCGCGCGCCTCAAGCGCATCAACGACAGTCTCATCGCCGCCGAGCGCGCGCTGACGGACGAGCGCGGCCTGCGCGGGCGCGCGTGGTACAGGCATCAGATTTACGCGCCCGGCCTCTACACGGGCTACGCCGCGCAACCGCTGCCCGATCTGCGTCAGGCGATTGACGACCGCAACACTACGAACGCACGCGAAGCTGCCACACGCATCACGGAAGCCGTCCGCCGCGCTGTCGCCGTGCTGAAAGCCGGGAGGGAAAACTAAACACGCGCCAGTCGGGTTAACTAAACGCGCGCGGGTCGAGTTAAAAGTAACTAACGCTCAACATCCCGATCGCAATTCACGTCCGCTCAACATCCCGATTGCAATTCACGTCGAAGGCCGCCGGATTCTTTTACGATCCGGCGGCCTTCGACGTGTCGTGTGTGAAGCGGCGAGGCTCAGGGTTTCTTCTTCTCGTCCTTCTTCTCGTCCTTCTTGTCGCCCTTCTTTTCGTCCTTCTTCTCCGTCGTCTCCGCGGGCAATTGCTTCGCCGCGTCGAGCACTTGTTCGAGGCTGTCAATGGTTTGTTCGAGGGCTTCGCGTTCGCCTTCTTCCTCCGCGCCCGCGCGCAGCGCAGTGAGTTGTGGGAGGAAGCGCGCGGCGGCGGCGGCGAGATGCTTGACGGCCTTTGGGATCGTGGAACTATTGGGCGAGCGCGCGCCCACGTCGTCAATGTTGTTGATGGCTTCGTCGAGGATGCGCGCGAGGTCGTTGAACAGTTGGGCGCGCGTGCCCTTCGGGAGTTCGCCCCACTTCTCCGCATCTTTTGCCGACGGCGCAACCGCCGCGCCGCCGACGACTGCGGCGACGCGCCGCTCGGCGATCTTGACGAAGAGTGAGACGCGGCGGTCGAGTTCCTGCGTGTCGCGCACCATCTCTACTTCCTGCTCCGTCAGGTGTTCGCGCCTCTGCACAGACGCGGCGTCGGCGCGCGCGACGGGCAGCAGCGAGACGGCGGCGAGCGCGAGCAGCAACAGCAGCAGCGACGCGCTCCGGCGCGTGAGACGTGGGGTAAAGTTTTTCATCGTGTGGCTCACTTGATCAGAGTTTGCGTTGTGTCGCACGCGTCAGCGCACGACCGTGTCGCTGTAGAAGGCTTCGAGGGCTTCGGTGCGTAAATCGCGCAGGAGTCGGACGAGCGCGAGCACGTTGCCCGCGAACTCGCCCGGCGTCGCGCGGCGCACGGCCTCGACGCGCGCGGTGTGTCTGTGCAGAGACTGTTCGAGGCGTTTGAAGAGATCGCGCGAACTGCGCCCGCCGTCGCCCGCGCGGTATAAATATTGGATGGCGTCTTCCATCAACGCCTGATAGACGCCGAGATCGGCGGTGGCGGCGTTGAACTGTTTGAGTTCCGTCTGCTGTTCGGCGCGCGTGAGCCGCGCCTCGGCCAGTTCGAGACTCAGACGTGTGCGCTCCTTATCGTCGCGCGCCGCAGACAACTGCGTGCGCGCCTCGCGCGGGATGTAGACCATCGGCGGCGGCGCGGCCTGCATCGGCACGACCAACTCCTGCGCGCGCGCTTCGGACGCGGACGCCGACAGGGAAGCGGCGCACAGCAACGCCGACAGCAGCACGACGAGACGCTTGCGATAGAGAATTGAACGATTCATGTGTGCGTGCGACGAACTAACGCCCGGCATCAGTGGCGCGCCGACAACTTTGAAGATAAAAGATATGTTGGAGTGCGCGTCCGCTGCACGTTGTTGTTAGGCTTTGTCCGATGATAGACATGAGATTAATGTTGAGCCGCATGACCTTTCCCCATCCCTTTTATAAAAGCTGCTTTATATTTGCTATACCCCAAATGCGAGCAGAGGTCTGTTGATAACTTGCCAACTGAGCCATCTGCGACGACGAAATACGTTTCTCCTAACGTGTAAGGCACTCCGCAGGCGGAGGTGTACGCTGCCGTCATGATAACAACTTCAGACCCCTGAACGCCCTTCCAATATCTCTCGACCTCGAATGTAACTTTTGACTGCTGATAACTCGGGTCTGTTTCGATCTTAGTTACCCGTCCCGTGAAAACCGCTCCCCTCACCCCCTTGAGCCACCGCTTGTAATTAGTCTTTGCGGCAGTTCCTTTTTTGGCGGTGTTAACTTCGACGCAAGAACAAGCATAAGCGGCATTTTCAGCAAGCCCGATGAGAACTATCATGCCCGTCAGTAACACTACTTTCCGCATCCTCTTTCCTTTCCTATAAGACACCACTCAACAGCAGCCTAACTACCGACTAACCCTCGGCGTGCTGACGCTCCTCGGATTCAAATTCTTCTCCGGCCTAATCCTTCTTCTTCTTCACGCCCTGCCCGAGTTTGATCTGCTTGCGCAAGTTCGGCAGGCGCAGATTGACCTTCTCCATCTCCAAATTGTTCTGCGCGGCGTCGGCCTTCGCCAGAAACGTTTCGTAGGCCGCGAGCGCGAGTTCGAATTCGCCCGTCAGGTCGTAGGCGCGCGCGAGGAGAAAATAGGTGACGGGCAGATCGGGGCGCGCGCGGTTGAGCCACCGGTATTCGACGAGCGCGTCCGGGTACTGCTTGAGCGCGTCGAGGGCGGTGGCGAGGTTCGCGTGCGCCGCGTAGTCGTCGGGCGCGCTGGCGAGGATGCGCCGCAGGAGGGGAACGGCCTCGGCCGAGCGGCGCGCCTGCACGAGCGCGGACGCGTAGCCGGTCGCGTAGTTGACGCTGGTCGGGGCGAGTTCGGCGGCGCGGCGGTAATGCGTGAGCGACTTGTCCGGTTCGTTGGTGCGATACTTTTCGCCCGCGAGCGCGTGGAAGTTGGCGAGGCGCGCGCGCAACTGCGTCGAGTCGGGCGCGGCCTTGAGAGCAGTTTCGACATCGGCGATGGCGCGTTCGTAGTCGTCCGTGTCGGCGGCGAGTTCCGTCCGCTCCTCGATGGCGGCGACGTTGCCCGGATCGAGTTCGAGCGCGCGTGCGACGCTCTCCGCGGCGGCGGCCTTGTCCCCGGCGGTGCGTTCGATGCGGGCGCGCTCCGCCCACACGGGGGCGGTTGCGTTCGGGGCTGAGGCGGCACGCCGGATCAGTTTGACGGCCTCTTCCTTTGCGCCCGCGCGCAGGCGCAGCGAGGCGAGGGCTGAGAGGGCGTTCGCGTCTTTCGCGTCGAGTTCGACGGCGCGACTGAGAAACGGCTCGGCGCGCGTGTCGTCGCCCGCGCGGACTAACAGGAGTCCGAGCGCGAGTTGCGGCAGCGACCAATCGCGGCGCAGTTCGACGGCGCGGCGCAGAGACTTCTCCGCGCCCGGTAGTTGTTTGAGCGCGACGAGCGCGACGCCCTTTTGATATTCCGCTTCGGGAAATTCGGGGCGCACCTTGATGGCCTCGCCATAGAGTTCGACGGCGCGCGCGAGGTCGCCTTTGGCATGCGCGTCCTGCGCGCGGTTGAAGATCGCCACCGGATCGGCTTCGCCGCTGTCGTCATCGTCGTCCGTCTGCGCGTACAAGGGCGCGGCGCAGGCGACGACGAGCAGAAGCGACCAGACGAGGGCGCGTGCGTTGAAGTGCGAAAGAAAAGGACGTGTGAGTCTCAACTGCGACTGCTTTCGTTCGGATGTGAATTTGGTTGCCGGAACGTGAACCGAAAGAGGCGACGGCGACGCCGAAAGGCGGCTCTGCCGCGCGAGCATAACACGCGTTGCGAAGACGCGTCCACGACCTCTCCTGACGAACCGGCGCGCTTTGTATGGATGATGGGTTGCGTCCTTCAAGATGCCTGCGATAACATGCGACTCATCCTGATTTTCAAACTCAAACTTCGGTTCGGCCGCCGCACGGGCGGCGACGCGCGGCCGGGCAAGTCGGCCGCCCTACTCAAAACGGACGCGGGTCTTGAAGCGGAGCGACGATGGCTGTGAGCGGTTCGGTAGTCGAAGAGATTCTGCGCGACGACGGCGAAGCGGAAACAATTTCGCCCGAAGCGGCCGGGAAAGAACTCGCCCTGCGCGCACTCTTCCGCGAGATGCGATCCGTGCTCGTCGCCTTCTCCGGCGGCGTTGACAGTTCCTACGTGGCCTACGTCGCCGCGGGTGAACTCGGCGACGCCGCGCTGTGCGTGACGGGCGAATCGGCGAGCCTCGCCGCGCACCAGCGTTCGCAGGCCACAGACATCGCCGCGCGCTTCGGCTTCCGCCACGAGACGCTCGACACCGAAGAGATGTCCGACCCGCGCTACACGGCCAACGCGGGCGACCGCTGCTATTTCTGCAAGACCGAACTCTACTCGAAACTCGCACCCGTCGCCGCCGCGCGCGGATTCAGTTGCGTCGTGGACGGCTCGACCACGGACGACCTCGGCGACTACCGCCCCGGTCGTGCCGCCGCCGTCGAACACGGCGTGCGCAGCCCGCTCGTCGAAGTCGGCATGTCGAAGCGAGAGGTGCGCGCGCTCAGCCGCCGCGCCGGACTCCCGACGTGGGACGCGCCCGCCAGCCCCTGTCTCTCTTCGCGCATCGCCTACGGGACGGCCGTCACGATCAAACGCCTGCGCGAAGTGGAGACGGGCGAAGAGATCATGCGCTCGCTCGGTTTCCGCGAGTTTCGCGTCAGGCATCACGACGAACTGGTGCGCCTCGAAATAGCCCCGGCGGAACTAGAGAACGCGCTCCGGCGCGAAGTCACGGACGAACTCGCGCGCCGTTTTCGCGCCCTCGGCTTCCGCTACGTGACGCTCGACCTCCACGGCTATCGCACGGGCGCGATGAACGAAGTCTTGAAAAGCAGTGACAAGTGACAGGTGACGAGTGACAAGTTGAAAACTAAAAACTTGTCTTGATTCCTGCTCGTCACTTGTCACTCGTCACTTGTCACTGTCTTATCGTCACTAGGAGATTAAAATGGCTACTACGATAGTTGAAGACGCTGTGCCGGAAGCGAAAGAGGCGAATCCGTTCGAGTCTATGATGTCGCGTTTCGACCGCGCGGCGAAGTTGCTCGACCTCAACCCAGACCTGTACGCCGTGATGCGCGTGCCGAACCGGGAGTTGAAAGTCTACATCCCGGTGCGCATGGATTCGGGGCGCATACAGGTCTTTGAAGGCTTCCGCGTGCAGCACAACTTCGCGCGCGGCCCCGCGAAAGGCGGCATCCGCTACGCGCCCGACGTGACCATCGAAGAGGTGCGCGCCCTCGCCGCGTGGATGACTTGGAAGTGCGCGGTGGTGAACGTCCCGTTCGGCGGCGCGAAGGGCGGCGTGATTTGCGACCCGTGGCAGATGTCGCAGGGCGAGTTGGAACGTCTGACGCGGCGCTACGCCTCGGAGTTGATTGACATCATCGGGCCGGAGAAGGACGTGCCCGCGCCCGACATGAACACCAACGAGCAGACGATGGCGTGGATCATGGACACCTACTCCATGCACGCGCGCCACACCGTCAACGCCGTCGTGACCGGCAAGCCCGTAGCGCTCGGCGGCTCGCAGGGGCGGCGCGAGGCTACGGGTCGCGGCGTCCTCTTCGTCGTTAACGAGGCGATGAAGAAGTTTAAGATGACGCCGCCCTCGACGCGCGTCGTCGTGCAGGGGTCGGGCAACGTCGGCGGCATCGGAGCGCAGTTGATGCACGAGGCCGGTTATAAAGTGATCGCCATTTCCGACATGCACGGCGGCATCTACAACCCGGCCGGCATTGACATCCCCGCCGCGATGGAACATTTGCGTGCGACGCGTTCGTTCGAGGAATACCCGAACGCCGAGCGCGTCTCGAACTCCGAACTGCTCGAAATCGAGTGCGACGTGCTCGTCCCGGCCGCGACGGAGAACCAGATCACTTCGCAGAACGCCGAGCGCATCAACTGCAAGGTGCTGGCCGAGGGCGCGAACGGCCCGACGACGGCCGCCGCCGACGCCGTGCTGCAAAGCAAAGGCATCTTCGTGATTCCAGATATTTTAGCCAACGCGGGCGGCGTCACCGTCTCCTACTTCGAGTGGGTGCAGGATCGCATGGGCTATTTCTGGAAGGAAGACGTCGTGAACGAGCGTTTGCAGGACGTGATGGTCGCCAGTTTCAACGAACTGGTGAAGTTCGCCGAGAAGCACAACGTGGACACGCGCACGGCCGCCTACATGCTCGCCATTGACCGCGTGGCCTACGATACACGCATGCGCGGCATCTACGCGTGACAAAAACGTGTAGGGATTTTTAATGCTAAGTGGTGAAAAAGTCTTGATTTCCGCGCCAATGTAGAGTATGGTCTGCCGGAATTCGTTATGTAGGAGCACTATCGGAAAGTGTAGCTTGACGATAAAGTTCCGACATTTCGAGTTCGCGGCGTTGACAGGGGCGTCACTGTTTTGTATAAGCAGTAACGTCTTTAAGTTAATCAGGCTAAAGAAGAATACAGTTGAGAGGCGCAAAGAGGCAGGTTTTAAGCGCCCGCGAACACAGAATACGTGTTCGGCTCCTCTCGCTGCTCCGCTCCAGCTACAAGGCGTTTCGTTCGAGGGCGGTAGCAGTTTTACATTGACTCTGTTGTGTACGCTTGTAGTTGGAGCGTCTGCACCCCACCTAAAGTTTAAGTGACTGCTCGTGTCGGAAATGATGGCAATTAAGCTGATATGTACACGGACATGCGCGCGAACCTTTGGGCTTGGGATTGGCAGTCGCCCCTTCCCGCAAAATTACATTACTCATTTCGCAGGAGGAATGCGATGAGACTCGCGAGAAGAGCGTCCGTTATGGCGCTCACCCTGTTGGTGCTGTGTGCCGCAGTATCAGCTCAAACACTTCGGCCGGCGGATGATCCGAGAAACACCGCTCCGACCGTAGGCACAGGCGGCCCCGTTGGCGGCCCCACCGGACTCTTCACCATCTACGACGGCTCGACGCTGCGTAAGGGTGAATTCACTTTCAGCATTGCCTACAGCAACTTTGACCGCGACCCGGGCAACGTGGACATCACGGAAGTCCCGCTCAGTTTCCAGATCGGTCTCTCCGACCACCTGGAACTGTTCTTCAACACCGACGGCTATCGCGGCGTCAAAGTTAATTCTCCGCAGAACCTGTCGAGCTTCTATTTACCGAACACCGCGATCTTTACGTCGCGGCTGGTCACCGTTAACGCGGCAGGCGTTCCGACTTTTGACACGCGTTTGCAGAGCGGCGGAGCCATCGTGCTCGCGCCGATCAACAACGTCGTGATCGGCCCGTCGGCGCTGTTCCGTCCCGTCGGCAACCAGCCCTTCGTGCAGTTCCCGTTCGTCGGTGGCTCGGCCGGTAACTTCCAGAACGGCTTTGCCGGGTTCAACCCGCGCTTCACGTTCACGCTCGGCGGCCCGACGGGCAACAACGCCGGCGGCAGCAACTTCGGCGCGGCGGCCAACTTCCCCGGCATCGGCTCGATCTTCGGCAGCATCCTGCCGGGCGTCGTGCTGAGCCAGAGACTCGTCCCGGCCACGCTCACGACGAGCGCGCAAGTCGTCCCTGCGACGTTCACCCTTGCCCCGACCTACTTGCCGGATGCGCCGTTCATCAGCCGTCTCTACGGCGAGTCGGCCTTCAGCACGTTCACCATCGGTGCGAAGTATCGCTTCACCGGGCCGAACAACCCGTTCGGTATCGGCTTGATTCCGTTCTATCGGTTCTACGGCGACACGCCTGACGACCGCAGCGGCTTCAACCAGTTGCAGCGCGGCGCAAGCCCCGGCAGCAGCCTCGGCGACTTCGGTCTCGTGATGTTCGCTGACGGTCGTTTGAGCCGCAGCGTCAACGTCTCGGCCAACCTCGGCTACATCCTGAACAGCAACCCGCGCAGCGAGTTGTTGGGCGATGCGGTCTTGCTCGACCGTCCTGATGAACTGATCGGGGGCGTCGGTATTGACTTCCCGGTCAACGAGCATTTCCAGCCGATCATCGAAGTGAAGTCGGTGCAGTACGTGGGCGGGCGGACGCCGAACGCGTTCCAGAACAACCCGGTTGATTTTCTGGCCGGCGTGCGCATCTTCCCGCGCCGCTGGATGGGATTCAGCGCGGCCTATCGCGCGCACATGAATCAGCAGGGCGGTCGTATCTTCAACGACCGCGGGTTGGATGACTTCCCGCGCGGCTTCGTGCAATCGCAAGACCCGCACGGTTACATCTTCCAGTTCTGGGCCGGTCGGCGCAACGAACGCGCTCCCACCGTCGTCCCGAACAACCCGCCGACGACGGCCGTTTCGGCCAGCCCGTCGAGAGTTGTGCTGGCAGCCGACTGCCCGCCGGATCAGCGTCCGGTCGAGGGCTGCGTGGCAACAGGCAGTACGGTTCAACTCGCGGCTAACGCGACTGACCCCGACGGCGACACGCTGCTCTACACCTGGTCAACCACCGGCGGACGCATCACGGGCGACGGTGCTAACGTGACGTGGGACTTGTCGGGCGTCCAGCCCGGCACCTACACGGCTTCCGTGGAGGTTGACGACGGCTGCGGCTGTATCGCGTTCTCTTCGACGACCGTGACGGTCGAGCGTTGCACCTGCGAAATCATCCCGATTCCGCCGACGCCTCAGCCGACGCCGACGCCCGTCATCGAGACGCCGCCGACGCCGCCTTCGCCGACCCAGTTCGACACCTACGGCCGTATCGCGCGTAATGACGAGAAAGCACGTCTCGACAACTTCGCGATCCAGTTGCAGAACGATCCGGGCGCGCAGGGCTACATCATCGCCTACGGCGGACGCCGTGGCCCGGCCGGTGAAGCTCAGACCCGTGCCGATTTCGCCAAGAACTATCTGGTGAACTCGCGCGGCATTGACGCCGGACGTCTCGTTACGGTTGACGGCGGGTTCAGAGAAGAGGCCACCACCGAACTCTGGCTCGTGCCGAGTGGCGCGACACCGCCCACCGCGTCGCCGAACGTTGACGCGAGCGAGGTGCAAACCACCCGCCCGCCGAGACGCGCGCCGCGCCGTCGCGGCCGTCGCGACGACGATGAGTAGGCTCGACAGATAACGCTCGCGCCGCGGCCGCAAGATGTGCCGCGCGCGACCTGAACCGAAGCGCGGGCGATGTTTCTCCAACAGGAAGCATCGCCCGCTTCGCTTTTCGCCTGCGTCCCGGCCGAGGCGAGATTCCGTACAACTGCCCCGATTGCATCGCGCATCTTAAACTGTGTTGACTTTCCCCCGAATACTCGACGACCTGCGCGCGGCGGACGCTCTCCGGCTTGCCGGAGCGTCGCCGGTAGAAATATCCCCCCTAGAGTTTTAAACGCCAGATGCCACAGAGGAAACTGATGACCCGGCCTATGAAAAAATTATCCCTGTACTTCGTTCTTTTAACTTTAATTGCCTCGCTGGCATTGCCGCCGCAGGCGGCCGTCGCCACTGCCTCCGAACACTTCATTGACACCACGCAGGACGCCGCCGACCGCACGCTCAGTTGGTCGGTCGCCGGGCCGATGGGCGGCGACGTGCGCGAACTCGTCGTTAACCCGAACGACGCGCAGCACCTCGTTCTCGGCACGATTGACGGTCAGATTTATCAATCAATGGACGGAGCGCGCACGTGGGCGCGGCTGGTGAACTTCAACCGGCCGAGCATTTATATTGACAACATCATCATAGACCCGCGCGACTCCAAGACCATGTACGTCGCCGCGCACAAGCACAAAGAGCCGGGCGGCTTTTTCAAGACGACCGACGGCGGCGAGACGTGGCGCGAGGCGACGGAACTGAAGACCGAAGCCCTCCACTCGCTCGAACAGTCGGCGGCCGACCCGAACATCCTCGTCGTCGGTTCGAACCGTGGCGTCTATCGCTCAACCGACTCCGGCGAGACGTGGACGCAACTGCCGACCTCCGCTTACCCGGACATCCGCAACGTCGAGTCCATCGCCATTGACCCGCGCGACCCGCGCGCGATCTACATCGGCACGTGGCATCTGCCGTGGAAGACGGAGGACGGCGGGCAGACCTGGAAGTCCATCAAGACCGGCATGATTGACGACTCGGACGTCTTCGCCATCGAGATTGACGAGACGCGCCCCGACCACGTGATCGCTTCCGCGTGCAGCGGCATCTACGAGTCGCAGAATGCGGGCGCGAACTGGCGCAAGGTGCAGGGCATCCCCTCGCAGTCGCGCCGCACGCGCGACATCATGCAGCACCCGGCCGTCCCCTCGACCATCTTCGCCGGGACGACCGAAGGCTTCTGGCGTTCCTCGAACGGCGGCGATTCGTGGATGCTCACCACCTCGCGCACGCTCGAAATCAACGCCATCGCCGTTCACCGGAAAGACCCGCAGACCGTCTACATCGGCACGAACAACTACGGCGTAATGGTCTCGCACGACGGCGGCAAAAACTTCTTGCCGAGCAACGAGGGCTATAGCGGCCGACGCGCCTACGCCATCGCGCCCGACCGCGAACGCGCGGGGCGCGTCTACGCGACGACCATCAACACGGCGACGGGCGGCGGCTTCTTCTTCGTCAGCAACGACAGCGGCGCGACGTGGCAACCCTCCATGCGCAACATGCCGAGCCGCCTGATCGGTTATTCGATCCTGCAAGACCGCACGGACGGCAACGTCATTTATCTCGGAACGAATCTCGGCGTCTACCGCTCGGCCGACCGCGGCCTGTCGTGGTCGCCCATCGGCGCGCCGAACGTGAAGTCGCCCGTCGCCAAACCGGCGAAGAAACGCGCGCCTGCTTCGGCCGCTTCGCGTCGCCGCGCACCCGCGAAAGCCACGACGGCCGCCGCGCGTCGCAAGGCAGCGGCGAGTGCGGCAGCAACGGCGGCAGCGCAAGAGCCGCGTCCAGCCCCGCCGGTCGCCGTGCCCGCGAAACGCGCGGACGACATGGTGATGCGCGCGCAGGCGGCCTTGAACGCCGCGGGCTACGACGCCGGGACGCCCGACGGTCAGGCGGGCACGCGCACCGTCGCCGCCATCAGGCAGTTTCAGGCGGCGAAGGAACTGCCGCAGACTGGCAAGTTCGACGATGCGACTTTGACTGCGCTCGGACTCGGCGGCGGCAAGCAGACGCTCGGCGTCGAACAGGGAATTCAGAACGCGCCCGTGGCGTTGACTGAAACCGTCAACGCGCTCGCTTACTTGGCCGACGCCGACGGCAGTTTGAAGATTCTCGCCGCGACCAACAACGGACTCTATCGCAGCGCCGACCCGGCGAAGGGTTGGGAGAAGATGCCCTTCGGCGACGGACTCGACGCGCGCACGCTGTCGGTTTCCACCAGCACGCAAAACCCGCAGACCATCTACGTCGGCACGTCAACTTCCGGCGTGCTCGTCTCGCGCGACAGCGGGCAGACGTGGCGTGAGGTGGACGGCATTCCGAAGGGCGTCCCTGTCAACATCATCGAACAAGACCCGGCGCGTTCCGCCTACGTCTACGTCGGCACGTCGCACACGCTGTTCGTCTCGCACGACGGCGGCGAGAAGTGGACGCGGCGCGGCGGCAATTTGCCCTACGGCAGTTTCACGAGCATTCTCATCAACCCGAAAAACACCGACGAGATTTTCGTCGGCAGCGCTTACGAGCGCGCGGAAGGCAACGGCGTCTTTCATTCGATGGACGCGGGGCAGACCTGGAAACGGGTTGATCCCGAACTGCCGAGCCGCCGCGTGTGGGCGCTCGCCTTCGACACGCGCGAGTCCGGCAAACTGCTCATCGGTTCACACTCGGCGGGCGTCTACGTCGCCCAACGCGACCTGACCGCAACAACGGCGGTCGCCCCGGCGCAGCCGTAACGGTTGATCGTTAATAGGCTGGCGCGGCCGGTATGAGTGGGGGAATGGTCAACGGGCGGACATTAATTTCCGTTGACCATTCCCCTTTGACTTCACATCTTCCGACTCATCTCTCGTCGCCCGCCACCCGCCGCCGCCCGTATTGCCTTGACAGCCTTGCGCGTGGGCGTGTACATTTTCAGGCCTACCCGGTCAAGCGACTGGTGATTACCGGATCACGCGGGTGATCCACGGGCACGACAGAAACCGAAACCTTTTTTAAATTTTTTCAACTTCTAGACGGCTCGCTATCCCCGCCTCATCCCCTCTGGATTCATCCGGCAATCACCCCACATCGCCAGCAGTAAAGCCGCGCGCCAAGAGTAATGGGCGCGGTTGAATCGCGAGCGCGCGAGTCGAGGGTGTTTGATTGGGAGGCGCGAAAGTTCTGCAACGCGCCGCGAATTCGAGCTAGGAGTCCAAGAGCCCGCATGTCCACTGAAGATAACAAGCTGAGCGCAAGCGAAGCTACCAACGAGAACTCACAAACCGGCACAGGCGACGCTACCACTGCCGCCACTGCTACGACGCCCGACGCCTCGGTCGAGCAACAACCGCAGCAGCAGCAGCAGTCGCACGCCTCCTCATCAACGGCCGCCACCGCAGCCACCACCGCCGCCGCATCTTCTCCGTCAGCCTCGACCGCTGGCACCGGCAGTTCGTCGAACGATGACGATGACGACGATGACGAGCAGCGTTCGGGCGGCGACTTCGACTTCGGCGCGATGCTCGACCAGTACGAGCAGGAGCAGGCGGCCTTTCAGGAAGGCTCGGTCGTGCGCGGCACGGTGGTCGGCATCAACGACCGCGGCGTGCTGATTGACTTCGGCTTCAAGTCGGAAGGACTGGTTGACCAGCAGGAGTTCACCGAGAACGGCGAGTTGACGGTCAAGCGCGGCGACGAAGTGGAAGTGCTCATCAAGAGCATGGAGTCGCAAGAGGGTCAGCCGATCCTGTCGCGCGCCGACGCCGTGCGGATGCGCGCGTGGGACGAACTCGAAAAAGCACACCGCGACGGCACGCCCATCAAGGGACGCATCATCGAACGCGTCAAGGGCGGCCTGCGCGTGGACGTTGACGGCGTGGACGCCTTCCTGCCCGGCTCGCAGGTTGACTCGCGCCCCGTCCGCAATCTCGAAAGTTTTCGCGGGCAGGAGATCGAAGCGAAGGTCATCAAGCTCAACCGCAAGCGTTCAAACGTCGTGTTGTCGCGCAAGGCGATTCTCGACGAGCAGAACGAGGGACGCAAAGGCGAGACGCTCGACAACCTCGAAGAGAGCATCATCGTTGACGGCCAGATCAAGAACCTGACCGACTACGGCGCGTTCGTTGACCTCGGCGGCATTGACGGTTTGCTTCACGTCACGGACATGTCTTGGGGTCGCTTGCAGAACCCGGCGGAGTTGTTCAAGGTGGGCGAGACCGTGCAGGTCAAGGTCTTGAAATTCGACCGCGAGCGCGAACGCGTCTCGCTCGGCTACAAGCAGCTTCAACCCGACCCGTGGGAGTCGGTCGAGGAACGCTTCATCATCGGCAGCAAGGTGCAGGGCAGCGTGGCGAGCGTGACGGACTACGGCGCGTTCATCGAACTCGAACCGGGCGTCGAAGGCTTGGTGCACGTCTCCGAGATGAGCTGGTCGAAGCGCATGAAGCACCCGTCGAAGCTCGTCAACGTAGGCGACTCGGTGGAGGCCGAAGTGCTCGGCGTTGACCCGAAGGCGCGGCGCATCAGCCTCGGCATGAAACAGATGCAGGCCAACCCGTGGCAGACCTTGCGCGAGCGTTACCAGATCGGCGCGCGCGTTTCGGGGCGCGTCCGCAACCTGACGGACTTCGGCGCGTTCATCGAAGTTGAAGACGGCGTTGACGGCCTTGTCCACGTCTCGGACATTTCGTGGAACAAGCGCATCAAGCACCCCGGCGAGGTCTTGAAGAAGGGGCAGGAGATCGAAGCCGTCATCACCAACATTGACACGGAGAATCGCCGCCTCTCGCTCTCGATCAAAGACACCGAGCCGAGTTCGTGGGATCGCTTCGTCAACGAACACAAGCCGGGCGACATCGTGCGCGGGCGCATCACGCGCTTCGCTAACTTCGGCGCGTTCGTCGAGTTGGACGAAGGTCTCGAAGGTTTGTGCCACATCTCCGAACTGTCGGACGAACGCGTGGACAAGCCGGAAGACGTGGCGCAGATCGGGCAGGAGATGGAATTCCGCGTGCTGCGTATCGAGAACGACAATAAAAAGATCGGCCTCTCGGCGCGCGCCGCCTCAAGCGACGAACCCATCGTGGACACGAAGAGCTATTCGACCGAAGCGAAGGGCGGCATGGCCTCACTCGCGGAACTCGGAAACTTCTTCGCCGCGTCCACGAGCAGCACGGCTTCCGGTCGCGACACCAGCAGCACTTCCGCTACGGGCGATGAGAGCAGCGAGACGGCGACCGCCGCAGCGGACGCGACCGGGGGCGAATCTGCTCCCGAAGCCGCAACCGCCGGTGAGTCGAATGCCGAAGCGGCGACCGCCGTTGAATCAAGCGGCGATGCGACAGGCGAGGCGTCCGACGCTCCTGTGGCTTCCGCCGCAGATGCCGGTAGCGACAGCATAACCGACGCCCCGGCCGCCGAGACCGGCGACGTTGCACCGCCTGCCGGCAGCGACGCGGACGCGTCAACCGGCGACGGCAGCGACGCTTCGGGGACGGACGGCGAAACCCGGAGCTAAGCGGCGACTCGATCAAAACGGAAGCCCCGCGCCTCTCACTTATCTTCACGGATGAGTAGAAGCGCGGGGCTTTTGTGTGTCTCGGAAAGCATCAGGCGGAGGGTGACGCATCTGCTGGTTCATCGCTCCGCATACCTCATTCATCATCTCCCGCCCCATCCGGCCGCTCCTGTAAGCTATTGCCTGAGAGTTATTTCCGTCTTGCGGGGAACTAATAATTTCTGCTACTGTACAAGACAGTTCCAGAGATTCCGGCCGTGTCGCGCAAGTCCCGGCAGATGCCGCGCGAACGCCCCTGTGAGTGGTGAATCGTGAAAGGTAAATGTATGACGAAAGCGGAATTGGTCGAAGACGTCGCGCGCGCGGCCGAATTGACCAAGAAGGATGCGGAGCGTCTGGTCGAGATCGTCTTCGAGAGCATCATCGAGACGCTCAATCAGGGCGAGAAGATCGAACTGCGCGGCTTCGGCAGTTTCCGCGTGCGCGAGCGCGGCGCGCGGCGTGGCCGGAATCCGAAGACCGGCGACCCCGTTGACATCCCTGCCAAGCGCGTCCCCTATTTCAAACCCGGCAAAGAGATGAAAGAGTTGATCAACGAAGAGTCGGACGGCGGCAATTCATCTCCCGACACGCCCGAGGAGACGACGGAAGCGGGCAGCGGCGCGATGACGACCGCCAACTCAAACGGACAGGACGACGCGAACGGCGGCAACAGCAGCGAGACGCCCTCCATCCATTAAACACACGGCTGGCGCGAGGGGAACTGTTAACGTGGACAGGTTATGGACGCCCTGGCGCTACCAATACATTACGAATGACACCGGCGAGAAGAGCGGCGACGATGAACAATCCTCAACCTCTTGCATCTTCTGCACGCTCCCGCGACAAGACCCCGCGCACGACGAACGCAACTACATCCTCCATCGCGCCCGGCACAATTTCATCGTCCTCAATCTCTACCCCTACACCTCCGGCCACCTGCTGATCATCCCCTACGAGCACACGTCCGAACTCGACGCGGTGGCGAAAGCCGCGACCGACGAGTTGATGGATTTGGCGAAGCGCGCGCAGACTCTCCTGCGCGAAGCCTACCGCCCCGACGGCTTCAACCTCGGCATGAACCTCGGCCGGGCGGCGGGCGCGGGCGTCGCCGCGCACCTACATCTACACGTCATGCCGCGCTGGACAGGCGACGCGAATTTCATGACCACCGTCGGCGAAACCCGCGTCCTCCCCGAAGACCTCCCGACCACTTACAACAAACTGCACGGAAAGTTTTAAAGCAGTGACAAGTGACGAGTGACAAGTGACAAGCTAATAAGACAGTGACGAGTGACAAGTTAAAGCAAAGGACTTGTCTTTTTAACTCGTCACTCGTCACTCGTCACTTGTCACTTGTCACTTCCTCGTGATCGCTTCGTCTTCGACTTCGCCGCCCTTGCTGATGGGGACTTCGGAAGTCTGGTAGCCGAGGCCGCGTTCTTCTGTGTCGAGGTCGGCCTGCGGGAGTTGGGTGAGCGCGCCGGTGACGGCGGGCGGGTTGAAGCCGGGGTAGTCAATGCGCGCGTGGTAGATGGCGACGAGCGAGGCGATCATTGATTCCTTGATCGTCGTCAGTTCGCGCAGGGAGAGATCGCACTCGTCGAGTTGGCCGTCGCTGACGATGGCGTCGAAGATTTTGCTGACGATGCTACGGATGTTTTCCGGGTCGGGGCGCGCGAGCGAACGCGCCGCCGCCTCGCACGAGTCCGCCAGCATCATGATGGCCGACTCCTTGAACTGCGGCCGGGGGCCGGGGTAGCGAAACTCCGCCTCGTTCACGCGGTCGCCGTGGATGGCCTGCGCCTGCGCTTTGCGCAGGAAGTAGTGGAGCGTGCGCGTGCCGTGATGCTGCGGGATGAAGGCGGCGATCTTGGCGGGCAGCCCGATCTCTTTAGCGAGTTTCAATCCGTAGGTGACGTGGCTGGTGATGATCTTCGCGCTGCTCGAAGGGCGCAGGCGGTCGTGCGGGTTTGTGCCCGTCTGGTTCTCGACGAACATGTCGGGCGCAGCGAGTTTGCCGATGTCGTGATAAAGCGCGCCGATGCGCGCGAGCAGGGCGTTTGCGCCGATGGAGCGGCAAGCCTCTTCCGTCAGTTGCCCGACGGCGTGCGAGTGCTGGTTCGTGCCCGGCGCGCGCAGGGCGAGTTGGCCGAGCACGGGCAAGTCTGCGTTCGACAGTTCGAGCAACTTCACGTCGGTCAGGATGCCGAAGACGGACTCGAAGACGGGGAGCGCGCCCGCAGTGAAGATCGTCGTGAACAGGCCGCCGAGCAGCCCGCAGCCGACGGCCATCAGGATCGTGCCGAGCGTCAAAGGTTCTTGCGCCGCGAGGAGCACGGCGAGCGCGGCGGCCGCGTTGACGACGGCGACGAAGAGACCGGCGAGCGTCACCGACTGGCGTTCGCTGTAGCGGCCGATGCCGTAGATCGCCGCCGACGAAGAGACCATCGCGTAGCACGCCATCAACATGCCGTTCGGCGACACCAGCCCGGCGAAGAGCGCGGTGATGATGCCCGCGGTGAGCGCGAGTTGCACGTCCATCAGGAGCGCGACGAGGAGGGTGGCGACCGCGAAGGGAATCGCGAGACTCCAGAGCGAGGCGTCGTTCCACGGCGCGACGACGGACTGCGCGGAAATGGTCTCGGCCAGAATCGCGCCCACCCGCAACAGGATCATCTGAATCAGTATGGCCGAGGCGACGAGCGTGAACGCGCGCCCCTTCGAGAGCGTGAGCGTCGAAGTGAGGCTGCGGTGTTCGATGAACTTCCACGCGCCGAAGTAGAGCGCGCCGACGAGCAGGAAGATGCCGATGAAGTGTTGCGGCCGCCGCCCCGTGTCGCCGTATCTGCTGATGGCGTCGAACTGCGCGAGCATCTTCGTCGTCACCGTGTCGCCCGCGCGCGCGACAACCTGATTGCGCTTAAGCGTGACGAGCGCGGGCGGTGCGTTCGGCAGGACGGCGCGCGCGAGTTGCGTCGCGCGTTCGTCAACGGCGGTGATGTCGGCCGGGGAGACGACACCGGCGCGCACTACGTCGCCTTCGCTGTAAACCTGCGCGCTCAACTGCGTGTGGATTTGCGCGAGCAGGAGCGTGGTGACGAGCGAGAGCAGGGTGAAGCAGATGACGAACAGCGTCGTCGGGCGAAACCAGTTGCGGAGACGCACGAGCCGCCCGACGACGGCGCGGCGGGCTTCGGTAAAGCGATTGGTGAACTTGGGGCGGCGGCGGCTACTCATCTTCGTACAACTTTATTTTGAATGGTGCGCGGCGCGTTGTTCGGCGCGCGGGGCGTGCTTGCGGCGCGCGTCGGCGTCGGGGTCGTGCGGCTGCTCGCTCGTGAGATCGCGCGCGAGGATCGCCCCGGCCAGTTCGAGCATCGGGCGCAGCGTGCGCGCGTCGTTGGCCGAGACGGCGATGCACTGGCGCGCGCCCGTGGCGCACGTCTGTCGCTGCATCGAGTCGAGCGTTTCGGCGTCAACGAGGTCGGCCTTGTTGAAGACGACGAGACGCGGGATGTTGCCGAAGTCGAGGTCGGCCAGAATCTTGTCCACGGATTCGAGTTGCTGCTCCCAACGCGGGTTCGACGCGTCAATCAGGTGGATGAGAAGATCGCTATCGGCAATCTCTTCGAGCGTGGCGCGGAAGGCGGCGATCAGATCGGGCGGCAGGTCGCGGATAAAGCCGACCGTGTCGTTGAGGATCACTTCCTGCTCGTAAGGAAGACGAAGGCGTCGCGAGGTCGGGTCGAGCGTGGCGAACATGCGTTGCTCGGCGTGGACGCTTGAGGCCGTGAGCGTGTTGAGCAGGGTGGACTTCCCGGCATTCGTGTAGCCGACGATTGAGATGATCGGCAGTTCGCGGCGCGTGCGTTCCTTGCGCCGTTGCTGGCGTCGCCCGCGCAGCGCTTCGATATCTTTGTCGAGGCGGTTGATGCGGTCGCGCACGCGGCGGCGGTCGGTCTCCAACTTCGTCTCGCCGGGGCCGCGCCCGCCGATGCCGCCCGCGAGCCGCGAGAACGCCGAATCCTGCCCCGTGATGAGACGCGGCAAGAGGTATTTCAACTGCGCGAGTTCAACCTGAATTTTGCCTTCGCGCGATTCGGCGCGCTGGGCGAAGATGTCGAGGATGAGTTGGGCACGGTCAATAACTTTGAGGTCGGTGGCTTCCGAGAGCGAACGGACTTGCGCGGGCGAGAGTTCGCGGTCGAAGACGATCAAGTCCGCGCCGAGCCGCAGGGCGCGCACGAGCAGTTCGTCAATTTTGCCGCGACCGAGCAGCGTGCGCGGGTCAATGCTGGTGCGCCGCTGGATGATGTGGTCGAGCACGATCAAATTGGCCGAGGCGGCGAGTTCGCGCAGTTCGGCCATAGACTCCTCGGCGTCGGAACTCGAACCCGTGGCGACGCCGACGAGGATCGCGCGGTCGCGCCCCTCGGCGCGGCGCGTGGTGCGGCGGTTGCGCGCCATCTCGTCTTCGAGCGAGTTGATGAGGTCGAGAAAGTCCACGTCGAGTTGCGTGGGAATCTGCGGGTCGAGCAGGACGTAAGGGTTGGCGTCGTCGCCGTCTTCCAGATGTTCGGCGGTCGTGGGCAGCAGGTGCGCGGCACGCACAAGGGCGGGCAGCCCCGTGCGCTCTTCGACGTTGATGACGGCCATCAGGTCGAGCCGGAGCAGCGCGAGATCGGTCAAGTCGTCCTGCGTCAACTCTTCGCCGCGCAGGTGCGTGTGGACGCAGCGCAGGCCGCGGAAGCGATCGGCGGCGACGCGCGTGCGGCGCAGGTCGGGCAACTCGATGCGCTTGGCGTCGCCGACGATGACCGACTCGATGTGTCCCTTGCGATCAATGAGCGCGCCGATCTGTCGCCGCGTCTCGTGCGAGAGTTCGGAGAGTTGGCGGGCGAACTCCGGCGTCACGATCTGCTGCGGCGGAATGCGACGCGAGTAGAGTTTTTCGATGCGGCGGAGTTGATTGGGCTTGAGACCCTGCGTGTTGCCGTGTACGTTGCTGATGTTAACTGCCCTCCTTGCGTGGCGTCAGGGAGCGCGCGACGTTCCCCCATGCGACAAGCGGCGGCACGCATCGGAACGTGCGTGGCATCTGCGGCTTGAAGTTACAGTGAGAGGGATGCGAGCGGGATAAGTCGGACGCCGTGAGAAACCTCGTGATGTTGCCTTGCGAAAACAGTTCGCCGGTCATGGTCAGCCGCGCGCGTGACCTCGACCCTTCGCCGGGACACGCTTAAAAATCGCGCGCTCTTATTCGTCGGTAACTAGCTAAATCAAAAAGTCGTCAGGCGCGGATTATAACATAGGCGTCGCATAGGCAAGCAGGGAAACGGCCTTGAAGTGGCTCGCCTTTCTCTCTTTGGCTTCGCGGCGCGCAGGGCATCGTCGCGTGGGCTGCATGGACACGATTTGCACGCGCGACGTATGATTGAGGCAATCAACCGTGAGCAGGTCAGCCGCCAGCCTTGAGGTTTCAAGAGCCTGACGGGCTTTGTCTAAAAACAGACCGCTGACCGTCGAATGCCGACAGTTTTTTGGAGAAACAAGATGGGCGAGCGAAGTGTAATCAAGCGGATTGACCCGGCGGCCGCGATTCCGGGCGGCGAGATCGTGATCGAGTGCGAGGATTACGATACGAGCAATTTGCGCGCGTGCCGCGCTTTCTTCGACGGCGAGCGCAGTTGGCTGGTCGGCGCGACGCCGCGCCGCGTGCTGGCGATTGCGCCGGAGTCGAACTGGGGCGGCGAAGTGGAGGTGAGGGTGCAGGGCGGCGACGGGCAGCAGAGCGCGCCCGCGCCGATGAGCGTCGGGAGAAAACTCGCCGACGATCTGCACATGGTCGCCAGCCCCGCCTTCGACCCCGACGACGGCTCGCTCTACGTGACGCGTTCCGGCGCGCGCGGGCAGAAAGAGCCGGTGTCGCTGTTCCACATTGACACGAACGGCGTGATTCACGACGTGACGGGCGACATCACGAACCCGACCGGCCTCGCCTTCGACCCGTCGGGGCAGTTGTTCGTCACCAGCCGCAACGACGAGATCGTCTACCGTCTCACGCACTTCAACGAGGCCGTGCCGTTCGCGCGCAACCTCGGCGTCGCCACCGGCCTCGCCTTCGACCGGCAGGGGCGCATGTACGTTGGCGACCGCACGGGTACGATCCACCGCATCAACTCCATCGGCGAGGTGCAGCCGTGGGCGCAACTCGAACCGTCCGTGGCGGCCTATCATCTCGCCTTCGGGCCGGACGATGCGCTCTACGTGACGGGGCCGACCGTTTCAAGCTACGACGCCGTGACGCGCATTGACCCGAACGGCAAGGCGGAAGTTTTCTTTCGCGGCTTGGGGCGACCGGGCGGGCTGGCCTTCGATTCGGAGGGCTTCCTCTACGTCGCCGCCTCTTACCGCGCGCGGCGCGGCATCGTCCGCATCGCGCCCGACGCGATGGAAGCGCGCCTCGTCGTCGCCGGGATGAACGTCATCGGCCTCGCCTTCAGCGCGCAGGGCGACATGGTCGTCGCCACCAACGAGGCGGTCTACAGTCTGCCCCTCGGC
>JAVEDE010000090.1 GCA_030841105.1 Pyrinomonadaceae bacterium
GACGCCCAACCTCGTCAAGCTGCTCTTGATGTACACGGCACAGCCGCTCTCCGGCTTCAACATGCTGGAGCAGGGTGCGGGTCAACTCAACGTCGAAGGCGCAGTGAGACTGGCGAGACTCGTCCGCTCTGACCTCTCCGCCTTCACCCCGCTCGGCGCGCCGCTCCTGACTTCGGGCGCGCAACTCGCGCCGCAGACGACCATCGCGGGACACACCTTCAACTGGTCGCAAGGTCTGATCTTGGGTCGCACCTACGCCACCGGCGCAAACCTCGTTCGCAACTATCAGAAGATTTACGGCATCGGCGTGGTCTACGGCGACGGCGTCGTCTACGGCGACGGCGTCGTCTACGGCGATTCGCTCCTGCTCACGGACGGCGTGGTCTACGGCGACAGCGTGTTGACGAGCGACGGCGGCGTCCTCGGAAGCGGCAGCCCGTTCCTCGGCGTCGCTACGTTGTTCGGCGACGGCGTGGTCTACGGCGACGGCGTGGTCTACGGCGACGGTGTCGTCTACGGCGACGGCGTGGTCTACGGCGACAACATCCTGCGCGGCGATGCCCTCGCGCAAGCGCAATCAGCTAGAGCCAGCGGGGATTTAACTTCGGCGATGCAGTCGGAAGTGGACACGGGCGTTGACTGCACCGACTACTGACTACTTTGAATTACTGAGTGACTATTATTGCACGGCCTCGCACCGCCTCTCAGCCGTAACAAAGGATTAGACTCAAAGGAGATTCGATATGCCCCATTCAGCCAGCTTAGAAAAAGCCGTCGCCGTCGAGACCCCCATCTCCACGGCCTACGTGCCGCCCCCCAGCGTCCAACCCCTCGCGGCAGCGCACACGCAGGAAGTTCTCGCCTTTCTCGCGCCGCGCTCGGTTGACACTATTTTCCTGTGCGGTCTGATCAACGATAACGGCATCGAGAGTCCCTTGAACCGTGGCACGCTCTACGGCTGCCGCGACGCCGACGGGCAACTCGAAGGCGTCGCGCTCATCGGCCACGCGATGGTCGTCGAAGCGCGCACCGACCGCGCCTCAGCGGCCTTCGCGCGGCTCGCACGCGAAGTGCGCGCTCATCTCATCCTCGGCGATCAAGAGAAGATCGAAAACTTCTGGGCGCACTACGAACAGGGCGGGCAGCAGCCGCGCCGCATCTGCCGCGAACTCTTCCTCGAACTGCGTTGGCCGGTCGAGACCGTGGCCGGGGCGACGGGCTTGCGCCCGGCGACCGTGGACGACCTCGAAGAGTTGGCCGTCATCAACGCGGCGATGGCCTGCGAAGAGAGCGGCGTCAACCCGCTGGAAGTTGACCCCGAAGGGTTTCGCGCGCGGCTCGCGCGGCGCATCGAGATGGGGCGCGTCTGGGTGTGGACTGAGGGCGGGCGGCTGATCTTCAAGGCCGACATCATGGCGGAAGTGCCCGGCTACATCTACCTCGAAGCCGTCTACGTCAGCCCCGGCGAACGCCGCAAGGGCTACGGCCGTCGCGCGATGTCCGAACTCGCCCAACTCCTGCTCGCGCGCACCGCGACGCTGTGCCTGCTCGTCAACGAGCAGAACAAAGACGCTCAAGCCTTCTTCTTCAACGCCGGCTACAAACTGCGCGCCTGCTACGACACCATTTTCTTGCAGCCCAAGGCGGGAGAGAGCAACTAACGGCAACCGGAGCGCGGCGCGATGAACAGACAGCGGTTCGCTAAACCCTTCATGTGGTCGGTCATCGTCGTGGGCGCGGCCGTGTGCGCTTACTCGGCCTCACACCTGCCGCTCGCGCAACTCGACCTGCTCTTCATCCTGCTCGCCATCGCCACCGTCATCACGTCGAACATCGCCGTGCCGCTGCCGGGCGTCAACGGGCGCATGACCGTCTCCGAGACGTTCATCTTCCTCGCCATGCTCCTCTACGGCGGCGAGACCGCCATCCTGCTCGCCGCGATTGACGGCTTCTGGTCGTCGCGTCTGATCAGCCGCAAGCCGCTCACGCTCGCCTACAACACGGCGCAACTCGCCGTCTCGACCTTCGTCACCTTCTACGTCCTGCGCCTCTACTTCGGCGACGTGATCAACCTGACGCACGGCGACTTTTCGATCAACTTCCTCGTCGCCGTCTGCATCATGGGTTTCGTCCAGCACGTCTGCAACTCGCTGCTCGCCGCGACGGCTCAGGGGTTGAAACACGATCAATCCATCTGGCAGGTTTGGAGTAGCAACTGCCTGTGGCCTTCGATCACATATTTCGCGGGCGCGTCCGTCGCCGTCATCACGGCGAAACTCATCGGCATGTTCGGCCCTTACGCCATCGTCGCCACGACGCCCATCGTCGCCAGCATCTACCTGACCTATCGCACTTATCTCAAGAACCTCGAAGTGACGGCGGCCTCGGCGAAGGCGGAGGCGGAGGCGGCGTCGCGCGCGGAGGCAGCGAAGGCGCAGACCGAGCAGGCCGAGCGTCACGTCGAAGAACTCTCGCACTACATCGCCGAACAGGAACGCATCCGCGAGCAGTATTCACAAATTGAAAAACTCTCCGCGCTCGGCGAACTCGCCTCCGGCGTCGCGCACGACTTCAACAACACGCTCGCGGGCATCCTCGGTCGCGCGCAGTTGCTCTTGAACACCAGCGACCCGGCCAAGATCGAGAGCGGTCTTCAGATCATCATCAAGACGGCGAAGGACGGCGCGAAGACCATCAAGCGCATACAGGACTTCGCGCGCCAGCGGCGCGACCACGCCTTTTCGCCCGTCGCCGTGGATCAACTGCTCCTCGACGTGAGCGAGATCACGCGCCCGCGCTGGAAGGATCACGCAGAGGCCGCGAGCGTCCACATCAACCTCGAACTCAAGATCAGCTCGAAGGCTCTGGTGCTCGGCGACGAGTCGGAGTTGCGCGAAGTTTTGGTCAACATGGTCTTCAACGCCGTGGACGCGATGCCTGCGGGCGGCACGCTTACGCTCGCCACGCGCGAGGCGGGCGAGGCCGTGGAAATTTCCGTGACTGACACCGGCACGGGCATGAGCGACGACGTGCGCTCGCGCATCTTCGACCCGTTCTTCACGACGAAGGGCAAGACGGGCATGGGGCTTGGCCTCGCCGTCTCTTACGGCATCATCCGCCGCCACGAAGGGACGGTCGAGGTGGAATCCGAGACGGGGCGCGGCACGAGTTTCCGCATCACGCTGCCGTCTGTGAAGAACGCCGCGAAGCCGCAGGCTACCACTCAGCCCGCGCCCGCAGTCGTCCCCGAATCGTTCCGCACGAAGTTTCTCGTCGTTGACGACGAGGAATCGGTGCGCGATCTGCTGCGCGACATACTGGAAGCGGAAGGGCACGAAGTGTCCGTGGCCGGGAGCGGGCGCGATGCGCTCGCGCTGTTCGCGGAGGGCGGGTTCGCCGCCGTCCTGATGGACGTGGGTTTGCCGGGCATGAGCGGCTGGGAACTGGCGCGTGTGGTGCGCGAGCGCGACGCGCGCATCCCGCTCGCGATTATCACGGGTTGGGGCGAGGCCGTCGGCTCGAACGCGCAGAAGGCGGCCGGGGTTGATTGGGTGGTGGCGAAGCCTTTCACCATCGAACAGATCGCGGCAATCGCGCGGGAAGTTTCCCGCCGTCAGCAGGAGGCGAGCAATAGCATTGGGCGCGACGAATCCACCGTGGCGGCATAATCAGGCCGACCAGAGCGGCGAGCTGCGACGCGCCGCACGCCGCGACGCGCAACTCGACGCGCGCCTCTCATTCCTGCTCCCCGCACACGAACCCTCCGGTGCGAAACACGCCGCAGCCTCTCCAACCACCGCCACCACTCACGCCGTACCCCGCACGCTCAGACTCGTCGGCCGCACGCGCAACATCAGCGAAACCGGACTCGCCTTCGTCGTCCCCACGCTGCGCATCGGCGACGAGTTCGCGCGCGCCATCGGCAGCCCGTTGCTGGTCACGCTCTACCTGCCCTCCGGCCGCGTCGAGATACACGCCACGCCCGTCAGCTACGAACAACTCCCGCCGTCGCCCTCCGAACGCGGCTACCTCATCGGCGTCCGCGTCACCGAGATGGCCGACGACGAATGGGTGCGCCTCGTCAAATACGTCCGCACGCTGCATTAGCGACCTCAAATCATATATGTGAAATAACGCCGGACTTAACTGACGGGGGAAATTGCATCAAGCCTTCAATCATTGCGAATGAAACCCAAGCTATGTTCCGACCCAGTTGAGTAAATTGGCAGGTGTACATGTGGAAAATAAATTTCAATCAAAATCTGTTTTATTTTCTGTACTATCAATAGTAAGCAATTCTTCTTGATACGAGATAATGGCAGTGATACCTGCGCAGATGTGACCTACTACATAACCAAGCATATTTTCCACTGTATGAGGTCTCTCACGTCTTAATTTTGTATAGTTCTTTCCAAGAGGTCGGCCTATTAGTTCAACATCAGCGAAGGTGGGCTGATAATCCTTTTCGTGTGAGCACTTATTTCTAACCTTATTCAAATTTTTCAGGCAAGATAATAAATCGTCGGGAAGAACATTCATCGCGCTAACCAGAGAGAGTTTTTGACTGTAACTGAAATTACCAGACTCAATCAATTTATCACCTCTAGCTAATTGCAGGTGTATTATTCTCTCAAGATAATATTCTGTAAGCAGATGTACCCGAAGTAACGCCATAATAGGCTCTCCTCTGAGAGCCTTGGAATAATCTTCGTAGTCAGGATCAACTTCCGATCCTCCTTCAATCTCTTCTTCATTCATATATGTACAATAACGTATGTTCGGCGTCTGCTCTACTCGCCTTGCGCGCCGATGTCCGTTTTAACTTCGTCCAGATTGTGCCGCTTGATCATGCGTTGGAGGGTGCTGCGGTCAATGCCGAGGACGCGCGCGGCGGCCTGCTTGTTGCCGTGCGTGCGTTCGAGCACGCGGCGGATGTGACGGCATTCGAGTTCGGAAAGCGAGAGCAACTCTTCTTCGCCGTCGCCCGCGTTCGCCGCTGTCGTCGGCACGGCTTCCTGAACTTGCGGCGACTGCTGCTGCTGTTGCGGCTCGGCGGGTGAACGGCTGATGCGTTCGGGCAAGTCTTCGGGGCGCACGATGCCGTCGCAGAGCGCGGTCGCGCGCACGATGGAGTTTTCCAGTTCGCGGATGTTCCCCGGCCAGCGGTAGTTTTCCAGAATCGCCACGGCCTCGCGCGAAAAACTGACGGGTCGCTCGCCCGCGCGCTTCGAACGCTCGGCGAAGCGACGTGCGAGCGGCATGATGTCTTCGCTGCGCGCGCGCAAGGGGGGCAGGTGCAGCGTCACGGCGTTGAGACGGTAGAGCAAGTCCTGTCGAAAACGCCCATCGCGCATCTCGCCGTCCACGTCGCGGTTGGTGGCGGCGATGACGCGCACGTCAACTTGCAGCGTGTGGTTCGAGCCGACGCGGCGAATCTCGCCCTCCTGCAAGGCGCGCAAAAGTTTCACCTGAAAGGCGGGCGTCGTCTCTGTGATCTCGTCGAGGAAGATCGTGCCGAGGTGCGCCTCCTGCCACAGCCCGCGCCTGTCCATCGTCGCGCCTGTGAAACTGCCGCGCACGTGCCCGAACAGTTCCGACTCGATCAACTCGGCCGGGATCGCGCCGCAGTTGACGGCGACGAACGCGCTCGATGCGCGCTGGCTGCGACGGTGAATGGCGCGCGCCACCACCTCCTTGCCCGTCCCCGACTCGCCCGTGATCAGCACCGGCAGATTCGTCCCCGCCACGCGCCCCACGAGTTTCATCATCTCGACAAACGCCGCGCTCTGCCCGACCAGATCAATGTCCGACGTGTAGACGGGCGGCAGCAGATCGCCCGTCGTGTTCTGGCGCGCGCGCTTCTCGATGCCGTTCCTGACGGCCTGTGAGATGGCGAGCACCTCGTCGTTGTCGAACGGCTTCATCAAGTAGTCGTACGCGCCAGAGGCCACGGCGTCGAGCGCGCCGACGGCCGAGCCGTGTCCGGTCATCAAGACGATCTGCGCCTGCGGCTGTTCGTCGGTGAAGCGACGGAGGACTGCGAACCCGTCGTGGCCGCCGTCGCCGCCGAGCTTCACGTCGCAGAAGACGAGCGCCCACGTCTCGCGGCTGAGCAGGTTGAAGGCGTCCGCCGCCGACTCGGCCTCGCTCACCGCCCAGCCGTCCTCGCGCAACACCTCGGCCACGTTGGCGCGGATGACGTGCTCGTCGTCAATGACGAGGGCTTTCATGTTTTCGTTGATTGGCTGGGGCATATAATTGAGGGATGAAGGATGAGAGATGAGGGATGAAACGGAAACACGCTGCGGCTTCGTTTCATCGGTCACCTTTCACACTTCGCTTGTCCTTCGTCCTTCCGCCTGATCCTTGTTTTCTAAAGACGTAATAGCGTCGTCGTTTCAACCTAGCCGCGGCCGGTGCTGCCGAAGCCGCCCGCGCCGCGCGCGGTCTCGTCGAGCGCGTCAGCCCACGCGGGCGCGGGCGTGATGATCGCTTCAATGATCAACTGCGCGACGCGCTGCCCCGCTTCGAGCGTCAACGCCTCGCGCCCGTGGTTGACGAGCGCGCACAGGAGTTCGCCACGGTAGTCGCTGTCAACGACTCCGGCCAGCACGTCCAGACCGTGCTTGACGGCGAGACCCGAACGCGGCGCGACGCGCCCGTAGAAGCCTTGCGGGATGGCGACCGACAAACCCGTCCGCACCGCTGCTCGACCGCCGCCCGCCTCAAGCGTCACGTCTTCGAGCGCGTAGAGGTCGAGCCCGGCGGCGTGCTCGCTGCCGCGCGTCGGCAACGTCGCCGCCGGGTGCAGTCTCAAAAATTTCAACTCGTTCGTCATAAGAAAACTAAAACCTCTTCAAGCCCGCGCTTCGTTGATCCAGATCGGTTTCGAGTTGCAGCCCGTGCCGTTGCTGCGCCACTTCGGGCACGACCAGAAATAACTGCCGCCGCTCGACGGCCCGCGCTTCACGGTCGGCGTCTCGCACTCCGGGCACGGCGGCCCCGTCTCGCCCTTCGCGGCCGACGACGACGGCGTAGCGCCCTTCGCCTGCGCCGCTCCGTCGCCCGCGCGCGTCTCGTTCAACCAGACGGGCGCGGCGTTGCAACCGCTCTTGTCGCTCTTCCAACGCGTGCAGCCCCAGAAGTAGCTGTCGTTTTTAAACGGGCCGCGCTTCACGGTCGGCGCGCCGCATTCCTTGCACGGCTCGCCCGATTCCGGCGCGGGCTTCGCGTCTTCGAGCACGCCCTTGTCGTCGAACCAGCGCACGCCGCGACACTCAGGGTAACGCGCGCACGACAGAGACGCGCGCTTCGTCTTCTCCTTCGGCGCGCGCAGGCGCATCGCCCCGCCGCACGCGTCGCACTTCGTCGTCAACATCAACTTGCGCTGCTTCGCGTTCTTCGGCGCGTCGCTGATGAAACCGCACACGTCGCGTCCCTCGGAGCAGACGAGAAACTTTCCCGCCGCGCTCACGCGTTCGACGAGGAAGCCCGTGCGTTCTTCCAGCTTGCACTTCGGGCAATCAACCGCGTCTTCGGGGCGCGGCTGTTGCGTTCGCTTCGACGCGCCGTTCTCGCCCGCCACAGCGCGCTCCATCTCCGCCGACGCGATCTGCCCGACGAGTTCCGTCACCATCACCTTCACTTCGCCCATGAACGCATCGCGCGCATACTCGCCGCGCGCCATCCGCGCCAACTTCTGCTCCCAACTGCCCGTCAGTTCTGCCGACTTGAGCAACTGTGAGGGCAGCAGCTTGATCACGGCGATGCCCTTCGGCGTGGCCGTCAGCGATTTCTTGTCGCGCGTGATGTACTCGCGTTTTAAGAGCGTCTCGATGACGGCGGCGCGCGTGGCGGGCGTGCCTAAACCCGAATCCTTCATCGCGAGGCGCAACTCTTCGTCCTCAACTTTTTTGCCCGCCGTCTCCATCGCGCCGAGCAGGCTCGACTCCGAATAACGCGGCGGCGCTTTCGTCTGCTTCGCCACCGCTTCGACGTTCAAGGTCTCCACCGCCTCTTTCGCTTTGACCGGCGGCAACTCCGCGTCCTCCGCTTCGTCTTCGCCGTCCGCCTTCTTCCGGTCTTCCCTGCCCGGCGGGTCAACTTCGCGCCAGCCCGCCTTGAGCACCACCGTCCCGCGCGTCATGAACTGCTCGCCCACAACGGCCGTGATGATCGTCGTGCGTTCAAGTTCAGCGTCCGGGTAGAAGGCCGCGAGGAAGCGGCGCGCGACCAGATCGTAGATGCGCTTCTCGTCCGGTTGCAAAGCGTTCGGCTCGACGCGCTGCTTCGTCGGGATGACGGCGTGGTGATCCGTCACCTTCTTGTCGTCCACGTGGCGGCTCGTCAACTTCGGCGTGCCCTTCGCGAGAATCGTCTCGATGAACTTCACGTAAGGCCCGACGCCCGCCGCCTCGACGTGTCCCTTGAGCTCCTGATTGACTGCCGCGGAGAGGTGGCGCGAAGAGGTGCGCGGGTAGGTGATGAACTTCTTCTCGTAGAGCGTCTGCGCGAGTTCGAGCGTGCGCGCGGCGGAGAAACTGTAGCGTGCGTTCGCCGCGCGCTGCAGAGCCGTCAGATCGTACAAGAGCGGCGCGCGTTCCTTCGACGCCTTCTTCTCGACCTTCTCGACCGCGCCCGGCTTGCCCTGAACTTTGAAGACGACGGCCTCGGCCGCGTCCTTGTGATCGAAACGACTCCCCTGCTTGTGGAACCACGTGCCGCGATACGCGCCCGCCGCCGACTTAAAATCGGCGACCACCTCGTAGTAATTCGTCGGGACGAAATTCGCGATCTCCTCGTCGCGCCCGACGATGAGCGCGAGCGTCGGCGTCTGCACGCGCCCTAGCGAATACACGCCGTCGTGCCCCGCGCCGCGCGCCTTGATCGTCTGTGCGCGCGTGGCGTTCAAACCGACGAGCCAATCGGCCTGTTGCCGCGAGCGCGCCGAATCGCGCAAGCCAGTGTATTCGGCGGCGGGCTTGAGGCGGTTGAAGCCCGCGATAATCTCGTCGCGCGTGAGCGACGAAATCCAGAGGCGTTCGACGGGCTTGCGCGAGCGCGCGAGCGTGTAGACGAGATCGAAGATCAACTCGCCCTCGCGCCCGGCGTCGGCCGCGTTGACCACGGTCGTCACGTCGTCGCGGCCCAGCAGCGACTTGATCACTTTGAATTGATCGAGCGTCCGCTCCGACGCGTGATACTTGAACTCTTCCGGGATGATCGGCAGCGTCTCCATGCGCCACGACTTCAACTTCGGATCGTATTCTTCCGGGTCGTCGAGTTCGACCAGATGGCCGACGCACCACGTAATGATGTCGTCTTTGCCTTCGAGGTAGCCCTCGCCGCGCCGCGTCGCGCCGAGCGCGGCCGCCACGTCGCGCCCCATCGAAGGTTTCTCGGTGATGATCAGTCTCATAGAAAAGCTGTCGGCTATTAGCTGTTAGTCGTTCAATTCAATCTTCAGTAGCTCTATTGATAGTTACCGGCAACAGACTTGAGGACACAGAAATTTTAATCTCGTCACTCGTCACTTGTCACTCGTCACTGTTTTCATAGTCCGGCCATGTCCCACTTACGCACGACGTCGTTGACGAGGGCGGCGATCTTGTCCGTCACTTTGGCGAAATACTCGTCGGCTTTTTTCTGATCGAATTTCGGATATCCCTGCCCCGGCTGGTAGAGGCCGATGGAGGAGGGGAACGGCACGGCCGACCAAGTGCCCGGCGCGGGGTAAGCGGTGGCGAGGTCGTCCTTGTAGCGGTCTGGGTGGACGAGCGTCGGGTCAATCGCCTGCACAAAGGCCGTCTCGTTCCAACCGGCGTGGCCGCCGTCTTCGCCGAAGACCTGCTTCGTCACGTCCGAGGCAAACGACCACCAGTTGACGACGAGCGTTCGCACCTTGCGCTCGGACGCGACTTCCGCCGCGACCGCGTTGAGCACGGCCGTCTGCCCGCCGCCGTGGCCGTTGAGGATGATGATGTTGCGGAAGCCGTTCTTCGCTAAGCCTTCGAGAATCTGTTTGACGAAGGGGCGGTAGGCGGCTTCGGTGATCTGGAACGCGCCGGGATAGGCTTCCATGCTGCCCGTCATCCCGTAGGGCAGGACGGGCGCGATCAAGGCGTTGGTGCGGCGCGCGATGCGGCGCGCGATGGCGAGCGGCGCGGTGTTGTCCGCGCCGTTATTCGCGACGCCGTGCGGCTCAAGCGTCCCCGTCGGCAAGAGCACCGTCTGGATGCGCGCGGGGACGTGTTCGCGAAACTCCATCCAGTTGATGCGATCCATCTCGCGCGTCGAGATAGTGTCGGGCGACTGCTGCTGCGGCTGCTGTGGCTGCTTCGCGTTCGCCGACGGTTGCTGCTGCGCGCGCGTGAGTGGCGCGAACGCGAGTATGAGCAGTGTAAAGATCGTCTGCGCTAGTTTCATCGTGTCATCTCCTCCGGCGTAATATCTCCGCCGTCACATCATGTTCGCAGAGCGCGCGTCCCTTGACTGTTTCCCGCCGCCGCCGCATATTTCACGGCAGAGCAAGGAGGGTGATCAACTTCGGAAGGAGATCGAAAGATGTTTCTCTTATTCGACCTAGCCCCGCCGACGCCTCCGGGCAAAGAATCGCTCATGCTGGTGCTGGCCGCGCTGTCGGTGACGCTCTTCGCCAGCGCGTGCCTCGCGTCGCTCATCATATTTTTTGTGCGGCGCAGACGCAAAGCCGCACGCGCGACGACCGACACAGCCGCGTCAATTCAGACTGATATGGCCTAGAGCGACTTTCGACGCGTTAACTTACCACGCCGAACCACCCGTACACATTCAGCAATTCACCGAGCGCGAACGACGCGAGGTTTGCCGCCGTGATCGCGGCGAAGTCGCGCCACATCGAAGCGCGCCCCAGTTCGTCTCGTTCGCCGAACGCTGCCCAGAAGAGCGCGCACTCGGCGACGGGCGCAAACGTCTCCGCCGTGACGAGGTAAGCGAACCGTGACGAACTCTGGAAGAGGAGCGGCAGCACGAGCACGACGACGGGGTAAGTGCAGGCGGTCAGCCACAGGCCGGAGAGAAATTTGCGGCGCGCGGGGTGGCGCGCGGAGAGGCAGAGGAGCAGCACGGGCGTCTCCACTGCGACCGTCAAGAGATAGCCGACCGGAAGAAACCACCACAGTTGAACGGAGCGCGCGTCCACCGCTTACAACATCCGCAGCAGGAACGGCGCTTCGGCGAGGACGTGCGCCATCGCGAGCGTGAAATAGAGATCGCGCGTCGTGGGATAGTCGGCCAGAAAGGCGAGCCAGAGCACGACGACGCAGGCGGCCGCCAGGACGAGCAGAGCGCGGATCACGCGCGGCCACCCGCGCCGCGTGTGACGCGCGAGCGGCAACGTCTCGATGCGCCACGGCGCATCACCACCACTGCTGCTGCCGCCGCGTCGCAGGCCGACGAGCGGCAAGGCCAGCAGCCACACGCCGTAGTGAATCGTTTCGAGGAAGACGTGCGTCGCGACGAGCAAGTGGCTTGAGACGCCCTGTAAAATTTCCGACCCGGCGTGACGCGTGATGCGAAGCGCGAGCGCGTCGCCCCCGGTCGCAGCGACGAGCGCGGGCGCGTCGGACAGTTGCCACCAGAGCAGGCCGACGCAGAGCGGCAGCGCGGCGAGGCAGAGGTGATAGGCGCGTCGCCAGTGTGGGCGCGTGCGCCGCAGTTGGCGGTCGAGAAACCAGAGCGCGACGAGCGGGTGCAGGTAGACGAGGCCGAGGCTGAAGATTTGCGGCGCGAGCCAGTTCGCCCCGACGAGCGCGCAGGCGACGGGGAAACTCCAAGACCAGTCGCGGCGCGAAGACTGCCGCCCACGCATCCACACGAGCGCGGCGAGCCACAAGACGAGCAGGCTATTCCAGACGCCCGTCGCCACAGTCCACGCGTCGCCGCCCCACAGAAAAGCGCGCGCCAGCAGCGGCAGCGCGGCGTAAGTCGCGAGCAGGAGAGCGACGCCCGCAAAGGCGGCGTAAAAAAAGTTGCGCGAACGCCCCAGACGCGCGGGCAGGCGCGCGAGAAAATAACGCAACTCGAACCAGTTGTGCGGCCCGGCGAACAGGAAGACCGTGACGATGGAGAAACGCAAAGGCATCCAGCCCGCGCAGAGAGCCGACGCCGCGACGACCGCCAGCCACACGAGCGCGAACGCCGACGCGCCGCGCCCCGCGCCCGACGACGCGCCGCCCGACGATGACGACGCGCCCGCGCGCAACTCGAATCTCCCGATGTCCGCCGCGCGTTCCACTCCGTTTACTCCCTGCCCGTCGCCGTGTTCGCTGCTGCCGGGACGATCAACTTGAACACGTTGGGATCGTCCACGACCTCCACCCTGATCACGCCGTTGAGTTCCGCGTCCGGCGTCGTGGCGCGCCTGAGCGAACCGGCGTCGAGTAGGCGCGGTTCGGGCGGGCGTGCGTTGGCGAGCGTCTTGAACGCGAGCGCGCCGGAGGCTGCGAAGACGAAGAGGGCGACGGCCGCCGCCTGCCGCGCGCCCCGCGAGCGCGTGCGCGCGACGAAGAGTCCGGCGAAGGCGAGCGATAACGAGAGGAAGACGCCCGCGACGATGGTCTGCGTCGGGCGCAGCCAATCGGTCGCCGTCGCCGCAACGGACGCGTCTTCACGTTCCAACTCGGCGCGCAGTTGGCGCAGCACGTTTTGCGGAATTTGCAGGCGCGCTTCCGTCGCATCCTTGCGCGACTCGATCAACATGCGCGCGGCGGGCAGCGACGCGGCGCGGCGCACTTTCTGCGGCGTCGGCGTCGGCATAGGTTCAGGCGCGGAGATGTCGGCCAAAGCGACAGGGGCGAGCGCGAACAGCGCGAGAGCCAGACAGCAAAGTCTCAGTTTCATGTTCGTGATCCTTATTGATGGTGAAAGGTGAACGGTAAATGGTGAATGGAGAAAGACAGGTTTGATCCATTCACCATTTACCGTTCACCTTTCACCCTTTCGTGTGACCCTTCGGTCGTTATCAATCAGCGAGGGATCGTGAATCGAATCTGTTGATAGAACGACGCGGCCGTGGAGACTTGCGGATCGAGTCCGCGCGCGTGCGTTAACGATTCGCGCGGACGCGTCCAGCGGTCGCGCTCAAAGTATGGCACGCCCCGCCGGTTGTCAAGATTCTCAGGCGCGAGGGTTGGCGCGTCGGTTCGTTGATGCGAGTTGGAGACGCGCCGGGTGGCGTCGGAGCAAACCGCTGCGTGTCCGTCGCCCGTTAGTTGCGACGCCGGGCGGGTCAGTTGCCACGCGTTGCAGGGCGGCGCTGTCGGCGTGCGCGCGGGGAGTCGGTTGCGGTGCGTCCGCGTCTGCGGATATATTCTCGAACGCACCACCGCCGTCTACGGCAGACAGCCGCCTTCAAGCTGCATCGGCCAATTCAATTTTTGACTGGAGATACGCGCGCGTCCGGCGTCGCCGTGAGGAGAGAGCCTTGAGCCAACGTGAAGAAGAAGCAGGCAACTTTGAACTGAACCGGAGAAAGTTTATCGGCGCGGGTCTGACCGTCGGCGTCGCGGCCGCACTGGCGCGCACGACCGGGGAGTTCTCGGCGTTCGCGTCTACAGCGACGAGCGCGGACGAACTCGAAGAGGCGACCATCGCAGGGTTGCAGGAAGGGATGCGCGGCGGGAAGTGGTCGGCGCGCGAACTCGCGGAGAAGTACATCGAGCGGATTGAGAAGTACGACCGCAAAGGCCCCGCGCTCAACTCCGTCATCGAACTCAACCCGGACGCGCTCTCCATCGCTGCCGCGCTCGACCGCGAGCGCAAAACGGGGCGCGTGCGCTCGCCCCTGCACGGCGTCCCTGTTCTGCTCAAAGACAACATAGACACCGCCGACCGCATGCAGACCACCGCCGGTTCGCTCGCCCTCGCCGGGACACACGCGCCGCGCGATGCCTTCGTCGCCGCGCGCCTGCGCGAAGCGGGCGCAGTCATCTTAGGCAAGACGAACTTGAGCGAGTGGGCGAACTTTCGTTCGACCCATTCGACGAGCGGTTGGAGCGGGCGCGGCGGGCAGACGCGTAATCCTTACGCCGTGGATCGCAACCCGTGTGGGTCGAGTTCCGGTTCGGGCGTTGCGGTCGCCGCCAACTTCGCCGCCGCCGCCGTCGGCACGGAGACGGACGGCTCAATCGTCTGTCCCTCGTCGGCAAGTTCGCTCGTCGGCATCAAGCCCACGCTCGGCTTGGTAAGCCGCTCCGGCATCATCCCCATCTCGCACAGCCAAGACACGGCCGGGCCGATGGCGCGCACCGTGGCCGACGCCTGCGTACTGCTCGGCGCGCTCACGGGCGTTGACCCGCGCGACCGCGCGACGCAAAGCTCGCGCGGCAAAGCGCACGCAGACTACACTCGCTTCCTCGACCCCGCCGGACTTCGCGGCGCGCGCATCGGCGTGGCGCGCAAGTTCTTCGGCTTCAGCGACCGCGTGGACAAGTTGATGACCGACGCGCTTGACGCCATCAAGCGCGCGGGCGCGACCGTGGTTGACCCGGCCGATCTGCCGTCGCATGGCAAGTACGACGACTCGGAGTTTGAAGTGTTGCTCTACGAGTTCAAGGCCGACCTCAACCGGTATCTCGCGGAGCGCGGCGCGGGCGTGCCGCGTTCGCTCAAGGAACTGATCGAGTTCAACGAGCGCAACCGCGAGCGCGAGATGCCCTACTTCGGGCAGGAGATTTTCCTCAAGGCGCAGGCGAAAGGCGCGCTCACGGATAAAGCCTACCTCGCCGCGCTCGCCAAGAATCACCGCCTCTCGCGCGCCGGAGGCATTGACGTCGTGATGAACAAGCATCGCCTCGACGCCATCGTCGCGCCCACCGGCGGGCCGCCTTGGACGATTGATCTCGTCAACGGCGACCACTTCTCCGGCGGCAGTTCCACGCCCGCCGCCGTCGCCGGTTACCCGAACATCAACGTCCCGGCGGGCTACGTCTACGGTCTGCCCGTCGGCATCTCCTTCTTCGGCCGCGCCTACAGCGAACCCGTGCTCATCCGGCTGGCCTACGCCTACGAGCAGGCCACCCGTCACCGCCGCCCGCCGCAGTTCAGAGACACCGCCGACCTGCGCGTTTGAGACTGCGTTTGAAGTGCGTTTGAAAAACTACAGACTCATCTTTCCCTTCGCGCCTTCGGAGTTTGAGGAGAGTTTATGATCATCACGACCGAGTATGTTGATGTGAAAGTTGACGGCAGCCCGATGCGTATGTGCGTCGCCGCGCCGAAGCCGGAGGGCGTTTATCCGGGCGTGGTTTTCTACTCCGACATCTTCCAACTGACCGGGGCGATGCTGCGCGCCACGGCGCGACTCGCGGGCTACGGCTACGTCGTCGCCGCGCCCGAAATTTATCATCGCCACGAACCGCGCGGCGCGGCCATCCCCTTCGACGACGAGGGGCGCACGCGCGGACTCGAAGGCGCTGCCAAGACTCCGGTCGCGCACTTCGACGCCGACTGCCGCGCCGCGCTCGACCATCTCGCCGCGCACCCGCGCGTCGCCCAAGGCCGTCTCGGCGCGGCCGGTTTCTGCCTCGGCGGACACCTCGCCTTCCGCGCCGCCCTGCAACCCGACGTGCGCGCAACCACCTGCTTCTACGGCACGGGCATCCACAACGGCAAGTTAGGTCAAGACGCCGACGCCCGCTCGCTCGAACGCGCCTCTGAAATTCGCGGCGAGTTGCTGATGGTCTTCGGCACGCTCGACCCGCACGTCCCCGCCGAAGGCCGCGCGAAGATCGAGCGCGCGCTCAAAGCAGCGAACGTCAATTACTCTTTCAAACTCTACCCGGCCGAGCACGCCTTCATGCGCGATGAGGGCGCGCGCTACGACCCCGAAGCGACCGACGCCGCCTTCGTCGACATGATCCAACTCTTCCGTCGCGCTCTCGTTTAGCCAAACGCAACGCCGGTTTTTGGTAAGCGTGCGCGGGTCGTGACATCCGGCCGCACAGGCGCGCAAGAAGCCCGCCGCAGTCGCGCGGTACGAACTCGTACAGACGTGATACTCGCGCGACGTTTAAAGTCGCGGCATCCCCCACAAGCGACGTTTCAAATTAAGTTTAAGCAAGGCGGGTTGTGTGATGGACAAGAACGATAGACAAACGGGAACGGTGTATCAGGAAATTTGTACGTGGTGCGGCGCGGTCGTCCGCAGGCTCGACACCAAAAACTCTCGCAGCATGTGCCTCAAATGCTACGCGCGCATGCTGAGCGATCATCAACGCTCATCGCCCACGTTCCCCAGAACTTTCAGACACAGCGAACGCTGACCACGAGCCTCACAAAGTCAGGCGGGCGGCGCATGCACGCCCGCCGCGTCAGTCTTCGGGCAAACTCCACGTCTGCCCGATCTCGGTCAACGCCACGCGCCAGCCTTCGCGGCCTGCGACGGCGAGCAGTCGCTCGACGGGTTCACCGACAGGTTCGCGGCTCAGACGGAAAGTCGAATGGTGCATGGGCAGGATGTAAGTCGCGCCCATCTCGCGCGCCATCCGCCAAGACTGTTCGGGGTTGGCGTGCGCGTGAATGTACGGGTCATAAGCTCCAATCGGCATCATCGCGAGCACGACGTTGGCGCGCGACCTGAGACGCGCGAACGCGCGCGTGTCCGCCGTGTCGCCGCCGAAGACTATCGCGCGCCCGTGCTTTTCGATCAGGAAACCGCCGTAGCCGCGCTGGCTGTCCGTCAGCTTGCGTGCGCCCCAGTGGCTCACCTCGATTGACTCGACGCGCGCGCCGTCTACTTCGACCGACTCTCCCCACGTCAACTCGTCCACGCGCCGGAAGCGACGCACGAGGTCGCCGTTCGCGCGCTGCACGACGGCACGCGTCGAGCGCGGCAGACGCGCAAGCGTGCCCGTGTCGCAGTGATCCATGTGCGCGTGCGAGACGAGCACGGCGTCGAGCGCGGGCAACTCTCCGGCCGCGAGCGCGGGCTGCACGAGGCGTCGCGGCCCCACCGTCAAGACGCCGGGGACGCGCACGCCGACGCGCTGGCGCAAGGCCGGGTCGGTCACGAGCCACGTCCCGTAAAAATTGATGAGCACCGTCGAATGGCCGAGCCACGCTACGGTCAGGCGGTCGTCGCGCCACTCCGCGGGGCGCGGGCGGTGCGGCGCGGGCGCGACGGGCACGCGCCGCTCCCGCACGCACTCTCCCACAAAACGCCGCCCGAACCGCCGCGCAAATCCCGCATATGTTCTTAAATTGCCGACTGTCGTATTCATAAATCTTTAGATGCGGCTAATCGGTCAGTTGTTAGTCGTGCGTCGTCAGTCGTCAGTCGCCGGTCGTCAGTTGTTTTATCTCTTGCATAAGCTGAGACTACACATCTTCAACTCGCTGCCCATGAACCGCGAACAACTGACGACCGGCGACTGAGAATTTCTTCCCCCTCGCCGTCGTGTTGTATGCTCACGACGCGAAGTTCAAACTTCCGGCGTCGAAAGTTTGATGCGCGAACAGCGACGCTCATCAATTCACGTTTCTGTTGACGGCGGGCTGCTTTTTCATGACGGCACGCGCTTCTGACGATTAAGCGCGGCGATTAAGAACACTCTTGCCAGACGATCATCCGACATCTCAGACGGCGTGGCTGCCCGATTGTGTCTACACGGGCGGGCGATTTGAAAGCGGCCTCGCCCTCGTCGCAGACGGCACAGGTCGCATCACGCAACTCACGCGCGACTACGATAGTCTCGCCCCGTCGAGCGTCGTCAGACTCAAAGGCCGCGCGCTCTTGCCCGGCCTCGTCAACGCACACTCGCACGCCTTCCAACGCGTTATCCGCGGGCGCACCGAACGCCGCTCGGCCGCGCACGATTCCTTCTGGACGTGGCGCGAAATGATGTACGCCGCCGCGACGCGCCTCACCCCCGAAGACATCTACGACGCCTCGCGCATGGCCTTCCTCGAAATGGCCGCGGGCGGCATCACGGCCGTCGGCGAGTTTCACTACCTGCACCACGCCCCCGATGGCGCGCGCTACGCCGACCCGAACGAACTGGCAAAGCAAGTCGTCCGCGCCGCCACTGATGTCGGACTACGCATCGCGCTCCTGCGCGTCGCCTACGCGCGCGCGGGCTGGCAGAAGCCGCCCGACGCGAGACAGGCGCGCTTCATCGAACCCGACCCCGAAGCGTTTCTCAAGCAGACCGAAACTCTCCGAAGCGATCTCGCCCGCGCCGAGCACGCGCACGTCGAGGCCGCGGCGTCTGCCGACGTTAACGCACGACCAGACGTTGCGGCCGGGAGCACGAATGATGCGGCTCGCGCGAACGGTGCAGCGTTGTCACGCGCGTGGGTCGGCGTTGCGCCTCACAGCGTGCGCGCCGTGCCGCTTCCGTACCTGCGCGAAGTGTGCGCGTTCGCCGCCGCGCAAGGCATGCCCGTCCACATGCACGTCGCAGAGCAACCCGCAGAGGTCGCCGCCTGCACCAAAGAGCACGGGCGCACGCCCGTCGCGCTGCTCGCCGACGAAGGTCTGCTCGACGAACGCTTCACCGCCGTCCACGCCGTCCACATCACGAAGGCCGAAGCGGGCGCGCTCCGCGGGGCGCGCGCACAGGTCTGCGCCTGCCCGACGACCGAACGCAACCTCGGCGACGGCATCGTCCCCGCCGACCTGCTGCTCAATGCGGGCGTCCGCGTCTCGCTCGGCACAGACAGCCACACGCAGATCGATCTCATCGAAGACGCGCGCGAACTCGAATACCACCTCCGCCTGCAAAAACTCGAACGCGCCGTGCTCGCGCCCACAACGAACGCGCCCGCTCCGAACGCCACGCACGCACGCGCCTCACGCGATTCTGACGACGAAGCGAACGACGACACCGCGAACGACCTCGCCACGCTCGCCGCGCGCCTCTTCGACTGCGCCACCACAAACGGCGCAGCGGGCATCGGTGCGCCCGGCATCGGCGTGTTCGGCATCGGCACAACTACCCGCGGCGCGATTACCGACAGCGACGGCGGCGCGCTCGCAGCCGGACGCCCCGCGGATTTCTTCACCGTCGCGCTCGACGATCCTTCAATCGCCGGGGCAAGTGCGGCGGCCGACCTGTTGCCCGCCGTCGTCTTCTCGCTCGCGCGCACCGCCGTCCGCGATGTGGTCGTCGGCGGCCGCCGCATCGTCGAAGATGGACACCACCGGACGCAAGATGAGATCATCGAACGCTTCACAAATTTACAGCGTAGGCTGTGGCGGTAAACACCCGTGACTCTATCTTGCGAAGTTCAAGGGACAGCCAGAGTTGATGCAACATGAAGGTTGAACAGACACTCGCCGAACTCGTCCGCCTCGACTCGGTTTCGGCGCGCTCTAATGTGGAGATCGTTTCCTACCTCGCCGCGCGCGCCGAATCCTTAGGCTTGTGCGCACGCATGTTCCCGTACACGGACGAGGCGGGCGTGAAGAAGTTCAATCTCGTCTGCGTGCCGCCGAGTGTGAGCGCGGACGAGATGCGTGTTGAACTCGCGCTCGTCGGGCACACGGACACAGTGCCTTATGATGCGGCGTGGGCGGAGGCGCTCGCGCTCACGGAGCGCGAGGATAAACTTTACGGGCGCGGCGCGTGCGACACGAAGGGGTTTATCGCCGCCGCGCTCGCGGCCGTCGGGCAGATCGAGTTGGCAAGTCTCCGGCGACCGCTTGCGCTCGTCTTCACGGCGGACGAGGAGGTCGGCTGCCTCGGCGCGAAACGACTCGCGGAGTCAGGCGCGTTTGCGGCGCGTTACGCCGTCGTGGGCGAGCCGACTTCGCTGCAACCGATGCGCGCGGGGAAGGGTTATTGTCTGGCGGAGGTGCGCGTCGGCGGGCGCGAGGGGCATAGCGCGTATCCCGCGCTCGGCGCGTCGGCCATCTTCCGCGCGGCGCGGCTCATCGCGCGTATCGAGCGCGTGGCCGAGACGTTACGCGCCGCGCCGCACGCCGCGTTCGACCCGCCTTATACGACTTTGAACGTTGGCGTGATCCGCGGCGGGACGGCCAAAAACATCATCGCGGGCGAATGTCGCTTCACGCTCGAATGGCGACCCGTTCCCGGTCAGGCAGCGTCGCACGCCGTTGAACTCATCCAATCCGAGGTCGAAAAGTTGCGCGCCGTCGAGCCTGACTTCGATTGCCACATCGAAGTTTTGCGGCTGGATGAAGCGTCGGAGACGGACGCCGATTCGCCGCTCGTCCGCGAGTTAGAGAGTCTGACGGGCAAAGAGGCGGGCACGGTGGCCTTCGGCACGGAAGCCCCGCAGTTGACCGAGATGGGCGCGCAGGCAGTCGTCTTCGGCCCCGGCAGCATCCGCACCGCGCACCGCACAGGCGAGTTCGTGCCCGTCGCCGAACTCGAAGCGTGCGTCGAAATTCTCGCGCGGGCGATAGGAAAGTTTTGTCGGTAGTCCGTTGTCTGTCGCTTGTGCTGCGTCAATTGCCTCGCTCAAGATTACAGCGGGCAAACATGAACATCGGACGACTAACTACTGACGACGCATTACTGACAACGGACAAATAACAGTCGCTTTTATGCTCCAACGAATTTTCACATCCGCATTTTTTCAAACGCTGTCGGGCGCGCTGCTCTTCGTCGCGCTCTCGGTCAACTGCGCCGTGGCGCAGACGATGCCGCAGCAAAAACCTTTGACGAGTCAGGAACTCGTGCGCCTCGTCTATCAACTCCCGTCGCAGCCGCAGAAGCGCGACGAGATCATCGAAGAGATCCGGCGGCGCGGCATTGATTTCGAGTTGACGACCGGCATCCGCGGCGTCGTCGCCACCAAGAGCGGCAACGACCCGCTCTTGCGCCGCACGCTCGAAGAGGCCGCGCGGCGGCGCGTGAACCCGTCGGGCGCGACCGCGCGACCCACGGATGCGGAGGCGCTCGACGTGTTGGAGCGCGCGCGCAAGGCCACGCTCGCGGCGGCGGGCGGGTTGCCGGATTTCGTCGTGCGCCAACTCGTGCGGCGTTCGTCGGCGCAGGGCGAGACGCACAACTGGAAGCAACAGGATCAACTCGTCGTCGCCACCAGTTACCGCGAGAGCACGGGCGGCGAACAGTACAAGCTACTGGCCGTCAACGGCCTGCCGACGAGTGAAGGCGCGCGCGAGGGCGACGCCTACAATCAGGTCGGCGGCTCGACCTCGACCGGCGAGTTCGCCTCGATGCTCCTCAAACTATTCAAGCCGGAGTTCGAGGCCGACTTTCAGGCCGCGGACACGGACACGCTGCGCGGCCGCCGCACGCTGATCTACAACTTCACCGTCAAGAAGGAAAAGAATTTCAACTACGTGATCTATGGAAGGGGCGAGGGGTCGCGCACGACCACGTCTGGGGCGCGCGGCCGGGTCTGGATTGACCGCGAACTCTTCCGCGTGCTGCGCGTCGAGTACGTGACCACCGAGCACGATTCCGGCTTCCCGATCCGGCAGGTCGCCAACGAGGTTGACCTCGACTGGGTGACGATTAACGAGAAGAAATACCTGCTGCCCGTCGCCGCCGAAGTGGTGTTCACCACGGCCGAGCCGTTCACCTACTACGACCCGCGCGTCGAAAGGAACGTCACCGAGATGCGAACGTACCAGACACGCAACGAGATCCGCTTCCGCAACTACCAGCGTTTCGGCAGCGAGGTGAAGATCATCGAAGAGGGCGACTTCGAGGACGAGCCGCCCGCGAAGAAACCGTAACTACAGTGACAAGTGACGAGTGACTAGTGACAAGTTAAAGCGGAAGAAGACACGTCTTTAAACACGCCTTTTATCTTGTCGTTGTTTTAACTCGTCACTCGTCACTCGTCACTTGTCACTTGTCACTTGCGTCATACCTTGCCAAGCTCCCGATTGGATGAAGGCTGCCCAGTAAAACGGGTGGCTCCAATTCCCGGCGCGGCGGCTGCTGTTGTTCGGTGGAGCGGTTAGCCCGCGGTTGTCACCGGGCGCGCCGCCCGTCTTCTGCCCGCCGTACAGCATCGCCAACTGCACACGCCTGAGCGCCTCGCCGCGCGGCGCGCCCGACTGCAAGAGACGGTAGTAGGCGATCATCAGATCGCGCGTCGCCTCGTCCGAGACCTGCCACAAACTCATCACCTGCGTCTCGCTGCCCGCTAGAACGAGCGCGCGCCGCAAGCCGTACACGCCGTCGCCGTTCTGTATCTCCCCGACGCCCGTCTCGCACGCCGACAACACGACGAGTTGCGTGCCCCAGAGATCGAGTCCGGCGGCCTCGTAGGCGGTGAGCACGCCGTCTTCAACCGACGCGCCGCCTCCGTGTTCATTCGCCCCGGCCAACGCCAGCCCCGAACGCAGCAGCGGGTTCTCACCACGCGCCGCTGTGGCGTCGGGGGCGGACTCGCCCGCCAGCCCCAGCCCGCGCACGTCGGCCTCGGCCGCGTCGTCACGTTTCTGGTCGGGCAGAAAGAAGCCGTGCGTCGCGATATGCAGGATGCGCGGCGCGCTCACGGCCTTGACCGCAGACTCGCTCGCGCGCGCCTCCGTCAGCACCGTCACGCCCGGCAGGATGGTGTTGAGTGCCGCCGCCTCGCCCTGCGTGCCCGGCAGCGGCGAGAAGTTGATGTTCGACATTTCGACCGAGCGACGCGACTCTGACGCCGACGCGACGACGGCGGGTGATTGTCCAGTGCGACCCGTTGGCGCAGTTGTCGTCGCCGAACTCGCGCCGCCGAAGCGCGGGTTGGCGATGACGACGGGCGACTGCCTGCTCGCCGCGCTCGACTGCAAGCGCAGCAGGTCGCGCCCGCTCGTCAGGTAAGTGATCGTGTAAGTCTCCAACAGGTACTTGTTCTGTTCGTCCACGAGCGCGCCGAAGGGGATCAGGTTGAGCGCGCCGTCGGGCGAGAGCAAGAGGTGTCGCGCCGCGCCCGTGAGCTTTCGCACGGGGCGCATCAGACGCTCGTCGAGTTCGCGCCCGCGCGCTGCGGTCGCCTCCGGGTTGGCGGGGTTCGTCAGCGCGCGACGCCACGCCGCGATGTCGCGGTCAATCGCCGCCGTCTCGCCCAGTTCGACCCAGAGCGGGGCGACTGACTCCGGCGTCAACACGTAGGCCACGTAACGCGGCGCGCCGAACCTTGACTTGCCGAGCGTCTTCGGTTCGTAAGGGCGATACAAGACCAACTCGACGAGGGCAGCCCCGGCCGGGATCGCACGCCGCACGGCTTCGAGCGTGGCGGGGCGCGCCTGCGTGCGAAAGACCGCGCTGCGCGTGCTGACTTCCGACTCCAAACGTTCGATCTCGGCTTCGAGCCGCGATTGCTCCGCACGCCGCGCGGCGGCCGCCTCCGTCCCGTCCGTCACGCCTTTGAGTTGGAGGCGCGCGAGGGCGGAGCGCGACGCCGATAGTTGATCGAGCAGCACGCGATCCTGCGGGTCGAGTCGGCGGCGTAGCGCGCCGATCTGATCGGCCACGGCGTCGAGCACGCGGCCTTTGCGTCTGAGGATGGTGGTGAGTGCGAGTTCGGCCGCGCCGCGATCTGTGGGCGCGGTGCGGACGTGAAAGGAGACGGTGGCGTCGGTCTCGTTCTGGAGCGTCGCCATGTAACGACGCTTCTGTTCTTCCGAGCCGGTGGTGAGAATGAGCGCGAGGTTGCGCTCGCGCAGTTCGGCGTTGCGCGTGAGGATGGCGAGCGTCTGCCCGATATCGCCGCGCCCCCAGTAGACGGTCGCGAGGTTGGCGAGGAACGTGCCGACGTTCGGGTGATCCGCGCCGTAGGCTTTCTCCGTGATCGCCAGCGCGCGACGATACAGCGGCTCTTCGCGCACGAACTCGTTCTGCGCGAAATAGACGTAGGCGAGGTTGCTGAGCGAGATGGCGAGGTCAGGATGATCCGCTCCTAACGTCTTCTCCCTGATCGCCAGGGCTCTCTTGATGAGCGGCTCGGCGCGTGCGAAGTCGCGTTGGTCGGAATAGGCGACGGCCAGATTGCTGAGCACGTTGGCGTAGAGCGGGCTGTCCGTGCCGAGCGTCTTTTCCACGATGCCGAGGGCGCGCTGGTAAAGTTCGACGGCGCGCGCGTGATCGCCCTTCTGGTTGTGAATGTAGGCGATGCTGCTGAGCGCGGCGGCGACGCTCGAACTCTCCGCGCCTTCGGCCTTCTCACGGATGGCGAGCGAACGCTGCAACAGCGGCAACGCGCGTTCGTTGTCGCCGCGCTCGCTGTAGAGCAACGCGAGACTCGTCAGCGCGATGGCCGTGTCGGGGTGATCCGCGCCGACGGTCTTCTCCTGAATGGCGAGCGCGCGTTTGAGCATCGGTTCGGCGCGCAGGTAATCGCCCTTCGTCCGGTAGAGGATCGCCAGACTGTTGAGCGGCGTGCCCACGTAGGCGTGCTCCGGGCCGAACATCTTTTCGTGCAGGGCAAGGCTGCGTTTGAAGAGCGACTCGGACTGATCGTAGTCGCCCGTCTCCATGTAGAGGTAGGCGAGGTTGTTCAAGGTGAGCGCGACGAAGAAACTGTCCGGCTCGGTCTTCTCCTGTATCGCCAGCGAGCGTTTGAGGAGCGGCTCGGCGCGCGCGTAGTCGCCGCGGCGCGAATAGACGGAGGAGAGACTGTAGAGCGCGGAGGCCACGTCGGGGTGTTCCGCGCCGAGCGACTTCTCGCGGGCGGCGAGCACGCGACGATAGGCGGCCTCGGCCTGCGCGAACTTCTCTTGCTTGATGTAGACCGTTCCGAGTGCGCCGACGGTTGAGATGGTGTTCGGGTTGTCCGCCCCTTCCAACTTCTCGCGGATGGCGAGCGCGCGCAGGTAAAGTTTTTCCGACGCGTCGAGATCGCCCCGCATCATCTGAATCATGCCGAGCTTGTCGAGCGTGAGGGCGACGCTGAAATGACCCTCACCGAAAGCACGTTCGCCTGCGGCGAGCGCGCGCGTCAACGCTTCGAGGGCGGCATCGAGTTTCCCTTCGTCGCGCAGCTTGTCGGACTGCTGCATCAACTCAAGCATCTCGCCGAGCGCCTTCGACTGCTCCGGCGTGATTGCACGTTGACCCTGCGCGCCCGCCCCCGTTTGTGCCGCCGCCGCGCCCGCGAACAGACAGACGAGCACGAGTAGTAACGACCACGAGGCCGCCCGCCGTCGCCGCCAACTGCTTCTCTCCGCTACACCCGCCATAATACCTCCGCGTGTGTGCCGTCGTTTGTGAGAGGGTCGAACTCTGACGGCGCGCACCGGAGAGTTCGCGCCGCCGGAGTTAATTTACGAATCCGCCTCGCCCGCGTACTTGCCGGTGCTGGCGTTGGAGATGATGGGCGCGTCGGTGGTGAGTGCTTGATTAACGAGTTCGCGCTGTTCGAGTTCGTGGATGGTGTAAGAACCCGTGGCGGGGCTGGCCGAGGCCGCGCGCCCGACGTAGTAGGGACGCTCGCAATTCTTGAGCATGCCCGTCAAACGCGGCTCGATGAACTGCCAGCCGCCGTAGTTCTTCGGTTCTTCCTGCGCCCACACGATTTGCTCCGCGTGCGGGTATCGCGCGAAAATTTCACGCAACAGCCGTTCGGGGAACGGGTAGAACTGTTCGAGCCGGACGACGGCGACGCGTCGGTCGTCGGACTTCAAGCGCGCCGCGTTCAGATCGTAATAGACCTTGCCGCTGCACAGGACGATGCGCCGCACCTCGGCCGTGTTCTTGATCTCCGCGTCGTCAATCACGGGGAGGAAGCCGCCCGTCGTCAACTCCTCGACCGAAGAGGTCGCGGCGGGCAGACGCAGCAGACTCTTCGGCGTCATCACGACGAGCGGGCGCGCGCGCTCCTGCCGCACCTGTCGTCTGAGCAGGTGGAAATACTGCGCGGGCGTCGTCGGGTAACAGACCTGCATGTTGTTCTCGGCGCAGAGTTGGAGATAGCGTTCGAGGCGCGCGTTGGAATGCTCCGGCCCTTGCCCCTCGTAGCCGTGCGGCAAGAGCAGCGCGAGGCGCGAAGGCTGCTGCCACTTGTCCACGCCGGGCGCGATGAACTGGTCTATGATCACCTGCGCGCCGTTTGAGAAGTCGCCGAACTGCGCCTCCCACATCACCAGCGCGTCGAGCGCGACGACCGAATAGCCGTACTCGAAACCCATCACACCCTGCTCCGAAAGCGAACTGTCGAAGACCTCGAAGCGCGCCCGCCCGTTCTCGCGCGCGGCGAGTTCGGAGAGCGGCGTCCAGGACGCGCCGGTCTGCGTGTCGTAGAGAACCGCGTGGCGTTGACTGAACGTGCCGCGCCCCGAATCCTGACCGCTCAGGCGCACGTTCCTGCCTTCGAGCGCGAGCGTGCCGAAGGCCATCGCCTCGCCGAACGCCCAGTCCAGAGGCACAGCGCCCGCGCCCATCTTCTCGCGTCGCGCGAGTTGACTGACCATCTTCGGGTTGATGTTGAACCCGGCGGGGACGACCGCGATCTTGTGACCGAGTTCGCGTACTGTCTCGGCCGCGACGCCCGTCTCGACGACTTCCGAACCGTCCTCTTCGACAATCGGCGGCGGCAACTCCGTCATCTTCGGCTTCGCGGCCACGATCTCTTTCGCGCGCGCCTGCGCCTGCTCGTAACGCCCGACGCGCTCTTTCATCATCGCCTCCACGTCCGATTCCGTGAGCACGCCCTCGCGCACGAGTCGCTCGGCGTAGATGGCGCGCACGCCGGGGTGCGCCTTGACGCGCGCGTACATCAGCGGTTGCGTGTAGCTCGGCTCGTCGCCCTCGTTGTGACCGAGGCGGCGGAAGCCGATCAGGTCGAGCACCACGTCCTTGTTGAACTCCTGCCGGTAGTCGAGCGCGATGCGCAGGACGCGAAAGGCGGCTTCGGGGTCGTCGCCGTTGATGTGAAAGATCGGGAGTTGGGTCATGCGCGCCACGTCGGTCGAGTAGATGGTGGAGCGACCCTTTTCGGGCGAGGTCGTAAAGCCGATCTGATTATTGATGATGATGTGGATCGTGCCGCCCGTGCGGTAGCCGCGCAGTTCGGCGAGATTCAAAGTCTCCATCACGATGCCTTGCCCGGCGAAGGCCGCGTCGCCGTGCAACAGCACGGGCAGCGCGCGGTCAATCACCTCTTCGCGTTCGGCGTTCATCGCGTCCTGCTTGGCGCGCACGATGCCTTCGACCACGGCGTCCACGAATTCGAGATGGCTCGGATTCGGCGAGACCGTGATCTTGACGGTGCGCCCGCTCGCCGTCGCGCGCTCGCCCTGCGCGCCCTGATGGTATTTCACGTCGCCCTCGTCGGCCGGGAAGTTCGGGTGCACCGCGCCCTCAAAGGACGTGAAGATGCGTTCAGAGAAATTGCCGACGACGTTTGCCAGCACGTTCAGGCGGCCGCGGTGCGCCATGCCGAGCGTGATGTCTTCGACGCCGCGCTCGCCCGCCTTCTCGATCAACTGGTGGAGGAGCGGGATGATCGTCTCGCAGCCTTCGAGCGAGAAACGTTTTGCGCCGAGGTACTTCGTGTGCAGGAAACGCTCGAACTGTTCGGCGGCGATGAGACGGTCGAGCAGTTGCTTCTTCGTCTCGGACGGGAGCGGCGTGGGGTCAACGAACTCCTCGCGGATGCGTTCGCGAATCCAGAGCTTCTGCTCCTTGCTCTGGATGTGGCGATATTCCGTGCCGACCTTGCCGCAGTAGGCGCGGCGCAGGATGTCTAGAATTTCGCGAAGCGTCGAACTCTCGTGACCGCCCAAGCCGCCGGTGATGAACGTGCGATCCATGTCCCAGATCGTCAGGCCGTAAGTTTCCAGATCGAGTTCCGGGTGGTTGTTGACGGGCATCGCGTGGAGCGGATCAATGTCGGCGATGAGGTGGCCGCGCACGCGATAGGCGTTGATCAGTTCGAGCACGCGCGCCTGTTTGACGATCTGTTCCTGCGTGCGGTCGCCGCCGAGGAGCGCGGGGTTGCGATCCACAGCCCAGCGCATCGGCCGGTAGGAGATGCCGAGGTCTCGGAAGATGCCCTCGTAAAAATCGTGTTTGCCGACGAGGAGTTCGTGGACGTGCGCGAGGAACGCGCCCGACTCCGCGCCCTGTATGATGCGGTGGTCGTAGGTGGAAGAGATCGTGAGCGTCTTGCTGATGCCGAGTTGCGAGAGGGCTTCCGGCATCATCGCGTGATACTCGGCCGGGTACTCGATCGCGCCCGTCGCGATGATGACGGACTGCCCGGCCATCAGGCGCGGCGTCGAAGCGACCGTGCCGATAGTGCCGGGGTTGGTGAGCGAGATGGTCGTGCCTTGAAAATCCGGCATGCCGAGTTTGCCGTCGCGCGCACGCTTCACCACATCGTCGTAGGCCGCGACGAACTGCGAGAACGTGAGCGCGTTAGCGGTTTTGACGTTCGGGACGAGGAGCGAGCGCGTGCCGTCCTTCTTCTGCACGTCAATGGCGACGCCGAGATTGACCTCCGCGCGGCGCAGGCGCGCGGGCTTGCCTTCGGAGAGCGCGAAGCCGTCGTTGAGTTGCGGATACTTGTCGAGCGCGCGCAAGCAGGCATAGGCGATCAGGTGCGTGTAGGAAGTCTTGCCGCCGCCGTGCTCCTTCAAATGCCTGTTGATGATCGTGCGATTCTCTTCGAGGAGTTTGACGGGCACTTGCCGGTTCGAGGTCGCGGTCGGGACGGTGAGACTCGACTCCATGTTCTCGACGATCTTCAAAGCCGCGCCGCGAATCGGGGCAGCTTCCGGCTCGGCTGGCTTCGGCGCGGCCGGGGCGGTCGCTGCTGCTGCGGCGATGACGGCGGGCACGGTCTGCGCGGCAGGAATCGCGGCGGGTTGCGTCGTCGCGGCGGGCGTGGCGGCGGTCGCGCTCTGCGGCGCGCCCTGCGGCGCGCTCGCGGCGGAGGCGTTCGTAGTCGTCGCGCTCGTCGTCGCGCTCGTCGCGTTGGCCGTCGCTCCGTCGCCGTCGGCGCGTGTCGCAGTCGCGGTTGCGCCGTTGCCGGAAGTTGCGCTTGTGGCGGGCGCGGCGGGAGACTGGCCGAGCATTTCCGCGAAGTAGGCGCGCCACGATTCGTCCACGAGCGACGGGTCGCTGCGGAAACGCTCTAATAGCGTCTCGACGTAGGTGGCGTTCGCGCCGAAGTTTTCGGCGATGAATTGCGAGTAATCAATCTGGTTCTGTTGTGCGCTCAAAGTCTTATCACCTCTTTGGAGAGAAGCCGCGGGCGCGGCTCCGGCGGCGGCTCGACGCTCGTCTGATTGTCCGTTGGTGCTCGAATAATAGCCTATCACTTTCCGCCGCGCATCGCATCCGTCGCCCACTGGCGGCGCAACCCCTTCGTCCAAACGCACATCACACTGCCGCCCACGGAAGCCGGATCGCGCGAGTTCAACCTATGTCGTCTCCGAAAAATTTCCCACACGCAACCAACAATTTCACGCACGCCGCGCTCTGCGGCTTCGCGCTCCTTGTCTTCTCCGCGCTCTTCATTCTCGGCGCGTGCGGCGTCCCGCGCGCCACCTCGCAAAGGAGCAAGCAGCAAACTCACGCGCCCCGCGCGGCGGCGTCAACGGCGACGCCGCAACAGACGTTGAAGCCTGTCTACGAGTCGCCCGTGCTCGAACGTCTCGTCGCGGCGGCGGTCGAGCGCACTTCGCACGAGGTCGAGTACGATTCGAGTTATTTCAAACTCGACTATCCCGGCGGCGACGTGCCGGAGGGCAAGGGCGTCTGCACGGACGAAGTGATCCGCTCTTACCGCGCGCTCGGCGTAGACTTGCAGAAGGAAGTCCACGAAGACATGGCCGCCAACTTCGCGCGCTACCCGACGACGTTCGGCCTCACGTCCACCGACCGGAACATAGACCACCGCCGCGTGCCGAACCTGCGCGTCTTCTTCGAGCGCAAGGGCAAGTCTTTGCCCATCACAGACGAGGCGACCGACTACCGCCCCGGCGACATCTTGACGTGGGACTTGAACGCGTCGCAGACGCACATCGGCATCATGGTTGACGTGCCCTCGGCCACGCCCGGTCGCTACATGATCATGCACAACATGGGACAGGGGCCGAAGATCGAAGACATTCTCTTCGCGTGGAAGATCACGGGTCACTACCGCTACACCGGCCCGCCGCCGCCCGCGCCGAAGCCGACCCCGGCAAACGCCACGTCTCGCCGGGGCGCGCGCTAAGTTAAGTTAAATAAGTTTCGCCGCAGTTGCGCCCACAGTTTCCCGCGCGTCGGTTCTTCGCGCCGGAAAATTTTTCAACCTCCTGCAAGTTTCGTCGTGCGCCCGCATTCAAGTGGGTGACAAGGTTACGAAGCTTGACCAACCAGACGCAGGAGGATTTATGAGCCACGCACCCGAAAGCCGACGCCCCGCGCACACCCGCGCCCGCAGACTTCTACTCAATTTGCCCCGCCACAACGCACGCCTTCGCTGGATCGCACTCTGCATCGTCGCCGCGTTGCTGTTGTCTTCGTGCGAGCGCAACAGCGCGCCGGGCAGAGTTGCTCAAAACCGGAACGACGCGTCGAAAGAGGTTGCGGCGACGAGTAACGCGCCCGCGCCCGTCGTCGCCAACACGGACTCGGTGGCGGGTCTCACCAAGTCCACCGTCGAGCGCGAGGAGACCATCGGCGGCCGTCGTCGCGACACCGACTTAGACGGGAAGGAGTTCAACACCGAGGCTTACAAACACATTGACGAGAACCCCTTCTTCGAGGTGGCGCGCGCGCCGCTCTCCACCTTTTCGATTGATGTGGACACGGCCTCTTACAGCAACACGCGCCGCTTCCTGCGCGACGGTCAACTGCCGCCGAAGGACGCCGTGCGTATCGAAGAATTGATCAACTATTTCTCCTACGACTACCCGCAGCCCGCGGGCGACGCGCCGTTCTCCATCAACGCGGAAGTCTCCGCCTGCCCGTGGAACGCGAAGCACCGCCTCGTCCACATCGGCTTGCAGGGCAAGCGCGTGCACAAGGAAGACTTGCCGCCCGCCAACCTCGTCTTCCTCTTGGACGTGTCAGGCTCGATGAACTCGCCCGACAAACTGCCGCTCGTCAAGTCGTCGCTCCGCATGCTCGCCGAACAACTCTCGGCGCGCGACCGGATCAGCATCGTCGTCTACGCCGGTTCGAGCGGCCTCGTCCTGCCCTCGACGCCGGGCGACCGCCGCGGCGAGATCATCGCCGCGCTCGACGCGCTCGACGCCGGAGGCTCGACCAACGGCGGCGAAGGCATCCAACTCGCTTACAAAGTGGCCGCCGACAACTTCATCCGCGGCGGCGTCAACCGCGTCATCCTCGCCACCGACGGCGACTTCAACGTCGGCACGACGAGCGAAGGCGAACTCACGCGTCTCATCGAAGAGAAACGCAAGACGGGCGTCTTTCTCTCCGTGCTCGGCTTCGGCACGGGCAACGTTAAAGACTCGACGATGGAGACACTCGCCGACCGTGGCAACGGCAACTACGCCTACATTGACGACATGGGCGAGGCGCGCAAGGTGCTCGGCGATCAACTCGGCGCGACCATCGCCACCATCGCCAAGGACGTGAAGATTCAAGTGGAGTTCAACCCGCGACAGGCCGCCGCCTACCGGCTCATCGGCTACGAGAACCGTCTGCTGCGCGATCAGGATTTCAACGACGACACGAAAGACGCGGGCGAGATCGGCGCGGGTCACACCGTCACCGCGCTCTACGAAGTCGTCCCCTTCGGGCAGAAGTTCGAGAACCCCGGCGTGGACGCGTTGAAGTACCGGCAGCCCGCCGAAGTTTCTGCGAACTCGAACAGCAAAGAGTTGATGACGATCAAAGTGCGCTACAAAGAGCCGGACGCGAGCGACAGCAAACTCCTCAGCGTGTGGGCGTCCGACACGGGCGGCACGCTTGAGAGCGCGTCGAACAACTTCAAATTCTCCTCCGCCGTGGCAAGTTTCGGCATGCTCCTGCGCGACTCGAAATACAAGGGCGAGGCGCGCTACGCCGATGTCGCCCAACTCGCGCGCGCCGCTGCGGGCGCGGACGCGCAAGGCTACCGCACCGAGTTCATCCAACTCGTCGAACGCGCGCAGACCCTCGCGCGGCAGAGCGCGAGCAACTAACGGCAAGAAGGGCAAAGGGGAAGGGATAAGGGGGAAAGGTAAAACCGAAAGCGGGGCGCAGCGTCGAATGGCCGTGCCCCGCTTTTGTCTTGAACCTTTCCCCCTTACCCCTTCCCCTTTACCCTTCCCTTTCCCCCGCCCCCTCCCCTCTTAAGATATTATCGCGCGCGATGGATGACCAACTGCTGCGCGAGTTTCTGGCCGAGGCCGACGAGCGGATCGAGTCTCTGTTTGCGGACGTGGAACGACTGCGACGCGTCCACGTCGCCGACGGGCGCGCCCGCCGCGAACTCGTCGCGCGCATCTTCCGACACGTCCACACGCTCAAAGGCTCTGCCGCCACGCTCCCCCAACTCGCGCCGCTCGTCGGTCTCGCGCACGAATTTGAAAACCTCCTCGACGCCGTGCGCGGCGGTCGCGCGCCGCTGACGGAAGCGGCCGTTGACGCCTGCGAAGACGCGACGAACGCGCTCTCGCTCGCCCTCGCACGTGCCGCGCGCGGAGACGCCGCCATCGAAACGCCGCACGCCGTCCTCGAACAATTGCGTCATCACGCGGCGGCGGCGACAGTCGCGCCCGCATCAAGCACCCGCAAAGAAACTCCGCACGCGGGCGCGCGTCCAGCCCCGCGCGACTTGCCCGCTGAGATCGAGCGCGATTTGTCCGCCGTCGAGAGGCGTCACTTGACTGAGTCCGTGCGTGAAGGCGCGGAGGCGCTGGTGCTCGCGGCGTCGTTCGACCTCGCCACGCTGGACGACGGTTTCGGCCGCTTCACGAACGCGCTCGGCGAGTGCGGCGAAATCATCTCGACGTTTCCCGGCGACCCCGCGACCGCCGCCGACGCCGCGCCCGACGAGATCACTTTCCGCATCCTCTACACCACCACCTGCCCGCGCGCGGAACTCGAAACGCGCCTCGCCCCTTTCGGCGCGCAAATCGCCTGGCCGGGCGACGACTCCGCGAGCGGCGACGCGGCAGTCAACAACGCAGGAGTCAACGACGCAGGAGTCAACGATGCAACGGTCAACGACGCAGGAGTCAGTGATGCAACGGTTAACTCCGCGTTCGCGCCCAACGACGAATCACTCGACGAATCCGGCGATGCCGGTGGGTCGCATGAGACGGACGGGGCGCGCCCTCCTGTCTTCGTGCGCGTGCCTTTGCACGAACTCGACGAACTCGTGACGGCCACGCACGAACTGTTCACCGACACGCTGGCCGTACTCGAACAGACGCACGCGACGAACGTGTCGGCGGGGGCGCACGCTTCGCAGACGCCGGAGGCGGCGCGCGCGCGTCGGCTGCGGGAAGATTTCGGCGCGTTGGAAGAGCGCGTGATGGCCTTGCGCATGCAGCCGCTCTTGCCCGTGCTCGAACGCGCGGCGCGTGCCGCTCGCATCGCCGCGCGCGCCGCCGGGAAAGAGATCGAGTTGGAGGTCGCGGGCGGCGAAGTGCGCGTTGACCGTTCGCTCGCAGAATGGATCGGCGAGCCGCTGTTGCACCTGTTGCGCAACGCGATTGACCACGGCATCGAGACGGCGGAGGAGCGGCATGCGGCGGGCAAGCCCACGCGCGGGCGCGTGCGTCTGGAAGTGGGCGCGGAGGGCAGCCGCGTGCGCGTGCGTGTGGCGGACGACGGGCGCGGCGTTGACGCGGAGCGCGTGGCACGCGTCGCCGCCGCCGAAGGTTTGCTGGCGGAGGGCGCGGCCGTGTCGGAAGAGCACGCGCTGCGCCTGATCTTCCGCCCCGGTTTTTCCACCGCCGGGCGCGTCTCGGACGTGTCGGGTCGCGGCGTCGGCTTAGACGTGGTGGAGCACGCGTTGGAACGCGCGGGCGGCGACTTGCGCGTGCGTACCGCGCGCGGCGAGGGGACGACTTTCGAGTTGCGCGTGCCGCTCACGCTCGCGCTCGTCCCGGTCGTCGTGGTGCGCGCGAACGGGCACGCTTACGCGTTTGACGCGACCCACGTCGTCGCCCCCGCTTATCTCGAAGTTGACGACATCGCGGACAGAGACACGCCTCAAGCGACCGCGCTCTGGCACGGCCAACGACTGCCGCTCGTCTCGCTGCGTTCGATGCTCGAAGGCACGACGACGCCCGTTCGTTTCGAGGGCGGGCATTTGCCCGTCTGCGTCGTGCGGCGCGAGCGAGACGGGGCTGACGCGTGGCAGAAGGAGTCGAACGCGCCGGAGCAGTTCGCCATCGCGGTTGACAAGATCGAAGGCGGGCGCGAGGCGTTGGTGCGCAGCCTCGGACGCCACGCGACGCGCTGGCGCGGCGTCGGCGGCGCGTTCGCCGAACGCGACGGCACGGTCGCACTCATGCTCGATCTGCCCGCGCTGTTGCGGCAATACATCGAAGCGCAGTCGCAGAGAGCTTGAGTTAACTCTCTGCCGACGCCGCGCATTACTCGACGGATAATTCAACCTGAAGATTTAATCTCCGGCGGCGTGACGGCCGCGCGGGGCGAGCGAGACGACGGCGGCGACGGCGAAGAGCAGGACGCCGACGAAGACCTGCGGCTGTTGCATCAGCCACAGCGCCGCGACGAAGAGCGCGGCCACAACCACGTTCGACGTGAAGCAGAGCCAGCGCGCGAGCGCGTCGCGCCCCGCCAGCCTGCTTGAGATCAAGTTCAAAAATCCCGCGAAGATGATCGCGAAGCCCGCGCTCGCGAACCAGAGCGCGCGGAGCGTGAACTCGTCGTAGTCGTGAAAGGTGAACAGCAGGTGCAGGACGCCGAGCGCGATGATGAGATAGGCGCAGGCGGTGTGAACAGTTTTAAGCATACGTCTCGTGAGGGGAAGCTATGCGAGTTGGGGTCGCCGCTTGTGCCAGTCGGTCGCCTGCTGGTAGTGGTCGGCCAGTTCGACGAGCGTGAGTTCGCTCCACGTCGCGCCGACGAATTGGATGCCGGTCGGCAAGCCTTCCAGCCCGAAGCCGTTCGGCACGCTGATCGCCGGGACGCCGACGAGGTTCGACGCACCGATGGGCGAAGACGCGCCGACGCCCGGCCACGCCTGATCGAAAGTTTTGCTGACGGGATAGGAGACGGTTGCGCGTGATGGCGCGACGAGCACATCGTACTTGCGGAACAACTCGCCCCACGCGCGGCGCATGGGGACGCGCATACGCATCGCGTGCAGGTAGTCAACGGCCGTGACGAGCGACGCCGAGTAGCCGCCGATGCGCCCTTCGGGAGAGGCGAGTTCGCGGACGCGCCCCGACTCGATCAGATCGCGAAAGGCCGCCGCGCCCTCTGCGTCAACGATCGCGCCGACCGCCGCGCCGTAAGGATAATCCGGCAGCTTCACGTCCATCTCCACGCGCACGCGTGGGTCGGCGCGCTTCAACACTTCGAGCGCGGCGAGGAAGTTGTCGCGCACCTCTTTCTGCGCCTTCTCGTATGAATCCTTTAACACGGCGAGTCGAAGTTGGCGCGGCTTCGCGGGCGGCGTGCCGTTGCGGCTTGCCTGTGCCGGAAGCGGGTAGCGAAACTTACTGTCGCGTGAACTCGCGTCGAGCGGGTCGCGGCCGGCGATGGCCGCAAGCACCAGCCCTGCGTCCGCCGCGCTGCGACACATGGGGCCGAGTTTATCGAGCGTCCAGCAGAGCGCCATCGCGCCGTGGCGCGAGACCATGCCGTAAGTCGGCCGGAGACCCGTGACACCGCAGAAGGCGGCGGGCGTGATGATCGAGCCGGAAGTTTCCGAGCCGATGGCGAAGGCGACGAGACCGGCGGCGACCGCCGCGCCCGGCCCCGAAGACGAACCGCCGCTCCAGTAGTCGGTGTTCCAAGGGGTGCGGCACGCGCCCGTCAAACTCGCGTCCGCCTGGTTGTAGCCCATGCCGCCCGCCAGTTCGACCATGGCGAGCTTGGCGACGAGGACTGCGCCCGCGTCGCGGAGTTTGCGTATGACGGTGGCGTCGTAGTCGAAGCGTTGATCTTTGTAGGGCGTCGCGCCCCAAGTGGTCGGGGCGTTGCGCGTGGCGAGCAGGTCTTTCGCGCCGTAGGGGATGCCGTGGAGTAGCCCCTTGTAGCGACCCGCGCGAATCTCCCGCTCCGCCTGCCGCGCTTCCGCGAGCGCGCTCTCGCGCATGACGTGTGCGACCGCGCCGAGCCGCGCGCCATAGCGTTCGAGCCGCGCGAGATAGCCTTCCGTCAACTCGACGGGCGAGAGTTTGCGCGCCCGTATCTGCGCGGCGAGTTCGGTGACGGGAGAGAAGAAAGTGTCTTCGGTAAGCATAAGAATCTAAGTATGGGAAAAGGGTAAAGGGGAAGGGGTAAAGGTGGAAGACAAAAATCAGAGGTTGAAGGCAACGCTCGGAATGTTCGTTCTGAATGTCAGTTCTGAATGTCAGTTCTGAATGTGCGTGCCGCCTCTTCCCTTTTCCCTTTAACCCTTCCCCTTTCCCCGCTGTCTTTAAGCGATAAAAATGAAATCCGGTTCGTCGGCGTTCTTGAGCGCGAAGGCGCGCAGGCGTTCGGCCGTGCGAACGTTGCCTTCGATGTCGCGCTTGAGGCGCGTGAGTTCGGCGGGCGTGAGTTTGTCGCCGAAGCGCAGGCGTGCGACTTCCGCATAAGCCTCCGCGACGGGCGACGGCGGCTGCGGCGCGGCTTGCGTGGGCGTCGGCTGCGGGTTCGGCGGCGCGGGCGCTTGTTTGGTCGCGGGCGGCGTCTGCGCGCTGAGAGTTGCGGAGACGAGCGGCGCGGACACAATCGCCGCCGCGATGGTCTTCGCAAAACGGCGACGCGACGTGCGCGCGTGCGTGGTGGCCGACGCCGCCGGGGCGTGTGCTTGGTTTTTCATGTTCAGCTTGATCCGTGGACGTGAAATCTTCGTGCGCCGGGAAAGCTACAACACGGCGGCGTCCGCGCGCAAATTTTTTCGATGCGCGGCGGCGGGCGGTTTGAAGCACACGCCTTGCGCCGCCGGTTTGGTCTTGCGCCGCACGCGAAACGTTTTGCCCCGTCGCGGCATTAACGTGTAGAGGTCGGGCAAAAGTTAGCGGCCGGAGTTGCGTGTGTAGAGAAGGCCGCCTCGTGTTTGAAGTTGTCTCAACACCCGGCGTTTCGCCCCACCAAGTCTGGTTGGCTCAGGTTGGCTTGTGCCAGCCTCCGCCCGCCGAAAATATCCGGCCTCGGCCGTCGTCCATTTCTTAAACCAACCTCGCCCGTAAACCCCGGTCTGATCCAAACTCAAACTGCTTCTCGATCTTTAAGGAGACCCCCATGAAGAAACTCCGTCTCGCCGTCGTCCTGATGGCTGCTTTACTGATTCTGCCGCCCTCTGCGATGGCATGGAACGAAACCGGGCATAAAACGGTGGCGCGCATTGCGTGGGATAACATGACTCCGCAGGCGCGGGCGGCGGTCATCAACTTGTTGCGGAGTGCGCCGAACGACACAGGCATGCGTCGCCTCTTGCCGAACGACAGCCGACCCGAAGAAGTTCGTCACCGCGAGTTCTTCCAGATGGTCAGCACGTGGCCTGACATCGTGCGCACGAACAGCGCCGAGTTCCCCCACCGGAAAGATAAATATCACGAGTCAACGTGGCACTACATCAATTTGTTCTGGGAGGATTCGGGGGGCACGCCGGTCAACGTGGATAAGCCGCCGCGCGGCAAGTTGATCACGCGACTGGAAGAGTTCAGCGCTTCGGTCAACGGCGCGGGGGCAGTGGATCAACGTGCGATCCAGTTGGCGTGGATCGTGCATTTGATGGGCGACATTCACCAGCCGCTCCACTGTAGCGCGAGGATTTCGTCGTTCCCCGGCGAAGAGGAGGGGGACATCGGCGGGAACACTTTCTTTCTCGACAACAACGTCGGCAGCGACTACCGCAGGACGCTGCACAGCTACTGGGACGCGATCCTGACGCGCACCTACGACCCGAGCGGAACTGACGACGAATACATCGGTCACATCGCCGGGATCATCACATCGCGCCACACGAAAGACGCGTTGACGCCGGAACTGATGCCCGGTGCGTTCATGGCGTGGGCTGAGAAGGGGCGCGAGACGGCCAAAGCGGTTGGCTACCCGCAGCCGCCCAAACTCCGGCGCAATCACACGCCGTCGTACAAATATCGCATGAGCACTTACGAGGCCGCCGAACCGGCCATCGCGCTGGCGGGCTACCGCCTCGCCGACATGCTCAACGGACTCTTCGGCTCATAGTTCATAGTCCGCCGCAGTCCTTAAGTCTTTGCCGAGGCCGTCGCCGCCGACGACAGCCTCAAAGGTTTCTCGCAGCCGGGCACGGGCGCGTTGAGACGCGCGACGCGCGGGTCTTGATGGAAGGTGACGAAGCGGGGCGCTCATCTAGGAGGCGGAAGCGGTGCGTTCCTCGTCTTCGTCCTCGTCGCCGTCGTCCTCGTCCGCTTCGGGCGCGTCGTCGTCCGTGGTCGCGTCGTCCTCTTCGGCGGCCGCTTCGTCCTCGTTGACGACATCGGTTTGCGGCTGCTCCTGATCGAGATCGCGCTTGATGGCGTCGAGGATGCCGTTGATGAACTGCGTGGCCTCGTAGGTGGAGAAGCGGCGGGCGATCTCCAACGCCTCGTTGATGGCGACGGTGCGCGGCGTCGGCTCGTGCAAAAACTCGTAGACGGCGAGCCGGAGCACGTTACGATCCACGACGGCCATGCGTTCGATGCGCCAGTGTTCGGCGCGCGAGCGGATGCGCTCGTCGAGTTGAGGGATGCGCGAGAGCGCGCCGAGCGCGAGACGCGTGGCGAACTCGCGCGCCGCCTCGTCCATCTCCGTCTCGCCCAACTCCGCCCAGTAGTGACGCACGAGTTGGTCGGCGCGCACCTCGTCCTTCCGCGCCGCACTCATGACATCAGCCGCAAAGAGCATTTGCAAGGCGCATTCGCGCGCCTTACGTCTCGAACCCATGAATTAACACCCCGGTGACAAGTGACGAGCGGCAAGTGACGAGAGAGAGCAAGGTTTTAACTTGTCACCCGTCAACTTACCACTCGTCACTTGCCGAACGCTTCCTTGTAAAGATTGACTAACTCGACGGCCGCCATGGCGGCCTCGAACCCCTTGTTGCCGGCCTTCACGCCCGCCCGATCGATCGCCTGCTCCAACGTGTCGGCCGTGACGATGCCGTAGACGACCGGAATCCCGGACTCCATCCCGGCCTGCGCGACGCCCTTCGTCACCTCGCCCGCGAGGTAGTCGAAGTGCGGCGTCTGCCCGCGGATGATCGTGCCGAGACAGATCACCGCATCGTACTTTTCCGAGTCCGCCAGCTTGCTCGCCAAAAGCGGAATCTCGAACGACCCCGGCACACGGTAATGCTCCACAGACTTCTCCGCCGCCCCCAGACGCTCCAACGCGTCGAGCGCGCCTTCGACCAGACGCGACGTGAGAAAGTCGTTCCAACGACTCGACACCAGCGCAAAGCGAAAGCCCTTGGCGTTCAACTGACCTTGATGTGTGACGGGTTGCAAGTGTTTCCGGCGACTCCAAGTTTTTAGGAAATTGATTCACACGCAGTATAGGTAAACGTGCGGCGAGAGACAAGCGGAGACCGCAAAACGTCAATCGTGAATCGTCAATCGTGAATAGAAGAGACCGGATTTTCTCTATTCACGATTGACGATTCACGATTTACTTGCCTTTGAATTGCGGCGCGCGTTTTTCGAGGAAGGCGCGCGTGCCTTCGCGCACGTCTTCGGTGGAGAAGAGTCGGGCGAAGAGCCGTGCTTCGAGGTCGAGTCCTTCGTCGAGCGGGAGGCGCGCGCCGCGCGTGACGGCGGCGAGACAGGCGCGCACGGCGAGCGGCGCGACGCGGGAGACGGTGGCGGCGAGCGTCTCCGCTTCACATGCGAGTTGTTCGACCGCGACGACGCGGTTCAAGAGGCCGAGGCGCAGGGCTTCTTCCGCCGGGAGGCTGTCGCCCGCGAGCATGGCGGCGAGAGCGCGGCCGTGGCCTAGGGCGCGCGCGAGGCGTTGCGTCCCGCCATAGGCGGGGATCATGCCGAGTTTGAGTTCGGGCAAAGAGAACGTCGCGTGCGTTGCCGCGAGCCTGAGGTGACAGGCGAGGGCGAGTTCACAACCGCCGCCCGCCGCGAGGCCGTTGACGGCGGCGATGACTGGCACGGCGCACAGTTCAATCGCCTCGCAAGTCTCCTGCCCGCGCCGCGCGGTGGCGAGCGCGCCCGCTTCGTCGAGACCGTCGAGTTCCGCGATGTCCGTGCCCGCGCAGAAGGCCGCCGCGCCCGCGCCGGTGAGGACGACGGCGCGCAGGTCTGTGCGACTATCGAAGGCGCGGAAAATTTCCGCGAGGCGTTCGAGCATCGCGGCGGTGAGGGCGTTGTGCTTGGCGGGTCGGTTCAGGCGCACGTAGGCCAGCCCGGCGTCGCCGCGTTCTTCGTACAAGATGTCCGGCGTGTCTGTGTTGTCCGGCATGACTTCGCTCATCGAGAGGGCGCGGCGGCGGGTTTCACTTCGACGGTGAAGGAGACGGTCGAGACGCGACCGCCGCGCTGAAACTGCGTCCAGATGCGATAGAGTCCGGCTTCGGGAAACATCGCGCCGAACTCGACCTCAGGGCCGCCGCGCAAGTTCGCGCGCTCGACGCCTTCCGGCAGCGTCTCGGTCGGGTGCGAGTGGAGATAGTCGGATTGATCTGCGTCGAGGATGAGCGTGTGCCCCCACGCGCCGAGATACGGTTCGAGGTCGCGCACCGGATCATTCGTGCGCGCGTCCGCGATGGTGTACTTGAGCCGCACGAACGCGCCGGGGACGAGTTCACCGCCGCCCCATTCCAGACTGATCTTCATCCCGTCAATCGTCTTCGTGAACGACGTGTCGGCGGCGAGCGTGGCGGCGGCGACTGCTGACGCGCCGCGCGGCGCGCGATAACCGGCCGTCGCCATCGAGCGGTGCAAGACCTGCAACGTGCCCCCGGTGGGGAAGAAGTCGGAGTGAAGTTTGTAGAGTCCCGCGCGCGGCAGGCGCGTCTCGACTTTGAAACTGCCGTCCGAGCCGAGTTCGGGGTGGATGTGCTGGTACTCGTTCATGTCCGCGCTGACGATGAAGAGATGAAAGAGCCGCTCGTGATTCAACACGAAGTCGCGCACGCGCGCGCCCGTCAACGGGTGCGTGACGACGAAGTTCAGGCGCACGCGTTCGCCCGCGCGCGGCAGGCGCGGCGTCTGCGTGACGGCGAGCCGGTACGCGCCGCGCACCGAAGGCCGCACGGTCGAGAGCGGCATCCCGCATTTCGGGCACACGCCCTCTTGCGCCTGGCGCACCTCCGGGTGCATCACGCAAGCGAACTCGTAAGTCGGAGCTAAGCCCTCCAACGCGCGCACGCGCGCCGCCGTCGCTGTCGCGGCCGATTGATCGTCCGGCGTTGACTGAGAACTCGCCGCCCGTGTCACGCGGTCGCCCTTCTTCCGTGCGACCAACTTCATGTTGCACTTGGGGCAACTGCGGCCGGGCTTGGTTGAAGTCACCTCCGCGTGCATCGGGCACGCGTAAGTCGTCGCCCGACGTTGGGCGAGAGTCGCGCCCGTCACGTTCGTGTGAACGAAGCCGGGGCACACGACGAGCAGCAACAGGCGCAGCGCGCGCGACACGCTTCGCTTCTGAAAGTTGAGTTTCATAGATGTGCGCGTGCTTACGCGAGGCGACTCGCGGGCACTTCAAAGTCGTAGGTCTCGCCGTGGCTGAGGTACTTGACGCGCTCCGCGAACCCGGCGGCCTCGACGGCCTTTTTGAAGTCTTCGAGCGGCGACTGGAACACTTCGTAGTCGTTGTAGTGGATCGGGATCACCTCGCGCGGGTTGATGATGCGGATCGCCTCGACGCCCTGCTCGGCGTCCATCGTCAAGAGTATCCCCATGATGCGCGTGCCGCCGAGGTGGAAGAGCGCGAGATCAATGTCCGGGTAACGCTTCGGTATCTCGTTGAGGTCGTCGTGGACGAGCGTGTCGCCTGTGATGTAGAGGCGCAGGGTCGTCTTCTGTCCCGCCGCGTTCGTGAATTCGAGCATGCTGCCCATGACGGGCGGCAGGAAGAGATCAACCATCGTCGGGCCGTGCTTGCCCGGCATCGAGGTGACGCGCACGCTCGCGCCGTTTCTCTCGGCCACCACCGAGTCCCACGTGTCGAGCGCGACGGGCGCGGTGAAGCCCTTCTCTTTGAGATTGCCCGCGGCGTGCTCGGTGGTGATGATGGGCAAATCTTTTTGCAGTCGTTCTTCGACGATGCGGTCGAAGTGGTCGCCGTGATAGTGCGAGAGCACGCAGAAATCAATCGGCGGCAACTGTTCGAGTTCGATGGCCGGGTTGGTCAGGCGTTCGGCTGTCAGGCCGTAGCCGAGGTGCACGTGATCGCCCGCGTGCAGGAAGTTCGGGTCGGTCAAAATAGTGAAGCCCGCGTAGCGGATGATCACCGTCGCCGTTCCCACGAAGAAGATCGAGCCGCGCCCGAAGTCGGGACTAGCAGTGCCCGTCGTCGCCGCGGCAGCGGAATCGGCCAGCGTCAACTTTGTCTCTTTACTCATATTCCCTCCCTGAATCGAAAGATGTAAGCAGTGACAAGTGACGAGTGACAAGTGACGAGTTAGAAAAGCCGTGAATCGTGGATCGTCAATCGTGAATAGACTAAAACTGCTTTCCTCTATTTACGATTGACGATCCACGATTTACTTTCTTCTCTTGTCACTCGTCACCCGTCACTTGTCACTTGTTTTCACACAAGGTTCATCGGCGTCGGGTTCTTCGGGTCTACGGTGTAGTCGTAGAAGCCGCGCCCGGATTTGCGGCCGTAGAGTCCGGCCAAGACCATGCGCTTGAGGAGCGGCGGCGGCGCGAAACGCTTCTCGCGGAATTCGTTGAACATGATCTCGGCGATATAGTAGGTGGTGTCGAGGCCGACGAAATCGCCGAGCGTGAGCGGCCCCATCGGGTAGCCGCAGCCGAGTTTCATCGCGTTGTCAATATCCACAATCGAGCCGACGCCCTCTTCGAGCGCGCGGATCGAATCGAGCATGTAGGGCACGAGCAGGCGGTTGACGATGAAGCCCGTCTTGTCGCTCGCTCGCACCGGGACTTTGCCGAGCCGCTTGCCGAAGTCAACCGCCGTCTCGTAGACCGCCTCGTCCGTCAGGATCGTCTTGACCACTTCGACGAGTTTCATGATCGGCACGGGGTTGAAGAAGTGCAGGCCGATGAAACGCTGCTGGCGCGCAGGCGAAGTGGCCGTCATCATCTCCGTGATCGAGAGCGACGAGGTGTTCGAGGCGAAGATCGTTTCGGGCTTGCAGAGTTCGTCGAGTTGGCGGTAGGTGTCGCGCTTGGTGTCGAGGTTTTCGATGATGGCTTCGATGATGATGTCGCAGTCGGCGAGGGCGTCGAACTCGGTCGTGCCCGTCAGGCGGCCGCGAATCTCGCGCTGCTGGTCGGCCGTGATCGTTCCCTTCTCGGCAAACTTCGCGAGCGACTTTTCGATCCCCTTGAAGCCGCGTTCGCAGAGTTCGTTCGTGACTTCGCGCACGACCACCTCGAAACCGGCGGCGGCGGCCGTCTGCGCGATCCCCGAACCCATCAGGCCGCAGCCGAGCACGCCTACTTTCTTAATCTCCATTTTATGATTCTCCTGTATCTGATTTTTGCTTGCCCTGTCGGATGATAAAACTTCACTTGCGGCGCGACGACCGGACGGACGCCCCGCGCCTTCTGTCACTTGCCGCCTTGCTGCTGCGGCGACGGCGACTGTTTCGGTTGCTCGTCGCGTTGCTCTTCGAGCGTCGTGGACGGCGCGGGCGGCTCGCGCACCGTGAGGCCGTAGCCTTTGCCTTCCGTCTTGACCCACGCCACGTAACGCTCGTTCCACTTGTTCATGTCGGCGAGAAGTTGTTCGCCCTCGGCGGCCTCTTTACGCGTCTGCCGTTCCTTCCGGTTGACGGGCGCGTAGTCGCGCGCGCGCGCGAGGATCAGTTTCAACTCGTCGCGCAGTTTGTCCGACTCCGCGGTGAGATGCGGCGCGGCGTCGAGCGCGGCGAGAGCCTGCCCCGCGTATTCCACGTTGCCGTCGTTGATGGCCGCGGCGAACGCTTCCTGCCCGCCGTTGAGCGCGTTGATGTAGTTGACGGCGGCCGTCAAAGTCCCGCTGTCCATCGTCGGCACGATCTCTTGCCCCAGAGCGAAGCGCGCGCGCGCCTCGCCCATGTGACGCGCGACCTGCCCGAAGCCCGCGACGACGACGACGAGCGCGGCGACTTGCAGGACGTGCCACATGACGGCCACGCTCGCGCGTTGCCCCGGCCGCTTGTAGCCGACGAAGAGGGCGCAGAGCGCGCCCGCGACGAAGCCGCCGAGGTGCGCCGCGTTGTCTATGTAAGGGATGGTGTAGCCGATGAAGAGGTTGATCAAGATCGTCGGGATCATGCCCGTGCCGAACGCGCGCTTGAAGCCTTCGGGCAGTTCGTGCCGGAACTTGATGCCGAAGACGAAGAGCACTCCGATCAAACCGAAGAGCGCGCCCGACGCACCCGCCGAAGGGCCATCGCCGCCGCGAAACAGGAAACGCCCCAGCACCGGGACGCTGTGCATCCCCGCGCCCGACGCGAAGTAACTCGCGGCCACGCCCGCCACGCCCGTCGCCACCCAGAAGAAGACGAACCGCGCCGAGCCGTACAGCTTCTCCACGTAAGGGCCGAGGATGAACAGGCTATACATGTTGACGAGCAGGTGAATCCAGCCGATGTGCAGGAAGACCGGCGTCACCAGTCGCCACCACTCGCCCCCGTTGATGAGAGAGTTGTACTTCGCCCCGTAAGCGCGCAGCACCTCGTGGTTTTCCGAGCCGCCCGGCGCGGCCGAGTTCATCAACAGGAAGATGAAGACGTTGATGGCGAGAAAGACGAAGGTGAAGGTTGACGGTCGCGTCAAGACCGCGCGCGCGAAACGCATCGTCTCCGGGTCGGCGAGCGAACGCGTGGACGGCGACTGCGGCTCATACTGCTGTTGCGCCTGCGACTGCGCGACGCCCGCGGGCGCGCCGCACACGGCGCACGTGCTTTCGCCCGCGCCGACCAGCGCGCCGCAGTTGCGGCACACGCTCGAACGCCCCGCGTAGATGTCTCTCGTCGGCTCTGCCCCGGACAAAACTTCCCCCTGTCAAACGCACGCGCAGTTCACACACGCGCACGTCTCAAACGCAACCCACACCACAACCGACGCGCGCCCCGCCGCCGTCTCACCCGCGCGGCAAGCCGCACGCGAACCGCTCGACCTCTCACAAATTATTCATTCGCCCGAAAGTTTACACCGAAGCACACAACACGGGAAAGAAGGGATGAGGGCAGCAGTGTGAGGGATGAAGCAAAGCATTCAACCAAGCGAGCGCTTTTCTTGTTCATCCCTCATCCTTCATCCTTCATCCTTCATCCCTTACTTAATCTCGCCGCGCAGTTTGATCTCGCGCGGGGCGTTGGCGTCGGCCGTGGAGATGACGTTGAGGGGCGCGCGCCAGATGAGCGTCTTGACGCGGCACGCGCCGGTGTTGTCTTCGCGGCAGTAGTAGAGCGTGAGTTGGACGCGCAGTTCGGCCGCGCCGTCGGAGAGCGGGCGCAGGGGGAGACGAAGGGGGAGGCGCAGTAAGTCTTTCGCACCGCGCGTCAACTTGCGCGCGTCGCCTTCAAAGGCAAGATGCGCCGCGCCGCGTTCGACGGTCGCCTGTAGGCGTTGCGGCGCGAGTTCGTTCAAGTGATAACCGGCGGGCAACTCAACCTCGACGACGAGCGAGTTACCGCCCGTCGCCGTTGCTGCGGCGGGGCGCGCGAGGAGGAGACGCTGCGGCGCGAGTTTGATCTCTTCGGCGTTCGGCGCGGGCGTCGCGGCGGCGTCCGACTCCGACAGCCGCGCGCCGGCGGCGGGCGGGCGCAGGCCGCGCAGGGCGAGCGTCGTAGTCTGCGCGGTCGCCAGATCAATGACGCGGACGGCGTGGTTGTTTGTGTCGGCGACGTAGAGTTTGTTGTTGGCGAGCGAGAGGCCGCCGGGTTCGTAGAAGGAGGCGCGCGCGCCGTCGGCGTGGCCGGGTTTGCCCGCGCCCGCGTAAGTCTTGACGGCGCGCGTTTCGGGGTCGAGCCGCTTGATCTTGTGATTGTAAGTGTCTGCGACGTAGACCACGCCGTCGGCGTAGACCACGCCGAGCGGGTGCTGCAAGCGCGCCGCGTCGCCCGCGCCGTCCCTGTCGCCGAACTCGAAGAGATCGCCGCCCGCGAGCGTCTCCACGCCGCGCGCGGTCGCGCGCGCCGTCATTGTCGGGAGCGACGCGCCCACGATGACTTGCGGTTCGCCGCCGTTTTCGGGCGTCGTCGCATCGGTTGAAGGCGACTGCGGCGTGTCGGATGTGGTGACGAGTTCGTCTTCGGGCGTCGCAGTAGTGGTGGTGTTGGTGGCGGCGGCCTCGCTGTCGTCGGGCGTGGCCGAGGGGCGCGCGGGCGACGCGAACAGGTCAACGGCGCGGATGATGTTCGACTCGCTGTCGGCGACGTAGAGCGTGCGGCCGTCGGTGGTCAGACCCGAAGGCTGCGCGAAGGCCGAGGCGTTGAGCGAGCCGTCAACGCGCGCCTCGCGCCCCGACCCGGCGAAGACGGAAATCTGCCCGCGCGCGAGATTGAGTCGCCAAATTTGATGCGGCCCGGCCATCGCGATGTAGAGCGTGCGCCGGACGAGTTGCAAGTCCCACGGCGAGTTCAAGGCCGTCGAGCGCGCCACCGCGCGCCCCGCTTCGGCGTCGAAGCCGCTCGCCTGCGCGCCCGTGCCCGCGACGGTCGAGACGGTGCGCGTCTTCAAGTCAACGCGGCGGATCAGGTGGTTCTCTGTGTCGGCGACGTAGAGCGCATCCTCGTCCGCGTCGAGCGCGAGTCCCTGCGGGCGGTGGAAGGTGGCGCGCTCGAACGCGCCGTCGAACGCGCCGCGTTCGCCCGTGCCGATGGTGTCGAGAAACGTGCCGTCGAGTTTCGTGACGACGATGCGGTTGTGGTTCGAGTCGGCGACGTAGAGCCGATCCGATTTCGCGTCGGCCAGAATCTTGCCGGGGAAGGCGAGCGGCATGTCGCCCGTCTTCGCGCGTTCGAGCGCAAGCTTGAGCGGCTGCTCGTTCAAACCGCCGCGCTGGCGAAACTCGTCGAGCGTGGCGGCGATGGCCGCGTCAATCTCTTCGTAGTGACCTTCGCCTTCGACCTTGCCGACGACGTACCCCGCCGGGTCAATCAACACCTGCGTCGGCCACGCGCGCACGGCATACGACTGCCAGACGGAGAAGTCTGTGTCGTTGATGACCGGGTGCTCGATCTCGTAGCGGAGGATGATCTGGCGAATGTTGTCGCTCTGCTTCTCGTTCTCGAACTTGGCGGAGTGGACGCCGATGACGACGAGGTTGTTCGGGTATTTCGCTTCGAGGCGTTTGAGGTCGGGGATGACGTGGATGCAGTTGATGCAACCGTAAGTCCAGAAGTCGAGCAGGACAAACTTTCCGCGCAGGGCGGCGAGCGAGAGCGGCTGGTCGGTGTTGAGCCAGCCGCGATTGTTCCCGAATTCGGGCGCACGCACGCGCCCTCGATCTGGCATGGACATCTCAGCACCCTTCTGCTCCGACTCCTCGCTCATCTGCGCGACGGCGACCCGCGCCGCGCCGCAGAGCGCGAGCACGAACGCCGCCACACACGCGAGGACAAAACGTTTACACGACATCAACACTCCCCTCCGCGCCCAACGCCGCGGAAATTTTTAATCGCACACTCCGAAATTTGAGAACGGGCACGCCGGATATACGCGCCCGCGCGTTCGCGGAGATGTTTGGCCGGACACTCTCTCCCGAAACGCTGCGAGGCGGGCACGACGCACGCGCGTCCGGGCAGGCTTATCGTGTCTCGCAAAGTTTGGCCGTTCAGTTTACCATGTCGGGCGGCATGACACAGACGGCGCACGACGACGAGTTGACGACGGCACACGCGCCCCGCGCTGCGCGCGCACACGACGCGACGCGCCGCAGGCTGTTCGTGATGCGCTCCGGCGCGCGCCTCTTCGCCGTCTACGCCGACGAGGTCGAGGCGACGAGCGAGAATTTAAAGCCGACGCCGCTGCCCTTCGCGCCCACGCCCGTGCGCGGCCTCGTCAGCCAGCGCGGCCGGATTCTCACTTTGATCGATCCGCTCCCTCTCCTGCCCCCCATCACCCCGCACAACGCGACGACAGGCACGACAACCGACGCGCAGACTTCCGCGCCGACCGGCACAACCGCGCCCCTCCCCTTCGTCGTCGCGCTCAAGGGCGACGAACAACTCGCGCTCTCGGTCGAGAGCATTGAGCACGAGGTCGAACTCTACGACGACGAAGCGGAAGCCGCGACGGATAACACAGCGAGCGACGCGACGGGCGCATCCGTCAGTCCCCTGCTGCGTCGCACCTTCCTGTATCACGCGCACGCGGTCGCCCTCCTCGACCCCGCGCGCCTCTTCGACGCCGCCATGCAGGGCGTTGACCGCCGCCGCCGCCGGACATGATAAGATAGTGACAAGTGACGAGTGACAAGTGACGAGAAGAACTGTTTTAATCTTGTCACTTGTCACTCGTCACTTGTCACTGGTGTCACTATATGAACGAACAAGCTTTCGGGGTGCTGGAATACGACGGGTTGCGCGCGTTGGTCAGGCGCGGGGCGCAGACGCCGATGGGGCGTGCGCGCGTTGACCGCCTCGCGCCGCTCGACGCGGTGGAAGAGGTGCGGCGCGCGCTCGACGCCGTGGCCGAGTGCGTCGAGTTGCGCCGTCGCGGCGCGGCGTGGTCGTTCTCGGAGTTGGCCGACCCAGCCGAGTCAATCGCGCGCCTGCGCATCGAAGGCGCGACGCTCGACGCGCTCCCTTTGCTCGAAGTCGCGCGCCTCTGCGATCAGGTCGGCGCGGCACGCGCGGCAATTCAGGCGGAGCGCGAAGACGCGCCCGTCTTGTGGGAACTCGTCGCTGACTTGCCGCGCGAGTTGTACAGTCTGGCCGCGCGCGTGACGGCGAAGATTTTACCCAGCGGCGAACTCGACGACCGCGCCAGCCCCGAACTCGCGCGCATCCGCCACGACATCAACCGCCTCCGCTCCAACATCACGCGCTCGCTCGAAAATCTCATGCGCCGCTCGGACGAGGCGATTCAAGATCAACTCGTCACCGTGCGTAACGACCGCTTCGTCATCCCCGTGCGCGCGGATCATCGCGGGCGTGTGAGTGGTGTCGCACACGGCTTCTCGTCTTCGGGCGCGACCGTCTTCGTCGAACCGCTGGAGACGATTGAGAGCAACAACGAACTGCAAAATTTGCGCGAGACCGAGGAGCGCGAGATCACGCGCATCCTCTCGACGCTCTCCGACGACTTGCGCCGCGAACTGCCCGCCATCGAACGCGCCGCCGCGTCGGTCGCCGAACTCGACTTCACGGGCGCGAAGGCGACGATGGCCGCGCGCTTCAACTGCGTGCAGCCCTACGTCGGCGCGGAGGCCGCGCTCGAACTCGACGCCGCGCGCCACCCGCTGCTCGAAGAGAACTTGCGCGCCGCTGGCGGCGCGGTCGTCCCCGTCTCGTTCCGGCTCGACACGGAACATCCCTTGATGGTCATCTCCGGCGCGAACGCGGGCGGCAAGACGGTCGTCTTGAAGACCGCCGGGTTGCTCGCGCTGATGGCGCTCTCCGGCCTGCACGTCCCGGCGCGCGCGGCGAGTTTTCCGTTCTACCGTTCCGTCCTCGCAGACATCGGCGACAGCCAATCGCTCGCCGCCAACCTCTCGACCTTCACCGCGCACGTCGCCAACATCAGCCGCATGCTCGAACTCTG
>JAVEDE010000092.1 GCA_030841105.1 Pyrinomonadaceae bacterium
GCCCCCGCCGGGGCTTCGCGCCGACGCATGTCTCTCGCACGGCGAAGGACTACAAACGGGGGAGGGCGCGTTCGGCGAGCGCCTTGATCTTACGCATGCGCTCCTCTTCTTTGTCCGCGCCGCCGATGCTGATGCGAAGGAGGGTATCTTTCTTGAAGACGTACATCGTGCTGTTGGCGTTCGTGTTGACCCAGTAGGCTTCGTCGCCGATGCCCTTCAGGCGGCGCGGGGCTTTCGCTTCGCGCTCGCGTTCGGCTTCGCGCTCGCGCTCGCGTTCCTGCTTCGTCTCGCCTTTTCGCTCACGCGCCCGTTCCGCCTCACGCTCGCGCTCGCCCTCCTCGCCGGATTCCTCCACCCGCCGCTCCCAAAACTCGCGCACGCTCTGCGGACTCGTGCCCCGCCGCGTTACTTCGAGACTGACGGACTTGGTGAAGGTCGGGGTCGTGTAGAAACAGGACGTGACATCGAAGCCCGTGCTTTCGCGGCGACTCGGTTTCGACTCCTTGAAGGTCTCGCCCTGCACACTCTTGATCTCGTCCGAAGTGAGTAGGGCGCACACGTCGAGGGCGTTCGCGCCGGCAGCGGCCGAAGTCGTGGTGTTGGCCGCAGCAGCACCGGCCGGGGCGTTCGTGCCGCTCGAGTTGGCGGTTGGTTGGCCGGGGGCGTTCGTCGTCGTCGTGGTGGCCGCGGTCGTGCCGTTCGGCGTCGCGGTTTGATTCGCGCCCGGCTGTTGCTGCGCGCTGCCGGAATGCTCGCCGCCGCAGCCGGACAGAGAGGCGGCGAGCAGGCACAGGGCGAAGATGAAACGTAGCTGCTGCTGTTGGCGCATGCCGGAAACTTCCTCCAATGATGCTTGAATATCTACGACGCACGCGCGTCTGGAATATTTGCGACGAAGGCGCGTCTAGCGTTTGCCGCCGAGGGCTTCGTCAATGGCGGCGCGCACGTCCTTGCCGCTGATGGCGTTGGGCGGCAGTTGGCGGCCGTTGACGAAGAAGGTGGGCGTGCCGTCCACGCCGAGCGAGCGTGCGCGTTCGTGGTCGGCGACGACGCGCTTGTCGGCGGCCTCGCCGTTCACGTCGCGCGCAAAGCGTTCGGCGTCGAGGCCGAGCGTGCGCGCGTAAGCGGCGAAGCGCGCCGTCGCGTCCGCGTCCGTCGCGTTCTCCCAACTTTTTTGCCCGCGATAAAGTTGCCCGTGCATCTCCCAGAACTTGCCTTGCAGCCCGGCGGCTTCGGCGGCGTGGGCGGCGGCGAGCGCGTTGCGGTGGATGCGCGTGAGCGGGTAGTGGCGGAAGACGAGCCGCACGCGGTCGCCGTAGTCCTCCCTGATCTTTTCGAGTTCCGGGAAGACCGCGCCGCACGGCGGGCACTGGTAGTCGCCGAACTCTTCGATTGTCACGGGCGCGTTCGCGCTGCCTATTGACCACGCCGGAGTCGCGCCCGCTGCTCCCTGGGCGACGCCGGTGATCGGAGTCTGACGCGACGAACGCCAGAACCACACGCCCGCCACGACGGCGACGAGCAGCACGCCCGCGATCAGCGCGAGCGGCAACCACGACGGGCGACCCGCCGGAGCGGCCGGAGCGGCGACGTGCTTCCGACCTTTTTGTCTCGGATGTCTCTTGCTCATGGAAATTTTTAGATACGCTTTCGGCGCATGAACTGGCGGAACGTGCGCGTATCCTAACATCATTCAATCCCCGTTGAGCAACCCTTCGGCGAGCGACGGCCGCGCCGTCGTCCCGCACCGGATCAAACCGTCGCCCCGCACCGGATCAAAGATGGCTCGCGTCGCCGAAAGGTGGACGCGAGCCATGAGAGCGCTCGAAGAATGCGTGCGGCGCGGAGTGTGGCCGCCTTGCGTTCATCAGAGCGTGACGTTGATGACCCGCGCCGCGAGTTGCCACGCGACGGAATCGAACTCCTCCTTGACCGTCTGCCCCGCCATAGCCGATGACGCGCCGCCCGCGCAGGCCGCGTTGCCGGAGAGCGTGTAAGTTCCGTCGCCCGTGATGTCGGAGGCAGTGGCCGCGTTGCGGATGCCCGCTTCGGGACGCGCGAAGAAGGTGCGCGCGTTGACGGCGTTCAGCGATTGCCCGGCCGTGACGCCCTCTGCGTCGGCGGTCGGGAGCGTGATGGTGATCGTGCCGCTCGCGGCGTCGTAGTTGCCCGCGGCGTCGCCGATTTTAACGGGCTGGTTGGTGTTCGGGCTGGGAATCGCGCTGCCGTCGAGCGGCGTCGCCGCGCCGAACTTGCCGTACTCGAACCTCACGTTGCCCTGCGCGTCGGACAACATCGCCACGTAGCGGCGGTCGAAGTTCGCGTCCGGCTGGCGGCTGTTCCAGATGATGAACCACTGGCTCGAAGGCGGCGCGGCCGTGCCCGAAGTCGAAGGCGCGACCTTCAAGGTGAAGACGAGTTTGTTCTGTCCCGCGCCGAAGTACGGCTCGGCGATGGAGAGCGACTTGACGTTGACGCGCGCGTCGGGCGGCGTGTTCTGCTGCGCGTCGAGATCACCGCCCTCGTTGTTCACGTCAGAGACGACGAGGACGCCCGCGCCCTCGCACGCGCTGGCAACGACCGTGCCCGCCGGGTTGAACTCGCGATACGCGCCCTCGCCCGTGTTGTTGACGGCCGTCACGCGGTAGACCTGACCCGTCGTGTAAGCCGTGTCGGTGAAGGTCGTGCCGGTGGCCGTGCCGAGCATGGTCACGTTCACGCCGTCGCGGCGATAGACCTTGTAGGCCGTGATCGCAGAGCCGCCGTTGTCGGGCGTCGTCCAAGAAAGGTTGACGGTTGAACCGTTGCGGCTGCCGGTGACGGCGGGCGCGCCTGCGAGCGAGGCCGACGGCGGATCGTAGGCGGCGAACATGCGCTTGCCGCCCGACTGGCGCGCGATGGTGGCTTTGGCCGAGAACGAGTTGGGCGGCCCCTGCACGCACGCGCCGATGCAGCCGTCGTCGTAGCCGATGAGCACGCGGCCGCGCTTGTCAATCGTCGCGTCGAAGAAGTCGAGCATGTTGCGACCGGGGTCTGCGCCGGTGATGCCGCCGCGCTGGATCGGATCGTTCGGCGTGGCGTTGACGACGTTCCACGTCTTGCCGCCGTCGTAGGTCGAGGCGACGTAGAGATGCCAGATGCCGGGGAAGTTCACGTCGGTGTCGAGGCCGTCGGTGGTCGAGCCGTAGAAGGCGAAGGCCGCGCGTCCGGTGTTCGTGCCGCCGTCTCCGGCGACCACGGCCGGGAAGGCGATCTTCTTGATGCCGAGCGACGTGCCGATCTCCTGATCGTTCGTCCACGTCAAACCCTTGTCGTGCGTCACGGCGGCGCGGGCGCGGCCGTTGATGTCGCGGTAGCCGAAGTAGACCGACTTGCCGTCGGAGGTGACGCCGACCGACGGATCCCAATCCTGCGAGAGACCCGCGCTCGACGAACCCGGCACGGGGCGAATCTTCCACGTCAGCCCGTTGTCTTCGGAAAGAATGAGCGCCTGCTTGCCGTTGTCGTGTAAGGGGAGCGCGCCGCCGCAGCCCTTGTTCGGGACGTAGGCCGTGCCGTCCGCGCCGATCTTGATGTGGCCGTGGAGGCCGACGCAATCGGCGAGCGTGAACATCGGGACTGAAGGGCCGAAGGTGATGCCGCCATCGAGCGAGAGCGCGCACACGGCGTCGGCGATGGACTGCGAGCAGTACCAGACGCCGTGCGGGTAGAGCGGGTTCGTGCCCGTCGGGACGGGCTGCGCGAAGGGGCCGCCGCCGACCGTCTGGTGGTCAATCCCTGAAGGCGCGCCCGATCCGGTCGAAGGCGTGAACGTGCGCCCGTCGTCGTCCGTGAACTCCATCGTCGAGCCGAGGGGCGTCAAGCCCAACTCCTGCGAGACGAAGGTGCGACCCGTCTTCGAGTCGGTAAAGAGGATCGGGTCGCCGAAGACGCGCGGGGCGTTGGCGACGACGAGGTTCGCCTGATCCCATGTGACTTTCGCGGGCGACACCGAATCGTCGAAGGTGACGCGCAGCATGTAGGGCAGGAAGCCGCCGAAGTAAGTGACCGTGCCGCCGTTCGGGATCAGCCCGCCGCTGTTGCCGAAGGTGCGCTCGGTCTTCCAGTTGACGCCGATTGAAGGCTCGCCCGCGTCTTCGGCCACGCCCGCGGGCGCGGCGAAGATGTGGAAGCGCGCCGGGTCGCTGACCGTGCCGCCGCCGGGTGTCGGCGTCGGAGTCGGAGTCGGTGAGACGGACGGGCAGGCAGCCGCGCCCGCCATCGTGTAGTTGCCCTGACCCGCCGAATCAACGTTGACGTTGAGGCCGTTGCCGAGTACGCCGACGAGGACGCTGGTCGCGGCGTTGACCGCGCCGAGCGTCTTGCCCGCAGAGAGATCAACCTGCGCGCCCGTGAGTGTCTGCCCGGCCGTCCCGGCGACGGGCTTCTTCAACTTGTTCAACTTGAGCACGACTGTCAGCGTGTCGTTGTCGGCCGACATCGAGCCGCCGTCGGCCGTGCCGACCGTCGAGTTGAGGTTGTTGCGCGTCGTGTCCACGAAGCCGTAGTTGTAGGAGACGCCCGTCGGGTTAGAGTTCGAGTTGTTGGCGACGCTCACGAAGTAAGTGGTGAACGAGTTGTCGGCGTGCGTTGCGTTGAAGGCGACGCGCCAAGAGGCGTTCGGCGTGACGGTCGAGGTCAAATCCCCGACCTTGATCGTGAAGACGAGTTGGCCGCCCGACGCCGGATACTGCTCGGCGATGGAGACCGACTTGATGTCCTGCGAGGCGTTGGCGTTCGGCGCGCCCGTCTGGTCGCCTGCCGCGTCCGAGATGACGCCGAGGCCGGGGACGAAACAGCGCGCGTCGTCGGTCGGCGTGGGCGTCGCGCTCGGCGTCGGCGTTGCGGAAGGCGTGGGCGTCGGGGTCGGCGTCGCGCCGCAGTCGTCGGTCGCCGGGTCGAATTGTTTGAAGAGGCGGCGACCGCAGGTCTGGCGCGCGATGGTGGCGAGCTTCGAGCGCGAGCCTGAAGGGCTGGTGCAGCCGACGCAGCCATCGGCATAGCCGACGAGGACGCGCCCCTGTTTGTCCACCTGAATGTCCATGAAGTCGAGCATGTTGCGGTCGCCCTTGGCGCAGGCGTTAACGCCGAAGCCTTCGGTGCAGATCGAGCCGCGCTGGACCGGATCGTTCGGCGTGGCGTTGACGACGTTCCAGGTCTTGCCGCCGTCGTAGGTGGTGGCGACGTAGAGATGCCAGACGCCCGCGTCGGTATTGTCGGCGTCGGTCGAGCCGTGGAAGGCGAAGGCCGCGCGGTCGTCGTCGCCCGCGATGACGGTCGGGAAGGCCGAGTTGCGGATGCCGTAGGCGAGGCCGACGTTTTGATCGTCAACCCACGTCTGCCCGCGGTCGTGCGAGACGGCGATGTGCGGCGTGCCGTCGCCGTTCTCGTAGCCGAAGTAGACCGTGCCGCCGCTGCCGACGCCGACGGCCGGATCCCAGTTGCCGGGGATGCTGTCGTAGGTGGAAGTGGTCGAGTCGGTGTCGGCCACGGTGCGGATCGCCCAAGTGATGCCGTTGTCTTCGGAGACCACGACGGCCTGATTCGAGTTGCACTGGCGATGCGGGACGTAGACCGTGCCGTCGGGCGCGACCTGGACGTGGCCGTGGATGCCGCCGCAAGTCAAAATCTGCATGGGGATGGTCGGGCCATAGGTCAGGCCGCCATCGTCGGAGCGCGCGCAGAAGGCCGTGACCAAATCCTGCGAGCAGTAGTAGACGGCGTTCGGGTAGACGGCCGTGCCGCCGTTGAGCGGCGCGTGATAAGGGCCGCCGCCGATGGTCTGGTGATCCACGCCGGAAGTGAGCGGGCCGCCTTCGTTCGGAAGCCACGACTCGCCGTCGTCGTCGGTCAAAGCGGAGAGACTGTTCGTGCCTGCGAGTTGCGAGACGATGGTGCGCCCCGTCCGGTTGTCGGTGTAGAGGATCGGGTCGAGCGTCTGGAGCGAAGTCAGGAGGTAGCTCTTGTCTTCCCACGTCGCGGTCGCTGGGCTGGCCGTGTCGTTGAAGGTGACGCGCAGGGTTTGGAGTCCGGCGATGAACATGACCTTGCCGGTGTTCCAGTTGACGCCGAGCGTCGGCTCGGCCGCGTCCGTGCCGAGACCGCCCGTCGGCTGGTAGTTCGAGTAGCGCGGCGACGTGCCCGTGCCCGCGCTGAACCGCCCCGCCTTCGACTCGATGGTGATCGCCATCGCGACGCTCTGCCCGAGCGGCGCGAACGGGATCACGCGGAGGACGTAGGAACGTTTGACGGCGGGCAACACGCCGACTTCGGGGTCGGCCGAACTGCCGACGGAGAGCACTTCCGCGCCCGCCGTGCCGTCGGCGTTGCGCTGGTAGACGCGATAGTCGAAGTCGGCCGTGGCGTTCGGCCAAGACATGGCGATGCGCACCTGATGCGTATCGAGGAGACCCGTGGGCACGTCAACGTCGAGCGCGTAGTCGTCGCAGGGCGTGGCCTGCGTGCACTGGAGCGCGCCCGCGAAGCCCGTCGCGTTCGGGACGTTGAACGGCCCCGCCGTGTAGCGCAAAGGGTTCGACGACGTGTTGGCCGTCGTCAGCGTGCCGCCGGAAGGCGAGGCGGCACGGCCGCCGTTCGTGAACAGGGCGGCGGCCGCCACCACTACGAAGGCCGATAGTATCAGCAGGCGAAAAAATTTCGGGGCGGTGAATCGTGTGGGCAGTGGGCGAATCATGGTCTCTCTCCTTCGGTCGTGGTGGCGTCAGTTTCTCTCAGGGGCGGTGCGTCGCGCCGGGCGTTCCCGGTGTCCGTCAACGGACTGTCAAAGCTACTTGTTAACGGTTACAGGATAGGCAGGCGACTTGAGAAATTCTTGAGGAATACTTGAGGACGGCGGGGCGGCGAAAAAACCGCGGAAAACGGGCTTTTTCTGCGGAAACCCGGCGGGGAAATTTTTGCGCGGCGACCGTCAACCGGCGCAGGCGGGACACGGACGGCCGCCCCTGCGCGTTGACGAAAAAAAGGCGGGGACGCGCGCCGCCGCTCAATTCCGATTTGGGAAAGCCCCCGGGAGGGTAAAATTTTAAGCCGCGTCTTCCGTCTGCCGCCCGCCTCTGCGGCGCGTGCGCCGCGTGCGCGCGACGAGTCCGGCCAGCCCCGTCCCCAGCAGCAACATCGTCGCCGGTTCGGGCACGGCGGCGGGCGTCTCGGAGGCTTCGGAGATCGTGCCCGTGATGGCTTTGGCGAAGTTCGGCGTCAGGCCGAGCACGTCTGTGACCGTCAGGGTGAACGCGCCCGTCGTGCCGTCGGCGCGCGTGAAGGTAAAGGTCTGCACGGGGTTGTTGAAACGCACGTTGACGCTGTAGCTCTGCGTCGGGCCGACGCGCTCGACGATGCCGGAGAGGGCGGCCGTGTAGGTCGCCAACTGCCCGCCCGCGACGCCCGACGGAGCCTCGAAGTTGATGGAGAGCGTGAACGCGCTGCCGTTGTAATTATTCAGGGTCGGGTCGGCGGGCGGCGCGATGTAGAACGAGCCGAGGTTATTCGTGTTCGTCGCCGCAGGGTTTGCGGCCGCGCCGTTCAACGCCCGCGCGCCGCCCGTGGTCGTCACGTCGAAACTGGAATTGATGTATTGCAAGCCCATCAGCGTCGTGCCCGTGTTCGTGCCGCCGAGGCTCGTGAAGCTGCCCGACGCAGTGCCTTTGACCGTCACCTCATCGGCTCGCGTCGCCGTCGCGGCGAACACGACGAAGCACAGCACGCCGACGCCGCATAAGATATTTTTTAATCTCTCTCGAAACAATCTAGGCTCTGAATTTTTCATCTCTCCGTCCTCCCATAGCTCGACAATTTAAGCCGCGCGCCTTTCTCCGGCGCGAACTCCGGCGGCAACGTCTGCCAGCGCGCTCTGCGCGAACAGGCGCAAGGCCAAAGGCATCGCGGGCGTCGTCGTCATCGTCGGCTCAACTTCCGTCGGCTCGACGGGGCGCGTGCCGTGGGCGAGCAGCAGCGACAATTCCGCGCCGCAAAAGTCGCACGCGGCGAGGTGCGCCGCGACGCCGGGGCGCGCGAGAAAAGAGAGTGTGCCCGCGCCGTAGGTTTGAAGCACGGCGGACGCGGGGCAGTCCGGTTGTTTGGCAAAGCGGGGCATGAGACTTAACTCCTTTCGGCAACGGCAGACAATTCAAGTCAGCGGCACTTAAGGTGTCAGACGGTGTCAGACGGTGTCGGACGGTATCGGTCGGCGAGACGACGCGAGGTGCGGGGGCTTACGGCGGCGGCGGAGAGAAATTTCGTGCGCGCCCGTTCGGGGCAAGCGACGGGCGCGCTCGTGTTTCGTTTCTTCCGCGCCGACGATCTATTCCTGCGGCGGCACAGGCTCTTCCTCTTCATCATCGCTGCTATTCAAGCGGCGACGCTTGCGTGCGAACGAGGCCATGCCCGCCAGTCCCGTGCCGAGCAGCACCATCGTCGCCGGTTCGGGGACAGGTTCGGCCGCCGCGCTGAAAGAGACGTTGTCGAGGAGCGGTTGCCCGCCGGAGAGCGATGCGATGGCGACCGAGGCGATGTCCATGTCGGGCGAACTGAAGCCGATGAAGCTGAAGTTCGTGAACGAAGGATTCACCACGTTGATGGTGTGCGTGTCGCCGTTCGCGAGCGTGACGGTGATGCGATAGGACGCGGGACTCAAGGCGGAGACCTGCGTGCCGTTGCTGCCTTTGAAGTCGAAGCCGATGGCGCGCATCGCCGACGACGGCGTGATGGTGAGCGTGTTGACGTTGAAGTCCGCGCCCGACGCGTTGACGAACAGCGCGTTGTTGTCGGGACTCAAGCCGAAGTTCGGGTTCGCGCCCGAGACGACGGCGACGCCGCATGCGCCGCAGGTCGGCGCGCCCGTGCCCGTGAAGCTGAAGTTCAGTCCCGTCACGGAAATTGAACTCGTGTAGCCGCCGCCGGGCGTGGAACTCTGGAAGTCAACGGTCGCGTTGGTCGGCGCGGCGGCGTTGAACGTGGTGCGGTCAATGAAGGTCGGCAGGACGACGGTGTCGGCCTTGACCGTAGGGACTGAGGCGAAGCCAAGCAGCACGAGCGTGGCGCAGGCCAGCAGAATTTGGTTGAAACGAAACATCTCTTTACTCTCCTTTTGTCGGCGTCAATTGCGCTCTGTAAGGGGTCGAACGCCGGGGGCGAGGCAACTGCTTTAACGGCGCTGTTCAATCCTTGATCTTGTCGAGCGTCTATCGGAACGTGCGCAGTTTAGAGAGGCGTCTTGAGAAATACTTGAGGGATTTCGGGGAGAGGACTTGAGGAATACTTGAGACAACACGCACGAAGCCCCGCACACGGCGTCGCATCTTTGGTTAGAGATACGACACCGCGTGCGGGGCTTCCCGGCTCTTGCTGTCGTTCGCCGCTCGCCGCGCTGACGCGCGCGGGGATCAGGGGCGGCGAACTTTTAAGGAACGCGGTTCGGGTAACGCGCCGTCGTGCCGACGACGCACGCGTTTAAAATTTGTAACGGTAGCGCAGCGTCAGGCCGCGGCCTGCGCCGTCAATGCCCCAACTGATGCCGCGATACTGCTTGTCCGCGATGTTCTCGAAATCGAAGAAGACCTCCGAGTGCTCGTCGAAGCGGAATGCGCCGCGCAGGCCGACCAGCCCGTAACCGGGGAGGTACGGGTAGAGCGGGACGTTCGTGTCGTTGTTGACGACAGTCACGCCGTTGATAATCGCCCCGATGGGCAGCAGGCGGTTCTGCACCTGCAAGAGCGTCTCGCCCGTCGAGATCAGAATGCCTCCGGCCGAGCCGCAGCCGGACGCGCCCGGCGTCGTCACGCCGCGCACGCACGCGCCGCGGCGGAAGAAGTTCTGGATTGAAGCGCGCGAGCGGGGCGCGCCCGTGCGGCGGTCGGATAGGTCGAGCGAGGACAGACGGTTCTGCCGCGCGACGAGAGTCGAATAACCCTCGACGTAGAAGCGCGTCGAATTGCCCGGCTGGTAACGCAGGGAGACGAACCCGGTGGCGGGCGGGACGCCGCCCTCGACGTTTGGCGGCAGGCCGTTGAGCAGGCTGTGGGCGCGGATGTAAGTGAAGTTGCCGCGGGCTGTAAAGTCGCGGCCGAGGCGCGCGTCGGTGTCGAACTCGACGCCGTTGAAGCGCGCGTCGTCGTAGTTGACGCGGACGAGCACGGGGTTCGTGGCGGCGGCGACGAAGACGAGGCCGTTGGCGGTCTGCCTGACGATCTGGTCGCTCCCCAAAAATCGTCCCACCGCTCCCGGCGGCAGGACGAGCGCTTGATCGAAATAGACGTCGGAGACTTTATTCGTGAAGCCCGTTAACTCGGCGCGGAAGCGCGTGTGTGTGTAGCGGAAGCTGAGGTCGAAGCTGTCGCTTTTTTCGGGGCCGAGGCGGGTCGTGATGGGGATGCCGCTCGATACTGCGTCCGCCCCGGCCGTGGTCCCGATCAAGCCGCCGAGCGTTGCGGCGGTGGCCGCGTCAACTTCAAAGCCCGTGCCGACGAGACCGATGATGCCGAGGTCGGTTGTGTTCGGGGCGCGAAAACCGCGCGTGTATTTCCCCGCGATGTCGAAGCCGCCGCCGACGTTCAAGACCGCGCCGATGCGCCCCGACAGGGCGTCGAAGCGGGCGCTGTCGTCGGGGAAAAGCGGCAGGCCGTTAACGACGGGCGCGTTCGCGGCGCGCGACTTGTAAGACGCGACGCTGTAGCGCAGCGCGCCGCTCAGGCGCAAACGATCGGGGATGGCCGTCAACACATCCTGCACGAAGAAGCCGTAGGAGAGATAGCGCGCGCCGTTCGGGATGCGCGGGCGCGAAGGCGTAGCCACGCGCGTCACGGGGTCGGTAGTGAAGGCTGGCGCGCTGATCTTATCTCGGTACACGTCCGCCCCTAACGTGAGCGTGTTGTATTCGCCGACTCGCTTGTCAACGTGGAAGTTGAAGCCTAAGACGTTCGTGCGCTCGCGCTGGTTGGTGATCGCGCCGACCGGGTTGCCCTGCCCGCCCTGATTGATGCGCTCTTCGCGCTGCCCGTTGTAGGAGAAGGTGAACTGCCCGTTGTCGAAGAAGCCGAGTTTCTGTTTGACGAGGCGCGCGTAGAAGAGGTCACTCATCAAGTTGCGCAGGTCGGCGATGAGATTGCCGTCGCCGCCCGACAACTGATCATAGCGCCGCCCGCCGTCCTGCTGGTTGCGCGCGTAGCTGAAGAGCACCTGCGTCGTGTCGTCGAGGTTGAAACTGGCGCGCAGCAAGCCGCCGTACTGCGTGAAGGCAGTGTCCGGCAGGCGTTCCCCAAGTATGTCCGAAGGGAGGCCGAGGAAGCGCGTCACGGCCGCGTGCGTGTCCAGCCCGTGGCCGGGGCGCAGCCGGTTGATGCGGCGCGCGTTGAGGTTAAAGAGCACGCCGTAGCGTCGCGTGCCGTAGCTCAGGAGGGTGTTCCCGCCGAAGCCGTTGGTCGGCGACGTGTAGAAGGTGTTCACGTTGCCGTGCCACTCTTCGTCGCTGCCGTAGACAGGGGCGCGCGAGATGAAGTTGACGACGCCGCCGAGCACGTCCGAGCCGTACTGCGAACTGTTCGGCCCGCGCAGAATTTCGACCGTCTCAAGGCTCGAAGGTTCGATCAGGCTGAAGAACGTGCCGACGCCGCCGCGTTGCGCGCTCGTCGTGTAGCGCACGCCGTCCACGTAGACGGCGACGTTTCTTCCCGTCAGCCCGCGCACGAAGACGGCGCTCAAACTGGGGCTGGTGCGCTGCAAGGTGACGCCCTGCTCCTCGTCCACCACCTGCGCGACGACTTCCACCCCGCGCTCGATGATGTCCTCTTCCCTGATGAGGTTGATCGGCTGCGCGGTGTTGCGCGCGTCGGAGACCTGTCCGGCCTCGGCCGTCACCGTCACCTGCTCGTTGGCGAGACTCGGCTGCAACACCAAGCTCAACTCCGCCGTGCTCCCCTCCGTCACCTGCACCGCCTCGCGACGGCGGCCGAAATCGGGGCGGGAGATCGTGACCGCGTAAGAGCCGACGGGAACGTCTGTGAACTGGAAGCGGCCTTCCGCGTCCGTCTTCGTATCGCGCAACACGGCCTGTTGCGCGTTGACGAGCGACACCTCTGTGTTCACGACGACCGCGCCGGAAGAATCGCGAACAATGCCGGAAATACTGCCGCGCCCGTCCGCGCCTTGCGCGCGCGCCGACGCCGCGTTGAAAGCGAACGAGAGACAGAACGCGACGGCGCACGCCGCGAGGGATGACAGTCTATTGAGCCGCCCGTGTTTCATGAATGGTGCTACCTCGATCCGAATCCGCAAATTTTAAGTGACGTTGACGCGGGCGCAGAGGTCGCCCCGCACTTCTCCGAAAACCGTGTAGTAGTAGTTAGTGAGTAACGCCGATGCGCCGGTAAACCGCGAGAGTATCGCCGGGCGCGAACTACTACCAGACTTCGTTAGTAGTCCGTCGCCGTGGACTTGAGTTGGAGAGTCGGCTATTCGAGCGCGGCGACGACGCGTTCGAGCGCGCCGTGCAGGGGGGCGAGGAAGTCCGGCTGGCTGAAAGAGGCCATGACCGAGGTGAGCAGGGCGGCGACGAGCGCGCACGCGAGCGCATAATTGAGTGCGGCGTTGAGAGCGCGGCGCGGCGCGAGTTCGTTGGTGGCCGCCGACGTCGCCAGCCGCGCGAGGCGACGCACGCGCCAAGCGATGATGCCGTCGCCCTGTTCGCCGACGAGGAACGCGCCTGCGGGCAGATGCGGCGAAGCATTCGCGGGGACGAGCCGCGCGATCTTGACGAGCGCGGACGCCAGATCGAGCGCGAGCGCCGCGCCGCCCGCCTGCGCCGCGTGTTCGTCGGCCGCCGCCTCGGACTGTTCGCCCCACGCGTGGTCGAGCGTGCGCCCCGCGGGCACGAGCATCAACACGTCGCGGCAGGCACGCAAGGCGGCGCGCTTCAAGTTGTCGTGCGCCGCGAGATGTCCGTGCTCGTGCAACACCGCCGCGCGCAACTCCGACGCGTTCAACTCGTCGAACAGGTGCGTGGCGATGAAGAGGCGCGGGCGCATGACGCCGACGACGGCGATCACAGGGAAGCGATGTTGCAGCCGGTACACCGGCACGCTCACGCCCGCGAGCGAGACGGGTTCGGCGTGCCTGAGCCAGTCGGCGACGAGACGGCGCGTGGCGACGTATGAACGCAGGCCGCGCGCCACGGCGAGCGCGAGTCCGGCGAAGCAGCACGCGGCAAAGAGCGCGAGTTTCAAACTCACGACTTCCGCGGTCGAGTGCGGTTCGTGATGAAGGTAAGCGGGGACGAGGAAGCCGCAGACGAAGATGAGCGCGCAGGCGAACGGCAGGAGGCGCAGGTAAAGCAAGACTTGCGCCTGCGCCGCAGCCGAGCGTCGGGCGAGCGCGGGCGCGAGCGCGCGCCACAGGGCAATGCCGACGAGCGTCGCCAGCAAGTTCAGCGAGAGCAATGCGGTCAGCGCGAGGCACAATCCGAGCAAGTTGTACATCCTGCCATCCTCTCCGCCGCGACGCTCAAGCGCGCCGCAGTTCCTTCCGCTTCTCGCGCACGAGGCGTTCGAGTTCGTCCAACAGTTCGCGGTCGCGGTCGCCGACGGCGTCCACGATGCAGGCCAGCACCGGCTCGGCCGCGCCGCCGAGGAGCGCGTCAATCACGTCTTCGGCGATGCCCTGCTCCAATTCAGCCGCCGACACGCGCGGCTCGTAGAGGAACGCCCGCCCGCTCTTGGTGCGGTCGAGCAGACGCTTCTTGTAGAGGCGGTCGAGCGTCGTCATCAGCGTGGTGTAGGCGACGCGCCCGTCGAAGTGTTCATGCACCTCGCGCACGCTCACCTGCCCGCGCCGCCACGCCTCGTCCATCACCTCGCGCTCCAACTTGCCGAGCGCGGGCACAGCCACCTCGCGCGGTCGCTTGAAGCCGAGCAACTTAAACTGCGGAACTTTCATAGTGTTGAAGTATAGTTTGATCGAACGGTCTGTCAAACGCCGCGCGTGACGCGGGCAAAAAAAGTTGGCCGCCAACGTCCCCCAACGTCGGCGGCCAACATTTGCGAAGAAGCGCGAAAACCGTCATGCCCCTTTGCTGACGCGCAATGATGACGGCCTCTCACCTGAGTTGCCGTGCGCGCCCGACGTGCCCCGCGATGACCCGAGCCTTGGTGTCCACCGGAGCAGTTGAGACGCGCCCTCGCACCTCTTTCCTCGCAAAACCTTCCAACGGCCGCAAGCGTCCGTCGAACTGTCGCCAATATAAAAAACAGACTTGAGGAAAACTTGAGGTGGGACGCCCTGACGCGGCCAAAACCGACAAAACCCCTGTAAAAATGCGGCTGAAAAAATTTTGTGACCAAAAAAAAGTGCCGTCCGGCGGCACTAAATAATGGTGCTCTCTGGCGGCTCGTCACGTCACCTTGCTGTAGATGTCTGCCAGCGCCAGCCGGCATTCCAAGGTCGGGATGGCGATGGCCTCGTCCAGCCCGGCGGCCTTCGTGTAGAGCCAGTGACCGTCGTCCTGCCTGAGAAAATGTTCGACCACGAATTCGTCCTGTGACACCAGCAGGTATTCCCGCAAGGATTCGATCTGCTGGTAGGACTGGAATTTTTTCCCGCGGTCGAAGGCCGCCGTGCTGTCAGACAAAACCTCTACGATGACGACCGGATTGAGAACCACGTCCCGCTCGTCGTCGGCGAATTGAATTTCGCCGCAAACCATCGAAACGTCGGGGTAGAAAAACCGCTTGGAGTTCGGTACGCGCACTTTCAAGTCGCTCGGAAAAACTGTGCAATTAGTTTTCCTGAGTTGAATGTTAAATTCAGCGAGCACATTTCCCACGATCACGTTATGACGCACGCTACTGCCCGCTCTCGCATACGTCACGCCGTCAACGTATTCGCTCTTAAATTCCGCTTGGCGTTCGAGCGTCAAATATTCTTCCGGGCTGAGGTAGTAGTTCGGCGGTGAGGACATGGCGATACCTTTCACTAAAGCCGGATCAATAATATCTCGGTTCTAAACATACTTATGCGCCGCTGGGACGGCAATGTAACCGGCGCGGCGGCGCATACCAAATAGTGCTGTGGCTGCACTATCTCGGTTGACGGTAGGCGCGGGGCGTCGCACTTGCCGGGAAAACGCCGTGATATACTCGCCCGTCCCAATTCATGCAGACGCGGGCACGCGCTTTGCTGCGGCGCACTGCTACCAAGGTTGAAGAAGCCCTCGCACAGCTTTTCTCTCCGGTCGCGCCCGCGTGAAGTTGAAGTGTAACGCTCTCTGCGTCGCGTGCGTCTACAAGGTGAGGGAACGTCTCTCTTGTCCCGTCCAGTTTCCAAAAAGGAGTCAGCGCCATGCGCTACACAAAATCGTCCCTGACACTCGCCGTCCTCGCTCTCCTGTTCACAGTTCTCTCCGCTCCCACACAACTCTTCGCCGCCCCCTTCGATGAAGAAATTGACGACGCCGGTTATGAAGAGTCGGCTCGCGTCGTGCGCATCAGTTTGCTCAGCGGCGACGTGAGCGTGCGCCGCGGGGGCGACAAAGGATGGGAGAAGGCCACTCTCAATCTTCCGCTCGTCGAAGGCGACCGCCTCGCCACGGGCGCGAACTCGCGGCTCGAAATTCAAATTGACGCGCGCAACTTCGTGCGCCTCGGCGAATACGCCACGCTCGACATCGTGACGCTGCGCGAGGAAGGCGTCGCGCTCAGCCTGCCCGAAGGCACGGCCACGCTCCGCCTCGCGCGCTTCGACAAAGACCGCGAGTATTTCGAGATTGACGCGCCGAAGACGACGATGGCCGCCGAGCAGAAAGGCTCGTACCGCCTCGACGTGGCGGCCAACGGCAACGTCCGCGCCACGGTGCGCGACGGCGGGCGCGCTCGTCTCTACTCCGAAACTTCCGGCTTCACCCTGCGCGACGGACGCAGTGCCGAACTCGTCTACAACAATTCCGGCACGGAAGACGGCGACTGGGAACTCTCCGCCGCGCGCAACTCCGACGACTGGGATTCGTGGGTCGGCGAGCGCGAGAGCTACCTCGCCACGCGCCTGCGTCACGACGGCCGCGACCGCTACTACGACAATCACGTCTGGGGCGCGGAAGAACTCGACGTCTACGGCGATTGGGTCAACACGAGCGAGTACGGCTACGTGTGGCGGCCGCACGTCACGGTCATCAACAACTATGGCGACTGGGCGCCGTACCGTTACGGCAGTTGGCGTTGGGTCTCGCCCTATGGCTGGACGTGGGTGGGCGACGAGCCGTGGGGCTGGGCGCCTTATCACTACGGCCGCTGGGTCTACATCAACAACTACTGGGGCTGGGCGCCGCGCGGCTATGCCTACTACCGCAATCGCAGTTGGTGGCGACCCGCGCTCGTCGCCTTCGTCAGTTTCGGCGGCGGCTACGATAACGTCTGCTGGTATCCGCTCGGCTACCACCAGCGCGACCCGCGCTCGAACTACTACCGCCGCCATCGCGACCGCGACCATGATCGTGATCGCGACCGCGTCAATCCGATCTACCAGCGCGGCGTGACGACGATGCCCGCGCGCGAGTTTGGCAAAGGGCGGCGCGCGACTCCGGCGACGAAGGAACTCGCCCTGCGCGCCATCACGGCCGACCCGGTGCGCGGCACGCTGCCGATTCGCCCCGACAAGAACGACCTCGTCACCGTCGGCGGCAACGGCGCGGGCAACAGTCAAACTCCGTTCGGACGCGACCGCACGAAGGGCGGCGCGCTCGTCATACGCAATCCCGGCGACCCGGCCGCGCTGGTCGAACGCCGGACGGGCGCGGCCAAGCGCCAACCCGGCCTCGCGCTCGACGATGAACTGCGTCGCGGTCGCATCTACAACAACCGCGAACCGCGCAAGATCGAGAAGTCTGCCGACTCAATCGTCGGCGGTGGCAACACGCGCATCAACGACGGCACGGGCGAACGCGGCAACGGCCGCACCGTCGGCTCGGACAACGAACGCGGCACGGGCGCGGTGACGCGACCGGCGCGTCCCATCCGCATCCCCGCCGACACGCGCGACGGCGCGGGCGGTAGCGGCAGCGTCGGCAACGACGGCACGGGCGTGCCCGCCATGAAGCGTCCCGAACGCTCGATTGACCCCGGCACTGACGCCTTGCGGCCGCGCCCCAACGTCAACGACAACAGCGGGCGTCCCGAACGCAAAGTGAAAACCGTTGAACGTCCCGATGATAACAACGTGTCGTCGCCCGACTATCGCCCGGCGCGTCCGCCGCGCACTGAACCGCGCGAGGAACGCGTCAAGCCGGTCGAGCGCGAGCGTCCCGCGCCGGAAGTTTACCGGCCGCGTCCCGAAGTGCGCGAGGAGCGCAAGTCGCAACGCGAGGAGAGATCCGAGCCGCGTCCCGAACGTTCCGCGCCTCGCGAGGAGCGTTCAGCCCCGCGCGAAGAACGCTCTGCCCCACCCCCGCGCGAAGAACGTTCCGCGCCGCCGCCTCCGCGTGAAGAGCGTCGCGCCGACCCGCCGCGCGAATCGTCGCCCTCCCGCCCGACGCAGAACAAGGGGCGACCCGACGACCCGCGCTGAGACGCGCCCGCTATAACTAAAACTGCGCGCGCGGCAGTTGAGACTAACGTCTCACGCCGCGCGCAGCAAACAAACCTCTCTCCCTTCCATTAACATTCCGACAAACCGCGCGGCGCGTCTTTAACTGACGCGCACACGCTGAACCTACGTCCCTTCTCCCCGAACGACGCGACAGCCTTCTCGCCCCGCCGCGCGCTTCGTTCACACGAGCCAAGGAAAGGAACGCCCCATGTCTTACGCACGCCCCGCACTGCGCCTCGGACTGCGCCTCGCCGTGCTCATCATCGCGCTCGCGCTCGGCGCGTATCTCTACGCCGCGTTGATGACGGTGACGAGCGCGCAAACTTCAACGACCGTATTGAGCGCGCAAACTTCGCCCGCGAAAAACTTCCGTCCAGACATCGGCCGCGCCCTCACCGCCAAGACGCGCGACACGAAAGCAACCGTCGCCACGCGCCCCGGCGGGCACACGCCAGTACGCGTCGAACTCTCCGCGCTCTCGACACGCCCGCGCGCGAAATCGCGCGACGCATCCGGCAACGCGCGCGAAGGGCGACGCCCGGCGGCAGTCACCGCGTTGCGCCCCGCCGCCACAACCGCGTCAATGAACACCGCCGCCGCGTCAACGAATACCTCCGCCACGTCAAAGAACGCACCTGCCGACGCATCAACGAACGCCGACGGCTTCGAGGCCGAAGCACGCGCCGCCATCAACACGCGCATCCGTCCGGGCACGTCGCCCGGCCGCATCCTCCACACGTCGCAACTGAGCACCACCTCGTCCGCCGGTTCGCTCGAACAATTCACCGACGCCGACTTCGATCTCGAAGCCGACGAACGCGCCACCTTCGACACCTGCGGCGGCGCGTTCGACGTGGCCGTCGGCCACTCAGGCACGCGCTACCAAGTCTACTCGGCGATTGACGAGCGCGGCACGTTCAACCCCAACGACGACCGCTCCATCGGCCTGCTCTCGCTCGGCTACGACGCAAACCGCGACTTTCAACGCGACGGCGCGTGCAGCAGTTTCGCCTCGCCCACGCACGATCTCTTCCGCGAGTTCGGACTGCCTTCGGCCGCCTCCGTCGTCGCGGGCGTGTCGCGGCAGGGGCGCGAGTTCGTCGTCGTCTCTTCGAGCGGCTATTACAACTACAGCGACGCGGAAGACCCCGCCAACGAACCGACGGCGGGCGTCGTCCTCATCCACTTCAACATCTTCGGCGGCATCGAATCGTCGCGCGTGCTCGTCGCCCCCGGCAGCGGCCAACTCAACAACGCCAACGCCCTCGCGCTTCTTCCGACGGGCGAACTTTTGATCGCCGACTTTGACTCCAACGAACTGCGCGTCGCACGCGACTACGACCGCGACGGCACGCCCGACACGCTCGACCCCGCGCCCTACTACTCCTACCAGTTCTCCAACGACGCGCCGCTCGACATCGCTGCCAACTCGCGCGGCGTCGTCTTCTCACACTCCACCGGCAACAACGCCGTCATGCTCGCGCTCTACGACACGAACGCGAACGGCTTCGCCGACACGGAGGAAGTCGTCGTCGAAGGTCTCTCGCTCGACGACAACTTGATCCTGCACGGCCTCGCGGTTGACCGCGAGGGCACGGTCTACGTCGTCGAAGACGCGTTGGGCGCAAGCGACCACGCGAGCGACGGGGGCAACGGCGGCACGCCGCTCGTTGACGCCTTCCCCGACCCCGCCCTGAACGGCGTGCTGCGCGACGGCGCGCTCTACGCCGCGGCCGACAACGCCACTTCGCAAGCGCTCACCGGCCTTGCCTTCGGCACGGATGCGACGCTCCAACCCGTCGCCACGCTCTCGCTCACGAACAGCGCATCCTCGCGCGGCAACGCGACGCGCGAAGGCCTCGGCACGATCCTCGGCGCGGGACTCACCGAAGGTCGGCGCGGCGCGTCGGCGGCCGAAGCCGTGCGGCGCGGCGTGCGCGTGACGATTGAGGGCACGAGCGTGCCCGTCCATTCGTTCGCAGATGATCGCATCAATATCTACGTGCCCGATTTTGTCGGCACGGGCGCGCGCTCCGTCGTCGTCTCCGTGGACGGCCGCATGATCGCGGCGGAAGACGTCACGATTGCCAACGCGAACCCCGGCCTGTTCACCGTGAACGGCACGGGCGCGGGCGAGGCCATCGCCCTGCTCGCTTCGGGGCTGCGCTACACGCGCAGTCCGTTCCCCGCGCGCTTCGACAATCAACCTTCCGTCGTCGCGATCTTCGGCACGGGCTTCCGGCGCGCGACGCCCGTCACTGCCACCGTCGGCGGCCTCAGTGTGACGGTCGAATACGCGGGCGCAAGCGGCGACTTCCCCGGCCTCGATCAGATCAACCTGCGCCTGCCCGCCAACACGACGGGCACGCCCTCAGTCGTCCTACGCACGGCCGACGGCGCGACCAGCCGCAACGACGTTTTCATTAGAATCAACTGACCACAGGACATTCATCCCCCGACGCACGGACGCGCCGCAGAAGGGGCACGGAGTCGTCGCAGAGAACACACAAGGGGCGCGGGGGAAAGCATTCATGATCTCGA
>JAVEDE010000101.1 GCA_030841105.1 Pyrinomonadaceae bacterium
CGCCGCACTGATGCGGCGCGCCCTCTACAGTTAGACGTTCGTCTTGCCCCGGACTCTTACGGCTCCGTCCCGTTGGTCGGGACGGGGCGACCCATTGATTGATAGATGCTTACGATCTCGTCCATCTTCGCGCGCGCCTCGGCGTTGTCGGGCTGGTAGCGGAGGGCGAGGCGATAATCGCCGAGCGCGAACTTGTAGAGCGTGGGCTGTCCGGCGTCGCGGTAGAGATTGCCGCGTTCGAGATAAGCGGCGGCGACGGCGAGTTTGTCGGCCTGCGTCGCGCCGCTCGCTTTGGCTTTCGCCTCGGCCTTTTCGATCTTGGCGTCGAGCGCGGAGGTGTCGAGGCCGCTCGGTTTGGTCGAACCCGCGGCATTGCCGGGGGTGGGGGGAGGCGCGGGCGGGTTGCCGCCGTGAGCGGACGAGACGGGCGGGATGCCGCCGGCGGTCTGCGCCGGGCGCGACGCCGACGACGCGTTGCTGTTGACCGCAACGCCCGCGTCGTTCGTGTTGGATTGAGAGCCGCAACCGGGAGCGATCAGCGCGGCTCCGCAGGTGAGCGCTAAGACTAGAGTTCGCATCTTGTGTTTTGTTCCAGACTACCCTTGCAGGTGAAAGGTGAATAGTAAATGGTGAACGGATCAGGACAACTCCGATCCATTCACCATTTACTGTTCGCCGTTGACTATCGAATTACTTCCCGTTGTGGCATTGGACGCAAGTGACGGGGGCTTTGGTCGCGGCGTCGCGCTTCTTCACGCCTTCGTGGCAGACGTTGCAGTTGCGGTGATAGGCTTCCTCGTTCGTCATCGTGATCGGATCGGGATCGTCCGGGTAGGTGACTTCCGGGTTCGCAGGCCAACTGGCGGGCTTGATGTCGGTCTGCGCGTGGCACTCGCGGCAGGTCTTGACGGGCTTGGAGTCGGCCTTCTCAAGCAAGGCCGTCGTCAATACTTCCTCGCGCTCGGACGTTTTGAGCACGCCCTTGAGCGCGGCCTTCGGCTGATCCGTGTGGTGGCATTCGGCGCAGCCGATAATTGATTTGCCGTCTATGCTGTAGGGCTTCGTGGCGTGCGCTTCGTGCGTAAAGTGGACTGACTTGCTGCCCTGCCCCGTGGCCTTGGCGTCTTTGCCGAGGGTCACTTCTTTCGGCTGGACTTTGCTGCTCAGGGCGGCGAGGGTGGAGACGTTGCCGGACAGAGTGATGGCGGCGAAGCTGAGCGTGGCCGCGAGAACTAAGAGTAATTTCATGGCTGGTCGTCCTTCAAAGTGGGGTCTGCCGTTAACGAGCGGCAACCTTTTCAGAGACTCAGGGGAGATGAAGAGCAAAATTGGGTAGAGCGTGGCAATGAACGTTTGCGTCGAACCGGAAAGGTCATGCGCGCGAACACTATAAGACTGCCCGCGCGCGGTTGTCAATTTTCTTGAACGGAAAATTAACGGGCGCAATCGTCAGACGCCCATGCGGAAAGTTTGGGCTTTGTGGCAGCGGCGACAGTCGTTGAAATCGGCGTCGCCGAACGCGCGTCGCCCGTTGTGACAGGTCATGCAACTCTGCGCCCGCGTCGTGTTGAAGTGCTGCGAGACGGAGGGCGCGGTCACCTGCCGCGACTGCGGGAGACCGGCGCGGAGGTTGTGGCAATCGGCGCAGCCCAGACGTTGACGCGCGCCGTGCGTGGCGTGGCTGAAACTGGCGCGGAAGGCGCGCGCGTTCGTCGAAGTGCGAAAGAAGCGACCCGCGGGCGTGTGGCAGACGCCGCACGTGGAGATGTCGCGGCCGTTGGCCTGCGCGCCGGACGTGTGGCAACTGTAGCACTGGCCGTGCGCGTTGAAGCTGGCGGGGATGGTCATGGCGGCGGCGCGGCGCGAGGCGGGCGTGTGACACGCGACGCAGCCGTTCGGCGGACGAGCCGCGCCCGTGTTGTGCTGCGCGTGGTCAAACATCGCGTTGAAGCTATGGAGCGTGGGGAAGCCCTTGACGGGCGGGTTCTGCGAGTTCAAGTCCGTGTGGCAGATGGCGCACATGGGGATGTTCGCCGTGACGAACTGCGGCAGGTGGCAATCGGTGCAGGCCTTGTGGCCGGGTAGTTTCGGAAGCGTCGCGTTGTTCGACTCGCGCCGGTGACAGTCGGCGCAAGTGCGCTGCTCCCGGTGTGCCTTGCTGCTGTGCAGGAACTTCGAGAAGTCGAGGCCGCTCATCTCCTGTTGCTGCGGCTCGACGGCCGCCACTGCCGCAGGCGCACTCGACGCGGCGGAAGCGGCGGCGCGGCGGTTGAAGAATGCGAGGGCTGACACGCAGACGACGCAGGCGAGCAACACCGCGAGCGCGACGGCGCGGCGCACGCTACGGCGACGGCGCGGCGCGACGTGTGGGGCGACGGACGCGTTGCCATGACCCGCTGAGAGTTGTTCTTCGTCGGCGCGGCGCACGTTGATTTAGTTGCCTTCCTTTTTCGGCGCTTCGGCACAGCGCGCCGGTATCAGTTTTCCAATGGACGTCATGACTTCCGCCTTCTTCCCCGCCTTCTCCGCTGACTCAAGGACGGCCTTGAAGTGGTTGCACGAAATGTCCGTCTTGGAACTTTCCGGCGACGCGTGGCAATAGACGCAGTTGAATTTCGGGTTGGCACTGCGCTCCAACAACTCTCGGTAGACGGAAGCCTTCCAGAGCTTGTCGTCCTCCGTAGTGAGCGCGGCGTGGCAGGCGGAAGTCGAGCACGAGGGTAAGAACTGCACCAGATTACCTTCTACCCGATTCCCTTTCTGCCGCATCGCCGCAAGGGTGTCGGCCTTGCGCACCGCGGTGTGACATGACGCGCAGGTGATGTCAACCAACTTGCCGTCGTTAAACTTCTTCCTGTGCCGGTCGTCATCAATTTTATCCGGCCTCAAAATGTGGACGAACCTCGGAGAAATTCGGCGCACGGCCAGAGTTTCGTGCGCGGGACGAATGCCCTGCGCGTTGGTCTGCGCGGCCGCACGCGCGACGGCCGGGACGATCTTCGGCACGCTCGGCTGGCTCGCAGGCGGCGCGTTTGTGGCCGTCGTCACGGCCGCCGTCGGCGTCAACGGTTCTCTCAGATTTTTGTGGCAGCCGCGGCAATTGTCCGAGTACGGCGGGATGTCGCGGTTCTCAACGTCCTTCTTCCAGTGGCAGATGAAGCAGGTGGCGTGGCTCGACGGGGTGGTCATAAACGTCCCGGCGCGGAAGGGGCGTACGTCTTTGGGCGCTCCGGCGGGCGGCATGCGCACGACGTTATCAACCTTGTGACAGTGGATGCAGGTCACCTGAAAGGTCACCTTCACCTTCCGCCCCTCCGCGTCGGCCAGTCTCTGAAACATCGTGAGCGTGGTTGATTTGAAGTGCTTGAAGTGCGAGAAGATGTTTCCGAACTGCGACTCCTCGTTCTTCTTCGGGAAGTCGAAGACCGCCTTGCTGACCGGCGACGTGACGCTGTGGCAGTTCGAGCAGATGGCCGGGCGCGCGCCGCGGAAGAATTCGCGACGGTGGCAGTTGATGCACGCGGGATGGTCTGGGTACTTGCCGACGTCCGGCTTCTCGAACGAAGGGATCAGGTGACAGGCGGCGCAATTTTCAAAGTGGCCTTTAGTGCCGTGCGAAAAGTCCGAGTAGTCAACGCGGGCGACGGCGGGGCGGCGCGTCTGCGGTCGTCGCCGCTGCGGCGCGCGTCCACTTGATCTCTGCGCCTCCGCCGCCACTGCTTCCCCGCCGGACTCTTTCGAGGCGGCGCGCGTGTAGACGCAGATCGACGCGGTGACGGACACGACGAGGATCAGCGTCACGAAACGGAGATCAATGATGATGTGACGAAACAGACCCGCGCGTCGCAACCCGTTAGTCCTTTCGCTGTCGGCTCTTCGTAAATCTGACGCCTGACCGGCTGAGAAATCCGCTGGAGATCATTCTTGAAATTAGCAAACGCGTCGCCCGCTAAAAATTTTGGAGCACTAGAGCAGAAGGCTTTTCTTGTAACACAGTTGGCACGGACTGACAACGATATTTTCTTGCGAGACGATTGACGCGCCGACAGGTCGGCGAACACGCCCGGCCGGAGTTGCGTCCATCCGCCGCGCGTCTAACTCTTCCCGCCCGACGGAGTTTTCGCCGCGCCGTCAGTGTCGAGGCCGGTGCGCAGTTGCGAGAGCGCGGGATTTTTGGGGTTGAGGCTTTCGAGTTTGGCGAGCGTAGCGCGCGCCTCCGCCTTGTCGCCCTTGCGCGTGAGCGCGACGATCATGTTCTGCAACGTCGGCTCGTGGCTCGGGTCGAGCGCGAGCGAATGGCGAAACTCGGTCAGCGCGCGCTCATTGTCGGGCGGCGTGCGCAGAAGGAAGGTCAGGCCGAGGTCGGTGCGGACGTTGATGTCGTTGGGCGTCCGGGCGAGCACGGCGGTGTACCACTTCTCCGCCGCGAGGTAGTTGCCGGTGTCGTAGTTGACGTTGCCGAGCGCGACGACCGGCTCAATTTCATCGGGCTTCAAAGTGTTGGCGCGCAGCAGAAATTCGAGCGCGTCGTCGAACCGCTCGGTCTGGAATGAAGCGCGCGCCGCCTGCATCTGCGCCTCGTAGTCCGAAGAGTTTTCGCGCGCGGCCTTGACCGCCGCCTGCGCGGCCGACTCCAAACGCTGCTGATCCGCCACGCCGTTTGAAGGCAGCGCAGACTGGGTGGCGCGACCGTCGCCCACGAGCGTCGCGGCGGCGCGCATGTTCGCCCAACTCGCGAACCCGAACCCGAAGAACAGGCCGAAGCCCACCCCGATGAGGGAAAACAGAATATTCTCTCGATTCATGTTTCAAGTGACGAGTGACAAGTGACGAGTGACAAGTTAAGACAAGTTCCTGATTTCAACTTGTCACCTGTCACTCGTCACTTGTCACTGTTCTCATGCGTATGAGTGTAAGCCCGGCAGCAGGTAGCTGACGCCGAGGTAGGTGAAGATAACCAGAAGGAAAGCGACGACGGCGAAGTAGGCCGAGCGTTTGCCGGTCAAGCCGCGTGCGATGCGCGCATGGAGGAAGCCGCCGTAGGTGAGCCACGCGACGAACGCGCCCGTCTCCTTCGAGTCCCAGCCCCAGTAGCGCCCCCACGACTCGTTCGCCCAGATCGCGCCCGTCACGAGCAGCATCGCGAGACCGGCGAAGGCCACGCTCGCCGTCTTGTACATGAGGCTGTCGAGTTTCTCGGCCGACGGCAGAGCCTTGCGCAACACGTCCGTGCGGAAGCTGAAGAAGACTACGAAGAGGGTGGCGGCGAACGCCGTGATCAGCGCGGAGAGTTCGACAGGGTTCGCGTTCAGACTCAGGACGAGCGACGAGCCGCGCTCCGTGATGAACTCCTGCGAGGCGGCGACGAAGCGCGACGGGTCAATGGCGCGCACTTGTTCGGCCGTCATGCCCTGCTGCTCGGCGAGCCATGCGCCGAAATGCGGATACTGGTTCGGGTTAATTTTGCTGACGACGTTCGTCATGGACTTGACCTGCGACACCAACGCGACGATGGCGCACGCCTGCGTCACGAGCGAGAGTTTCAACAGCCAGTGTCCCCACGTGCGCGCGCGTTCGTCGTGTTGGAACAGGTATTTGACGAAGAGGCCGATGACGCCGAGGAGCAGCACGCCGGAGACGACGATGAGCAGGCCGACGTAAGGAACGTCTGCGCGCAACGGCAACGCCATGCGCGAGCCTTGCATGAAGGTCGAGGACGTGTAGATGCCCGTCGTGAAGACCGAGAAGCGGCTGACGGTGGCGAAGACGCCGAGGCCGAAGATGGCCGCCCAGACCGCCATCGCTTCGGGCTTCGTGCCGACCTTCAAGAGATAGATGACGGCCGCCGCGAAACAGACGAGCGCGACGCCGTAGGAGAGCGAAGCGATGCCGACGTGGATCGGCCGCCAGTAGGAGTCGAGCACGGGCGGCAAATTGATGAAGTCGTTACCGATGAAGCGCGCCAGCACTAGGATGAGCGCGGCGAGCGGCAGAGAGACCGCGCCGATGAAGCGGAAGTTCTTGCGCCCGGAAATGACCATCGTCGTGATGCCTGCGCCGAAGGCGAAGGCGAGCGATAGGTCGTAGAGGTTGGCGAACGGGATGAAGCGGAACGCCCATTCCATGTCGGCCGCGCTCTTGCCCTGCGCCTGAAAAATCTGCAACTCGCGGTCGTACGCGGCGACCCAGCGCACGCCCCAACTCGACAAGTTGAAGAACACGCCGAGGCAACCTGTCCACAGTCCGATCCTCTGCGCCATGCTCGACGGCGCGTAGAGGTTCGTCAGGTGGAAGGTGGCGGCCGTCAGGTAACAGGCGAGCGCGATCATCATCAGCGCGCCGTCGTCAATGAAGCGGTCACCGCCGAGTTGGAGACGCAGCCAGACCATCAGGAGCGCGCCGACGATGGGGATGACGGCGGGCAGGTACGACTTGAGCGACCAGCCGCCGCTCTCCTCGTGCTGCGGTGAAGTGGTGTCGGCCGGCTCGGCCAGAATTTCATTATTGCTTAAAACTTCACTCATGACTTTTTACCTCGCGGGGTTGGCCGGTGATAGCCTGTAAGAGTTTGTTGAATTTATCTTCGAGCGCGACGACGTTGCGGTTGGTGTTGCCGCCGAGGACGACCTGAAAACTCTGCTCGTCGTCTTTCTTCTCTTCGATGATCGCCCACACGCGCTGGTGCGAGAAGAAGAAGACGGCGGCGAGCGCGACGAAGAGCATCCCGCTGCCGACGTAGAAGATCGTCGTGCCGGGATCGCGCTGGACGGAGAGCATGTGAGCCTCCGGCACTTTCTCGAAATCGGCGAGCCGGAACTTGTAACCCGCGACCGCGCGGCCGACCGGCGCGCCCGATGGCAACTCCTGCGCGAAGGCGAAGGCGCGGCTGCGCTCGCCCGACGCGCTCGTCACGTTCAGGACGGCGGCCGGGTTGTTGTAATCGCCGGATTGCGTCCCAACCTGGCTGCCCTGCATCTGGAAGTCGGGCTGGAAGTCCACGTACTCGATCTTCGTCCCGTCGGGCAGCGTGGCCGAGCCGTCGCGCGCGACCGCCACGTCCTGCGGCGCGCCACCCGCCTCCGGCGTCAGGCGCAGCGTGATGTTGCGCGCGTGGCCGACGTTCATAAAACTGGCCTGAAAGAAACGATAGCCGCGGTAATCGTAGGGGCGGTTCATGTGGACGAGCGCGTCGTGCTCGCCCGTCTCGTCTTTGATCTTGATGCGCGTCATCCAGTCAATCGTGTTGTCGGCCGTGATCGGGCCTTCCTTGCGGATCAACTTCTGCTGAATGTCTGTGCAGGTCACTTCAAAGGGCAGGGCGGCCGTTGACTTGTCGAGCCGGAAGGTGTTCGCGTCCTCGATCTTGAAGACCGTCTCGGACATGTCCTTGGCCGACGCGCCGGGCTTCAACCACATCGAGCCGGTGCGCCCGAACTGCGCCGTCATGAAGCCGCCGAAAAAGATCGTCAGCAGGGCGACGTGGACGGCGTATGCGCCGAGGCGATTCCAAGTCCCGCGCTGCGCGAGGATGAAAGTGCGCGCGCCCTTCTCGGTGACGATGGGCTTGAAGCCGTTTTTGCGCGAAGCCTCGGCGATGCGCGTGGTGAGCGCGGCGCGCGAGTCGGCGCGCATCTCAAGCGTGCTCGTGACGGGCTGCTTGCGCAGCCACGCGGCGACGACTTCGAGTTTCGGGCGCACGACGTACTGCCAGGCGCCGGGAAACCTTTCAATCGAAGCGAGCACGATGTTCAAAGAGAGCACGAGCAGCAGCGCGTTGAAATACCACGCGTGGTAGATGTCGAAAAAGCCGAGCACGCCGCCGAGCAGTTTTTGCGAAGGGGTCAGCCCGGCGAAATACTTGTCGAAGCCGTCCACGCTCGTCTGCATGATGAGCATGCCGATCATGCTGGCTGCGGCGAGCAGGATGAGCAGCGTGACGCCGAAACGCACGGAACTCAACAGATTGAGCAGACGCGTGATGACGGAGGGGGTTGACCGGGCGGCGGGGGCGATCCGGTTGACACCTATCTCGCTTTTGGTTTCTTCTATGGCAGACATTTGTTTATGAATTTCAGTAATCGCACTGAAGAGAAAACTTCATTGAATCAAGCGCGCCTGCGGGTTCAGAGTCGCGCGCGTTCGCGTACGTGTGGAGGCCATCATAGCCGATCACTGTCGCATCATCAACTAATCCCCTCCACGTTTATTTCGACGCCCCGCAACAACGGCCATGCAGCGCGTTTTCGGCGTCGCTAACCTATCGTGTATGATGCGACAAACGGACGGCGCGCTCTGTGAAACGCTCGCGCGACGCCCCCGATTGCTCCCGGTTCGCTGTAATTCGCTGTAACTTGTGATCTACTCGATGCCCCTGATTCATTTCTCCGAAAGGCTGCGACGTTTTTAAATCATCTATGAACAAAAACATTCTCCTGTGCGTCATCGGTCTCACGCTCGGCTTCGGCGCGGGTTTTTTCATCGCCAATAAAGTGACGGGCAGTGCTCCTGCGGCCGCGCCAGCCGCCGTTGCGAACGCGACGAGCGCGCCGCCGGATTCCGCCCCGCCGCTCGACCCCACACAGGCGGGCGAGCCGCTCCCACCCGGCCATCCCGACATCAAGAGCGCGGCGGCGGCCGCGAACTCGAACCCGAACGGCGTCGCCGCGACGGACAAAGAGGCGCAGGATGCGATGGCGTCCGCCGATAGCAAGCCGAAAGATTTCGACTTGCAAATGAACGCGGCCGCGACGTTCTACAAACTCAAAGCCTTCGACAAGGCCGCGCTCTACCTGCAACGCGCCGTTGACTTGAAGCCGAAAGATTTCGACGCCCTCTCCGCGTTGGGCAACACGAAATACGACGTGGGCGACTTTGCCGCCGCCGCCACGTTTTACGAGCGCGCCCTCGCCGTCCAACCGCAGAACGCGGACGTGCAGACCGACCTCGGCAACACATACTTTCAACGCCAGCCGCCCGACTTTCGCCGCGCCATCGAAGAGTATCGCAAGACTTTGAAGCTCAACCCGCGCCACGAGAAGGCGTTGCAGAACATCGCCGCCGCCGCGCTTCAACTCGGCGACAAGGCGGCCGCACGCGAAGCCGTCCAGCAACTCACGGCCGTCAACCCGAACAACCAGTATCTCGAAGGTCTGCGCTCGAACCTCGACTCGCAGCCGTAAGTATTAAAGTTCGACTCGCGGCCGTCAGGGAAAGTAAGAAAACTTTCCGGCTCGAACAGCAAAACGAAACGCCCGCCGTCGGTTGATGGCGGGCGTTTCGTTTGTGTGCCGTCGCTTCCTTTTTTAGCCGCTTCTCTTTTTTAGAGGTTCGGGCTGCGCGGGAATTTAACGAACGGGAGGCGCGTGCCGCGTATGATGAGTTGGTCGGCGCGAATTTCGGCGGGCGAAGTGTAGCCGCGACTTCCGGCGGCGGCGATGATGTCGTCCTGGTCAATGCCGTCGCCGCTGATGCCGATTGCGCCGACGAGTTCGCCGTTCTTGTAGAGCGGCACCGCGCCCGCGAAAATCTGGAGGCCGTTCGGGACGTTCGGGATCGAAGTGCAGGGCAGATTCGGCACTCCGGCCAGCGTCATTTCGAGATTGCGCTTGTCGAGGTCGAGTTGGAGGCCGACGTTGAAGATGCTCCACTGGCCGATGCCGGTGCTGAACGGGCCGGGCGGCTCTCCGTTAATGCCGTCCGGGAAGAACGGGCGATGGAGGAAGCCGACCGCGCGGTCGCTGAACGCCGTCGAGCCGTCCAAACGCACGCCGTCCGCGTTGGCGCGATCCACGTATGCGCCCATCCCCGCGCCGCGCAAGAGCGTCCCGGCGTTCGCGCGCGAGAAGAGTGCGGCGGTGCGCGCCTTCTGCGCGGACACGTCGAAGCCGAAGACGGGAGCGTCGGTCGTGCGGAAGATGCCGAGCACGCGTCCCTCCGAATCAACGACGGTGATCGAGACGCGCGCGGGGCTGCCGAGCGGTTGCCGGATGGCGGCGCGCGTGCCGTCGGCTTGAATCGCCGCCTGCGTCAGAATCGTCGTCACGTCCGTGGCGGTCAGCGCGTTCGACGAACCGGAGACGCTGCCGTTGAACGGGAAGAAGCGCAGGTCAACCGCGCCGTCAACCGGGCCGAGCCTGAGCGGGACGAAGGCCGAAGGCTGCGCGCCGCGAATCGGGAAACTGGGGTCAACTGCGCCGGGCAGACTCGCGAACGGGATCGTCGGGGGGCGCGGCGCGTCGTTGTCCGTCACGTTGACGTAAGGCAGGCGCACGCCGTCCACGAGGATGTTGTCGCCGCGGATCAGCGCGGGCGGCTCGTAGCCGCGCCCGGCCGCGACGGCGATCACTTCCTCGAACGGTTTGTCGAAATCCGCAGGGATGCGGTCAACCGTGTATGCGCCGTCGCCCTCGATGCCGACCGCGCCGACGTGGACGCCGTTCTTGTAGAGCGGCACTGCGCCGGGGTCGGCCGAGAGGCCGAACGGGAGGCCGGGCATCTTGATGTCGGAGCAAGGGAGTTGCGAGAACTGCACGCCGTAGAGCGGGCCGCCGGGTCGGAAGTCAACGCCGGGCGGGATGTGTTCCTGAATGATGAACCCGGCCGTGCGCGGCGTGAAGGCGTTGCCCTGCGTGCTGAAGAAGGCGGCCGTGCCAGCTTTCGTGATCGCGGCGCGCTGGACGGGCTTCAACGCGGGGACGAGGTTCGTCCCTTCCAGACCGACTGCGACCAGCCCCGTCGCAGGGTCGTTCGGTTCTTGATTGAAACCGGAGTTGCCGCGAAACTGCGTGCGGTCGGGCGCGCCCGTCATCTTGAAGACGCCGAGCACGTTTCCTTCCTTGTCCACCACGGCCACGGTCACGGGGCGGTTGATGGCGGCCGCGGCGGAGACGGCCTGCGCGATGACTGTCTGCACGTCGCTCGTCGCAAGCGTGCCCGCCGTGACGGGGTTGGTGTTGGGCGTCGGGGCGGTCGCGGGCGGTGCGGCGGTCGGACTCGCGCCCGCGTCGTCCGGCAAGCCGCCGCCGATGTGGCCGATGCCGAGACGCACGCGGTTGCTCGCGACGTTGCCGTAGCGCACGCGCACCAGCACGTCGCCGAGGTCGCCCATCTCTTCGTGCAGTCGCACCGTCACCGAATGCATCCACTCCTGACCGGGCACGACGGCGACGCTCTCCACCGCAAGCGGGTAGACGCGACGCGCGCCGTCTTCGGCGTCGGCCGTGAGGGCGGAAGCCTCGACGCCGCGTTCGAGATTGAGGACGAAGAGTTGGACGCGAGTGCGCTTGTCCGCGCCGATGGAGTGGCGCGCGTCGCGCGTGAACGGCTCGCCGAGGCGCGTGACGGATTCGACGGCGACGGCGCGCGTCGAGTTGGCTTCGCTGATCAGCACAGGGCGCGTCGCCTGCGCGCGCGAAACTTCGTTCGGTTGATAGAGAAGCGCGAAGGCGCACAGGGCGAAGCAAGCGGCAAATAGTAAAAAGCGTCGGGCTGACGTGAAGTGTTGTTTAGACATAGGAGCAGGCCACGGAAAAATTGCCTTCTGGCGATATTGTGTAGAGACCGGCGACGCGCTGCTGGGCGGCGTTGGGATATTAACCGGAGCGGCTACAATTTATCATTAAACTTTGTTCCGTCAAGTTGAATTTATTAACGACGCGCGCAGCCGCAATTTTCGCGCGCTATTTTCGCCCGTCGCCTTCGCGCGAGAAAAATTCCGTTGCCAGTCGGCGGCGACTGTGCTAAAAAAACAGCCCAACGCGTTTTTGAATCGAACTTCAGCGGCGTCGCAAATACCAGCGGTCAGTTTTCCGTCTATCACGACTTTTTCACTTTGCACTACAGGCAGGAGATCGCCCCCGCGACCTCCGTATTTTATTAACGGCCTCATGTTCCCTACCCCAACACACACGCGCACTCTCGCGAGACTGCTCCTCGTCGTCTCACTACTCTCCATCTTTCCGCCCGCCGCCTTCGCCCAGCAGCACGGGCGCATCAAGGGCATCGTGCGCAGCGAGGCGAAGACGCCCATCGCCGGGGCGACCGTGATGGCGATCAATCAGGTCACGAGCAACCGCTCGACGACGCGCACGGCCGCCGACGGCAGTTTCTCTTTCAAACTCCGCGCGGGCGCGTACCGTATTCTCGTGGACGCGCCGGGCGCGGTGCGCTTCGACAACGAGAACTACATCGTCGAACCCGGCAAGGAGAGTCCGGTCGAAGTCGAAGTGAAGGCGTTGAAGGAAGGCGCGAAGAAGACCGACGCGTTCGTTGACCCGACGGCCAACGAGCGCCCCGCCGGTTACGCCGGGGGCGGCAACATCGAATCGCGCCCGCCGACCTTGCCCGACCGCGCCGAGATACGCGACCGCTGGCGCGTCAACTTTCCCGAATACGACCGCTACGGCGACAAGGGCGCGCGCGGCCGCGACATCCCGTTCAAGCGCGGCAAGTGGTACGACCCCTATAACCAGAATCTCTTGAAGGGCGACTTCCCCATCTTCGGCCAGAGCGTGTTTATGATCCTGTCGGGCGTGGATACGACCACGGTCGAACTCAACCGCACGCCGAAGCCGACGGACGTGAGCAGCGCGCGTCCCGGCAGCGCGGAGTTTTTCGGGCGGCCGGAAACGTTCATCACCAACCACGTCCTCCAGTTTTCGTTCGAGATGTTCAGCGGCTCGACCACCTTCAAGCCGCGCAACTGGGCGATCAAAATCTCGCCCACCATCAGCCTGCCCAACTACGTCAACGCGCGCGAGCGCGGCGTCATCAACATTGACCCGCGGCGCGGCACGAACCGCACCGACACGCACGTCTCGCTCGAAGAAGCCTTCGCCGAAGTGAAACTCGAAGACGTGAACGCCAACTTCGATTTCGTCTCCGTGCGCGCGGGCATCCAGCCCTTCGTCTCGGACTTCCGCGGCTTCGTCTATTCCGACAACAACCTCGGCGCGCGTCTCTTCGGCGGCTTCGCCAACAACCAGTACCAGTTCAACGCCGTCTATTTCTCCCAACTGGAGAAGGACACCAACAGCGGCCTCAACCGCTTCGACACGCGCCACCAAAACGTCTACATCGCCAACGTCTACCGGCAAGACTTCTTACGCAAAGGCTACACGGCGCAGGTCAGTTTCCTCTTCAACGACGACCGCCCCTCGCGCAAGTTCGACCGCAACGGCTTCCAGGTGCGCCCCGCGCTCGTTGGCGACGTGCGACCGCACAGCGTCAAGGTCGGCTACTTCGGTTTCTCCGGCGACGGCCACCTCGGCGGCGGACTGCTCGGCCGCTTCAACCTCTCGCACGCCTACTACCTCGCGCTCGGCCGCGACTCGCACAACCCCATCGCCGGTCGTCCCACGAACATCCGCAGCCAGATGGCCGCGCTCGAATTGAGCTACGACAAAGACTTCGTGCGCTTCAAAACGTCGGCCTTCTTCGCGCAGGGCGATAAGAACCCGACCGACTCGCAGGCCAGCGGCTTCGATGCCATTTTCGACGACCCGAACTTCGCGGGCGGGCAGTTCTCTTTCTGGAATCGTCAGGGCATCCGCCTGACGCAGACGGGCGTCTCGCTCGTCGAGCCGAACAGTTTGCTGCCCAGTTTGCGCAGCAGCAAGACGCAGGGGCAGGCCAACTTCGTCAACCCCGGCATCTTCATCTACAACGCGGGCGCGGACGTTGAAATCACGCAGCGCATCAAAGCCATCTTCAACGCCAACTTCCTGCGCTTCCACCACACCGAGCCGCTCAAGCAGGTCTTGTTCCAGCCCAACATCCGCCACGGCATCGGTCAGGACTACAGCCTCGGCGTCGCCTACCGCCCGCTGCTCATCAACAACATCACGATGACCTTCGGTGCGTCCACCTTCGTGCCGGGGCGCGGCTTCCGCGACATCTACACGGACGCGACGCGCAACTGTCCGCCGAACGTGGCCGACTATTGCACGCCCGACCGGACGATCATCGATCCGAGCAAGCCTCTGTTCTCCCTGTTCGCGCAGTTGAAGTTCATTTTCTAAGATTCACATATTCAATAGACAGTCATCGTCAGACGGAGAGTCTAGAATGCAAGGTGTCGGTAAAGCCGATCGCGTCAAGCTGGTCATCTTCCTGCTGTTCGTCGCCGTCCTCGGCACAATCCTGTTTGCGGGCTGGTCGCGCTCGTCCGCGCAACAGGCAGGCAGCGCGGAGCAACTCGCCCGCGCGAATGCGAACGATAAATCCACGTCGGACGCCAGGTCGAACGCCGCCGCCCTTCTCGCCCCCGCGCGGACGCACAACAACTCCGCGTCGCCCGTCCCGCAACAAGCGGCCGCGGCGGAGGCGACCGAAGGCTGCGCTACCTGTCACAACAACAGCGAGCCGATGCACGTCACGTCGAGCGGGAAGTTGGAGCCGGGCGGCAAAGACGGGGTGGGTCTGACCTGCACCAAGTGCCACGGCGGCAACCCCGTCGGCAAGACCGCCGAAGAGGCGCACGTGCGCCCGCGCAACCCCAACTTCTGGAAGGTCGGCGGCAAGAGTTCGAGCGCGAACCCGGAGCGCACGAACGCCCTCCTGAACCGAGAGAGTTGGGAGTTCGTTCGTTTCATCAACCCGGCCGATCTGCGCGTCGCGCAGAAGACGTGTGGCGAGTGTCACACGGCGGAAGTCGAGGCCAACGACAACAGCATGATGCGCCACGGCGCGATGCTCTGGGGCGCGGCGCTCTACAACAACGGCGGCTTCCCACTCAAAGACGCGCGCTTCGGCGAAGCTTATACGGAAGAGACCGGCGCGCCGATGCGTCTCATCCAAGTGCCGCTGCCGACACGCGAACAACAACTTCTCAAAGGCTGGCTGCCCTTGATCGATCCGCTCCCGCGTTGGGAGATTTCGCAGCCGGGCAACCTCCTGCGCGTCTTCGAGCGCGGCGGCAGGCGGCGACTCGAAGTCGGCAACCCCGACCGCGACGAAGACCCCGGCAAGCCCGACAAGGGCTTGAGCACGCGCGGCCTCGGCACGCAGCAACGCACCGACCCGGTCTACCTCGGCATCCAGAAGACGCGCCTGCTCGACCCGACGCTCAACCACCTCGGCACAAACGATCATCCCGGCGACTACCGTTCGTCCGGCTGCACGGCCTGCCACGTCATCTACGCCAACGACCGCAGTCCCGTCAACTCCGGCCACTACTCAAAGTACGGCAACCTCGGCACAACCGATACCGCCGACACGAACATCCCGCGCAACGAACCCGGCCACCCGATCAAGCACCAGTTCACCAACGCCATCCCGACCTCGCAGTGCATGACCTGTCACATGCATCCGGGGACGAACATGGTCGCCACCTACACGGGCTTCACGTGGTGGGACAACGAGACGGACGGCGACAAGATGTACCCGGCCAAGCAGGTCACGCCGTCGCAGGACGAGGAGCAGGAGAAGTTCGACCGCAACCCCGAAGGCGCGCAGGTGCGCGGCCTCTGGTCAATGCGCAAGTGGAAGGATCGCGGCTCGCCCGAAGACTTTCTCGTCAAGACCGGCGAACCCGGCGGCGAGTTCGGCAAGCAACTCCGGCAGACGGTCTTTGCAGACTACCACGGCCACGGCTGGCTCTACCGCGCCGTCTTCAAACGCGACCGCGCGGGCAACATGCTCGACAGCGCGAACCAGCCGGTCAAAGACGTGACGCAGCAAAAGCTGGCCGCCGCGGTCGCCTTCTCCGGCGACGGCGAGCCGGGCGAGGGTCAGCCCGTCCACCTCAAGGACATCCACCTTGAGAAGGGCATGCACTGCGCCGACTGCCACTTCCGGCAGGACACGCACGGCACGGGCATCCTCTACAACGAGCCGCGCGCCGCCATCGAGATCGGCTGCACCGACTGCCACGGCACGATCCGCGAGCGCGCCAAACTCCTGACTACGGGACCCGCCGCCGGGCAAGCCATCGAAGGCGGCCTCCTCGTTGATAAAGACAAGGGTCGCAATTTGCGCGCGCCCCGCAGCGGCAACAAAGACATCTCCAAGAACCTCTACGTGCGCGACGAGGCGGGCGGCAAAATTCCCCTGTTTGAACTCGCGCCCGCCGCCGGTCTGAAGAAGAAACGCAAAACCGCCGATGGGCGCGAGGAGGAAGTGACCCTCAAGGCGGGCGACATCGTGCAGAACTCCATCGTCGAGCCGGGCAAGTGGTGGCGCGTCAAGCAGACGATTGACACGATTGATCCTTCCAAAACTGATGACTACAACCCGCTCTCGCGCTACGCCAAGACCGTCCGCAGGGACAACCAGACGTGGGGCGACGTGCCCGCGAAGGACGAGGAACTCGCGCACGCCGACAGTTCGATGACGTGCTTCGCCTGCCACTCCTCTTGGATGACGAGTTGCTTCGGCTGTCACCTCTCGATGAAGGCCAACCGCAAGATGCCGAACCGCCACAACGAGGGCGACGACTCGCGCAACTACACGACCTATAACTTTCAGGTCTTGCGCGACGACGTGTTCATGCTGGCGAAAGACGGCACGGTGACGGGTCATCGCGTCGCGCCCGCCGCGTCGCGCTCGGCCGTCATCGTCAGTTCGCAGAACCAGAACCGCGAGTGGATTTACTCGCAGCAGCAGACCATCTCGGCCGAAGGTTTCAGCGGTCAGGCGTTCTCGACGCACGTCCCGCACACCGTCCGCTCGACCGAAACGAAAGGCTGTACGGACTGCCACGTCTCGAAGGAGAACGACAACAACGCGTGGATGGCGCAACTCCTCATGCAGGGGACGAACTTCGTCAACTTCATGGGTCGCTACGTCTACGTCGCCGCCGAGCACTCGCTCGAAGTCGTCCCCGTCACCGAGCGCGAAGACCCGCAGGCGGTCATCGGCAGCACCCTGCACAAACTCGCTTACCCCGACAATTACAAGAAGTTTGTTGACAACAATCGTCGGCTTGAGACCTTCTACGAGCACCCCGGCAACCCCGAAGTGTTGCAGGTGCAGATGCGCGGCGAGTACGCCTACGTCGCGGCGGGCGAGGGCGGCCTGCGCGTCTACGACATCGCGCAGATCGATCACAAGGGCTTCTCCGAGCGCATCACGACCGCGCCCGTCTCGCGCTTCGGCCAGCGGTTCTGGGTGAAGACGAAGTATGCGACGGCCGTCGCCGCGCCTTCCACGCTCGCGCTCGACCCCCTGCGCTCGCGTCGCCCCGAAAATCAGGAGCAGCCGATCCACGCGCTCTACGGCTACCTCTACGTCGCCGACAAACACGAGGGCTTGATCCTCGTCGGCGCGGCCACACTGCTCGACGGCGACCCGCTCAACAACTACCTCAAGCGCGCGCTGACGTGGAATCCCAATGGTGTGCTCGACGGCGCGAACAACATCATCATCGCGGGCACGCACGCCTACGTGACGACCGAGAAGTCGCTCGTCATCATCAACATTGACGACCCGCTGAATCCGAAAGTCGTCAAAACGTTCGCGCTCCACCACCCGCACGCCGTCGCCGTCCAGTTCCGCTACGCCTTCGTCGTGGACGAGGAAGGCTTCAAGGTGATTGACGTGACCGACCCGGCCGACGCGCACCTCGTCGAAGGCGCGGAGGTGAAACTCTCGCACGCACACGACGTCTACGTCGCGCGCACTTACGCCTACGTCGCCAACGGGCAAGAGGGCGTTGCGATCATCAACGTGATGAACCCGGAGCAGCCCAAGCTCGAACAGATGTTCAATGCCGACGGCCAACTCAACGACGTGCATCAGGTGAAGGTCGGGATGACGAACGCGAGCCTCTACGCCTACGTCGCTGACGGGCATAACGGCCTGCGCATCCTGCAACTGACCGACCCCGAAACGTCCACGACCTTTGCCGGGTTCAGCCCGCGCCCCGAACCGAAACTGATCTCGACGTTCAAGACGCTCGGTCCGGCCGTCGCCCTCTCCAAGGGACTCGACCGCGACCGCGCCGTGGACGAGAGCGGCAACCAACTCGCCGTCTTCGGCCGTCGCGGCGCGCGCCCCTTCAACCTCGAAGAGTTGCGGCGCATGTACCTGATGGGCGGCAAACTCTACACCGTCACCGACGAGCCGACGACGCCCGCCAATGCCTTCAAAGCGGGCGCGGCGAAGTCGGACGACACGCCGCAGCCGGACGCGAAAACCGGCAAGGCCGTCTCCGCCAACTCCGTCCCGACGGGCATGTCAATCTTCGCCCTGCAAGGCATGACCACGCCGGTCAAGCTCTTGGGCGGCGGGCTGGGTCTGCTGCTCGTCGGCCTCGGCTGGCGCAGGCTGCGCCGGTTGAGGCGAGACACCTAGCCGGAATCGAACGCGACATGAAACAGCCGCCCGCGATCTTCAATGAATCACGGGCGGCTGTTTCGTTTACCGACGAGGGGCGGTTATTTCATTCAACGGTCAGGACGGCTATTTCATTCAGCGATCAGGCGCGGCTATTTCATGTAGAACATCGGGGTTGGCTATTTCGTGTTTCGCATCCACTCGATGCAGCGTCTGAGGTGCGCCTGCATGCCTTCGGCCGTGTCGGAATGGATGCGCCCGTGGCCGGGCAGCACCCACTCGAAACGTTTCGAGAGTAGCTTCTCCATCGAGCGCGTCTGCTCCGCCCACGAATACCAGGCGACGCTGCGAAAGGCCGTCAGCGTCTCTCGCGCGGGCGACCACGCGAGGTGATCGCCCGTGAAGAGATATTTGTCTCGATAGAGCAGCAGCATGTGGCCGCGCGTGTGGCCGGGCACGGGGATAACTTTCAGTTCCCCGTCGAGCGCCACCTCCGCCTCGCCTGCGACGACGCGTTCGACGCCGTATCGCTCCGCGCCGTCCGCCGCGTGCATCACGCGCGTGCAGTTGAAGCGCGCGGCAAACTTCGCGTGGTCGGCGATGTCGTCCGCGTGCGTGAGAAACATCTGCCTGACGCCGCCCAAGCGTTCGATGCGTTTGACGAGCCGCGAGGCGAAGCGCGGCGAATCAACGAGCACGTTCCCGCCCTCGCTCTCCGGCCGCACGATCAGGTAGCTCCACGCGCCGAAGCTCGCCTCGGACGTGAAGCCGCAGAAGTAGACGTTCTCGGAGACGCGCGCGGGGTAGGCGTCCACGGCGGCGCGCGTGTCGTGGTGTGTGAGCGTGCCGATTGAAGCGGTGGGGCAAGCGACGAGCGCCATTAGCGCGCGCACGTTTTCCTCTTCGGTCGCGGGCTGGCGGTAGACGCTCGACTGATCACCGTGGTCGCGAAAGGTCGCGGGCGCGATCTGGCGACAGGCGTCGCAGTCAATACACGTCGCGTCAACGTAAAAATCGCCCGCGACGTTCTCCGGTAAGCGTTGTGCGACCGAGGCCATGTGGATAGTTTCAGGTTTCAGGTTGAAAGTTTCAAGTTCAAAACGGCGGCGAATATTCTCCTTAGCTCGAAAGCGGCCGTTTCCCAAACTTGAAGCCTGAAACTTGAAACCTGAAACTATTCCTCAGATGCGCTTCAACAGGATGAGAATGAGGATGATCAGAAGGATGATGCCGAGCGTGCCGCTGGGGTAATAGCCCCAGCCACGGCTGTGCGGCCACGCCGGGGCTGCGCCGATCAGAAGGACGATCAGGATCACGATTATGATGATGGTCATAACAAGTCTCCTCTCTCGAAGTTTGTCGTCGCGAGTCTTGAGCAGTTATCGTCGCGAGTCGTTACCGAAGCGAGTTTCGTGATTGAAGTGGTTCGTCGCGGTAGAGACTATGCCGCGCGCGGCCGCCGATCAATGTTTTTTATGCCGCGTTCAGCGTTTCGCCGCCTGCCGGTCGAGGTAATCGAGCAGCACGTTGGACATGACCTTGACGCCGACAACGAGGCTCTCCTCGTCAACGTCGAACTCCGGCGTGTGCCACCCGGCGTTGATGCCGCGCGCGCGGTTGCCGACGCCGAGGAAGAAGTAGAAGCCGGGCACGATTTTCTGGAAGTAGGAGAAATCCTCTGCGGGCATGAACGGCTTGAGCACGAGCGCGTTCTCCGCGCCGACGACGCGGCGGATGGTGGGCAACGTCTCTTCGACGAGCGACGGCTCGTTGTAGGTGACAGGGTTGCTGCCCTCCATGTTCAACTCGAACGTCGCGCCGTAAGCGGCCGTCACGTGCATGAGCGTCTCGCGCATCAACTCGATGGCGCGCTCGCGCACTTTGTCGTTGTGCGTGCGCATCGTGCCGGTCAGCCGTACCTCATTGGCGATAACGTTGAAGCGCGTGCCGCCCTGAATCGTGCCGACGGTGATGACGAGCGGTTCGAGCGGATCGATCCGGCGGCTGCGGATGTGTTGCAGCGCGAGGACGCATTCAGAGGCGACGACCACAGCGTCCACGCCCAACTGCGGCTGCGCGCCGTGTGCGCCCTTGCCGCGAACGACGATTGAGAACGTGTCGGACGAGGCCATCGCCGCGCCGCTGTGATAACCGATCTGCCCGGCCTGCACGTTCGGCTCGGTGTGGAGGCCGAAGATAGCCTGCGGGCGCGGGTTCTCCAACGCGCCCTCCTTGATCATCAGGGGCGCGCCGCCCTCTTCGCCCGCGGGAGGCCCCTCCTCTGCGGGCTGGAAGATGAACTTGACCGTCCCGCTGATCTCCGATCGCATCCGGCTCAAGACTTCAGCGACGCCCAGCCCCACGGTCGTGTGTACGTCGTGGCCGCACGCGTGCTTGACGCCCGGCGTCTGCGACTTGTAGGGCACGTCGTTCGTCTCTTGAATCGGCAGCGCGTCCATGTCTGCGCGCACGGCGACAACCGCGCCGGGCTTCCCGCCCTTGAGCACGGCGACGACGCCGTGGCGCGCGACGTTCGTCCGCACCTCGTCGAAACCGAGCGACTTCAAACGTTCGGCGACGACGCGTGCGGTGCGCTCCTCGCGGTTGGAGAGTTCGGGGTGCATGTGAAAGTCGCGCCGCTGCGCGACGAGTTGCGTGCGCAACGCCTCGGCCGCCCGCGCGATGCGCTCGTCGCGCGCGGAGGCTTGAGCGTTTGCGCCCGTCGCGTTCGCCACATTCGTAGGACGCGGCGCGGTCAATTGTTGCGCGGGCGAGTTCAGGCAGAGCGCGAGGAGCAGCGCGAGAAGTTTCAAGTGTCTTTTCATCATAGGAGTGTCATAGGGGCGTCATAGTGGTCAGACGGCTTTCATGCGCGGCGCGCTTTCGTGCGTCCGTGCGTGGGCGCGCCGCCGGCCGCGCCGGTAGGCGGTGAAGCCGAACCAGAGTCCGTAGAAAAAGAGTAGACCGGCCGCAGCGGCGACGATCGAGAACGGGACGGAGTTTGTCGCTTTGCGCAGGACGACGTAGAGGCTGCCGTTGATGCCGAGCGCGAGCGGGATCATCGCCGCGACGAGCAGGCGGCTCGCGACGCCGTAGAAATGCTCCGTCAGTTCCCCGCGCTCGACGATGCGGTGATACGCGGCGGGCGTCATCAAGAGGACAATGCTGAGCGCGACGCACGTGAGGCTCGCCAGATGCACGTACTTGGAGGACGCGGGAAGTTTATCGAAAGACTCCATCAGGATCGTCACGAACTGAAAGCCGAGGAGCGCCTGCGCGCCCGGCAGCACCGTCCGCGCCTCGGTCAGCGCGTGCTTGATCTTGTCTTTAGTCTTCGTCTTCTTTTCCGCGTCGTCGCCCTTCGCCCTGCTCATCTCCCTCGCCTCCCTGATCGCGGGTTCGCGCGCCGCGCGCCCCAAGAACTCCCAGCCCCACCAGAAAAAGAGCGCGACGCACGCGGCGACGAGTCCGGCCACGACGCCGTATGTCGTCCCCTTCAACTTCTCCACGAAGACGAACAAGTTGACGCCCAACCCGAGCGCGAAGGGCAAGAGCGCAAACGCCATCACGTTCGACGCGAAACGTTCGACGGCTTTCGTGTCCTCGCCGTCCTCCACGAGTTGGTGATACGCGGCAGGCCACATCAGCAACGCCACGACGACGAGCATCAGGCCGATTGCCCCCGCGATGAGAAACTGCGCGTGCCGCGTCAAGTGCTCGAACCCCGGCTCGAAGACGGCGCGGTTGAGAAAACCGAGCAACACCTGCGCGCCGAGCACGAGCATGCGAGCCTCGTCCAAAGTGTTCGACACTTTGTCTTTCAACTTCGCCATCGAATAACCCCTTGAAACCTGTCGCGGTATTTTGCCCGCATCATAGCGCACGCGCCTCTCCTAAGCCACCTACTTTTTCGCCCGCGCCCGCGACAAACTAAAAGGCGAGGCCGCCCGTAGACGGCCTCGCCCTCTTTAGTTAGTGGGTATGAAACTACTTCCCGTTGCTGACGTAGCTCACGCAGTCGCCCTGATTCTTGAACGAAGACCCGTCGGCGCGCTTCACGCCGTTGTAGCCGCCGTTCTTGCACTGATCTTTATTCGTCGCAACGCGGAACGGATCGAAGTTGTAAGTGATGCACGAGCCATCAATGCCACCCGTGCCGATGGAGAGGGCATCAACGTTGGCATCCAGCGTGGGATTTCCGCTGCCCTGATTCACACCATACCCGCCGAGGATAACGGCGTCGGGATTGTTTGCCACGATGTAGTTCCAAGTGACATAACAACTGAAGGCGCACACGCCGGGAATCGCTCTGGACGACCACCAGATAGCGTTACCGCCTTTGTAGGCGTCCCACGTTTGCCATTCACCACTTACGACTGCGCCTTGATCCGTGTTGTAAACAGGTTCAAAGACGAGAGTCGTAAAACCACCGGGGGCTGCACCGTTTTCGTCAACCACCATGTTAATGGATGTCACCTGTTGCAAATTGCCCGCCGTCCGGTAGGTGGAGTAGCCCATCTTGTTGATGTCGGCCAGTTTCGTACCGACGTGATCGAAGTTGAAAAGGAATACTTTATCACTGCCACCGAGCGTTTTCAGATTGAGGCTGCCGACACCGAGGGGCGGTTGCTCAGGCCCGGCGACGAATGCGCCGACGCCGGGCGTCGCGGCGCGCGTATAGAGTACCCAGTTGTCCGTCGGCGGCGTGTTCTCGGCCTGCCGTGTGACATCGCTCTCCGTCACGATGGCTGTCTCACATGACGAGTCCTGAGCGAAGCTGATCGAGGTCGCGGCGAGCGCGACGAGGGCAACAACTAACGTGAACAAAAACAATTTCGTGGATTTCATCTTTACTCTGTCTCCTAAAGGGGGCGAGCTCCGCGCACGGGCGCGGGGCTGGGGGTTTTAAAGTCTGGGGAGCGACAAACACACGCTCCCGCGGTTTTATACGAGTTACACACTCCGCGTTAAGCAAAAGAGGACAGCCATGTCACTAGGACATCTCCGGCTCACTCCTGCGTGATGGCACAAAGTCTGTACTCAATTTCGGAATTATTTGTCTGTCGGACGGAAGGAAAAACTGGCGCGGCCTTCGCTCTGGACAGAACCTGTTGACGGGACACCTCCCGGCGAGTGCGGCTAACATCGCGGAGAGGTGATCGGGCGTCCGTTGAAATGCTCGCGGACTTTAGTTCATGTCGAATTCCCTGTCAACTTGTACGGCTCTTATAAAAGGCTAATGGGCGAAGTGTTCCAACTCACTCGCCCGTTTTGAAGTGTCTCGCGAGTTCGCGCTTGAGCAGTTTGCCGGTCGGGCCTTTGGGCATTTCGTCGAGGAAGCGGACGGTCTTCGGGCACTTGAAGTCGGCGAGATGAGCGCGGCAAAACTCCATGAGTTCAACGGCGGACGCTTTCGCGCCTTCCTTCAAGACGACGAAGGCGGCCACCTCTTCGCCGTAGAGTTCGTCTGGCACGCCGACGGTGGCGGCCGAGGCGACGGCCGGGTGCGTGTAGAGCAGTTCGTCAATTTCGCGCGGGTAGATGTTTTCGCCGCCGCGGATGATCATGTCCGACTTGCGATCCGCAATGTAGAGAAAATCATCTGCGTCGCGGTAGCCGATATCGCCCGTGTGAAACCAGCCGCCGCGGAAAGCCTCAATCGTGGCGGCCTCGTTTTTGTAGTAGCCCTTGAAAATGTTCTCGCCGCGCAGCACGATCTCGCCGAGTTCGCCCGTCGCGACTTCCCTCTCGTCTTCGCCGAACACTTTGATCTCGCAGCCGATTGACTGCCCGCACGAACCGGGGCGGCGGCGCGCGTCGGGCGGGTTAAAGGTCGCGCGCACGGTTGACTCCGACAGGCCGTAGCCTTCGATGACGAGGCAATTGAACGTCTCCTCGAAGCGGCGCAGGACTTCGGCGGGCACGGGCGCAGAGCCGCACAGGGCGAAGCGCAGTTGCTCGCGGCGGAAGCCTTCGGGCACGCCTTCCGGGTAGGTGGCGAGAAGCATCGAGAGCATCGTCGCCACCGAGCCGAACGAGGTGACTTCGTAGCCGGAGACGATCTGCCAGAAGCGCGACGCGGAGAAGCGCGGGCTGACGACGCTCGCGCCGCCCGCGTACATCGCCGCGACGGTCGTCACCATCACGGCGTTCATGTGAAAGAGCGGCATCACGGAGAGCAGGCGGTCGGCGGGCGTGAACTTTAACCAACGGACGATCTGCCGTGCGTTCGCCAGCAAGTTTCCGTGCGTCAGCAGGCAGCCTTTGGGTTTCCCGGTCGTGCCCGAAGTGTAGATGATGATCGCCTCGTCGTCGCGTTCGAGCGCGAGTTCGCGCCATGCGCGTGCGGGCGGCGCGTCGCAATCGGCGTTCACTTTCGCCGCGTCGTCAAACTCAAGCGCGGCGTTGAGACTCGACACCTCCGCTCGAACGCGCGCCGCCGTGTCGCGGAACTGCGAATGGTAGAGCAGCAACTTCGCGTCCGAGTTGCCGACGACGTAGGCGGCCTCTTCCGGCTTGAGCAGAGAGTTGACCGGCCCGGCGAGCGCGCCCGTTTTGAAACAGGCGAAATAGGCGATGACGTATTCCGCGCCGTTCGGCAGGAGCAGGCTCACCACGTCGCCGCGCCCGACGCCGTGCGCCGCGAGCGTGTCGCACGTTTGGTTGACGGCCGCGTCGAACTCGGCGTAAGTCCAACTCCGCCCGTCGTGCGTGTCGGAGAGAAAAGTTTTGTCTGGCGTTTCGGCGGCGCGGAGTTCGAGCAGTTCGCGCATGCTGCGGTAAGGGTTGGTCGGGTCGGTGTTCATTATAATTCAGATTGCAACGCCTGCGGCTGTGCGGTATAAAGTGCAGGCAAACTGAGGCGACGCGAAACTCCCGCACGCACATGCGCCGCGAGACGCGCGCGCCACAGCTTAGCGAAACGCTCCCAACTCTACAATCGTTAAAGCTCCGGCACTGTTACGCTCCGCAACCAGACGCACAGGTCGCATCCTTAGTTGACGCGCGACCGCAACGCTTTCTATGGACACCTATCGCAATTTTATTGACGGCCAGTGGCTGCTCTCCGACGCCGCCCAGACCGCGCCCAACGTCAACCCCGCCAACACAGACGACGTGCTCGGCACAGTCCGCCTCTCACTGCGCGAAGAAGCGCGCCGCGCCGTCGAGGTCGCCCACGCCGCCTTCCGCGAGTGGCGAGCGACGCCCGCCCCGGCGCGCGGCCGCATCATCGCACGTTTCGCGCGCCTGCTCGAAGACGACACGGAGAACCTCGCCGCCATCCTGACGCGCGAGGAGGGCAAGACGCTCGCCGAGTCGCGCGGCGAGATCAGGCGCGCCGCGAACGTCGCGGAGTTTTGCGCGGGCGAAGCCCGACGCATGAACGGCGAGACGATACAATCGGAACTGCCCGCCAACTTCGCCTACACGATCAAGCAGCCGCACGGCGTCGTCGCGTGCGTCACGCCTTGGAATTTCCCGGTCGCCATTCCCGTCTGGAAGATCGCGCCCGCGCTCGTCGCCGGTAACACGGTCGTCTTCAAACCGGCGACCGTGACGCCCGCCACGGCCGTGCGCCTCGTCGAACTTTTTAACGAAGCGGGCATCCCCAAAGGCGTCCTGAATCTCATCATCGGTTCGGGCGCGGAAGCGGGCGACGAGATCGTCGGCCATCCGGCGGTGCGTGCAGTCTCCTTCACCGGCTCGAACAACGTCGGCCTCAAGCTCTACGAGCAGTGCGCGCGGCGCGGCGCGAAAGTGCAGTGCGAGATGGGCGGCAAGAATCCCGTCATCGTGCTCGAAGACGCCGACATGAACCTCGCCGTCGAATCAACGGCGCAGGGCGCGTTCGGCTCGACCGGCCAACGCTGCACGGCGACGAGCCGCGCTATCGTCCACGAGAAAGTTTACGACAACTTCATCGAACGCATCACGGCGCGCGCCGAAGCCCTACGCCTCGGCGACGGCAGCGACGCGGCGACCGAAGTCGGGCCGCTCGTTGACGGCAAGGCGTTCAAGACGGTGCTCTCCTACATGGACATCGGGCGCGAAGACGGCGCGAGCCTCGTCTGCGGCGGCACGATTGCCGAAGGGCCGGGCTTGCGTAAAGGCTACTTCGTCAAGCCCACGGTCTTCGTCGGCGTCACGCCCGACATGCGTATCGCCCGCGAAGAGATTTTCGGCCCCGTCCTCTCCGTCATGCGCGCCAAGGACTTTGAAGAGGCGATGGTCATCGCCAACGACAGCGAGTACGGGCTGTCCTCCTCGATCTTCACCAACGACGCCGCGCGCATCTTCCGCTTCGTTGACGAGATCGAGACCGGCATGACGCACATCAACTCGCCGACCACCGGCGGCGAAGCGCATATCCCCTTCGGCGGCATCAAGTCCACGGGCGTCGGCGAACGCGAGCAGGGTTCGACCGCGCTCGATTTTTACACCGAACTCAAAGTCGTCTACGTTGACTACACGGGACGCAAGCGCGAGGGGAATTTGTATTAAGAGACTTCAAAGGTGGATTGCGTCGAAGGACGTAAATTAAATGCAAAACACTTACACGGCTGTTGTCAAACAAGACGGCGATTGGTGGATCGGCTGGGTAAAAGAGATTCCCGGCGTGAATTGTCAGGAAGCGAGCCGCGAGGAGCTTCTACAAACTTTGCGCGTAACTTTAAGCGAAGCGTTGGAATTTAATCGCCAAGACGCGCTCGATGCTGCCGGAACGAATTACGAAGAAGAATTAATTGCGGTATGAAGCGTAGAGATTTGATTCGCTATCTTCATTAGCAGGACTGCAAACTTTTACATGAGGGTGCGAATCATTCGTGGTGGCACAATCCGGCGCAAAATAAGCGTTCGGCCGTGCCGCGTCATACAGAAGTCAGAGATGAGTTGGTTAAGAAGATTTGCAAAGACCTAGGAATCCCTCCGGCGAAATAGGGTTTAAGCGCGCTCTATTTTTATACCGAACTTAAAGTCGTTATGGATACCGTCGTTTGTCCTGCTTGTAAAACCGTCAATGCGGGTGTGACCGCCGCTTCCGCTTGCTCTCAGTGCGGCGCGTCGCTCGCTCCGGCGCTCATCGAGCAGAGTGTCAATAAGTTGAAGCAGTTGACGGCCAGGTTCGAGGAAGCCAACGCCCCTTCGTTCAAATCATTCAACGGCTTCGGGACGACCCTGTTGGATTATCGCGCTCTCCCCGACGGGACGTATGAAGCGACGCGTTGGGCGATAGCGCTCTTTCTGCCGCTCTTCCCGATTGCGAGTTACGTCATTCAACCGACCGGGCAGGAGAGGACTTACGGGAGCGAAACATCGAAGTTTCGGATCATTGCCCGGACGCCTCTGGCCGCGACGAGAATCATACGCACCTATCTGCTCGCCGCCGTCGGTATCTTGCCCATCATTACCGGGTCGCTGTATTCGGGCGTCGTCAACCGCACGCTCGGCGGCCTCCCGGCTTTCGGCGCGATGATCTTGTGTTTCGCGTGGGCTATTTACATTATCTTCTTCAAGCTGAAGAATGAGGGCGCGGCTTACAAGACGGTCGCCGCCACCACTTGAAGATCGCCTGACCTTCACCCGCTGACAACTTAACCGGAGTTAACTTTTATGAGCACAACAGTCGAGCCACAAACCGCGCAATCCGAGATCGTCCGCAAGCACAAAGAGTTTCTCTTCCCTGCCGTCGCCACTTACTATCAAGAACCCGTCGCGCTCGTGCGCGGCGAAGGGCAGTACGTCTGGGACGACCGCGGCACGCGCTATCTCGACTGCTTCGGCGGCGTGCTCACCGTCAGCGTCGGCCACGCCAACCCGCAGGTCAACGCGGCGATCATCGAACAGGTCAAGACCCTCTCGCACACCTCTACTCTGTATGCCAACCAGCCGCAGGGCGACCTCGCCGAGAAGCTCTACCAGATCACGCCCGGCCGTCTCAAAAAATCCTTCTTCACCAGCAGCGGCACGGAGGCCGACGACACGGCCATCACCGCCGCGAAACTTCACACCGGCCGCCACGAGATCGTCGTGCTGCGTCACAGCTACTCCGGCCGTTCGGCCACCGCGCTCTCCGCCATCGGCCATTCAACCTGGCGGCCACTGCCCGCGCAGGTCGCGGGCATCGTCCACGCGCGCGCCCCTTATTGTTATCGCTGCCCGCTCAAGTTGAGCTACCCGGAGTGCGGCCTCGCCTGCGCCGAAGACATCAAAGACGTGATCGAGACGACCACGACCGGCCAGATCGCCGCCTTCATGGCCGAACCGATCCTCGGCGTCGGCGGCTTCATCGTCCCGCCCGCGGGCTACTTCGAGCGCGCCGCCGAGATCACGCGTGCGCACGGCGGCCTCTTCATCGCCGACGAAGTGCAGACCGGCTGGGGGCGCACCGGCGACAAGTGGTTCGGCATCGAACACTGGAACGTCGAACCCGACATCATCACCTCCGCCAAAGGCATGGGCAACGGCGTCCCCATCGGCATGACCACGGCGACGCCGGAAGTCGCGGACAGTTTCCCCGGCCTCACCTTCTCCACCTTCGGCGGCAACCCCGTCTCGATGGCCGCCGCGCTCGCCGTCATCAAAGTGATCGAAGACGAAAACCTGCGCGCGAACGCCGCCACCGTCGGCGCATACTTCCGCGAGAAGTTGGAAGAACTCAAAGCCAAGCACCCCGTCATCGGCGACGTGCGCGGCATGGGACTCATGCAGGGACTCGAACTCGTTAAAGACCGCGAGACCAAAGAACCCGACCCGCAATCAGTCCTCAAAGTTTTCGAGGAGACCAAACGCCGCGGCGTCCTCATCGGCAAAGGCGGCCTTTACGCCAACGTCATCCGCACCGGCCTCATGCTCAACTCGACGAAGGACACGGTTGACGAGTTGATCGAAGCGCTGGATGGCGCGTTCGCCGTGGCGAATGCATAAGGTTGATAATCTTTCCGCCCTACGTGTTGAAGCGTATGATTGAGCGGAACATTCCCGTCGGTGCGGTGCGCGATGTTCTGGAAAGCGGCGAAGTCATCGAAGAATATCCCGCCGACGAGCCACCGCGATATTTAATGTTGGGGTGGAACGGGACGAGGCCGATCCATGTTGTCGCCGAAGACGACCCGGTGACGGGTGAAACAACGGCGGTCACGGTGTACGAACCCGACGCCAAACTCTGGAAAGAAGATTTCACGAAGCGTCGCAAGTGAACCCATGAAGTGCTTGATCTGTAAAAACACACACATGAAGGAAGGCACAACCCTTCTGCCGATTGAGCGCGGCAACGCTATCCTGCTCATCACCGACATCCCGGCGCAAGTCTGTACTAACTGCGGCGAGCCATATCTCGACGAAGACACAGCGCGCGATGTTCAAGCGTTGGCAAACGAAACTCTGGCGGGCGAAGTCAGTTACGCCGAAGTGCGCGGCGACCGAACCGTGTTAGTCGCACCTTTTGCTTAAGTGCGTCACGGCGTCCTCATCTGTAATGATCACCGCCTCCCAATAAAGTCTGTTTGAGGTTGTATCCGCGCGGAGAGTCTGCTTATGAAAACTTTGATTCGTAACGGTCGCGTCGTGACCGCCGTTGATGATTACAAGGCCGACGTGTTGGTTGAGGATGGGGTGGTGTCGGTCATTGGGGCGCGGCTCGACATGGAGGCGGAGCGCGTGATTGATGCGGGGGGGAAGTTGGTGATCCCCGGCGGGATCGATCCGCACACGCATATGGAGCTTCCCTTCGGTGGGACGCAGGCGTCGGATGATTTCTTTACGGGGACGCGGGCGGCGGCTTACGGGGGGACGACGACGATTATTGATTTCGCGGTGCAGTATAAGGGCGAGTCTTTGACTCAGGCGCTCGACAACTGGCACGCGAAGGCCGAGGGCAAGACGGCGATTGATTACAGTTTCCATCTGATCACGACCGAATTGGAAGACGACCGCGTGCCGGAGTTGCACCGGATCATTGACGAGGGTGTGACGAGTTTCAAGATGTTCATGGCCTATCCGGGCGTCTTTCTCGTGGACGATGCGACGATCTTCCGCGCGATGTCGGCGGCGGGCGAGCGGGGCGGGTTGATCTGCATGCACGCGGAGAATGGCGTGGTCATCAACGAGATCATCAAGCGCGCGCTCGCCGCGGGACGCACCGCGCCGAAGTATCACGGGTTGACGCGCCCGACGCGCGCCGAGGCCGAGGGCGTGCATCGCGCGATTGCGATTGCGGAGATGGCTGAAGCGCCCGTCTACATCGTTCACCTGAGTTGCGCCGACGCGCTCGAACAGGTGCGCGCGGCGCGCGACCGCGGCCTGCCCGCGGTCGCCGAGACGTGCCCGCAGTATTTGTTCCTTTCATACGACAACTATGAAGAGCCGGGGTTCGAGGGGGCGAAGTACGTGATGACGCCGCCGCTCAGGGAGAAGTGGAATCAGGCGGAGTTGTGGAAGGGTTTGAAGACGGACGATCTGCAAGTCATCTCCACCGACCACTGCCCTTTCTGCATGAAGGAACAGAAGGAACTGGGGCGCGACGACTTCTCCAAAATCCCGAACGGCGCGCCCGGCGTCGAACACCGCGTCCCGCTCATCTACAACGGCGGCGTGGTGGAGAACAAAATCTCGCTCAACCGTTTCGTCGAACTCACTTCGACCGCCGCCGCCAAGATGTTCGGCCTCTTCCCGCGTAAAGGCACGATCGCCGTCGGGTCGGACGCCGACATCGTGATCTTCGACCCCGAACGCGAACAGACCATCAGCGCGGCGACACACCACATGAACGTCGACTACAGCGCGTATGAGGGGAAGACGATCCGGGGCGTCGTCGAGACGGTGCTGTCGCGCGGGCGCGTCGTCATTGAAAACGGCGAGTACAAGGGCAAGGCTGGCGACGGCCGCTTCCTCAAGCGCGGGACGTGCGTGACGATGTAAGGGCGTCGCCTTGATGTCAGGGCATTCCCTTCAAGCTGTTTCTATCAAGCCGGAGACTTCAACTACTCAAGCCGAGAGGGCAAGTTCCCATGAACTTCAAGATTAAACTTTTAACCTGCTCGCTTTGTGCGGTGCTCGCGGGGGTCGCCGCTTGCAACTCGGCGGGGTCGGGCGGCGGGGGCGTGACGTTGCCGGGCGTGCGCGGTGGTGGCGGCAGTAACAGTGCGGCTGTTATTTCCGCCGACGACAAGCCGCTCGACGTGATGACCAAAGCGATGCGCGCCCAACTCGACGCGAAGTCATACCGCGCGCACGTCACCACCTCGACGGCCGACGGCATGACCAACAAAATGGTGATCGAATACGCCGCGCCCGACAGCTACCACATGACCGGCGAGGGCGCAGGCGGCGCGGGCAAAGGGTTCAAGGTGGAGTACGTCATCGCCGGCGGCGCGACCTACGTCAAGACGCCGAATGCCGGGTGGGTGAAGTCGCCGCTGGACGCGCGCGCCATGATCAACGCCTTCCGCGATCCCAAGATGCTCGACGAGTTGGCGAAGACGGCGGACGTGAAACTCGTCGGCCCCGACACGCTCGACGGCGCGCCGATGCTCGTCTATGAATACACGCAGAACAACCCGATGGGCGTGAAGATGAAGAGCACCTCCAAGACGTGGCTCTCCGTCGCCGACGGGCTGCCGCGCAAGACCGAAAGCGAGGGCGAGTTCAACGGCACGAAGACGAAGACGCTCGTCACCATGTCCGACTACAACTCGGACATCAAGATCGAATCCCCGGTGAAATAAAGGAGGCACAAGTGCGCCACGCCCTGCGACAAATTTCGGCCGCCGTCTTCTTCGGCCTCTGCCTGACCCTCATCGGCCACGCGCAAGAGGCGCGCGAGGGGCAACTCATCACCGTCACGGGCGAGGCGGAAGTGCGTGTCGTGCCGGACGAGGTCGTCTTCGACGTGACGGTGCGCACCCTCAACAAAGATTTGAAGGTCGCGAAGACGCAGACCGACGAACGGCTCAAACAACTCGTCGAACTGACGCGCAGGTACAAGGTCGCGCCGGAAGACATGCAGACCGACTACATCAAACTCGAACCGCGCTATCGCGGCAACAACGAGACGCGGACGTTCCTCGGCTATTCGGTGCGCAAGGATTTCGTCTTCACCCTGCGCGACGTGACGCAGGCGGAGAGCCTGCTCTCGGAAGTGATGACGTCGGGCATCACGAGCATCAACAGTATCAACTTCCGCACCTCGCAGATGCGCAAGTACCGCGATCAGGCGCGCGCGCTCGCCATCCGCGCGGCGCGCGAGAAGGCCGTCGCCCTGACCGCAGAGATCGGGCAGCGGATCGGTAAGGCTTACTCCATCGAAGAGGAAGCGGCGACGCGCAGTCCTGTTTCCCAAAACAATTACATGGCGAACATCACCTCCACGTCCGGCGACGACGCGGCGGAGACGGAAGGCACGCTCGCGCTCGGCCAGATCACGGTCAGCGCGCGCGTCACCGTGCGCTTCATTCTCGAATAGACACCTCTAGCGAACTATGGCGACTGCAACCGACAGTGAAGACGTTCTCGTCACGCAACGCGACTTTGAAGAGTTGCGCGGCGACGTGTCCGCCAGCCCCCTGTGGAATCGCGACCTTGCGCCGACGACGATCCGCGAGCGCACTTGGACGACATGGAACATCGCCGCGCTCTGGATCGGGATGAGCGTCGTGATCACGACCTACACGCTCGCCGGGGCGTTCATCGAGGCGGGCATGAACTGGTGGCAGGCGATGATCACGATCCTGCTCGGCAACACCATCGTCCTCATCCCGATGATCCTGAACGCGCACGCGGGCACGAAGTACGGCGTCTCGTTCCCGGTGCTCTGCCGCGCGGCGTTCGGCGTGCGGGGCGCGAACGTCCCGGCCATCCTGCGCGCGATTGTGGCCTGCGGGTGGTTCGGGATTCAGACGTGGATCGGCGGCACTGCGCTCGACGCACTGTTCGGCGCGATGTGGGGCGGCTGGAACAATTTGTTCGGCGGCGCACACGTGCTCGACGTCGCCCTGCACACTTGGATCGGGTTCTTCCTCTTCTGGTTCATACAGGTGTTCATCATCCTCAAGGGTGTCGAGGGCATCAAGCATCTGGAAACGTGGTCTGCGCCGCTGCTGCTCGGCGGCGGCGCGGCGTTGCTCGCATGGGCTTCTTGGCGCGCGGGCGGGTTGGGACGCGTCCTCTCCGAGTCGAGCGCGTTGCAGAAGCAGCACAACTATTTCTGGACGATCTTCCCCGGCGCGCTCACCGCCTCAGTCGGCTACTGGGCAACGCTCAGCCTCAACATCCCCGACTTCACGCGCTACGCCCGCTCGCAAAAATCGCAGATGATGGGTCAGGCGCTCGGCCTGCCGTTGACGATGACGGCCTTCGCCTTCATCGGCGTCGCCGTGACGAGCGCGACGCTGTTGATCTACGGCGTCGCGATCCCGAATCCGGTTGACCTGATGCAACGCTTCGACAGCGTCGCCGTCATCCTCTTCGCCACCGCCGTCATCTTCGCCGCGCAGTTGACCACCAACATGGCCGCCAACGTCGTCTCGCCCTCAAACGACTTCTCCAACCTCAACCCGAAACTG
>JAVEDE010000107.1 GCA_030841105.1 Pyrinomonadaceae bacterium
ATCAATCTCTTGTAAGAAACCTTGTCAGATGGTCGCGGCTTCGCAGGAGTCGAGGGCGGGGGCTTCCTCTTCCGGTTCGGGGCCGCCTTCGCCGAGGTAGGGGCGGCCGGCGGCGACCGTCTCGAAGTACTCGCCGATGCGGTCTAAGACCTCCGTGACGGTGTGCGAGTGGTAGATGACCTGCCGGAAGCGCGCGCCGCCGTGCAGGCCCTTCGTGAACTGGCCGGCGAGCTGCTTCATGCGACCGACGGCGGCGAACTCGGGCATGTCTGCGCGCAGCAGGTCGAAGTACTCGATGAGGACTTCGCGCTTGTCGTCGAGCGTCGGCTGGAAGGGCTCGCGACCTTCGAGCGTGTCCTCGATCTGTCTAAATATCCAGGGGTTCGCCATCGCGCCGCGGCCGATGAGGATGCCGTCGCAGTTCGTCTCGCGCCAGCGCTTGAACGCGCCCTCGATGGTGACCACGTCGCCGCTCCCGGAGACGGGAACCTTCACGACCTCCTTCACCTGCCGCACAAGGTCCCAGTCGGCGAAGCCCTTGTACGCCTGCTCCTTCGTGCGGCCGTGGAGCGCGATGTGCTCCGCGCCGCACGCTTCGGCCAGCTTCGCCACCTCGACGGCGTTGCGGTGGCTGTCGTAGAAGCCCGCGCGAATCTTGACGGTGAGCGGGATGGTGATGGCCTTCTTGATCTCTTTGAGAATCGTCTCGAGGCGCGGCAGGTCTCGGAGCAGGCCCGACCCGCCGCCGTGCTTGACGACCTTCGGCGCGGGGCAGCCGCAGTTCACGTCGAGGATGTCGGCGCCGACCTCCTCGGCCATCTGGGCGGCCATCGCCATGCGCCCGGGCTGGCCGCCGAAGATTTGGACGGCGAACGGCCGCTCGTACTCGTGGAAACGCATCTGCCGCTTCGACTTCGGGTTGTTGCGCGTCAAGCCCTCGACCGAGATGAACTCCGAGACGGTCAGACCGATCCCGCCGCACCGTTTCAACAACCCGCGAAACGCCACATCCGTCACGCCCGCCATCGGCGACAACACGAGCGGCGGCGAGATCAACACATCCCTGATTTTGAAAGGCTTCATAACTTAGAGGGTAAAGGGAAAAGGGGAAGGGGTAAAGGAAGCAAACGACCCACGACGAACGCGCCTTCCTGTGTTTACCTTTCCCCTTTTCCCCTTACCCTTTCCCCTGTCTTATTTCCACAGTTCGACGCCCGTGGCGACGAAGCGAACCTCTTCGGCCGTGCCGTCCGGTTTGCGCTCGATCTTCGCGCCGTCTTCGATGAGGTGATCCACCTGCGCTTTGTCGAGCGTCTTGACGGAGAACTCGCCCTCGGCCTTGAACTTCATGCTCTTGGAATCCTTCGGCACGAAGAAACTGTGATCCTTGAACGTGACGCGAATCCCGCTCGCGCCCGACTCCGGCGCGATCTGCATCCAGCAGCCCTCGCTCTGGCAGACGCGCTCCACCACGCCCTCGATCCGCACGCGCTTGCCCGCAAACTTCGCAGGCTCTTTCAACACGTCCGCGAACTTGACGGCGGGCGATCCGGCGTTGAGTGCGTCGCCGCGCTTGATCACGTCGCCGCCCGTTTCCGTCCGGGCGACTTCAACTTTGGTGGCGTCGTGCGGTTTGTGACCGTCGTGCGGCGTGTGTTCCTGCGCCGCGGCGGGGACGACGGCGACGGCAGCGACGAAGAGGAGCGAAACGAGAAATGTCTTCATAGGGAAAATAAGCTATCCTTTACGACTGAGATTCTAGCGCAACTTAAATGTTCTAAACTGCGGCGTTCGGATTATAGCAATGCAACCCAACCTCATCAAAAGCGCGGGCATCGCGTGGACGATTCTTTACGCGGCGTTCGTCGTCTGGCTGTACGCCACCGCGCCGCGTTCGTTCACCGAAGCGACCACGGGCGCGAGCGTCGTCGCCGGGACTTACGCGGTTGACGAGGCGCGCTTCCGCGCGGCGCGCGAACTGTTCGGGCGCGAGCAATACGCCGCCGCGCGCGACGAGTGGGCACGCGGCGACCCCGCCGTGCGCGACGCGCGCACTCAGTTCTACATCGCCTACGCCTTCTACCGCGAAGGCTGGGGGCGCGTCTACAACGACGACGCGCTGTTCAGACAGGGCTTGGACGCAATCAACCGCGCGATCCAACTGTCGCCCGCGGGCGCGCTCTCGGTGGACGACCCGGAGTTGAAGATTCACTCCGCCGCCGAACTGAAGGCCGAGTTGCAGCAGGGCACGGAGAGTTCGCTCGGCGATCTCAACCCGCTCAAGATCGTGCGTGAGAGGAAATGAAGGAGGCGCGCGCACTCGCGCCTGTTGACCTGATGCAGAACCCACGCGACAGCAACCGACTGCTCGTGCGCCACCTGTTGCTCCCGACGATCTTTCTGACCGTCGCGCTCGCGGGCGGCCTGCGCGTTGCCGCCGCGACGGGCGCGTTCCTCTTCGTCGCGCCGCCGCTCGTCGCGCTCGTGCTCGCAGTCCTCTTGATGCTCCTCTTCGCGCGCGGGCGGCTTATTGACCTCGGCGCGTGGCTCAACAGCGATCACGCGCCGCTGACGAACGTCTCGCACGCGCTCACGCTCATCGCGCTCTTCTTCGCCTCCGCGCAAGCCTTCAACAGCGTGCTCCCCGACGCGGGGCTGTTTCGCTGGATGTTCGCCTTCTTCTTCCTCTGGACGCTCTGGAACAACCAGTTCGCAGCCTTCGACGCGCGCCGACTCTTGCGCAGCCTCGCCGCCCTCTTCGGCACGGCCTTCGTTCTCAAACACATGCTGCTCGCCTCGCTCTACGCGCCGGACGGCGGCTGGCTCAAACGACTCGCGGGCGCGCTCCTCGAAGGCTTCACGCAAGGCACGCTCACAGGCACGCAGGAAACTTTCGCGCCCGCCACCGGCTACATCTCATTTTTCACGCTCGCGCTCTACGTCCTCGGCCTCGTCCTGCTTCCGTCCGCGCCGGAGACGGACGACCGCGACGCGCCCGAACCGGAGACGTCGAGCCTCGTCATTCAATACCGCCGCCTGTCTCCAGAAGAACGCACGCTCCTGCGCGAAGAAATTTTGCGCACCGAGCGCGGGCGACTAGAAGACGAGATCCACGCCACCCGCACAGACTGAGGCGGGAGGACGAATCGCATCGCCCTCCCGCCTCAGTTATCCCGCCTTGATTATTTAACGACCGCTCACGATCTCCGTTAAAGAACTTCGTCGCTGTTACCAGTTCACGACCAACTCTTCCGAGCCTTGCCACGCGGGCACGTCCTCGCGGATGGCGGCGCGTTGGAGTCTCTCGGCGTCGGCGAGCAGACGACCCGCGCCGAGCGCGACGGCCGCGAGCGGATCGTCTGCGACGGTGATATGCAGGCGCAGTTCCGTCTGGAGACGTTCGGCCATGCCTTCGAGCAGCGCGCCGCCGCCCGTCAGGATCAAGCCCGTCTGGTAGATGTCGGCCGTCACGTCGGGCTGCGATTCCTCAATCGCGCGCCGCGCGCCCGCCACGATCTCCGAGAGCACCGGCTCTAAAGCCACGCGCACTTCGTCCGACCCGATCTCGACGGCCTTCGCCAGCCCGCTCGTCAACTCCTTGCCGACCACTTCCATGCGCCGCGCTTCCCGTTGGCCGCCTTCGCCCGCGCGGCTCGCGCCGAGTTCCTTCTTGACCTGTTCGGCCGTGCGCTCGCCGATCTGCATCTCGTACTTGCCGCGCACGTACTCGCGGATCGCTTCGTCCATCGCGTTACCGGCGACGCGCAAACTGCTCGAAGAGATGACGGCCGCCGAGGCGACGATGGCGATGTTCGTCGTGCCGCCGCCGATGTCCACGACGAGGTGCGCGCGCTCGTCGTCGTAGCTGAGTCCCGCGCCGAGCGCGGCGGCGAGTCCCTCGTCCACGAGGTCAACGCGCGTGGCCTTCGCGTCGCGCGCCGCGTCGCGCACGGAGCGTTGTTCGAGCGCGGTGGATGAACCGGGCACGCCGACGACCATGTGGCTGCGCTTGTTCTGGTTGCCGTGGACGCGCCGGATAAAGGAGACGAGCATCTTCTCGGTCGCCTCGAAGTTGTCAATCGTGCCGCCCTTGACGGGGCGGAACACTTCGGCGTCCTTCGGCGCACGCCCGACCATCTTGTACGCCTCCGCGCCGACGCACAACACTTCGCCCGTGTACTTGTGGATCGCCACCACGGACGGCTCGTTCAAGACGACGCCGCGGTCGGGCGCGTAGATGAGCGTGTTGACCGTCCCCAGATCAATAGCGAGGTCGTCCGAGAAGAAATTGCTTAGAATGTTCATGGCTTGCCTCTGATAGACTCCCAATAGCCCCTTGATTCCAACCTGAGGAAAAGTTGATAGACGCGTCCCACACGCACAGACGGCAAATCGCATACCAGCAAAGACCGGCACAGAATCCCGTAAATTCGCGCACGATCCAGCCCCCACCCGTGTCTGTTTCTAAGACACTCACGACGCGGGCGGGCGAAAGACGAACGCCGAAAATAATTTTGTGGACGAAAGGATTGAGGCGAATTGTGATCGAGTGTCACGGAGAAAACTTCAACGCGGAGATACAGGGCAAAGCCGCGGAGGGGCGCGGAGAGTTGCATGCTCAACTCTCCG
>JAVEDE010000056.1 GCA_030841105.1 Pyrinomonadaceae bacterium
CGCGCGAACTCCAACTCGCGATCAAGTTCGACTTCTAAAACTCGTCGCCCATCGGAACTTAAAAAGCGGCGCGGCACGCTTGTTGAGTGCCGCGCCGCTTTCGTGTCGTCGTTTGTCTGGAGCGTGCCTCTTAGCGTCGTCCCGCGTTCAGGATGCGGATGAGCGCGAGGAAGATGTTGAAGGCGTCGAGGTAGAGGTCGAGCGCGCCCGCGATATACTCGTTGGTCGGGTAGCGGCGCATGATGTTCGACGTGTCGTAGAGGACGAAGCCCGCGAAGAGCAAGAGCGTCGCCGCCGCCAGCCCGAAGCCGAGCGCGCTCGAACCGACGATGAAGACGTTCAGCAGCCCGCCGAGGATCATCACGATCAAGCCCGTCCAGAGCATCCCGCGCAGGAAACTGAAGTCGCGTTTCGAGATGAAGACGTAGGCCGTCAGGCCGCCGAAGATGCCGACCGTCAGCACGCCCGCCTGCCAGATCGAGGCCGGGTTGCTGCGCCCGACGAGGTACATCAGCGGCGAGATGACCAGACCCGTGAACGTCGTGAAGGCGAAGAGCGCGAGCACGTTGACGACGGGCACGTGCCGCACGGCCGTCGCGCCCATCACCGCGCCGATCATCATCAGAAACATGATGAGGCGATGCTCGAAAGCGAAGACGAGCAGCGGCTCGAACGAGAGGCCGAGCGCGACGCCGCCGATGGCGAACAGCGTCGCCGCGAAAAAGAGCGCGTAGACTTTGCGGATGAAGCCCATCCGTTCGGCGACGGTCGCCTGCGCCGCCGTCTGCGCCTGTAAACTGCCCCAACTACCGTCCGCGCTTTGCTGCGGCGGCCACGCCTGCGGCTGTTGGGGGTTGTAGCGTTGATTAGGGGACTGAAAGTCGTTCATTGAAATCCTTCCTTAGCGAAAAATTCCGGTTAACTAATTACCGCACGCGCCACGCGCGACGTGTGCCGGTTAAGATGCCGACGCCCGCGCGAAAGGTGCTCTGCGCGATTATACCTCACCGGGCGGTGGCTCGACGGTTGAATCTACGATGTCGCGTTGCGCCACGCCCGAAGCGTCTTCCGTCGCCCCGCCGGGCGTGTCCAACGGTCGCCCGATAAGTCCTTGTTCCGCGCGTTGTGGCGCGTGTGTTTGAGACTCGAAGGAGCGCGCCAGTCGCGCTCCGCCCCAGACGGCGGCGAAGCCGACGACGACGCTTAACATCACGTTGAGGAGCGCGAGTTGGAAGCCGTGTTCTTCGGCGAGGCGGAGCGTCTCGTACTCGAAGGTGGAGAAAGTTGTGTACGCGCCGACGAAGCCGACGGCGACGGCGAGCCGTAGGTGCGCGCTCATGTGCATGCGCTCGGTGGCGAGCGTCAGGAAGAAGCCGACGATGAAAGAGCCGGTGACGTTGATGACGAAAGTTGCCGTCGGGAACGGCGCGGCCGTGCGCGCGAGGATCGTGCTGCCGAGGAAGTAGCGCAACATCCCGCCGAGCGCGCTGCCCGCCGCCACCGCCAGATATTTCGTCAGAGTGTCCAACGTTGATCGTCTCCGCCCGCTCAAGGTTTCGGCGCGAGCGCGTTGTACTTGCGCAGGATGTCGAGCGTGCGTTCGAGCGGCAACGCCTCGACGGTGAGCTTGCCGTAGCCCGTCGTCGTCTGCGCGCGGAAGAGCGAGTTGTAGATCGCCTCTTCCGTCGCCTCGATGCAGGCGAGGAAGAGCGGCGACATGGCCTCGTTCGATAACAACTTCAACTCGCGCGGCGCGAAAAGTCCGCCCGGCTTCGGGTCGCTGTTGGCGTGGATCCGCACTTCGGGCGCGGTGGAAAAGGCTATGACGTAATCGCCGCTGCCGTTCGACCCCGAAGCCCCCGTGCGACCCAGACCCATCATCGCACGCGCCGCTATGCGTTGCAGGTTGCGCGCGTCAACGGGCGCGTCCGTGGCGACGACGATGATGATCGAGCCGTCCGCCGTGTCGTTCGTGTCGGCGGCGACCGCCCCTTTGCGCGCGTCGCCCTCCGCACGCGACGATGCGCTGGCGGCGCGTGGCGATGCGCTCGTCGTCGCGGCACGTTCGAGTTCCGCCTTGAGGTAAAACTTTCCGAGTTCGCGGCCGACGGGCGCGCCGTTGATCGTGAGCACGCCGCCGTAGTTCGTCTGGACGAGCACGCCGATGGTGTAGCCGCCGAGCGCGGACGGTAGTTTGCGCGAAGACGTGCCGATGCCGCCCTTGAAGCCGAAGGCGACTGTGCCCGTGCCCGCGCCGACCGCGCCCTCTTCGACCGCGCCGCCCGCCGCGTTCTTGATGGCGGCGAACACGTCTTCGCGCGTGACGTGGCGACCGCGGATGTCGTTCAGCCCGCCGTCGTTCGTCTCTGCGACGAGCGGGTTGACGCTGCGTACATCCGCGTTGCCGGGGAGCGCGAGCATGTATTCGACGAGGGCGTCGGCGACGCGCGGCACGCTCAAGGTCGAGGTCAAGAGGATCGGCGTTTCGATCTCGCCGAGTTCGTTGACCTGCGTCGAGCCTGCGAGTTTGCCGAAGCCGTTGCCGACGAAGACCGCGCCCGCCACCTTCTCGCGAAACAAATTGCCCGCGTGCGGCAGGACGGCCGTGACGCCCGTGCGGATGTCCGCGCCGCGCACGATGGTCGCGTGGCCGACGCGCACGCCCGCCACGTCCGTGATGGCGTTCAGCGCGCCCACAGGTAGGACGCCGACACGCACGCCGACATCTCTGGCGCGCGGTCGCGCGTTCTGCGGCGCGCTCGTTTGCATCCGCGCGGGCGCGACGCTCAAGAGGGCGAGTGCCGACGCGAGGAGTAGTTTTTTCAAGCTCATTTTTTGAGAGTTGACTAAAAGTTATGAAATTTGCGCGTTGATGATTTATCATCCCCCAGCTTTCATTTCAAATGATCGTGCCGCACTTGCATTTGTCTCTACTCAATGGAGGACTTGGATGAAACCCGGATGCTCGATCCCGTTGTGGGCGTGTGCCTTCGTCTGCGCCGTGATGCTTTCCGTCTCGGCCGTCGCGCAGAAGGCCGTCAAGAAATCGCCGCCCGCCGCCGCCGCTGCTCCGGCTGCTGCGAGCGCTGCGCGCAATGACGAAGCCTACACCGCCAAGATCAAAGAGTACACGACGGAGAAATATTTTCTGACCGAACTCGTGGATCACTTGCCTGCGTCAGACCGCGTGCCCACGCCTGAGAAGGTGCTCGGCTACGCCGTCGGCACGCCGAACAGGTTGACCTACACGAAAGACCTTCACCGCTACATGCGCGAGTTGGAGCGCGCCAGCCCGCGCGTGCGCGTCTTCGTCGCGCCGGAGAAATCGGAGGAGGGCAGGGAACAATTGCTCGTCGCCGTCAGCGACGAAGCGAACCTCAAACAACTCGACCGCTATAAAGAGATCACGGCGCGTCTCGCCGACCCGCGCCGCACTTCCGACGCCGAAGCGAAACAGTTGATCGGCGAGGGCAAGGCGTTCTACTGGGCTTCGGGTTCGATCCACTCGACCGAAACCGGCTCGCCCGAAATGTTGATGGAGATGGCCTATCGCCTCGCCGTCGAAGAGACGCCGTTCATACAAGACATCCGCCGCAACCTCATCGTGCTCATCACGCCGACGCTCGAAGTTGACGGCCGCGACCGCATGGTTGACCTCTACAACTACCGCAAGGCCAACCCCGGCAAAAACGCGCCGTCGCTGTTGTATTGGGGCAAGTACGTCGCGCACGACAACAACCGCGACGGACTCGGCATGGCGCTCGCGCTGACGCGCAACATGATGAAGACGTTTTTGGAGTATCACCCGCAGGTGTTGCACGATCTGCACGAGTCCGTGCCGTTCCTCTACACCTCGACGGGCACGGGGCCTTACAACGCCTGGCTCGACCCCATCGTGATTGACGAGTGGCATCTGCTCGCCTATCACGAAGTCGAGGAGATGACGAAGCGCGGCGTGCCCGGCGTGTGGACGCACGGCTTCTACGACGGCTGGGCGCCCAACTACATGTTCTACGTCGCCAACGGCCACAACTCCATCGGGCGTTTCTACGAGACGTTCGGCAATGGCGGCGCGGACACGATGGATCGCACCGTCACGCAACAGGCCGGGCGCGACTGGTATCGGCCGAACCCGCCGCTGCCGCGCGTCAAGTGGTCGCTTCGCAACAACGTCAACCTGCAACAGTCGGCCATCCTGCTGGCGATGAATTTCACGGCCAACAACCGCGAGCGATTTCTCAATAACTTTTATCTCAAGAGCAAGCGCGCCGTGGCGAAGGGCGCGAACGAAGGGCCTGTGGCCTACGTCGTGCCGGGCGACACGACGCGCCCCGTCGAAGCGGCGGACATGGTGAACTTGCTCAGACTGATGGGCGTCGAAGTGCATCGCGCGACGCGGGAGTTTACGTTGAAGGATGAAGGCAGCACGGCGCGCCCAACACCTGCACAGCCGCCCGCACAACCGCCTGCACAGAGAGGCGCGGAGCAGTCGAGCAGTGGCGGCGATGCGCCGAGGGAGCGCGCGGCGGGCGCGGAGTCGAGAGGGGCGGATGCCGCGAAGCCGGTCGAGCGACGTTACCCGGCCGGGTCGTACATCATCCGCATGGATCAGCCCTACTCGCGCATGGCCGACATGATGCTCGACACGCAGTATTACAACGCGAGCGACCCGCGCCCTTACGACGACACGGGCTGGACGCTCGGCGCGATGCGCAACGTCCCGACCGTGCGCGTCAAAGACCGCGCCGTGCTCTCTGCGCCGATGGAACTTTTAACTTCAGACGCGTCGGTGCGCGGGCGACTTGCGGGCGCGTCGAATGCTAAAGTTTTCGTCGTCAACCACAACACGGAGAACACGCTCGCCACCCTGCGTTATCGTTTGCAGGACGTGCGTATGAGCGTCGCGGAGAGCAGTTTTAAAGTCGGCACGCAGGAGTTCAACGCGGGTTCGTTCGTCATCAAGACGGAGGGCAACCCGGCCGACCTGCGCGGGCGTCTGGAAGCGGCCGTCACCGAGTTGGGCTTGACGGCCGTCGGCTTCAATGATCAACCGGCCGTGCGTTCGCACGAGATCGGCACGCCGCGCATCGCCATCCTGCACACGTGGCAGAACACGCAGAACGAGGGCTGGTATCGCATCGAGTTCGACCGCCTGCGGATTCCTTACAGCTACATCTCCGAGCACACCATCCGCGACACGGCGAACCTGCGCGAGAAGTATGACGTGATCATCTTCCCGCCCGTCGGCGGGACGGCGCAATCAATCGTCAACGGCATCCCGCGTCGCGGCGACCCGATCCCGTGGAAGGTCTCCACGGTCACGCCGAACTTCGGCAACTCGCCCGACCAGTCGGACGACATTCGCGGCGGCATGGGACTCATGGGCGTCGCCAACCTGCAACGCTTCGTCTCGGAGGGCGGCCTCTTCGTCACGATTCAAAACACCGCGCGCGTCCCCGTCGAGTACGGCATGACGAACGGCGTCACGATTGAGACGCCGCGCCAACTGCAAGCCGCCGGATCGATCTTCAACGCCACTTTCGCCGACCGCAAAAGCCCGATCAGTTACGGCTACGGCGAACAGCTGCCCATCTATTTCAACCAAGCCCCGCTCTTTCAAGTGGCGTCGGGCGTGCCGGGCGGCGGTGGCGCGGGCGGCGCAACGGGCAGCGGGCGTCCTTCGGGGCGCGGCGGCGTGAACGACCCGGACATCGTGCAGGGAATGCCGCAGGCCGCGCCCGCGCCGCAACGCCCGCCCGCGCGTCCCGGTGAGGAACAGATCACGGAGGAGCAACGCCTGCAACTCGGCCCGTTCTACGTGCCACAGGCGGAACGCCCGCGCGTCGTGCTGCGTTTCGCGCGCGAGGAGCGCGACCTGCTCGTCAGCGGCATGCTGGCGAACGGCTCGGAACTCGCGAACCGCGCGGCCATCGTTGACGTGCCGCTCGGACGCGGCCACGTCCTCCTGTTCGCCACGAATCCCATGTGGCGACACCAGACACAGGGGGAATTTTTCCTCCTCTTCAATGCTGCACTCAACTACGACCACCTCGGCGTCGGCCTCGCCGCAGAGGCCGCACCGCCGTCGCCACGCGAAACGAGAAGCGACGAACAGTAAAAATTTGTCCGTTGTTTGTGGTCAGTTGTCAGTTGCATGTGGCTATCACACGAGTTACTAAAGATTGATTTGAACAACTAACAACCGACCACAAACAACAGACAGCGAACAACGGACATTCTTTATTTTAAGGAGACTCAAAACATGTCGAACTATCCCCCCCCGTCAAACTATCCGCCCCCGTCCGGCGCGCCCAACTATCAGCCGTCGGGCATGCCGCAAGGGCAGCCCCCGAAGTCGAAGAAGGGTTGGATCATCGGCGGCGTCATCGGCTGCCTGCTGCTGATCGTGCTGATCTTCGTCCTGCTCGGCGTCGGCGGCTACTTCATCAGCAAAAATTTGAAGTCAACGCAGAACTCGAACGTGGCCGCGCCGACGCAAACTGCGAACACGAAGCAGTATGTCAACACGCGCGAAGGCCGCACCGGCAGCCTCGCACAGAACTTCGTTGACTTCTCGTTCTACTACCCGGACAACTGGGCGATTGATCCGAACCCCGCGCCGAACTTCGTCAGGGTCGAACGCAAACTGACGGGCGACGACGGCAACTTCACGCAGGAGAACTTCGCCGTCGGTTGGGTGAGCGCGACGGGCACGGCGCTCGACAAGCAGTTGCTGCCGAAACTCGCCGCGCAGTTCAACACGCAGTTCGCCGCGCAGTTCCCGAACTACAAGAAAGTGTCGGAGGGCGAGACGACCATCGGCGCTTATGAGGGCTACGAGTTTCGCTTCACGGCGGAGAAGAACAACGTGGAGTTCTGGGGTCGCGTCGTGATGCTGCCGCCGCCGTCGGGACAGACGAAGGGCGTCGCGCTCGTGATGATCGCGTCCGACCGCGCGCCGGAGTTGTCGGGCGTCGAAGACGTGGGCGTGAAGGGCGAGTTGCCAATCATCCTCGAATCGTTCCGCTTCGGTTCGACGGGCGAGTCGAAGTAGCAGCGTCTCTGTAAAGATGGGCGGGACTACTGCGAGCGTGGAGGGCGGGGCGTCGTCGTCATCGTCGGCAACTTTGCCGGCGGGCGGTGGCGGCGTCTCGCCCATCTGGTTCGTCGTCGTCGCCGTGCTGCTGTGGAGCACGGGCGGGCTGTTCATCAAGTGGGGCACGCTCTCGGCCGAAGAACTCTCCGGCGCGCGTGCCGTGTTCGCGGCCGCGACCGTGATGTTACTCACGCGGCGCGAGGGCTTTCGGCTCAACCTCGTGACGGCCACGGCCGCCGTCTTCTACGCCGCGCTGCTCTACCTCTTCGTCCGCGCGACGCTGATGACGACGGCCGCCAACGCGATCTTCTTGCAGTACACCGCGCCCGTCTACATCCTGCTGGCAGAGCCTTTCTTCTTCAAGGAAAAATATCGCGCGGCGGATTTCGGCGTGGTCGCCTGCTGCGTGGTCGGGATGTCGCTCTTCTTCGTCGGCCAACTGCGGCCGCAGGACGTGGCGGGCAATCTCACCGCGCTCGGTTCGGGCTTCTGCTTCGCGGTCTTCTTCCTGCTCCTGCGCCACCCGCGCGCGCGCGAGGTCAACCGCGCCTCGTCCGTCATCTACGGCAACTGGCTGCTCGCGCTCGTCATGCTGCCCGCGATGGTGCGCGGCGCGGAGCACTTCACGCCGACTAACCTCGCCATCTCCGCTTACCTCGGCATCGTCCAACTCGGCGTCGCCTACACGCTCCTGACGCTCGGCATCGCGCGCGGCGTGAAATCGCTCGACGCTAGTGTCATCGGCTACATCGAACCCGTCCTCAATCCTCTCTGGGTCTTCCTGTTCCTCGGCGAACGCCCCGCCAAGTGGGCGCTCGTCGGCGGCGCGATCATCATCACCGCCGTCGCCTCGCACACCGTCTGGGGCGCGCGGCAAAAAGGCGCAGGCGACGGCGCGGCGGACAAGACGAGCGGGCGGGCTGCTTAGGTCTCTGCCGGTTGTCCCGGTCGAAACTTCTCAAACGCTTTTAAGGCGTCGCGGCCTTAGTCGCTGCCGCTTCGATGCGTTCGACCTCCGAGACCGCGAGCGGGTACTCGACGAAGTTTCTGTTGCCCTGCTCCCTGACCCAGCGCAGGTGCGGGAGTGCCTCTTCGCGCTTGCCGTCGAGCGAGAGATTGAGGCCGATGTAGGTGTGCGACTCGGTGAGCTTGCCGTTGTCGGTTGACTGCTTGAGCAACTCGTCGGCGGTCAGTTCGCCCGCGAGATATTTGTAGATGGTGCGCGGCCAAGCGGCGGCCGTCGGGTCGGTTTTGGCTGCGGCTTCGGCGAGCATCCGGGCGGCGTCGGCGGGGCGATTCTTCTGGCGGTGGCCGAAGTAGGCTGCGAGCGCGAGGTAGGGCGCGCTGTCGTCGCGCCAGCCTTGCAGTTTGATGTAGGTCTTGGCGTCGCTCACCGCGCCGTTGCCGCGCGCGAGTTGGAGACTGACGTAGGCGCGGCTGTGGTAGAGGTAAGGCTCTTCGGGCGCGTGCCGGATGGCCTCGTTGTAGGCCGCGAGGGACTCCTCGTTGCGGCGCAGGTTGCGGTAGGCGCGGCCGAGGTCGGCGTGCGCGCCCACCAGATCCGGCTTGAGCGCGATGGCCTGCCGGAGCGAGGCCACCGCCTCCTCCAACTTGCCACCCGCGCCGAGGGCGGAGGCGTAGTGATAGTGCGCGAGCGCGCTCTGCGAATCGAGCGCGACGGCTTCTCGCAAGATTTTTTGCGCCTCGTCGGGGCGACGCTGGTAGAGGCGCACCTGTCCGAGCGAGACGCGCGCCGGGGCAAACTTCTCGTCGAGCGCGATTGATTTTTCCAGCCGCTCCGATGCCTCGTCGAAGCGGAAGGAGCGCAGCAGCAGATCGCCCATGTAGTATTCCACCTCGGCCTCCGTCATCGTCGTGCTCACGGCCTCCTTCGACAGTTCGAGCGGCTTCTCCAGAGTGAACTCCAGCACCGGGTAGGCGTGGTTTTTGAGATAGCCGCGCAACTCGCTTTCCAGTTTGCCGTAGTCGGCCTGAAACGACTGGCGGAAATTTTCTTCGATTGACAGTTCGCCGTTGAGTTGACTGATGAAGCGCGTGAGTTGCGGGCGGCGCGCGCCGTCGTTGCCGAGCATGAGGTAGTGTATGAGCGCCCACGACTGCGCGTAAAAGACCCCGGCCTTGTCGCTCTCGTTGTACTGGGGCGACCGCCGATCCACGTCGAAGAAGATCTTCAGCGGGATCGGCGATTGCTGCCGGAGCGTGTAGACGTGGTACTCGATGGGCGTGCCGAGCCTGACCTTCTGCTCGTTGTCGGAAGTCTCAAGCGTGCTGACGAACTCGGCCAGCCCCTCGCTGAGCCACGCGGGCGCGCGCCGCATGTTGTTGGCGAGGATAAAGTGCTCGTACTCGTGGAAGATCACCTGATAGGGGCTGGTCGCGCCGCGCGTGTCGGTGGTCAGCACGATGTAGTTCGAGTCCTCTCCGGCGAGGAAGTAGCCGCCGACATCCTCTTTCGTCTTGCCCTTGTACTTCGGCTTGAAGGGCTTGAACGAGGCGTGGCTTTTGAAGAGGACGACGGTGGTGGGCACGCGCGTCTCGATCTTCGCGCCGGAGAAGAGCAGCGCGACGGCCTGCCGGAATTGTTCGAGCCGCGCCGTCACCTTGCGCATCTCGCCCTCGCCCACGTTGCCGACGACCGTAAAATTTTTCGACTTGATGCTCGTCCAGGTATCTTTCGCCGGGACGGCGTGCGCCGCAAAGAGCAACAGCGAGAGGGCGACGAGGGCGCGAGTGTTTCTTCGTTTCATAATTCCTTCCGGGCGAATAGTTGGTCTGAACGTGTGCCTCGGCCGCTCTCGGATCAGTGGCGGCGAGGCATGAATAATCATGTGCGTTTGCGCGCGATGAACTTATAACTTGGCGATTTCAGCAGGTTTTCGTCCAGCAATTATGCCGGGTCGGCGTGTTTGATGCGAGAGAGAGCGCGCGCGTTCGGGGAAAAGTACGGATTATTTTGTTAATTAAATGGGGCAATCGCTTGCCGTTCGGCGGAAAATTTAGTATCACTACCCCACCACAAGAATTTCGGAACCAGGGGGCATGAAGGGGAAAGTTGTAGCTTGAAAGCTCTCGACTGTGATACCTCGTCATGTTGTGTACCCGCCCGTTCGGTAGGTGGTGGCCTTTCTTCCGTCTGAGACGCGCGCACCGTCGCGCGGCGACCTCCGGTGATCAAGCTTTACAAACTAGGGTCGCCCGACAGCGCACGGCGCGTGAGGCCACAGGCAGCAGAGTAGCAGGGACTAAGCATGCCGCAAATTTTTCACCGCAGCACCAACACGCTCGCCAAGCTGAGTATCTTCGGCTCGATCTTCGTCCTGCTGTTCGTGACGTGGGCGGTGGCCGAGATCAACCGCTCGTCGTGGAACACGGGCGCGTTCGACGAACGCGAGCAGCCCGTCCAGTTTTCGCACAAGCACCACACGGGCGACGACGGCATTGACTGCCGCTACTGTCACACGTCCGTCGAGGTCTCGTCGAACGCGGGGCTGCCGCCGACGAAGACCTGCATGAACTGCCACTCGCAACTGTGGAGCGACAGCCCGTACCTCGAACCCGTGCGCGCCAGTTGGAAGAACAACAAGCCCATCGAGTGGACGCGCGTCCACGATCTGCCCGACTACGTTTATTTCAACCACAGCATCCACGTCGCCAAGGGCGTCGGCTGCTCGTCGTGCCACGGGCGCGTGGACGAGATGCCGCTCGTCTATCAGGCGGCCTCTTTGCAGATGGAGTGGTGCTTGGCGTGCCACCGCGAGCCGGAGCGATACCTCAGGCCGAAGTCCGAAGTCTTCAACATGGACTGGCAGCAGGAGAACGCGCTCGCCGAGAACAAGACGGCGGAACAACTGGCGCGCGGCCGGCAGTTGAAAGTTGATTACAAGGTGCGCCCGCGCGCGATCCTCGAAAGTTGTTCGACTTGCCACCGCTGATGACACGTCCGGCGAGAGGTTGAGAAGTAGATGCACATCAAAGAGACTTTCCCCGAACTGTACAACATTCGTCGCCCGGTCAAAGGCGAGGAGATCCGCGCGCGCCTCGGCGAGAAGACGGGGCGTGAATACTGGCGCAGCCTCGAAGAGTTGGCCGATTCGGGACAGTTTGAAGATTTCCTGCACGCGGAGTTTCCGCGACAGGCGGGCGAGTGGGACGACGAGGTCGGACGCCGCACGTTCCTGAAGTTGATGGGCGCGTCGCTCGCGCTCGCCGGTCTGACGTCCTGCTCCTACCAGCCGCCCGAAACGGTCGTCCCCTTCGTGCGCCAGCCGCCCGAACTCGTCCCCGGCAAGCCGCTCTTTTTCGCCACCGCGATGCCGTTCCCCGGCGGCGCGTCCGGCCTGCTCGTGCGCAGCAACGAAGGCCGCCCGACGCACGCCGAGGGCAACCCCGACCACCCGACCAGCGGCACGCCCGAACGCCCGGAGGGGCAGCGCGTCGCCGCGACCGACGTTTACTCCATCGCCTCGATCCTGTCGCTCTACGACCCCGACCGCTCCGAGACGATCACGAACCGCGGCGAGATTCGTCCCTACACGGCCTTCCTCGGCGAACTCCGCACCAAGCTCGACGAGATGCGCGGGCGACAGGGCACGGGGCTGCGCTTCCTGACCGAGACCGTCTTATCGCCGACGACCGCCGCGCAGTTGAAGACGATCCTCGCGGCCTTCCCCGCGGCGAAGTGGCATCAGTACGAACCGGCCGGGACGAACAGCGCGTCGCTCGGCGCGCAACTCGCCTTCGGCCAACCCGTCAACACGCTCTACCGCTTCGACCGCGCCGACCGTGTGCTGTCGCTCGATTCCGACTTCCTCTCGTCGGGCGCGGCCAATTTGCGTTACGCGCGCGACTTCGCCGCGAAGCGTCGCGTCGGCGAGGGCAAGACCGACATGAACCGTCTCTACGTGGTGGAGACGACGCCGACGAACACGGGCGCGTTCGCCGATCACCGTTTCGCGCTCAAGCCGAGCCAGATGGAGATGTTCGCACGCGCGCTCGCCGCCGCCCTCGGCGCGCCCGGCGTCTCGACCGACGGCGCGCAATATCAGAACGTCGCGCACGCGCAACACGTCTTCGCCATCGCCAAGGATTTGCAGGCGCACCGCGGCAAATCTCTAGTCGTCGCGGGCGAGCACCAGACGCCCGCCGTCCACGCGCTCGCGCACGCGATGAATCAGGCGTTAGGAAACGTCGGGCAGACAATCGTCTACACCGACCCGATTGAGGCGCAGCCGGTTGATCAGGTCGCTAGTTTGCGCGAACTCGTCGGCGACATCGAAGCGGGGCGCGTCGAGATGCTCGTCATCGTCGGCGGCAATCCCGTCTACAACGCGCCCGTTGATCTCGCGCTGACGAAGGAGAGGCTCGACAAGATCAGGACGCCCGACGGCAAGGACGGCCTGCGCATCCACCTCAGCCTCTACGACGACGAGACCTCGGAACTGTGCCACTGGCACATTCCCGAAACGCACTACCTCGAATCGTGGGGCGACACGCGCGCGCACGACGGCACGGTCTCCATCATCCAGCCGCTCATCGCGCCGCTCTACAAAGGCCGGAGCGTCAACGAATTCTTGGCCGCCTTCACCGACAAGCCCGAACAGTCCGGCTACGACATCGTGCGCGACTACTGGCGCACGCAGCGTCTCGAACTGTTGGGGACGCAAAACCAAGATGCCGTCGCCCCTGCCAGCGGCGGCTTCGACGAGGCGTGGCGCAGGGTCGTCCACGACGGCGTTGTGCCGGGCACGGCCGCCAAGGAGCGCAGCGTCACGGTGGGCGGCAACTGGTCTGCGAATTTATCGCCCGCGCAGGCGGCGTCTGGCGGTCAGTTCGAGATCATCTTCCGTCCCGACCCGAACATCTACGACGGACGCTTCGCCAACAACGGCTGGTTGCAGGAGTTGCCGAAGCCTCTGACGAAATTGACTTGGGACAACGCCGCCTACATGAGCCTCAACACGGCGCGGCGCATGTTCGGCCTGAACGAGAACGACTACACGTTCAAGGGGCGCGAGTTCGATGCGCCGCTGGTTGACCTGCGCTATCGCGGCCAGACGGTGCGCGCGCCCGTTCTCATCGTGCCCGGTCAGCCGGACGACGTGGTGACAGTTCATCTGGGCTATGGCCGCACGCGCGCCGGACGCGTCGGCACGACCACCGAAGACAAGCCGCTCGGCTTCAACGCCTATCGCCTGCGCACGTCCGATGCGATGTGGCAGGGCGCGGGGCTGGAAGTCGCACCGACGGGCGAAGAGTACCTGCTCGCCGTTACGCAACTGCACTTCAACATGGAGGGGCGCGACATCGTGCGCTCCAACACGCTCAACGAGTACTTGTCGAACACGGGCGATTCGAGCCGCGAGGTGCATGGCGGCGCGAGCCTCGCCACGCACGAGGGCGCGGCCGAAACGGTCGGCAAGGAGACGCACAAAGAGCCGGGCGGGCACGATTCGCTCTACCCCAACTACGAGTACAACGGTTACAAGTGGGGCATGGCCGTGGACATCGCCTCGTGCGTGGGCTGCCAGTCGTGCATCATCGCGTGCCAGTCGGAGAACAACATCCCCATCGTCGGCAAGGAGCAGGTTTCGCGCAGCCGCCACATGCACTGGCTGCGCGTTGACACCTACTTCAAGGGCTTGGCGGAAAACCCCGAAGGCGCGCACTTCATGCCGATCCCGTGCATGCACTGCGAACTCGCGCCGTGCGAGCCGGTCTGCCCCGTCCACGCCACCGTCCACAGCGCGGAAGGCACGAACGACATGGTCTACAACCGCTGCGTCGGCACGCGCTACTGCTCCAACAACTGCCCGTACAAGGTGCGCCGGTTCAACTTCCTGCTCTATCAGGATTTCAACACGCCGTCCTTGAAGATGATGCGCAACCCGGATGTCACCGTGCGCTCGCGCGGCGTGATGGAGAAATGCACCTACTGTATCCAGCGCATCTCCTACGCGCGGATCGAGTCGGAGAAGGAAGGGCGGCGCGTGCGCGACGGCGAGATCGTCACGGCCTGCCAGTCGGCCTGCCCGACCGAGGCGATCATCTTCGGCGATTTGAACGACCCGGAGAGCCGCGTCGCCCGGATGCAGCACGACCAACGCAACTACAGCCTGCTCGCGGAACTCAACACGCGCCCGCGCACGACGTACCTGTCGGCGATGCGCAATCCGAACGAAGAAATTCATGGGGCGTAAAATTTCATGGCATCAAGAGTAGACGAGCCACACGACGATCTCATCCACGTTACGCCTAATCCCGTCATCGAGCCGGGGCACACCGCCGCGTCCGTGACGGACAAGATCAGCGCGCTCGTCTTGAAGCGCAAGACGCCGCTCGCGTGGTACATCGGCTTCTTCATCTCGTTCTCGCTGGCGAACGTCTTGATGTTCACCATCGCCTATCTCGTCACGACCGGCATCGGCATCTGGGGCAACAACTGGCCGGTCGGCTGGGCGTTCGACATCATCAACTTCGTCTGGTGGATCGGCATCGGCCACGCCGGGACTCTGATCTCGGCCATCCTGCTGTTGCTCCGTCAAGAGTGGCGCACTTCCATCAACCGCTTCGCCGAGGCGATGACCTTGTTCGCCGTCGCCTGCGCGGGTCTCTTTCCGCTCCTGCACACCGGCCGCCCGTGGCTCGCCTACTGGATGCTGCCCTACCCGAACACGATGAACATCTACCCGCAATTCAGAAGCCCTCTGATGTGGGACGTGTTCGCCGTCTCGACTTACGCCAGCGTCTCAGCCTTGTTCTGGTACGTCGGCCTGATCCCCGACTTCGCTACGCTGCGCGACCGCGCCAAGAGCGGCGCGTTCCGGGTCGTCTACGGCATGCTCGCGCTCGGCTGGCGCGGCAGCGCGCGCCACTGGCATCGCTACGAGACGGCTTATCTTTTGCTCGCGGGACTCGCGACGCCGCTCGTGCTCTCGGTGCACACCATCGTCAGTTTCGACTTCGCCGTCTCGCAACTGCCCGGCTGGCACGCCACGATCTTCCCGCCCTACTTCGTCGCGGGCGCGATCTACGCGGGCTTCGCGATGGTGTTGCTCTTGACCATCCCCTTGCGCAAGTTCTACGGCCTCGAAGATTTCATCACGCTCCGGCACATGCGCAACTGCGCCAAGATCATGCTCGCCACCGGCCTCATCGTCGGTTACGGCTACATGATGGAGGCGTTCATGGCGTGGTACAGCGCGAGCGAGTACGAAGGCTTCATGATCAAGAACCGCATCTGGACGGGGCCGTACTGGTGGACTTACGCGCTGCTCATCCTGACGAACATCCTGATCCCGCAGGTGCTCTGGCTGCGGCGCGCGCGCCACAACACGGTGCTGCTCTTCATCGTCGCGCTCGTGATCAGCGTCGGCATGTGGCTCGAACGTTTCGTGATCATCGTGACGAGTCTGCACCGCGACTTCCTGCCAGCGTCGTGGGCGATGTACCGCCCGACGATGTTCGACTGGTCTATGTTCGTCGGCACGATCGGACTGTTCTTCACGCTGCTCCTCCTGTTCATACGCTTCCTCCCGGCCATCTCCATCTTCGAGATGCGCACCATCCTGCCGGGAGCCGCGCCGAAGGAGGAAGGATGATAAGGCAGTGACAAGTGACGAGTGACAAGTGACAAGATAAAACCAGGAACTTGTCTTTAAACTTCTTCTCTTGCTTGTCACTTGTCACTCGTCACTTGTCACTGTTCTTGAGGTTGTTATGAAGAAACCAACCAGACCGGCAATCTACGGCGTGATGGCCGAGTTCGATAATCCGACCGACGTGGTCGCGGCGACGCGGCGCGCGTACGAGGACGGCTACCGGCGGATGGATGCCTATTCGCCCTACCCGATCGAGGCGCTCTCCGAGGCCGTCGGGCCGCACAAGGAGCGGCTGCCGCTCATCGTCTTGATCGGCGGCATCATCGGTCTCATCGGCGGCTACGCTATGCAGTATTACGTCGCGGTGTGGAACTACCCGCTCAACGTCGGCGGCAAGCCTTTGCACAGTTGGCCGGCCTTCATCCCGATCACTTTCGAGACGACGGTGCTCGGCGCGGCGATGGCGGCCATCTTCGGCATGCTCGCCTTAAACGGGCTGCCCGAACCGTATCACCCGGTCTTCAACGTGCCGAACTTCGCGCTCGCTTCGCGCGACCGCTTCTTCCTCGTCATCGAAGCGCGCGACCCGAAGTTCGACCGCGAGGCGACGACCGGCTTTCTCCGTAGTTTGGGCGCGCAAGAGGTGGCCGATGTCGAACATTAAGCACAGGGGAAATGTGGAAGGGGGAGAGGTGAAGGGGGAGACGCCCCGCGCGCGTCGCCTGTCCGGGCGCGTGCTCTTCACCCTCTGCCTTTTACCTTTCGCCCTTTACCTGTCGGGCTGTCGGCAGGACATGCAGGATCAGCCGCGCTATGAGGCGTATGAGCCGAGCAAGAGTTTCTCGGACGGGCAGGCGTCGCGCCCCTACGTCGAGGGCACGGTGGCGCGCGGCTACCGCGACGTGAACACGGCCTACTACACGGGCAAGAACGCGACGGGCGGCGGCGCGGGCGCGGCGCAACCGGCGACGGGCGGCGGCGGCCTGACGGCCATGACGAGCGCGGGCGCGAACACGCCTAACGCGCAGGGCGCAAACGCTGGCGGCTCGCAGACGGGCGGCGACGTGAACGTGCGCGGCAACGTCGCGGGCAACTTGCCGGGCGGCGCGTCCGGTCAGTCGGGCACGCCGGGGAGCGTCAACGAATTTCCGTTCGCCGTCACGGCGAAGGATTTGGATCGCGGCGAAGAGCGTTTCAACATCTACTGCTCGATGTGCCACGGGCAGACCGGCTACGGCGACGGCATGATCGTCAGGCGCGGCTTCCGTCGCCCGCCGTCGCTCCACGACGACCGTTTGCGCGCCGAGACGCTCGGCCACTTCTTCGACGTGATCACAAACGGCTGGGGCGCGATGCCCGACTACTCCGAGCAGATTCCGCCGCGCGACCGCTGGGCGATCATCGCCTACATCCGCGCGTTGCAACTAAGCCAGAACACGCCCGCCGCCGAAGTGCCGGAGAACTTACGCAACCAGCGCAAGCCGGGGCCGGGCACGCCCACTACCGAAGGCGGACATCAGGGAACCGGAGGGGAGCGCACGCCATGAGCGCCGAAGCAGCAACCACGACCACTTACAACGCCCCTCCGTCCGTCGGCCAACTCGGCGGGCGCGCGCTCGTCGCCGGGATCATCGCGCTCGTGCTGTGTGTCGTCGGCGCGTTCGTCAACCCGGCCGGGTTCTGGCGCGCCTACCTCGTCGGCTACGTCTTTTGGACGGGCGTCTCCGTCGGCTCGCTCGCCATCATCATGCTGCACCACTTGTCGGGCGGCGGTTGGGGCGTCGTCATTCGTCGGCCGCTCGAAGCCGCCGCGCGCACGCTGCCCGTGATGGCGATTTTGTTTCTGCCCATCGCCTTCGCCATCTTCACGCATCGCCTCTACCCTTGGACGCTGCCGGAAGAACAAGACGTTGAGATCATCAAGCACAAGGCGCTTTACCTGAACATCCCGTTCTTCCTCGCGCGCACGGTCTTCTACTTCGCGATGTGGTACATGCTCTCGTACTTCCTGAGCAAGTGGTCGCTCGAACAGGACGCGACGGCCGACCCGCGCGAGCGCAGGCGTCTGAAGGACAAACTGCAAAACTTGAGCGGCCCCGGAATTTTGCTCTTCGGGTTGACCGTCACGTTCGCCGCCGTGGACTGGGTGATGTCTCTAGAGCCGGAGTGGTTCTCGACTATCTACGGCTTGCTGATCATGGTCGGGTGGGGCTTGACCGCGCTCGCCTTCGCCATCGTCACCACCGTCATCCTCTCGCGTGACGAACGCCTTGAGCACGTCTACCAGCCGCGCCACTTCCACGACCACGGCAAGCTGCTGCTCGCCTTCGTGATGCTCTGGGCTTACTTTTCGTTTTCGCAGTTTTTGATCATCTGGTCGGGCAATTTGCCGGAAGAGATTCCGTGGTACATGCGCCGCCTGTTCGGCGGCTGGGGGTATGTGGCGGTCGCAATCGTCGTCTTACACTTCGCGCTGCCCTTCGTCCTGCTGCTCTCGCGCGAGCGCAAGCGTCGCGCCCGCGCGCTCGTCATCGTCGCGCTGCTCGTCCTTGTGATGCGCGTCGTCGATCTGTTCTGGACGATTGCGCCGAGCGTGCTCGCGATGCCGCGGCACGGCGGCGCGGAGGCAGCGGGCTACGGCGGCGGCATGGCCGACGTGGTGGCCTACGCGTTGAACTTCATCACGCCCATCGCCATCGGCGGCTTCTGGCTCTGGTGGTATGCGCGCGAACTCGCGTCGCGCCCGCTCTTGCCGCTCGGCGACGAGGGCTTGGAAAACGCGCTTGAGCAGGCTAACGGCCATCACTGAGAAGCGGCGGGGCAAAGTGAAAAGGTAAGGGTTAAAGGCAACCGGCCGGGACGGGTAAGAATGTTGGAGGCGACAGGGCGAGTCACAGGTCGCGGGTCGGACGAGAGCGAGGGTTGAGATGGGAATTTTCGGTCATCAAGGCAACGGCAAAGGCAAACTGCACCTGACGGAGACGCCGGACGTGCGCCACATCACGAATCCGGACGTGATGCACGAAGAGTCGGACGTGAGCGTGCGCGGCGTCGGCACGTTCGTCGGGCTGTTGTTCCTCGGCCTCCTCATCGTGAGCGGGCTGATGCTCGGCATGTTCAAACTGCTCGACGCCTACGCCACGAGCAAAGAGGCGCAGCCCTCGCCGATGGCGCGCAGTGAAAAGGAACGCCTGCCGCCGCCCGGCGTGCCGCGCTTGCAGGGCGCGCCCGACCACCGCTCGCTCGACGACCCGAACTTCGTCTTCGAGAAGAAAGAGCCGACGCTCGAATGGAACGCTTTGAGGGACAAGTACAAGTACGATCTGGACAACTATCATGACCCCGATCCGGGCACGGGCATGATGCGCGTTCCCATTGACTACGCCAAGCAGAAACTTTTGGAGAAGGGTCTGCCGACGCGCGGGGCAGAGACGGCCGCGCCCGGCGTGGAAGGCGGCGGCAACGGCTTCGGCATCAGCCTCCCGACCGCCGCGAGCGCGGGACGGCGTTCGGAGCAGCGCGAGAAGTGGGCGACAAGCGGCGGCGAGCAGCCTGCGGCAAACACGACGGGCGGCGGCCAACAGCAGTCGCAGCCGCACGGCGCGGGCGAAACCAAGCATTGAGCAATACCGAGCATTGAGCAGTTTGATGAAAAAAGTAGTAACCGGAAATAAACTTACGGACGCGCGCGCGACGGGCGCGAAGAATCTCTCGCGTCGCGCGGCGGGCAAACTTGTGCGTCGCGGAGCGAGTGTTGTGAGTCGCGTGGTGAGTAATCGCGCGCGTCGCGTCGCCTGTCTCGTACTGCTCACCGCCTGCTGTTTGCCGCTCACGGTGTCGGCGCAGTACGCGCAGCCGCCGCAGGGCGGCGTGTCGAGCAACGACGTGCCGTTCGCGCTCAAGGACGTCGGCATCGAGCAGCGTCTAAACGAGCAAGTCCCGCTCGATCTAAGTTTCCGAGACGAGGCGGGACGAACGGTGCGGCTCGGCGACTACTTCGGCAAACGCCCCGTCGTCGTCTCGCTCGTCTATTACAACTGCCCGAAGCTGTGCAACCTCGTCCTCAACGGTCTGGTCGGCGGCTTGAAGACGCTGCCCTACACGGTGGGCAAAGAGTTCGACGTGGTGACGGTGAGCTTCGACCCGCGCGAGTCGGCGGCCGACGCCGCCAAGAAGAAGGAAGTGGTGCTGCACGACTATGGCCGCGCCGCTGACGCCGCTTCGTTCGACGCGGGCTGGCACTTCCTGACGGGCGACAAGTCGCAGATTGACGCGCTGGCGAACGCTGTCGGCTTCAAGTACGCGTTCGACACGGCGACGAACCAGTACGCGCACGCGTCCGGCGTGATGTTGGCGACTTCGCAGGGGAAACTGTCGCACTACTTCTACGGCATCGAATACGCGCCGCGCGATCTGAAACTCGGTCTGGTCGAAGCGTCGCAGGGGAAGATCGGGAGCGCGGTGGACAAGCTGACGCTCTACTGCTTTCACTACGACCCGACGACGGGCAAGTACGGCCCGGCGATCATGAACATCATGCGCGTGACGGGCGTCGTCACGGTGGTCGGGTTGGTAGTCTTGATCATGGTCTTACAACGTCGCCGCCGACGCGAGGGCGACGGCGAAGGCGGCGGGGCGGCGGGACAGCAGCAGCAGCAGCGGCCGGTGAGCACGGGAGAGGCAGGAGGGATCGCTTAACGAGATGCAGTTGCCAAGATTACCATTTACGCCGGAGCAGGCCTCCACCGTCTCAGGTCAAGTGGACGCGCTCTACACTTATCTGGTCGCGATTACACTCTTCTTCTCCGTGCTGGTGACGGTGCTCATCTTCTATTTCGCCGTCAAGTATCGCCGCCGCTCCGAGAACGAACTGCCGCAGCCCATCGCCGGGTCGGTCAAGTTGGAGACGATGTGGACGGTCATCCCGTTTCTCATCGCGATGACGATCTTCGTCTGGGGCGCGAGCCTCTACTTCACGCTCTACCGCCCGCCGAAAGACGCCATCGAGATTTTCGTCGTCGGCAAACAATGGATGTGGAAGTTTCAGCACACGGAGGGGCAGCGCGAGATCAACGAACTGCACGTGCCCGTCGGAGCGAAGGTGAAGTTGACGATGACGACCGAGGACGTGATCCACTCGTTCGCCGTCCCGGCCTTCCGCATCCGTTCCGACGTCGTTCCCGGCCGCTACACGTTCGCGTGGTTCGAGGCGACGAAGACCGGGCGTTATCACCTGTTCTGCACGGAGTTTTGCGGGACGAACCATTCGGGCATGAACGGCTGGGTCGAGGTGATGGAGCCGACGGCCTATCAGGCGTGGCTCGCGGGCGGCGGCTCTGATTCTCCCGCCGCGCAGGGCGAGAAACTCTTCCAGTCGCTCGGTTGCGCGACGTGCCATCGCATGGACACGCAGGGTCGCGGCCCCGTCCTGACAGGCGTCTTCGGCAAGCCGCAGCGCGTGCAGGGTGGCGGGGACGTAACGGTTGACGAGGCTTACATACGCGAGTCCATCGTCAACCCGACGGCGAAGGTGGTCGAAGGCTTCCAGCCGATCATGCCTTCGTATCAGGGGCAGGTGAGCGAGGAACAACTGCTGCAACTCATCGCCTACATCCGCTCGCTCGGCGCACCCGCCGCGGCAGGCGGCACGACGACGACCACGACGAACGGGCAGTCAGGCGGCGGGGCGCAGACCACGACGACCGGCATCGCCCCCGACGCGCAACGCTCGAATCCGCTCAACTCCACTTCGCCGCGTCTGGGCGGCGCAGGCAGTGGCGGCGCGTCGCAGAGCAGCGGCAACAGCAATCAGATGCCGGGTGGCGGCAACAGCAACCGTTAGTTACAACCAAGGGGCAGTCGCACGAGACGGTTCATCGAGTCGAGAGACAAAAGGTTAAAGAAGTATGAGTTCAATTGACGCATCCATCCCGCCGCCGACTGCGCCGCGGCCTGCCGCGCTCGACGCGTTAGGCACGCGCGCACGCTTCGGGCACGAGAACTACATCAACGCCAACTACGGCATCAAGTCGTGGCTGCTGACGAAGGATCACAAGCGCATCGCGCTCCTGTATCTGGCGTCGGTGACGGTCTTCTTCATCCTCGGCGGCATCTACGCGCTGACCATCCGGCTCGAACTCCTGACCCCGGCGGGCGACATCGTCCAGCCGATGACCTACAACAAGCTGTTCACTCAGCACGGCATCATCATGATCTTCTTCTTCCTCATCCCGTCCATCCCGGCGGTCTTGGGGAACTTCCTCGTCCCGCTAATGATCGGGGCGAAGGACTTGGCGTTTCCGAAACTCAATTTGCTCAGTTGGTATCTCTATCTGATAGGCGCGCTCTTTACGATCTGGGCGCTCCTGAACGGCGGCATTGACACGGGCTGGACGTTCTACACGCCCTACTCGACCACCTTCTCCAACTCTTACGTCGTCGCCGCAGGACTAGGAATTTTCATCAACGGCTTCTCGTCAATTTTGACGGGCTTGAACTTCATCGTCACCATCCACACGATGCGCGCGCCCGGCATGACGTGGTTTCGCCTGCCGCTCTTCATCTGGTCGCACTACGCGACGAGTTTGATCATGGTCTTGGGCACGCCCGTCATCGCCATCACGATCCTGCTCGTGGCGATGGAGCGCATCGTCCACATCGGCATCTTCGACCCGCGCCTCGGCGGCGACCCCGTGCTGTTCCAACACTTCTTCTGGTTCTACTCGCACCCGGCCGTCTACATCATGATCCTGCCCTCGATGGGTGTGGTCAGCGAACTCATCTCGACCCACTCGCGCAAGAACGTCTTCGGCTACTCGTTCGTCGCGTTCTCGTCGCTCGCCATCGCCGTCTTCGGCTTCCTCGTGTGGGGGCATCACCTGTTCACGTCGAGCCAGTCGGTCTACGCCGGGATGATCTTCTCGTTCGTCTCGTTCGCCGTGGCGATCCCGTCGGCGGTCAAAGTGTTCAACTGGACGGCGACGCTCTACAAGGGTTCGATCTCCTACGACACGCCGATGCTCTACGCGCTCGGCTTTATCGGGCTGTTCACTATCGGCGGCTTGACCGGACTCTTCCTCGCCGCGCTCGGACTCGACGTGCATTTGACCGACACCTACTTCATCGTCGCACACTTTCACTACATCATGGTCGGCGGCGCGCTGATGGGCTACCTCGGCGGCCTGCATAACTGGTGGCCGAAGATCACCGGGCGCATGTACCCGGAAGGGTGGGGGCGTTTCAGCGCGCTCGTCATCTTCGTCGGCTTCAACCTGACGTTCTTCCCGCAGTTCCTCCTCGGCTACATGGGGATGCCGCGCCGCTATCACGCCTACGCCGAAGAGTTTCAGGTCTTGAACGTGATGAGCACGGCGGGCGCTTCCATCCTCGGCTTCGGGCTGTTGATCCCCGGCATCTACTTTATCTGGTCAATGCGTTACGGCAAGTTTGCCCCGGCGAACCCGTGGGCGGCCACCGGGCTTGAATGGCGCACGGCTTCGCCGCCGCCGACCGAAAACTTCTTCCGCACGCCGGTCGTCACGTGGGAGGCTTACGAGTACCGGCCGATGGAGGAGATGGAAGTGATCGGCCCCGACAAGGAGCAAGCCGCGCAGCCCGCGCACGGCGAGGCGACGACCTGACCAGCAGCAAGAGGGAACTAAAGCAACATGGCACACGCAGAAACATTGGACGCGCACGACGCGCACGGCGGCGACGCCGCGGCGACGCACCACGCCTCCGCCAACCTCGCGCACCACTTCGATAATCTCGAACAGCAGCGCGAGGCGGGCAGCCTGGGGATGTGGCTTTTCCTCGTCACCGAGATCATGTTCTTCGGTGGGCTGTTTACCGGCTACATCATCTACCGGGCGCAGCACCCGCAGGCCTTCGCCATTGCCAGCAGCACGCTCAACTGGAAACTCGGCGCGGTCAACACGGTCGTCCTCATCGTCAGCAGTTTGACGATGGCGCTCGCCGTCTACTTCGCGCAGATGGGCAG
>JAVEDE010000085.1 GCA_030841105.1 Pyrinomonadaceae bacterium
CGTTAGACCGGGCGATCGGGCAGTTGCCACCCGGCTACCGGACGGTGTTTGTGTTGCACGATGTGGAGGGGCACGAGCACGAGGAGATTGCGCGACTCTTGGGCTGCTCGGTGGGCACGAGTAAGTCACAGTTGCACAAGGCGAGGATGAAGTTGCGTGGCCTCCTCAGGCAACAGAAGCATTACCGCTAACGTGCGGCGAGAGCGACGCGATGATTGTTAAAGAGGGCGCGGCGAGAATCAACTCTCTCCGCGCCCTCTCCGCGTTTTGAAACTCACGCGCGGCTTCGTCACAACTGTCGCGCGCGGCGACGCGCCCTCAGCCGAGATCGAAGAGTAAGACTTCGGACGATTCCTGACCCGCGATGAGGAGTTGCGTTTCGTCGCTGACGGCCGCGCCGTCGCCCTGTCGCAAAAGCTGCCCGTTGAGTTCGACCGCGCCGCGCGCCACCTGCGCCCACGCGTGCCGCCCCGGCAGTAGTTCGTGCGTCACTAACTGCCCCGGCTCAAGCAAGGCGGCGTAAAGCTGCGCGTCCTGATGAATCGTCACGGAGCCTTCGCGCCCGTCACCGGACGCGATCAGGCGCAGCCGCCCGCGCTTCTCCTCCGCCTCGAACATCTTCTGCTCGTAGCCCGGCTGAATGCCCTGCTCTTGCGGCAGTATCCAGATTTGCAACAGGTGCACGTCTTCCTCCGCCGACGAATTTTTCTCGCTGTGGCGGACGCCCGTGCCCGCGCTCATGCGCTGCACCTCGCCCGGCACGATCACCGCGCCGTTGCCCATGCTGTCTTTGTGTTCGAGCGCGCCTGCGAGCACGTAGGTGATGATCTCCATGTCGCGGTGCGGGTGCGTCGGGAAGCCGTGGCCGGCGCGGACGTAATCCTCGTTGATGACGCGCAACGCGCGGAAGCCTATGTTGCGCGGGTCGTAATACTCGCCGAAGGAAAACGTGTGATAGGTGTCGAGCCAGCCGAAGTTGAAGTGGCCGCGCGCGGCGGCGTTGCGGACGTTGATCATCTCATTCTCCTCGCCCTCACGAACGCCGTGAGAGCTTCTGTTAATTGTGCCTTGCTCGAAAAGTCCCGGATCGCTCGAACGACTCGCTCGCGCTCCCATCACTCCACTTAGGCCGAGACGGTTGACGGCGACTTTAGCCTTTGAGGCTGGCGACCCGCCGCGTTTAACTGGCGAACCGGGTCTGCCATATTGTCGCAACGCTGCCAACTTGACCTGTCAAAGTGTCAGTCTGCGCGAACGGAATTTTGGGCGTCCGCTTATTTAGATGCAGAAAGGGTTGCAAAGTCGCCTCTTACGGCTGCCGCGCGCCGGTGCGGCCTGTGGCATAAAGTTTGACAGCAAAGTCGTAGCTCGAAGCGCGGACAGACTCTCCGCGCCGGTCACACTTTTCGCCGCAGGAAGTTTGACAAAGAGCGTCGCGCCCTCCGGCGGGAGCGCGTTGACGTTCTTCTCCCGGAGAGATTTTCGCTCCGAAGCCCCGCCCCGGCCGACCGGCCGCGGCCGCCCCTTCAGGACACACCCACTATGAGCAGCGCAATTTTAGAACAGCCCGCGCACGAGCCTTCGAAGGCTTTCGCTACGTACTCGGCCGACGCGGAAATCTGCCTCACGGCCGACATCCAGACGGCGCACGAAGAGACTTTAGCCCCGCCGCTCGCCGAACTCGTCGCCACGCTCCAACCCCCCTCGCTCGGCGTGACGGTGCGCCGCGTCTTCGTCCAACTCGCACGGCTGCTCGACTACCTGCGTCTCATCGAGAAGAAGGTGCAGCAGGATCAACTGCTCGCCTCGACCTCCTCCGTCTTCACCAACGTCCACAAAGAATCGCTCGCGCTGATCGAACAGATTGACGCAGACATGCTCCACCTCGAAGGCGCGAGCGAAGAACTGCTCTCCACGCTCGACGGCATCAGCTACGCCATCGGCCACGAGATCGGGCGCGTCTACGGCTTTGAACTCGTCGGCATCAACGACCCGCAGTCGCCGCCCATCCGCGCCAAACTCGAACGCGCACACGGCCTGCTGCTCAACTGCTTCCAGCAATCAACCATCTCGCTCACGCAGGTCTTCAACCCCGCGCTCGACGGCGAAGAACTCTTCAACGATTTTCCCGAACGCCGCGAGGAGGCGCTCATCCTCTACCGCGACCTCTGGAATCTGGTCGGGCTGGCGCGCCGCGCCGACAAGGAATGCGATCAGTTTTCGGTCGCGCTCCTGCTCGCGCACCTCAAGCGTTTTCGCGACGGCAGCATGTGCTACTTGATGTACCGCGATTGGGAGGAGTACGAACGCTTCGTCAAGCAGGTGACGGCCGCGCGCCGGATTCTGGAGATCGGCCCTGCGCTCGAAGGTCTCGCCTGTTACCTCGAAACGCTGCTCGGCCAGGTGCGCCTTCGCAGCGTCCTCGCCAACCTCTCCTTCATCGTCCCCGACTCCGACGAGAAACACTCCGTCAACTAACCGCGCCTCTCTCTCTCATTTTATCCTTCCTTCGCGCCGCCAGCGCCTTTGAGTGAAAACATAGTTTCA
>JAVEDE010000018.1 GCA_030841105.1 Pyrinomonadaceae bacterium
CCCGGCCACGTGCCACCGGGCTGTTCCGGCGTCGCCGCCCGCGCCGCTCGCACCCCACGTTTTGCCAAATACTTGAGAGTTAGAGGTACACGAACATGACTTCCGCCGACAGACGCGAACTGATCGCGCAATACGAGGCCGGCTTCGACGAAGTGCAGCGCGCCCTCGCCGAGTTCCCCGACGAGCAACTGTCCGCCCGCCCCCTGCCCGGCAAGTGGAGCGCGCGCGAGATCGTCCAGCATCTCGCCGACAGCGAAATGCGCGGCGCGATCCGCCTGCGCCAACTCCTCTCCGAAGAACGCCCCGCCATACAGGCTTACGATCAGGACGCCTACGCCCTGCGGCTCAACTACAACGAGCGCGACATCGCCCCCGCCCTCGATGCCTTCCGCGCCGCGCGCGCCACCACCGCCCAAGTCCTCGCACACATGTCCGATGCGGACTGGGCGCGCGAAGGCACGCACCCCGAACACCCGCGCTACACCGCCGACACCTGGCTCACAGTCTACGCCGCCCACGCGCACGACCACGCCGCACAAATCCGTCGTCTGCGCGAAGCGTTAAGAAGTAGTGAACAGTAAGCAGTGAGCAGTGAGCGGCGAGCAGTTAAAAGTCATTTCTTACTGCTTACCGCTCACCGCTCATTTTCTTCTCAGTCTTGACAAAGCGGCGGGGCGCGAGCACAATCCCGGCTCGCTCGCGCGAGTGTGCTTCCGTCAAGCGACACCACCCCAACCGCAAAGTGAGAATCCATGTCCGTCCCTGCGACTATCAGCGAAACCTCCCTCGCGGGTCTCCGGTTGGTGCGACGCGGCAAGGTGCGCGACGTTTACGAAGTTGACGACGGGCGACTCCTGATCGTCGCCACGGATCGCATCTCCGCCTTCGACTGCATCCTCCCCACACAGATCGCGCGCAAGGGCGAAGTGCTCACCGCGCTCTCCCGCTTCTGGTTCGCGCGGCTCAAACACATCACCGACAATCACCTGCTGACGATAGACCTCGAACATGCTCCGGAGAGTGTGCGCGCGCACGCCGCCGAACTCCGCGGCCGCTCGATGCTCGTCCGCCGCACGGAAGTCTTCCCCGTCGAGTGCGTTGTGCGCGGCTACCTCGCCGGTTCGGGCTGGAAGGACTACCGAAGCACCGGCGAAATCTGCGGCCACAAGTTGCCCGCGGGCTTACGCGAATCCGACCAACTCCCCGCGCCCATCTTCACGCCCGCGACGAAAGCCGAGACGGGTCACGACGAAAACATCAGCGAGGCGCGCATGTGTAAGATCGTCGGCGCGGAGACGACCGCGCGACTACGCGACATCTCCCTCGCCCTATACGCCGAGGCCGAAACCTACGCGCGCGCGCGCGGCATCATCATCGCCGACACGAAGTTCGAGTTCGGGCTGGACGCGCGAGGGCAGATTATCCTGATTGACGAGGCTCTGACGCCCGACTCGTCTCGCTTCTGGCCGCTCGACGATTACGAACCGGGACGCGCGCAAGCCTCCTTCGACAAACAGTTCGTCCGCGACTATCTCGAAACGCTCGACTGGGACAAGCGACCGCCCGCGCCGCCGCTCCCGGCCGAAGTCGCCGCGGCCACCACCGCGCGCTACCTCGAAGCCTACAGGCTTCTCACCGGCAGCGAATTGTGAACTACAGAGGCCGGAGGTCAGAGGTCAGAGGTCAGAGATTAGTGAAAGACGAAAGCTGACTTGATTGACCACTGACTTTTAACCTCTGACCTCTAACGTTGAATGACCTTCTTCGACTTGATCGTGCTCGCGCTCGTCGGGGCTTCGCTCATCGCGGGCGCGCTGCGTGGGTTCGTGCGCGCGCTCGTCGCGACACTGGCGATGCTCGTCGGGGTCGTCGTCGCGGCGCGTGGTTACGAGACGGCCGGGTCTCTCCTGCGCGCGTTGAACGTGGTCGAGTCGAACGCGGCGGCGAACGCTTGGGGGTTTCTTTTGATCGTGGCCTTCGCGCTCGCGCTCGGCTTCATGGCCGGTCAGTTGTTGAAGGGCAGCCTCCGGCGCGCGCGGCTCGAATGGATGGATCGGGCGCTCGGCGCGCTGTTCGGTTTCGTGCGTGGGATGGCCGTGTGCTCGGTGATCTATCTGGCGTTGACGGCGTTTCCCGTGCGGCTGGAGTCGGTCGCGGAGGCGCGCACCGCGCCCGCGCTGGCCGGGGGCGCGCAGTTGATCTCGTGGCTCACTTCAGCGGATATGCGCGCGCGCTTCGAGGTCGAGTACAGGCGTCTCACGTCTTGAGTATTTTTTCGTTTGCCGAAATCCGCGCGGGATTGAGACTTTAAGTAAAAGACTATTTTGGAGAAGACATGCAGATGCGAACCCGTCTCGAAGCGCTCATAGACGAAATGTTGGACGGCCAGATCATGCTCGACGAAGCCGTCGCCGAGTTTGAAAAGCTCTACATCCAGAAAGCCCTCGCGCGCCACAAAGAACACCTCTCGCGCACCGCCGCCACGCTCGGCATCCACCGCAACACGCTCTCCAAACGCGTCGCCAACTACCGCACGCAGGAACGCTCTCTCTCCTCCGCGCGCACCAAAACGCGTCCCGGTTCCGGCAAAGCCGCCACCCGCCGCGCCCGCTAGTCAAAATTTTTCTCCTCAAAACCACCCCCGAAAACTAAGCACACCGGGCATTTCGCCGAAATGTGAGTGCGTTATACTCAGATTTTGGCAACCGCCCGTTGACAAGTCCGACCGACTTGCCATATTCTTAGCACTCGCTTCCAGAGAGTGCCAGACAGGCGGCCTTTCAAGTTGTTCGAGAGAGGTTGTCAGAGAGTTTCGCGGCGCGCCCCTGCTGGGAGTCTGAGGATGAGTTCTACCAAAACGAATTTTTGCACTCAAAACCCTGAAATTTTTCGGTGAAATCTGAAAGGAGTAGTTTTCTATGGCGATAAACATCAAACCCCTCCAAGACCGCGTGATCGTGAAGCGGATTGAAGAAGGCGAGCAGGTGCGCGGCGGGATCATCATCCCGGACAGCGCGAAAGAGAAACCGCAGGAAGGCGAAGTGATCGCCGTCGGCGAAGGCAAGTACAAGGACGACGGCACGCGCCAGACGTTGGACGTGCAGGTCGGCGACCGCGTCTTGTTCGGCAAGTACAGCGGCTCGGAGATCAAGCTGGACGGCGACGAGTTCTTGATCATGCGCGAGGACGACATTCTCGGCATCATCGCGCGCGCGGGCGCACAGGCCGGCGGCGGCAAGAAAAGCGGCAAGTAGTTCTCTGATGGAGAACGCGGCCGCTCTTTTTGTTAATTGAGGATTAAGAATAAATTTGAGGAGATACGATTTATGGCGAAACAAGTAATTCACGGCGAGGAGTCGCGCGCGGCCATCCTGCGCGGCGTCAACCAGCTTGCCGACGCGGTGAAGATCACACTCGGCCCCAAGGGCAGGAACGTCGTCTTGGACAAGAAATTCGGCTCGCCCACGATCACCAAGGACGGCGTGACGGTGGCGAAAGAGATTGAGTTGAAAGACTCGCTCGAAAACATGGGCGCGCAGATGGTGCGCGAAGTGGCGTCGAAGACCTCGGACATCGCGGGCGACGGCACGACGACGGCGACCGTGCTCGCTCAGTCCATCTTCCGCGAGGGCGTGAAGACGGTGGCGGCGGGCGCGAACCCGATGGCCTTGAAGCGCGGCATTGACAAGGCCGTCAAGCGCGCGACCGAAGAGATCGAGCGCATGGCGAAGCCCGTCAAGGGCGACATGATCGCGCAGGTCGGGACGATCTCTGCGAACGGCGACCGCACCATCGGCGAGTTGATCGCGGAAGCGATGGCGCAGGTCGGCAAAGACGGCGTGATCACGGTCGAAGAATCGCGCACGATGGAGACGGCTTTGGAAGTCGTCGAAGGCATGCAGTTCGACCGCGGCTATCTGTCGCCTTACTTTGTGACCGACCCCGAACGCATGGAAGCGGTGCTCGACAACCCGTTCATTCTGATCAACGAGAAGAAGATCAGTTCGATGAAAGACCTCCTGCCCCTGCTCGAACAGGTGGCGAAGATGGGCAAGCCGCTTTTGATCATCGCGGAAGACGTGGAAGGCGAAGCCTTGGCGACGCTCGTCGTCAACAAGCTGCGCGGCACGCTCAACGTCGCGGCCGTCAAAGCGCCGGGCTTCGGTGATCGTCGCAAGGCGATGCTCGAAGACATCGCCATCCTGACGGGCGGCAAAGTTATCTCGGACGATCTCGGCATCAAGTTGGAGAACGTGCAGGTGTCCGACCTCGGTCGCGCCAAGAAGGTGACGATTGACAAGGACAACACCACGGTCGTCGAGGGCGCGGGCAAGGACACGGACATTTCCGGCCGCGTCAAAACCTTGAAGGCGCAGATCGAAGACAGCACTTCGGACTACGACCGCGAGAAGATGCAGGAGCGTCTGGCGAAACTCGTCGGCGGCGTCGCGGTGATCCGCGTCGGCGCGGCGACCGAGACGGAACTCAAAGAGAAGAAGGCACGCGTCGAAGATGCGATGCACGCTACGCGTGCGGCGGTCGAGGAAGGCATTGTCCCCGGCGGCGGCGTCGCGCTGGTGCGCGCGGCCAAGGCGTTGGAGAAGTTCCGCGCCAACGAAGAGGGCGAGGGCGATGCGGACGAGCAGATCGGCGTCACCATCGTCCGGCGCGCGCTCGAAGAGCCGCTCCGCCAGATCGTGCAGAACGCGGGCAAAGAGGGCGCGGTGATCGTCGAGAAGGTGCGGGAGAACAAGAAAGACTCCTACGGCTTCAACGCGGCGACCGAGAAGTTTGAAGACCTCGTGGAGTCGGGCGTGATTGACCCGGCGAAGGTGACGCGCTCTGCGCTGCAAAACGCGGCCTCCATCGCGGGCTTGATGCTCACGACCGAGGCGCTCGTCTCCGAACTGCCCGATGACGACAAAGCCCCTGCAATGGGCGGCGGCGGCATGGGCGGCATGGGCGGCGGCATGGGCATGTAACAACGCCCGTTCACACCGAACAACGAGAAGCGGCTTCGTTCCACGCGAACGAAGCCGCTTTCGTTTGCCACGCAGCGACGACGCACGCCGCCCTCTCACGCTACTCCCACTGCGCGCACTTCAACCCCACCACATACGAACCCAGTTCATTCCCCGCCCGCCTTGTATCAGTGAAGGCATGCATCAACGCAGCCTGCCCCGCCAGAAACCTCTCGTCCAAATCAAACTTATCATCCGAAGGCGTGTGCGGCGTCAGCCCGCAGATCAACTCGATCAAGGCGTCCAAACTATCCCTATCCTCGCGCCGCGTGATCAGGTCAACCAACTCACACGCTCTTTCTTGCGTAACAGGCAGGGTTAACCACCGCCGGATCGGTTCGTCGAAACTCGGCTCTGGTCGGCGGGCGTGAGGCGTGCGCGTGCTATTATTTTTTTGCATCAGTAACTCCTTCTAGGGTTCTTACTGGTGAAGAGGGCTTATCGAGATTCACGGTCTTGGTAAGTCCTCGCCTATTCGGTGCTATCTTTTTGACAACTTGCGCGAAAGACTACCGCAGGGGAAGAATTTCGTCAATAGAAAACTTCCCTTGCGGTAGGAATATTCCTTACGGTATAAAAAGTTTATGGCGAATGATCAAATGCTGACGACGAGCGAAGTTGCAGCGCGGCTAAACGTTAGCCTTCGGCGTGTCCGTCAGTTAATAGAGGAAGGGCGATTACCTTCGCAGCAATTCGGGCGCGATCATCTGATAAAAGAAAGTGACTTAATCCTAGTTGAGAATCGCAAAGTAGGCAGACCGCCAAAGGATAAAACTGAGAGAGACGCAAAAGCTAGTAAGAAGAAAGGCGGGAAGAAATAGTTTGGATTGACGAACCGGAGGACGAATGGGATCATCCGAGCAGGGAAGCTAAACTAGTTTTACTAGAGGCGCGGAAGCCTGGGAGACCACTGAAAGCTAAAGTTAAACAGCGTCAACGGTGAGCAAGAAAGGTGGTCGGAAATGAGCGCGGACAAGTTGGAAGGGCGGGTCTCAGACCTTGAGCAGTATTTCAAAATGCTGGTGGAGATGGTAGGCCACCACGATGTGAGGCACATCGAACTCGGCCAGAGCTATCAGACCATCGTCGAACTTCTAAGGAAGCATGACGAGCGGTTTGATGAGCACCAGACGAAGAACACTGAACTTAGTCAAAGCTTTAAGACCGTCGTTGCCCTTTTACAGAGGCACGATGAACGGTTGGACGAAGTGCGGGAGACACAGTCAGATGCGGATCAACGCATCGCTGCTTTAGTTGATGCCCAGATTCGCAGCGAAGCAGCAGCGGCTAAGGCGGACGAACGCATCGCGGCTTTAACCGACGCGCAAATCCGTACTGATGATGCAATGAGGCGTCTGTCCGCAACACAATCGCACGCAGACGAGCGCATCGCCGCGCTGGCCGACGCCCAAATTCGCAGCGAGGCTGCAGCGGACGAGGCGATTACGCGAATGAGCGGGCGCGTGGATCGGCTGGCCGAGACCGTTGAGCGATACATCGAAGGCCGTAACGGGCAGGGTTAGAAATTCTCGCCCACGTTACCCTACCTTTACGGCTTCTTGCCTTCCGCCCACGCGGGGGTGAAGTTTGAGTTGGCGAGCCAGTGGACGGGGGCGACCATGGAGTTGATGGCGCGGGTCATGTGTGCGAAGTCTATGTGGGCGAGGTCGTCGCCGGGTTGGTGGTATTCGGGGTGGAGGCCGAAGCTCGACACAGTGTGCGCGACGACGCCGCGGCGGGCGAGGGCGTAGTTGTCGGAACGCTGGAAGAAGTTCTGTTCGGGGTGCGGGTCGGCGACGAGTCGCGCGCCCTGCTTTGCGAGTTCCGCGCCGAGGTTGGAACGCTCGTAGCCGGTCAGCCACAGGGTGTCGGCCGCCACCTTCGGGTCGGGTCGCCCGATCATTTCAAACTCCAAGTTAGCCACCATCTGCGCGAGCGCGACGGGCGGGCGCGAGAGGAAATACTGCGCGCCGTGGCCGCCCTTCTCTTCGCTGCCGAAGAGGACGAAATAGATTGTGCGCTTCGGCCGCGCGGGTGCGCCCGCGAGTGCGCGCGCCAACTCCAACACGGCCACGACGCCCGAAGCGTCGTCGTCCGCGCCGTTATAAATCTGGTCGCCCGCCTGCCCCTTGCCCACGCCGATGTGATCCATGTGCGCGCTCAAGAGCACTGCCTCGTTCGACAGTTTCGCATCGCCGCTGCCCGGCAGCACGCCGACGACGTTCCAGGTGTAGCTCGTCTCGGCGGGCGCGAGCGTCCCCCCGAAACTGATCTGCGTGCCGTCGGCCAAGGCTTGCAGTTCCTTGTAGGCGTCCGCGCTCAAGACGAAGATGTTGCTGCTACTGCCCGCGCCGCTCCCGGCCATCAATGGCAACTCCGGCAGCCTCGTCCCCATCGTCGCCCAGTTCCGCCTGAGCGACGCGTTCTCCGCGACGAAGACTGCCGCAGCCCCCTGTTGCCCCAACGCCGCGGCCTGCGTGTACAACTGCCGCGTGTCGCTCCCCTCGCCCTGCTCCAACAGTACGAACGCGCCCGCCGCGGGACGCTCGCCCACGCGCAACTTCTGCAAAGTTCCCTTCAACTGCGCCGCCGCGATTCGACCGACGAGCATCTCCTTGCCGTGCACCCAACGCCGCTCCGCGCCGCCCGCCGCGTTGAAGGTGAGCGCGGGCGCTTCGGCGAAAGCCTGACGCGTCAGCGCGACGGTCTGGATGAAACTCTTCTGCCCCGTCGCGCCCGACGCCACGGCGTCGCCCGCAGGCTCGACGCCGTACTGCCGCAACTGCGAAGCGATGTACTGCCCCGCCAGCAACTCGAACTGCGTCCCGCTCCCGCGCCCCTGCATCGCGTCGCTCGCCAGAAACTCCATGTGCGCACGCACGTTTCGCTCCGACACCTGCGCCGCCGCCTGAGTGGTAGCAGCAGACGCACCTGTTGCGCCGCGCGCCTCAGTCTGTGTCGCCGCGCGCGCCTGTTGTGCGAAGGCCGAACTGTAGGCCGAAGTCGAGACCAACAACGCGAACGACAACAGCAGTCGCATGATCACATTTGAATTTTTCATAACGCGATGCGCTCCTCAAAAACTTTCTCTGCTCAGATAAACTCATTCACCGAAGAATGTCGCACGGCAAAGGTTCGTAGCTGATACGTAGAAAGCGGCGCACTTGTTTTTGGACGAGGGAGGCCGTTGAGTTGCTGTCAGAAATGTCCGGCCGCGACGTGGAGCAGGCTTGACCCCGGTGCGACTTCTGTATTAAGAGGGGGCATGAGGCGGCAAAAAAGATATTGCCCGCGCTGCCAGGAGCGGATCAGGCATTCGGCCGCGCGCTGCCATTATTGCGGCGCGCTCGCTTTATCCGCGCGGCATCTGCTCGCCGCCCTGCTCTTGGCATCGCTGCTCCTCCTGCTGCTGTGGTGGTTGAGAAACTAGCCGCGGGAGTGTCTCTACGACTTAACCGCCAGCACCAAATCCTGATAACTCAGATGGTCTCTGCGCCCGCACCACGAGCCGTAGTCGAGCCGCACGATCTCTAGCCCCGCCTCCGCGTACAGGTTCGTCACCCAGCGTTCGTCGAACGCAATCGCCTCCTCCGGCACTTCGAGCGAGATCACGCGGTACTGCTCGGAGACGTACTTGAGATCGAGCGTACCCTCGCCCGCCTCGACGTGTCGCAGAGATTCTTCGTTGAGTAGGAAGTAAGAGATCAAGCACCGCCCGCGCGACTCCAACATGCGTGCGACTTCGCGCAGGTAGTGCGCCAGATCGTCTGGCAGCATGTGCGTGAAGACGGAGCCGAGCACCGCGAAGCTGAACGAAGCGTCGGGGAAAGGAAATTGATACTCGGACGCGCGGTGCGTCCCGCGCGGGTTGTAGAGTTGGTTGTAAACGTCTATCTGCCGGAAGTGAAAATGCGGGAAGCGGGGCGTGATCTTCTCCCGACACCAGTCAACTCCCTCCTGCCTGATGTCCACGCCCTCGTACACCGCGCGCGCGTCGAAATACTGAGTCAGCGGCAAGGTCTTTCTCCCCGTGCCGCAGCCGATGTCGAGCATTCGCTCGTCGGGACGCAGGCCGCAACGCTCGCGGTAGATTGCGAGAAACTCTTCGCCGTTGGCCTTGAACTCCGCCAGCCCCGGCGGGCCGTCGTACATGCGTTCGACCGGCGGGACAAGCGGGGCGAGCGCGCCGAACAATTGTCTCCGTTGGAAGTCTTCCTGAAAAGTTTTGATCTTTTGCTTCAGTGAAAGGGGGACGAGTCTTTTTATCAAGCTCATCATGTGTCTCCACTCTCATGAGGAACGGACGGCCGGGCTTGAGTTGAGGACAAGCCGTAGCCGTAGGCGCGAGAGAGGACACGCCTCGATGCCGCCGCCATCATATTCCTTTAAATCTTCGTGTCAAGACATGTGAGTTGAAGGCAGTCCCGGCTCGCCCCCGTCGTCGCCGCCGCCAACGCAGCGCGACCCGCATGAACCAACACACGACGCAACACACCTACGCCGGCCGCAGCCGGCTGCGCGCGCCTCGTCGTGAATTGTGTTTTGTTTATTGAAGCGGGCGACGAGACTCGAACTCGCAACCCTCAGCTTGGGAAGCTGATGCGCTACCATTGCGCCACACCCGCTCAAAGGAAAGACATCCGGCGTTCGCCCGCGCTACGCGGCAAATGCTTTCGGATGCGTTGAAAGATACTCAAAGGCGTGCGCGGCTGTCAAACTTGGGCTGACGCACAGGCGCGAACAACCTGGGTTGATGCGCAGGCGCGCACGCACGTCGAGGCTTGAACTCGCGACCCCCGGCTTGGGAAGATCACGTCAGGTTTAATCGCCCTCGACCAACTCCGGTTGCGGCCGCTCGCGTGCGTGGGCGGCAGCGTTCGGCTCGGTCGCGTGGGAGTGAGCCTTGCTGGCTTCGGTGTTGAGCGCGGGAGCGAGGGCGGAGGGGTCGAGCGCGCCGACCGACTCGGCGGAGTTGGCGATGTAGCTTTGCATCTGTCCGACGAGCGGCGTGGCGTGCCAACGCCCCTCGCGCGCAGGGTCGTCGCTCAGGCGGTAGAGGCCGAGTTCGAGTCGGTAGTGTTCGAGCGGCGACTGGCCGTGGCGGTAACGCCAGTCAAGCATCGTGAACAGCGGAAACCACGTGTAGCCGAGGACGGGCACGCGCTGCCCGCGCAGGTATTTCACCGCCTCGACGCTTGCTTTCAACCAGCGCGCGCGCAACTCCTCCGAGCCGAACGCGCTCGTCTCCGTGATGATGACGGGGGCTTTGTAGCGTTGATAGTAGTCGTTGATGACGGCGGCGAAGCCCACGCCGTCCTCTTCGTGCGGGCGGTAGGCGAGCCGCCCTTTCTGGTCAACGTAGAGGTGCTGCGTTGACCACTGCGGGTAGAAATTCATGCCGAGCACGTCGAGCGAGATTTTGTTGCGCGCGATCTCATCAAGCGTGTCAATGCTCGCGCCGCTGCGCAGAAGCCAGGGGAAGAGCGGATGATCCGGCGTGACGCTGCCGACCAAGAGATCGTAGGCGAGGTAGCCGCGCCGCTGCTCCTCCACGGCCGTTGATTCCAAGTCCTGCCGGATGGCGCGGCTCAAGCCCGTCGCCTCGACGTGTACCATGATCGAGAGCGGGTCAACCTCCTTGATCGCTTCGACCGTGGCGATGATGCCGCGCACGAGTTGGAGCATGACGCGGATGTAGCCGCCGTCGCCGCGCAGGTAAGGCGGCCACAGGCCACGCTTGCCGCACATCAACGCGTTGACGATGGGTTCGTTCAAGGGCGTGTACCACTTGACCAAATCCTTGTAGCGGCGCGCGAAGGCGGCGGCGTAAGTCGAGACGGCGCGCACGTAGTCTTTGCTGATGAACTCCTTCTTCAGCCACATCGGGCAGCCGTAGTGCATCAGGTCAACGATGGGCGTGATGCCGAGTTCCTCGATCATGTAGGGCAGCACTTCGTCAGCCCAGCGCCAGTCGAAGACGCCCGGCTCAGGCTCGACGCGATACCACGGCACGCCCCAGCGCAGGGCGCGCATGCCGAGGTCGCGACCCAGCGCGAGGTCTTCACGCCAGTGCTCGTAATGCCCCATCAACTGGTATTCGTCGAGCGCGCGATGCCCCGCCTTCACCTGCGGCACGAACGTGTCCTCCACGCCGCTCGCCCAGATGAAATCCTCCGGCCTCGCCCCAAGTATCAGTTCAGTCATAAGAAAACAGTGATGAGTGACGAGTGACGAGTGACAAGTTGAAGACAAGTTCTTGATTTAACTTGTCACTCGTCACTCGTCACTGTCTCAAAGCCGTGAGTCGCACCATGTCGAAGGCGACGGCGGCGCGGTGTGCGTAGAGACCGACGCGGGTGGCCTCTGTGGTGATGTCGGTGTCGCCGAGCAGCGTGGCCTCCCACGCGATGGCGAGCCGCCCGTGTTGTTTGCGGAAGCGAAACTGTTGCATGACGAACGGATCGAACGACGAGGGGAGCGGCCAGCTTGCCGACGGCGAATCATCTTCTTGATTGCGCGCGACGAGCATCCAACAATCGCCCGCCGCGCCGTCCGGTTCGACGGTGAACAGCGGGTCGAAATCCGTCGCGCCGGAGGCCGGGCGGAAGCCGTAGCCGCCCGCCCCGTGCGCGCGTTCAAGCCGCACGTTGACGACGAGTTCGTAAGCCTCCAGCAACGTCTCTCTGTTGATGAAGCCGCGGCCTTCCGCATCGTCGAAGCGCAGCAGGTCGTCTGTCAAACTCCACGCCGCGCCGTCGTATCGCCAGCCGCGTTCGGCGAGCGACCGCTCCGGCCGCGTGAACAATTCTTCCCACCCGTTTGTTAATTGAAACCCTTTGAAGGCCGCCGCCCGCGCGCCCTCCGAGACGAGCGCCAACGCATCCGGCGCGACGTGCAAAGTACCTTGCCAGCGCACGACTCTTTCGTCAAGAAAAATAGTCGCGTGGCGCGCGTCAACCTCCGCGCGCAGCAGGTGCAGCGCGCGCGCGTCGAAATCCGCGGGCAGCGCGTAGCGCGTCTCCGCACGCTTCCCGTTCGCAGCCGTCCAACTCACGCGCGCCTCATTTGCCCCCGGCGCAAACACAAATTTCAGCACGCGCTCCTCACCCTTCAACAGCGCGACGCCGAACGCGCCCCCCGCCTCATCCGCACCGCCTGACGCCGCGCCCGACGACGCGCCCGCGCCGCCCGCCGTGCTCGCATCTCCTGCGTCCGGCGCACGCATGCTGACTTCAAACAGAAAACTCGACGCGCCCGTCTCGCAACGCGCCGACGCTCTTGCGACCGGCTCATCCACTGCCCCGCTCGCCTCATGCCGCGCCTCGCCGTCGCGCACGCTCCAGAGGCCGCCGCCCGCGCACGTCCAGCCTGTGCCGAGGTTGCCTTCGCCCTCGCCGGAAAAACCCGCGAAGGTCGGCGGCGTGGGCGCGAATTGCGGCGTCCACGTCGCGCCGAGCACGGTCATGCGCTCGCCCACCCAGTCGAGCCGGTCAATGGCGAGGACGCGCCCACGCTCGCCGTCCCAACGATGATAGACGCAGAACAACTGCCGGTTGTCCGTCCCGCGCACGACCGAATTGTGGCCGGGGCCGATCACTTTTTCGGGGATGGTGCGAAGGATGGGCAGCACGCGCTCGCCGTCGGCCGCCTGCTCCCACTCGTCCGCGCGCCCCACGCGTTCGCTCAAGGCGTAGCTCACGCCGTAGGTGAGATTCTGCCAGTTGCCGCCGCTGAACATCTGGTAATAGAGATTCTTTCGACGCAACACGAACGGCCCTTCGACCGTGTGCCAGCGCACACCGCCCTTCTCTTTGCGTTCCGGGTCGTAGACCTGCCAGTCGTAACGCGCGCGCGTCACGGGGCGCGGCTCACCCGCGAGCGTGAAGGGGTCTAGCATCCGGTCGCAGACCGTGCCCGTGCCGATGTGCGTGTGAGTGAGAAAATCGGTGGCGTAGAAGAGCCAGCGCGTGCCCTCTTCGTCCACGAAGACGTGCGCGTCAATGGCAAACTCGGCGTCGGTCAGTTGGTGGCCGCTGTCCGTGAACAACCCGGCCGGGTGCGACGCCGTGGCGACTCTCAGGTGCATCAACTTCTCGTTGCCGACGCTGTAGTACATCAGGAAACGCCCGTTCTCGTAAACGACTTCGGGCGCCCAGTAGCAAGGGTGTTCGCCGGGCAGAGGGGCGAGCGCGCCGCCGAGTTCGTGCCACTCGACGAGGTCTGTCGAATGGAGCACGCCGAAGGCGAGGCCGTCCGGCCGCAAGCCCGTGCAGTAAGCCCAGTATTCGCCGCCGTGCTTGAGTATGAAGGGGTCTGGGAAGTCGCGCCCGTAGACCGGATTTTGATAGGTGGCGTCGTGGTCGGCCGCGCCCGCGTCGTGTGTAGAGGTCATAAATGGTAAATCGTAAATCGTGAATCGTAAATCGTGAATAGATAAAACTGTTCCTCTCTATTCACGATTTACGATTCACGATTTACTTGCCTTTAGTACGCCACGTTTTCGCGCCCGTAGCGCAGCGTCTTGGACATCCAGACGAGTTCCTCTAGGAAGCTCTCCGTGCGTTTGATGTATGAGTCGTCGAGCAGCGCGCCCGACTCGTCGAAAATCTTCCCCACGCGCGTGAAGTTGCCGTCGTTGAAGATGGCGACGAGGCCGAGTTCGCGCAACACGGGCAGCAAATTTTCGATGACGCGCGTGCCGCCGAAGCCGCCCGCCGAGACGCCGCAGACGCCCACGGCCTTGTGTATGTACTCCTTCAAGTTCGAGTCGAGCGCGTGCTTGAGCATGCCCGGATAGCCGTGGTTGTATTCGGGCGCGACGATGACGAGGCCGTCTGCGCGCGAGCAGGCGCGACTAAAGCCGTCGTCCTTGATGGCCTCGCCCGCGTCGTCCGTCGGCAAATTGAGCGTGCGCACGTCAATCAACTCGGTCTCGACGCCCGCGCGTTTCTCCAACTGTCCGAGCACGAACCGCGCAACGTGCTCGCTCATGCGTCCCTTTCGCGGCGTGCCCAGAATCACGGGGATAAATAGCGGTCGCTCCGTTGTCATCGTGTGTGCTCCTCTTCTTTCTCAATCAACATTGAAATTTATACGAGGAAGGATGAATAGACGCGGTTTCCTTTAGCTCTCCCTGTGCGCCGCTCCCGCCGTCACGCGTTCCGACGCCAGATTCGTGAGTCCCTGCGCTTATTTTTGTGTTCCAACGCGATATTCGTGTGATCCGGTGCTCATTTTCGTGTTCCAACTCGACATTTTCATGTTCCGGTGCAACATTTGAATGATCCGGTGCGACATTTTCGTGCGCCGACTCGACATTTTCATGATCCGGTGCTCATTTTCGTGATCCGGTGACACATTTTGGCGTTCCGGTGACACATTTTGATGTTCCGGTCGCTCATTTTCGTGATCCGATCCCACATTTGCGTGATCCGGTGCTCATTTTTGTGTTCCGGTGCGACATTTTCGTGATCCGGTGCGACATTTGTATATTTCACCACACATTTTCATGTTTCAACTCCGCCCTCGCACGTCTTGACCCCCATCGTCACGCGCTAAAACCCACCGTTAAGTGTTTCGACTCCATCATCACGCGCTAAAACCCACCGCCAAGTGTTTTAGTCCCGCCGTCACGTGTTTTAACCCTATCGTCACGTGTTTCGGTGTTCCGTCAGGGGTTTTGAGGCCGTCGTCAGCGGTTTTGCCCTCAAATTTCAAATATCTTCTCAGCGAACTTCTTCGAGCGCGTTGACGAGGCGCGCTATGTCTCCCTCGTCGTTGAAGAAATGTGTGGCGACGCGTATGCCCTCCGGCTTTTGCGTGACGGCGACGCCGCGTTGCGACAGGTGACGCGCGACGCGAGCCGGATCGCCCGCCGCGACGAGCGTCTCGGCCGAACGCCAAGCCTCTGCGCCGAGCGGCGAGAGCACGCGCCAGCCCGCCGACGCGAGTTGCTCCGTCAAGTGGCGGTTGAGTGCGAGCGCGCGTTGCTCTACCTCGGCCGCGCCCGTCCGCAACAGGAAATCGGCCGCCGCGCCGAGCGAGAAGATGCCTGCGAAGTGCGGGCAGCCCATCTCTGCGCGCGACGCCGCATCGCCACGCACCTGAAACTCGTCGTTCCGCATCGCGAACGGGTGCTCCACGCTCAGCCAGCCGACGGCGCGCGCACGCGTCTCTTCCAGCAGCGCGCGGCTCAGGTAGACGAAGCCCGACCCGTAGCCTCCCAACATCCACTTGTGTCCCGTCGCGCAGAGCGCGTCAATCTTCATGCGCTTAACATCTATCTGAAACACGCCCGCCGACTGCGCCGCGTTGACGACGAACGCGTGCCCGCCCTTCCCTTCACCGATCTCCGCGAGCGGCGCGCGGAAGCCGTTCGAGTATTGCACGTGACTCAAACAGATCACGCCCGTCCGTTCCGTCAACGCCTCCGACACGTCTGCCGCCGAGAGCACGCCGCCCCGCGCGGGCAACAAGTTCACACGGACGCCGCGGTGCATCCACGGAATGGTCGAGACCGGGAATTCCAACTCGCACGAGACGACTTCGCCGCGCCCTTCGAGCGCGTCTATGATCAAATTCATCCCCTGCGAGGTGTTCGTTGTGAAAGCGATCTCGGCGGGGTCTGCGTTGATCAGCCGCGCGACGGCGGCGCGTGCGCGCTCGCGCCTCTCCAGCCAGTCGAACCAGTGTCGGTCGCCCGTCTCCAACGTCTCGCGGTAAAACTCCGCCGCCGCCTCCAGAGACGCGCGCGACACAGGCCCCGCGCCCGCCGAGTTCAAATAAGCCAGCCGCTCCGTCACCGGAAACTCGCGCCGGACTTGTTGCCAGTCAACCGCGTCAACCATCTCTATGCTCCAAAGCAGGGAAAGGGGTAAAGGGGAAGGGGGAAAGGTAAAGACATTAAGCGAGGCGATTGTTTGGTGGTGATAGTTTGAGCGCGTCGCGGCGTCACCCTCTTCGCCTTTACCCTTTCCCCCTTCCCCTTTACCCTTTTGCTTGACCGTCTTGCGGCGGCGGTCTATCTTCGCACGCGTCTTCTCTCCGAAGGGAAAATTCAAGGAGTCTTTATACCATGCCAGCACAAACGCCCGCGCGCCCGGCCGCGCCCGCGTGGACGATCCCCGGATTTCTCGAAGTGCGCGACGGCCGCCTTCACGTGAGCGGCGCGGACGCCACCGAACTGCTTCGCCAGTACGGCTCGCCCCTCTACGTCTTCTCCGAACCGCGACTGCGCTCGAACATCGAACGTCTCAAGCGCGCCGCCGACGGCGTATCGCGTCCCGTCAAATTCTGCTACGCCTCGAAGGCCAACTCGAACATGGCCGTCCTCGCCGCCGTGCGCGACGCAGGGATTGACATCGAAGTCAACAGCGGCGGCGAACTCTTCAAAGCTCTGCGCGCGGGTTTCCGCCCCGAACAGATCATCTTCAACGGCACGAGCAAATCGGACGACGAACTCGACGACGCCGTGCGCGCCGGGATCTACTCGATCAACGTGGATTCGACTTACGAGATCGAACTCGTCGAAGCGGCCGCGCGTCGCGCAGGTAAGCGCGCCAACATCACCCTGCGCCTCGTGCCGGAGATCGGCACGCGCTCGCACATCGGTTTGCAGACCGCGCTGCTGACCTCGAAGTTCGGCATCACCTCATCCGAAGTGCCCGACGCCTTTCGCCGCGCGCTCGCCCATCCCGAACTCATCCACGTCGGCGGCATACACATCCACATCGGTTCACAGACACCAGATGTCGAACCCTTCGCCGAAGCCTTCCGTGCGATGTGGGAACACCTCGTCGCGCTCCACCGCGAGACCGGCCACACGCTCGAACACATCAACCTCGGCGGCGGCATCCCCGTCAACTACCTGCGTGACCGCTCGCAGGCCGACCAGATGCCAGAGGCCGAACGCGACATGCTCGGCGCGAGTCTCGAACCGGCCGAAGTGCTCGCCGCCGCGCTCGCAGTCGCGCGCGAGTCGGCGCGTGCGGCCGACGCCGAGCACCTCTTGGATCGCGTCACGATATTGCTCGAACCCGGCCGCAGCGTCGTCTCGGACGCGGGGCTGGTGCTCACCACCGTGCGCAACATCAAGCGGCGTCCCGAAACGGGCGACGTGTGGTTGCTGACGGACGCGGGCTTCAACCTCCTGCTCTCGATGACGACTTACAAATGGTACTACCACCTCGTCTCGGCCGCGCGCGCCGACGCGCCGCACGACACGAGTTACAAAGTCGCCGGGCCGCTCTGCGATTCCGGCGACGTGTATTTCGACATCGAAGGCGGAAGCCGCCTGCCCGACTACCGTCAGCTTCCCGCCGACGTGCGCCCCGGCGAAACGCTCGCGCTCCTCAACAGCGGCGCGTACTCGCTCGCGCAGGCGTTTCCCTACAACGGCCGCCCGCTGCCCGCCGCCGTGATGGTGCGCGAAGGCGGCAAAGTTGACCTCGTCCGCCGCCGCGACACCTACGAAGACCTGCTCGCGGGCGACATCTGGTAACGTGAAAATAGGCAAGATGAATAATGTTAAGGTGATCTAAGATTTCAAATGTGAGATATGAAATTTGAAATCTCAAATCTCCAAGTTGAAATCGTCGAGACCGAGACGGCGACGCAAAGGAGTTCTTTATGAAGTACACGCGCTTTGAGGAACTTCCGGTCTGGCAGGCGGCTATCAAGTTGGGCGTGCGAGTTTACGCTTTCACTTCGGGCGATACCTTTAAAGGTCAATCTAGTTTACGCGATCAGATTGAGCGCGCCGCCGTCTCCGTCTCCAACAACATCGCGGAAGGCTATGAGCGCGGCACGACTCAAGAATTGCTGACGTTCATTTACATCGCGCGTGGCTCGGCCGGGGAGGTGCGTTCGATGCTCTGCCTGTTTGAGCAACTGCCTGCCTTCGGCGATTTCAAATCCGAAATCTCAAATTTGAAATCGCTGGCCGAAAATATCTCCCGGCAACTTCGCGCGTGGGCTGATGCGCTCCAAAACTCCGACATCAAAGGTCAGCGTTACCTCAACGACAAGACTCGGCGTATCGCGCAAGCCACACGCGACCGGGAAGCATTCCGCGAGGAACTACGCCGCGCGCAAGCTGCGAACATCACACACGCTGCCGCACACGTCCACACAGACGATTCGGATTAATGTTGTGTACTCGCTCTAGCTTGGGACTTCTTCGCCGCAGGAATGACAGTTCTCGACATCCATAGGCGCACCAAATCATTGAATCATGTCTAGCCACAAAAAAAACCCGCATACGCGTCGCGACTTTATCAAATCCTTCGGCGCGGCCGCGCTCGGCGTTCCCTTTCTGCTCAGAGATGCGTCGGCGCAGGTCGCGCGACGGCGCGGCGCGACGCATTCGTGCATCGTCATCGGCGCGGGGCTGTCCGGTCTCGCCGCCGCTTACGCCCTGACGCGCGCCGGGTGGGACGTGACCGTGCTCGAAGCGCGCGAGCGACACGGCGGGCGCGTCCAATCGTTCCGCTTCGACCAGAACAAGGAACTCGTCTGCGAACTCGGCGGCGAGTGGGTCGGCGCGAGCCATGAACGCATGCGCGCGCTCTGCCGCGAGTTCAACCTCACGCTCAAGGATCACCGCTTCGAGGCGTCGCTCATGCAGGACGGGCGCGTCTCACGCCCCGGCTCCTGGGACTTCTCAGCGCAGGCCAACGCCGCCTTCGCCAAGTTCAAAGAGACTTACCACGGCTACACCGAACGCCAGCGCGAGCGGCTCGACCGCTTCGACTGGTGGACGTGGCTCGAAGAGATCGGGTTCACCCCGGACGATCTCCTGCTGCGCGATTTGCAAGACAGCACGGACTTCGGCGAATCCATCCGCCACGTCTCGGCCTACGCCGCCGCGTCCGAATATTTCGAGTCGAGTCCCGCCAACGAGATGGACTTCAAGATCGTCGGCGGCAACTCGCGCATCATCGAGGAGTTCGCGAGACGCATCGGCGACAAGAAGATACTCACGCGCACGCCGGTCACGGAGATACGCCAGCGCGGCGGGCGCGTCACGGTCAGGACGGCGGGTGGCGCGCTCCACCACGCAGACGCTTGCATCTGCACCGTCCCTGCGCGCACGCTCGACCGCATCAAGTTCGACCCGCCGCTCCCCGCCGCGCAAAGTGACGCCGCCGAGCGTCTCCAATACTCGCGCATCGTCAAAAATCAGATCCTCTTCGACGAACGCTTCTGGGGCGCGGAAGACTTCTCGCTCGTCAGCGACGTGACCTCGCACTACTACTTTCACAGCACGCGCGATCAACCCGGCGCGCAGGGCATCCTGTGCAGCTACGCCATCGGCGAGAAGGCCGACGTGCTCGCCGCGCAATCCAACGCGCGCCGCATGGAGATCATCACGCGCGACCTCTTGCCGCTCGACGCACGCGCGCCACGGCTCGCGCGCGCCATCGAGTCGCTGCCCTGGCAGCGCGACCGTTACACGCAGGGCGCGTATGCCGTCTATCGCCCCGGCCAGTGGTTCACCGTCCGCCCGGCACTACAGCAGCCGCACGGTAAAGTCCTCTTCGCGGGCGAACACGTCGCCGACTGGCAGGGCTTCATGGAGGGCGCGGTCGTGACGGGCGAAGCGGCGGCCAAAGCCTTGACGGGCGCGGCGCGCGCTAGACGCCGCGCCTGAACTTCGCAGACAATGTGCCGAGGCGCACCGGCACGACAACTCCCCACGGTCAACCGCCATCAAATTTTTTCGGAGAAGTCCGTCAGGAGAAGTCTGTCCTATGAGAAAAAGTTTTATCGCACTCGCGTTACTGTTAACGTTCACTGCCGCAGCCGCGGCTCAAAGCACAACTCAAAATAAGCCCAAGTCGTCCGACGTGAAATTCGACGACGATCAGACCTACGTCGTGCTCTCGACCAAGCGCATCCAGACGATGGAGAAGGAACTCGACGAGGTGGCGGCCAAAGGCTTCCGCGTGATGTACGGCGCGCCCACGCAGCAGTACGACATGGCGATCCTGCTCCAACGCGTGCAGGCTGCGGGCGGCGCGCCCTACAGCTACAAGGTGCTCGCCACCTCGCGCCACAAGACGATGGAGAAGGAACTGGCCGAGGCGGGCGCGCAGGGCTACCGCCTGCTGCCGCGCACCGCCATCACGAAGATGGGTTTCATAACTAACGAACTCGTGATGCTGGCCGAGCGCGAGCCGAACTCCACGAAGAGTTACGAGTACAAGTTACTCATGGCGAGCAAGGAGACGAAACTGCACAAGAAGATTGACGAGGCGATAGCGCAGGGCTATGCCCCCATCACTATGATCATCATGGGCGACCACATCGTCGTCATGGAGAGAGAGGGCACGGCCACGCCGAAAGGGAGTACGGACGCCGCCGTCAGCAGTTCCCCGCCCGCACGATAAATTTTCAGCCGGAGACAGACTGAGCCAACCTTATGTCAACCACGCCCGCCCGAAACGATCAAGTCAAACTCATCCGCGGCCTGACGCTGCTCGCCGCCGTCTCCATCGTCATAGGCAACGTCATCGGGACGGGCGTCTTTTTGAAGGCGCGCGTGATGACGTGCAACGTCGGCACGCCGGGCAAGGTGGTGGCGGTGTGGGTGGCGGCGGGGCTGCTCTCGCTCGCGGGCGCGCTCACCTACGCCGAACTCGCCGCGATGATGCCGCGCGCGGGCGGCGAGTACGTCTTCGTGCGCGAGGGCTACGGCGCGCGGCTCGGCTTCCTTTACGGCTGGATGCAAATCTTCATCGCCAAGACCGGCTCGCAGGCTTCGCTCGCCGTCGCCTTCGCGGGATTTTTGAACGTGCTGACGGGCGGCTCGCTCAACCCGACGTTCTTCTCCGTCCCACTGTTCGGCTACAACGTCTCCTTCGGCATGTTGCAGGTCGTCGCGCTCTTAGCCATCGCCATCACCACGCTCATCAACTGCGCGGCGGTCGCCGTCAGCGGCCACGTGGCGACGCTCTTGACTGCGTTGAAGTTGGGACTCGTGCTCGCCATCGGCGTCGGCGCGTTTCTGGCGGCGGGCGGCGACTGGTCGCACTTCGGGATGGCGAACGACGGCGGCGCGTGCACGGGCGTGGCGGCGAACGCGCGTTACGGCGTGGCGGGCTTCGGCGCGGCCATGCTCGGCGCGCTGTGGGGCTACGACGGTTGGAACAATTTGACGCTCGTCGCGGGCGAAGTGAAGAACCCGCAACGCAACATCCCGCTCGCGCTCATCGGCGGCATGATCACGATCATCACGCTCTACGTCTTCGTCAACATCGCCTATTTCTACGTGCTCGCGCCGACGCAGGTGGCGGGCATCAATCCCGACGGGTCGAACGTGGCGACGGAAGTCGCGCGCCAGATTTTCGGCGCGGTCGCCGTGGCCTTCATCGCCGCCGCTCTGCTCGCTTCGAGTTTCGGCTCGCTCCACACTTCGATCCTGACGGGCGCGCGCGTCCCCTACGCGATGGCGCGCGACGGTCTGTTCTTCCAGAACCTCGCGCGCCTTTCGCCGAAGACGCACGTGCCCGTCGGCGCGCTCGTCCTGCAAGGCGCGTGGGCGGGCATCCTCGCGCTCTCCGGCTCGTTCGACACGCTGACCGATTACGTCATCTTCGGCTCTTGGATTTTTTACGGCCTGACGACGGCCTCCGTCTTCATCTTCCGCCGCCGCCTGCCCAACGCCGAACGCCCCTACCGCGCGTGGGGCTATCCCATAGTGCCCATCCTCTTCCTGCTCGTCACCGGCTGGCTGCTCGTCAACACACTGTTGACGACGCCCGTGCAAGCCTTCATCGGCCTCGGCCTGATCCTCCTCGGCCTGCCCGTCTATTGGTACTGGGCGCGCCACAACGACCGCGTCGCATTTCAACGCGCGTCCGACATCGAAGACGACAACCCGAAGAGTTGACGCGACGCGCTAATGTCCCGCTTGCCAAGCCTTGAGCGCGTCAACCGGGTAGAGCAGCATCAGCACGCTTAGCAGTAAGCTGTCTCTGATCAGGATGAGCAGCACGATTTCGGTCAGGGCGAAGACGACTAGCGCGCGCCGCCAGCCGAGTTGGCGCGCGAGCAGGAAGCCGAGGGCGCAGGCGAGTATGTCGCCGAGCGAGTTGAACACGGTGTCGCCCTCGTAGCCGAGCGCCATCGTGTTCTCACGGTAACGCCCGACGACGAACTCCGTGTTCTCGACAATCTCCCAAGCGGCTTCCAACACGACCGCCAGCCACAGCCGCCACTGCCAAGACAGCCGCGGCGCGACCCACGCCAGCAGCCCGCAGAAGACGAAGCCGTGCAGCATGTGCGTGAAGCTGTATGGGTCTAACAAATGCTGCGAGGTGTTCCCGCTCCAAGCCTCACTTGTCCACAAAAGGACGCGCCCGCACGCACAGAACCACGCGCGCCCCTGTCGCCCAAGTTGAGTCGCCGCGACTATGACGACCGCCGACATCGCCAGCCACGGCCAGAGTTTTCTCGTCAACGGATGATCGCTCGCTTCGACTTCCACGTTATTTACTTACGCCCCGTCAGAGCTTCGCGCGCCACTTCCTTGTCGTCGAAATGCACGGACTCCGTGCCGACGATCTGGTAGTCCTCGTGCCCTTTGCCCGCGATGACCACCACATCGCCCGCGCGCGCTTCCGCGACCGCGCGAAAAATCGCCGCGCGACGATCCGCGATCTTCAAGTACGGTTTACCGCCCACGCGCCGGAGTCCGACTTCCGTGTCGGCGAGTATGGCTTCCGGGTCTTCGGTGCGCGGGTTGTCGGAGGTGAGGATCACGATGTCGCTCAGAGTCGCGGCGGCCTCGCCCATCGGCGCGCGCTTCGTGCGGTCGCGGTCGCCGCCGCACCCGAAGACCGTGATCACGCGCCCGCCCCCGGTCACCACATCGCGCGCCGTCGCCAGCACGTTCCTGAGCGCGTCGTCCGTGTGCGCGTAGTCAACGACGACGGCGAAGTCTCCCGCGTCGTGCGCGACGCGCTCGAAGCGACCGGGCGCGCCCGCGCACGTCTCGAAGGCGCGCACCGCCACCTGCAAGTCGTAGCCGAGCGCGAGGCCGCACGCCGACGCCGCGAGCATGTTGTAGATGTGCGGACGCCCGACGAGCGGCGAGCGCACGCTTGTCTCCGTGTTCGACGCCGTGAGTGTGAAGCGCATTCCTTCGAGCGTGTATTCAACCTCGCGCGCACGCACGTCGGCCTCCGCGCCGTGGAGCGCGAACGTGATGACGCGCGCGCTCGTCGCCGTGAGTTCCGCCGCGAGCCGCACGCCGTAAGGGTCGTCCACGTTGACGACCGCGACGCGCGGGCGCGCGCCGAGCCGCCCGTCGAAGAGACGACGCTTGGCCTCGAAGTATTCCTCCATCGTGCCGTGATAGTCGAGATGATCCTGCGTGAGATTGGTGAAGACCGCCACGTCGTATAGAAGCGCGTCGCAACGCTTGAGGTCTAACGCCTGCGACGAACTCTCCATCACGGCCACGCCGCAACCCGCTTCGACCGCGCGACGCAGGAAGCGTTGCACCGCGCTCGCCTCCGGCGTCGTGTGCTCGGCCTTGAACTGCTCCGCGCCGATGCGGTAGCCGACCGTGCCGAGCACCGCCACGCGCTCGCCCGCCGCCTCGCACACCGCCGCCAGCAAGTGCGCCGTCGTCGTCTTGCCGTTCGTGCCCGTGATGCCGACGAGTTTGAGTTCGCGCGACGGGTGTCCATGCACTTCCGCCGCCGCCTGCGCCAGCGCGGCGCGCGCGTCCGCCACTTCGATCCACGCCCCCTCGAATTCCGCGGGGCGCGCGCGCTCCGAGACGACGCCGACAGCGCCCTGCGCCATGACCTGATTGACGAAATCGTGCGCGTCGAACTTCGCGCCCTGAATCGCCACGAAGAGACTCCCGCCGCGCGCCTCGCGCGAGTCGTGCGTCACGTCCGAGACTACACCTGCGCCCGCCGTCTCATTTGTGCCCATCGTATCATTCGCGCCGGACAGTTTGCCGCCCGTCGCCCGCGCCACGTCTTCCACAGTCGCGTTTCTATTCCGCCCGTTCGCATCCGCCATTGAAGTTTTAGTTGATCCTTTCTCTCTCGCCGCGATTGACTGTGATTATAGTTCAAGCCCCGCCGAAGGAGCGCGCGCGCCCGGTTCGCCCGCAAAATTTCGAGACAGTTTACATCCCCGGCGCGAAAGCATTACCATGCGGCGAAGCCGCTCACCCGATCATTTTCTCTACCATGGAGGATAAATGAAATCTCTGATCGCCGCCGCGAGTTTCGCGCTCGCGCTCGTCCTGCTCGTCGCCTCGACGCCGCTACTGTCCGTTAGCAGCAGCGCGGCGGGTGTCAACGCGCCCGAATACGATCTCGTCATCCTCAACGGCCTCATCGTTGACGGCACGGGACGCCCCGCCTACACGGGCGACGTGGTGGTGCGCGGCGACCGCATCGAACTCGTCGGCAAGTCGCGTCCGGGCGCACACGCGAACCGTCGCATAGACGCGAAGGGTCTCGTCATCGCGCCGGGCTTTATAGACATGCTCGGCCAGTCGGAGACGAATCTGTTGATTGACCCGCGCGCGATGAGCAAGGTGATGCAGGGCGTGACGACCGAGGTGACGGGCGAGGGCGGTTCGATTGCCCCGATGAATGAGCGGCTCATCAAGGAGGACGAAGATTTCTACCGCCGCTTCAATCTCACGGTTGACTGGCGCACGCTGGCCGATTACTTCCGCCGCGTCGAGCGTCAGGGCTTAGGACTGAACCTCGCCACGTTCGTCGGCGCGACGCAGGTGCGCGCCTACGCGATGGGTTTCGACAACCGCGCTCCGACGCCCGCCGAACTCGAAGAGATGCGCCGCCTCGTCGCGCAGGCGATGGAGGACGGCGCGCTCGGCCTCTCGACTTCGCTGCAATACGTCCCGGCGCGCTTCGCCAAGACCGACGAGATCGTCGAACTGGCGAAGGTCGCCGCGCGTTACGGCGGCGTCTACGCCACGCACCAACGGAGCGAAGCCAACGCGCTCGACTCGTCGCTCGCCGAAGTCTTCGAGATCGCGCGCCGCGCCTCGATCCCGACCGGCATCTGGCATCTCAAAACCGCTTACAAGAAGAACTGGGGGCGCATGCCCGAAGTCCTCCGGCGCATCGAAGCGGCGCGGCGCGAGGGCTTGAAGATCACGGCCGACGTGTATCCCTACACCGCCGCGAGCACTTCGCTCAACGCCTGCCTGCCGCCGTGGGCGCTCGAAGGCGGCACGGAACGCATGCTCGCGCGACTCGGCGCTCCCGAAACCCGCGCGCGTCTCAAACGCGACATCACGACCGACTCGAACGAGTGGGAAAATATCTACCTCGGTAGCGGCGGCGCGGAAGGCGTCCTCATCGGCTCGGTCAACAACCGCGCGCTCGAATCCTTGCAGGGTCAACGCCTCTCGCAGATCGCCGCGGCGCAAAACAAAGACCCGCTCGACGCCCTCTTCGATCTCATCCTCGCGGACAGAGGGCAGACGGGCGCGATCTATTTCATGATGTCCGAAAACGATCTGCGCGCCGCGCTCGCTTCGCCTTACGTCTCCATCTGCACCGACAGCGGCGCGCGCGCCACCGACGGGCCGCTCGCCGGGACGAAGTCGCACCCGCGCGGCTGGGGTTCTTACCCGCGCATCCTCGCGCGCTACGTGCGCGACGACAAACTGCTCACGCTCGAACAGGCTGTCCACAAGATGACGGGCATGTCGGCCGCGCGCGTCAAGTTGCGCGACCGCGGCGTGCTGCGCCCCGGCGCGTTCGCCGACATCACCATCTTCGATCCCGCGCGCGTGCGCGACCGCGCCACTTTCGAGCAGCCGAACCAGTACGCCGAAGGCATCAGCTACGTCATCATCAACGGCCAACTCGCCGTTGACGCGGGCACGCGCACCAACGCCCTCGCTGGTCGCGTCCTGCGCGGCGCGGGCTACCGCCCGGAGCGGAAACAGTAGTGGCCGGGAGACGTGTGAGGCGCAACCGGCGTCGCGGGCGCGGGCTACGGGCTGACCCGGTTTCTTATAATTTCGTTGCGTCCCCGGTCGGCTTTGACTTCCGCGGTTCAATAAGGTTAGGCTTTTCTCGTTCCCCATAAATCCCCATGACTATGTTGAGAGTGTCGGCGGCGTGTCGTTTCGGGTCGCGCCCACGGCTCTCTCCGCGACGACGAACATCTGGGAAGGAGAAAGGATATTATGAAACGAAACCTCGCGTACACGGCAGCCACTTTAGTTCTCGCCGTCACGGCCATGCTCGCGCCGTTCAACTACGTCTCCCCGGCGCAGGCCGGGCAGGGACAGACTACGCAGGCGTGTGAAGACTGTAAGGCCGCGGCTCAAGGCCGCCTGTCGGCCTGCGACTTCACGGCGCGAAACGATAACGACCGGAACACGACGCGCGGGAAGTGTGTCAAGCAGTTCGAGGCGGAGGTCAGGGAGTGCCCCTGCCCGCCGGGACACAACAATCCGAACAGCACCCCGCGCTAGGCCGTCCGGCCTGCTCAGGGATTGAGAGGGCGATGTTCGAGGTGTCGAACGTCGCCCTCTTTTTTACCCGCAACCTCGCGTCGGACGACCACCCGCTGCCACCCTCTTATGCAAAAGATCAGGAAGAGTTAAAATCGTTCAGTCGCAAGCTCCTCTCACGGCGTCGTCGAGGAACAAGGAAAGATGCTTTTCGATAACCAGTTCTTCTCAAACTTGCTCTCGACCATCATCGGCACGGCTGGCGGCGCAGTGTTGGCATACTGGTTTGCATTGCGGCAATTCAAAAAACAGATGGAAACGGAAGCCCGGAAAGTGTGCGTGGATACCGCCCTCGCCTTCTATCAGGAATTAAGCAGCCACGACTTCGCCCAAGCCAGATCGCAAGCCAACAAGATACTCGACCCACACCTGACGGCAAGTAGTTTGGATGATGTCTGGTCAAGCATGTCCACGGAAGAGAGACGGCCTGTTCTAACCGTGCTGTCATATTTCAGACGCCTCCAGTTATCAATTCAATATAAACGCATTGACGAACGGATGGTTCTCGATCTGGTTTCGGGAGAATTCTTTTGGTGGTATTTCGTGTGGTTAGACCGTTTGATTCCTGACGATTGGGAGACAAGGAGACAGATTGATAAATTAGACCGTTGGTTTCATGACAACCTGTCTGAAAGCGAGTATGAGCGGAAAAAAAGCGATGCGCTAAGCAGGCTGGAAAAGCGCTTGAAAAAGTTCCAGGCAAGTCAAATGGTTCAGCACGTCAACTCTCAAGAGAAGCAAAGTTGACCACCCCACAAATCATTCACCGGGGCGGAAATCAACTTGCTTTTTTATCCGCGAGACTTGAAGGCTTGAGACAATTCTTCCCTTCCGCTAATTCAATCATCAGCTTGTCGCCGTTTCGAGTTAGACTGTCGCCCCTGTGAATATGAAACTCCCGCTCCCGCCCCTGCACGCGCTCGCGCCGCGCCGCCTCGAAAAACTTTGCTGGCTCGTCGCCGCCGCGCTCGGCTTCTTGCAGGCGTGGGGGCGACGCCACGACAGCGGCGACGGCGTGGCCTACATGGGCGCGGACGGCATCGCCTATCTCGACATTGGCGACGCCTACTGGCGCGGCGACTGGGCGGCCGCCGTGAACGCCATGTGGAGTCCCTTCTATTCGTGGCTCACGGGTCTCGCGCTCCGCCTCTTCCAGCCCACGCCCTTCCAGGAGTTCACCGTCGTCCGCCTGCTCAACTTCGCGCTCTATCTCCTCTCCCTCGCCGCCTTCGTCCTCCTCCTACGCGAACTCGAACGCTTTCGCCAACACTTGGCGAACGACGACGGCGACTCTCAATTTAACTCTCACGCCGACGCTCAAACCGGCTCTCAAGTTAGCGCACCAACTAACTCTAAAACCGACTCACACGCCGACGCTCACGCGCTGCCCCGCCGGGCGTGGCTCATCTTCGCTTACGCGCTCTTCATCTGGACGTCGCTCTCGATGAACCGCGTCGCGCGCACGAGTCCCGACGTGCTCGTCTCCGCCTTAGTCTTCGTCGCGTCTGCCCTCTTGCTGCGCATCCGCACGCGGCGCGCCGGGTGGCTCGCGTTCGCCCTCTTCGGCCTCGTGCTCGGCGTCGGCTACCTGACGAAGACTTTCATGTTCCCGCTCGCCTTCATCTTCCTCGCGTCGAGTTTGTTCGCCTGCGGCAACTTGCGCCGCGCCGTGCCGCGCGTCGCCGTCGCGCTCCTCTTCTTTCTCGCCGTGTCCGCGCCCTTCGTCGTCGCCCTCTCGCGCACGAAGCATCGCTTCACCATCGGCGACACGGGGCGGCTCAACTACGCGTGGCACGTCAACGGCACGACCTCCTTCATCCACTGGCAGGGCGAAGCCGCGGGCGCGAGCGGCACGCCCGCACACCCCACGCGCAAACTCTCCGACGCGCCCGCCCTCTACGAGTTCGCCGCGCCCGTCGCGGGCACTTACCCGCCTTGGTACGACCCGACCTACTGGTACGAAGGCGTCCGGCCGCGCCTGAGTTTGAAGCAGCAACTCAAGGCCGTCGCGCGCAACGTGCTGCTCGCCTACGAATTTCTTTTCTATCGCTTCTTTCCCGGCGCAATCGCCGCCGCGCTCTTCATCCTTTTCTACACGAGCCGCCGACGCCCGCGCGACATCGCGCGCGACATCGCCCGCTACCGGTTCATCCTCTTCCCTGCGCTCGTCGCGTCCGCTTGTTATCTACTCATCCATTTCGAGCAGAGATACTTCGCGCCCTTCGTCGTCATCATCGGCGTGAGTCTCTTCAACGCGGTGCGCCTCCCGCCGACGGACGACGGGCGGCGTCTGGTGAGCGCGCTCGTCTTCGTCACGCTCGTCACGTTCGCGCTCTCGCTCGGCTACTACAGCGCGCGCGATCTCTACTCGACCGTGGCCGATCTCGCGCCGGGGCGGGCGGCGCGGCGCGACGTGCAGTGGCAGGTGGCAGAAGAGTTGCGGCGTCTGGGCGTCGCACCGGGCGAGCCGGTCGCGTCAATCGGGAACACGATGTTCCACGCGTGGCCGCGGCTCGCGCGCGTGCGCGTCGTGGCGGAGATTTCGACGCGCCCGACGGGTGGCGACGTGGAGAAGTTCTGGGCGGGCGACGCCGCGCTCAAAGCACGAATCGTCGAAACTTTCGCGCGCACCGGCGCGCGCGTCATCGTCGCCGAAGGCATCCCCGCGTGGGCGTCAAACGCGGACGGCTGGCAGCGCATCGGGGCGACGCATTTCTATGTCTACGTCCTCCCGCGCGCCTAGATACTTCGAGTGGCCTCACACTTTGATACTTCGAGCGGCTTCACACTTTGAGATAAATTTTTCGACGGTAAAGAATCCACATCAGGCCGAGCCAGAGGAGCACGTAGAGGAGCGCGTAGAGGAGCGAGCCTGCGGCGGGCGCTGTAGCCCACGGGGCGAAGAGGTGCTCGTAGATGTAGGTCTGCAAGTTGCCCGCACGCCCGTCCGCGCGCGGCAGTTTCCACAAATTCATCAGGCGCGCCATCAAGCCCGACAGCACGAAGACCGCGAGCGCGTTCACGCCGAAGACGCGGAACGGCAACGCCCAACGCCGGTAGCGTTTGATGTCAACCAGCCAGTAGCAAAACGCGAGCAGTTGCAACGCCATGCCCGTCGTGAAGACGACGTAAGAACTCGTCCACAACGCCTTGTTGATCGGAAACCAGGCGTTCCAAGCCCACCCGGCGACCACGCAAAAGACGCCCGCGACGAACAACCCCGCCACACGCTCGTGCGCCTCGCGACGTTCCCTGAGCCAGTGTCCCGCGAGCACGCCCGTGAGCGTCGTTGCGATGGCCGGGATGGCGCTCAAGAGTCCTTCGGGGTCGTAGATGCGCCCGCCGCCCTTCCAGATGTGATTGCCGAGCACGACCCGATCAACCCACGAAACGATGCTTCCCTCTTTGCTCAAATCTCCGGCGGCGTAACCCGGCGCGGCGACGAACTCCGACAAGCCCCAGTACGCCAGAAGCAGCACGACGGCGATCACGGCCTGCGCGCGCCAGTTCGTTTTGAGAAAGATGACGGCCGCGCAGAGGTAACAGACGGCGATGCGTTGCAACACGCCCGTCAGCCGGACGGTGGACAGGTTGAAGTAAGGGAAACCGGCGAGCAGAAAACCGAAGGCGTAGATGAGCACGGTGCGCCGCAGGATTTTCAAGTAGAGGTCGCGCTGCGTCCCGCCCGCTTCGACGCGACGTGCGAAGGCGAGCGTGATCGAGACGCCGACGATAAAGAGGAAGAACGGGAAGATGAGATCGGTCGGCGTCCAGCCGTGCCACTCCGCGTGTTCGAGCGGCCAGTAGACTCTGCCGCCCGGCCCCGGATTGTTGACGAGGATCATGCCCGCGATGGTGATGCCGCGAAACACGTCGAGCGACAACAAACGCTCCGCCGCTTGTCCTTCGCCGCTTGGCCGCTCGTCGGAACTATCCATCATTCCACCTCTGTCGTGTACTAACTGTTTCCTTTGCGTCTCCAGCGTGAGTCAATTCTTTGGTGAGCATTAAGTCTCACACTGGAGGCGCAAAGAAGAATGGTCTGAGCAAGTTTCAGACGTTTCGATTACGGCGAGGGCTGCGGGCGCGAGCCGAGGCCGACTTCTTCTGGGTTGGGGAGCGTCGAACTCTCTGCGTATTCGCGCAACGCCTCCTCCAACGCCTTGCTGCGTGTGAGCCACGCGGCAATCGCCACGTCATAGCGCGCGAGCACGCTCTCCAGCCAGTAGGGGCGGTTCTCCGCGAGCCACTGTTCGCGGTAACTCGCCTTGAGCGCCGCCAGTTCTTCGGCCATCTCACGCAAAGAGTTGTAGATCGCGCCGTGGTAACGCCTGAGCCGGTTGACTTGCCGGCGGTCGCCGAGATTCAAGTAAGCCTGCCAGTAGTCGCGGCTGAACTGTTCGACGACCTGCATGCGCCGCCCCATGTGCCCGAAACGCTGCGCCGCGAAACGCGCCGACGCGATCATCCGGCGATTGCGTCGCGCCTCTGCGCCCTCGCGCGCGAGAGTCTCTTCCGCGCCCTCGACGGCGAGACGCAACTGCCGCGTCTTCTCGCTCAACCCGCGCACGCGTTCCTGAAACGCGTTCGTGAATGGCTCTTGCCAGAACAGCGTGTTGCCTGTGTTCGTGCCGAGCAACGCGTTCGTGCCGCCGAGCACACGCAGGGCGCGCACGAGCGCGGCGTCGCCGTCGCGGCGGAAGAACGCCCAGTCGAAGCTGCGTTCAAACTCGACCAAGTTCAACTGCCCCTCCTGCCACGAAGCCGCCGCGCCGAGCACGACGCCGTACCAGGTCATCTCGAAGAGCGTCTCGCCGTCGTCGTCCCAACTCGTATTCAACATGCCGAGCGCGCCCGCTTTCTGCCCGTCGCGCACGAAGTTTGTGATGTTGCGCGTGGCGGTGTCGAGGTTCGGGAAGATTTGATTCCAGTTGGAGACGCCGGGGCAGACGAACTGTTCCAGCCCCGCGTCTTTGAATGGCTTGAGGCGCGCCGTGAAATCGTCGCGCGCGCCGTAAGCCCAGTTCATCACGATCAAATCTTTCGGGATGCTGCCGATGAGTTCGGGATGCGTGAGCGCGATGTCGCCCCAGAACATGAGGCGACGTTTGTGAGGCTGCAAAATTTCGCGCACGCGCCGCAGGTGCTCGAAGTAGACCGTGCCCGCGCCGCGCGCACGCACCTCGTCGCGGCTCTGCCCTTCGCCGAGTTCAAACGTCTCGTCCGCGCCGATGTGAAAAAACTTTCCGGGAAACAACTCCGCGAGTTCTCTGTACCAATCGGCGACGAGTTTATAAGAGCCTTCCTGTTGCGGCGAGAGCATGTCGCCGTAAGGCACTTCGGCGAGTTCGTTGTACGTCTCAAGTTTGAGCGCCTTGTGCAAGTGGCCGAAGGTCTGCTGTTCGGGCACGAGTTCGACGTGATAGCGGCGCGCGTAAACGACGAGTTCTTTGATCTCCGCGGGCGTGAGCGAACCGCCTTCGGGCGCGACGAGCGGGTGCGACTTACTCGCGAACGTGTGCTCCATGTAAAAGGAGTGCATGTTCATCTTGAAGGCGGCGAGCGTGCGCAGTTGGCGCTTGACGTATTCGACGGTGGGGACGGGGCCGCGGCTGATGTCATCCGACATGCCGCGCCAGCGCATCGCCGGGTAGTCAACGATCCGCACGCCGGGGAGAAAAGCGTCGGCCGCGTCGCCGCGCACGAGTTGCTTCAACGTCTGCAAGCCGTAGAAAGTGCCCGCCGCCGTCTTGCCCGCGACGACGACTTCGCCCGCGCTGATTGAGAGCACGTAGCCCTCTTCATTCAAGTCGGGCGGCGCGTTCATGTTCGCGCGTTTGAGCGCGGCCGCGACGGCCGGAAGTTGAATCGCACCGACGAGGATCGTGCGGCGCGCGCGCGGGCGGCCGACGGAGAGCGCGAGGCCGCCCGCCGTCTCGCGCACGTCGGCGGCGAAATCTTCGACGGCGAAACGGTCGTCTGCGGAGCGCGCGTCGGCGAGCGCGAGGCGCACGTCGCGCGTCAGGCGAAACGTCTCGCCGGTCGGCGTCAGTTGTTTCGGCTGCGGGATCAGGCGTATCTCGCCCGCCGCGCTGGCGGTGTTGGCAGACGGCGCGTTCGCCGCTTGCGCGCGCGCGTCCACGCCATGGAGGAGGCACAGGATGAGCGCGCCGCACGACACAAACGACAGACGCAGCGGTGACCTTCGTGATAAATTATTTGACACAGTGATTTTTGCGAAACTCGAATCGAGTTGGACGAGAAGACTTTTACTCGAAAACTGCTGCGAATATCAATGCGAAGATTAATCAATGACGGGGCGGCGAAAGCTAGACGAGGAGGTGTCAGCACGTGTCTTTGATGCTGGACGAGATCGGTGAGCAACCGGAAGCTTTGCGCCGGACGATTGAGGCGGAGCGCGGCAAGGTGGAACAACTCGGCGCGTTCCTGCGCGCGCGCGGCGTCAACTTGATCGTGCTGGTGGCGCGCGGCAGTTCCGACAACGCGGCGCTGTTCGGTCGCTACCTGCTCGAAGTGGCGACGGGCATTCCCGTCTCCCTGAGCGCCCCGAGCGTCCACACGCTCTACCACGCGCGCCTCAAACTGCGCCACGCGCTCGTCGTCGGCGTCTCACAATCGGGCGAGGGCGAAGACATCAACCGCGTCCTTGAGAACGCGCGCGCGGGCGGCGCGTACACCGTGGGCATCACCAACGAGGCGAACTCCGCGATGGTCTCGCTCGTGGACGAGACGCTCTTGATGCACGGCGGGCGCGAACGCTCCGTCGCCGCCACGAAAACTTTCACCGGGCAGATGCTCCACTTCCACATGCTCGCCGCCGCGCTTGCCGACGGCCGCGCCGAGCACACCAACTACGCGGCGATCCCGGAGATGGCCGCGCGCGCGCTCGAACTCCGCGCCGCCGTCGAAGAGATCGTCGAGCGTTACGTCTTCATGGAAAACTGCGTCGTCGTCGGGCGCGGACTCTTGTACGCGAACGCCTACGAGTTGGCTTTGAAGTTGATGGAGACGTGCTACGTCGTCGCCGAGCGTTTCTCCTCCGCAGACTTCCTGCACGGCCCGCTCGCGATGGTCGAGCGACACTTCCCCGTCATCCTCTTCGCCCCGCCCGGCGTCACACAGGAGAGCACGCGCACGCTGCTGGCGCGTCTCAAGGAACTGCGCGCCGACACGCTCGTCATCACCGGCGACGACGGGGCGGCGCAGGCGGCCACGCGTGCGCTCAGACTCCCCGCCGACATCAACGAATTTCTCGCGCCCATCCCTTACATCATCCCCGCGCAACTCTTCGCCGCGCTTCTCGCCGCCGCCAAAGGACTTGACCCCGACGCGCCGCGCTCGCTCTCGAAAGTAACGCGCACGTTATGAGTTTACGGAGTCGGCGTCGGCGCGGATAGGAATATAACTTCCGGCTTCCCCTGCAAACGAAAGCGGCCGTCGCGCCAGCGGTAGCGTGTGCGCGTGAATGCGTCAGGGCAGCAATCACCTTTGTTCGTCCCGTCGTCGGCGTACAGGTCAGTTCCGATCACTTTATTCCTGCCCATCAACTCGACGAGCAACTCGCCGTTTTCAGCGTCTACTTTCTTTAACCCGCCGTCCGCGCGATCCCCCGTCGCGAAAGACCAGAGCAACGCCGGGCGACTAAGCCGCAGCGTGTAGACGTAGACGTAGGCGACTCTGGCAGTTCCGGAGTGAACTAAGTCGAGAGTTACAATCGCCTCCTCATTTTCATCGCCGGTCGCATCACCATAATTTATGGCGCGCAGCCGGTAGCCGATGTCGCGCGGGATTCCGTGTTTGCTGAACTGCGTCGGAGGTTGATCGCCTTCGCGGAGTTTAATCTTCTTCCGTCCCTGCGGGTGGTCGGGGGAAGGGTATGTGAAGTTGCCGAAGTCGAATTTTCGGATCGGTGAGTCGGGCGTCGGAGTCGAAACGGGCGTGGCGGCAAGCGGCGTCGCGTCTTTAATCTCGCGGTTGACTATTTCGCCCGCGCTCGTGTTCGCGCTTTCATTCGCAACTTCGACCGCGCCCTTTTGTGCCGGTTGCCGGTTGCACGAAAGCGCAATCAAACCGCACGCGAAGATCGCCGCGAACACAAGCGCGGGTGTTGACCCGTGAGAAGGCTTTCGCCGCGTGTCCATGCTTCTAGGGTGCGGCTATTGCTGTATGTATTCATGCAGGAGGCGCAGTTCGTCGCCCCGCTCGCTGAGTTCGACGCGCATGATGTCGCGCATGGCGAGCATACCCACCCAGCGATCGTCGCGCACGATGGGCAGGTAGCGCGTGCCGTGCTTCTCCATCAACTCCAAGGCCGCGTGCGGAGTGCTCTTGCAGTCAATGACGGCCTTGATCGTGCTCATCATGTCGCGCACGGGCGTCGTCGCGGCGTCGCGTCCCGCCACCACGACGCGGCGCAGCAGCGCGCGCTCGGAGAAGATGCCGCGCAGACGCCCCTCGTCGTCGAGCACGCAGACCGCGCCGATGTTCAGGTTCGTCATAAACTTCGCCGCCTCTAAGGCCGTCGCCGAGTCGCGCACGAAATACGGCTCGCGGTCTTTAATCACATCCCCAATGGTCATCATACAGGTTTACCTCCGTCGAGATGCGTGCAGAAAATTCGTGTGGGAACTTGCCAGTGTTGTAAATCTTCGCCGCGAGAAGATCAAGTATTTAGTTGCGGGCAGCGCGCTTGTGCCAACTTTCCCTATTCGAAAAGCGAGGCTTGCGCCGTCGGGCGACGAAAGGTGCGGCGCGGCGCGGACTCTAACACGTCGGCGTGCCGGTTGAACTTGTTCCGCTCGCAGTGCAGGCGAAACTGCTGTTCGATCATGCGCCAGTATTCGCCCTGCCCGCGCATGCGCTCGCCGAACTCGCTCGAATTGAGACGACCGCCGCGCATCTCGCGCAGCCGGTTCAAAACGCGGTCGGCCTTTGTCGGCAACTTCTCGCGCAGGCGTTGCTCAAAGTACGGCGCGACGCTGCCGGGCAAACGCAACAACGTCATGAAGGCGTGGCGCGCGCCCGCCTCGCGCGCGCGTTTGAGGAGTTGCGGGATGTGTGGGTCGTTGAGCGTCGGGATGACGGGCGCGATGCCGATGCCGACGGGGATGCCCGCGGCGGCGAGTTCGGCCATCGCCTTGAAGCGCGCGTCGGGCGTGGGCGCGAACGGTTCGAGCGCACGCGCCGTCTCCGCGTCGTTGAAGGGAATCGTGAAATAGACGGAAGCGGCCGCCTCGCGCGCGAGCGCGGAGAGCACGTCGAGGTCGCGCCGGATGAGCGCGGACTTCGTGACGATGCAGACCGGGTTGCGAAATTCGAGGCAGACTTCCAGACACTTTCGCGTCAGCTTGTAGTGCGCTTCGAGCGGCACGTAAGGGTCGGAGGTGAAAGAGAAGACGAGTTCGTCGCCCGTCCACGAAGGTCGCATCAACTCTTTGCGCAACAGTTCCGCCGCGTGGACTTTGACGATGAGCTTGCGCTCGAAATCCGTCCCCGCGCCGAAGCCTAGGTACTCGTGCGTGGGGCGCGAGAAACAGTAAGTGCAGGCGTGCGTGCAGCCGCGGTAGATGTTGACGCTGTGGTCGAAGCCGACGTCGGGGCTGTCGTTCTTCGTGATGATGGAGCGCGTGGCCTCTTCCTCAAAAACTTCCAGCCCGGCCTCCGGCGGCTCGCCGATCCATTCGACGTGAGTCAGGTTCCAGGGGTTCGGGGGGTTCTCGACGTAGCGCATCTCTAAATTCTTTGCACGCGTTTTCGCTCTCACGCTACAGATATAACGAATTTCGGCGTGCGTCAACGCTGCCCGCCCCGCACGCCTTTCGCCGCGTGAAATGGGCGCGAAAAAGCCCGACCGGCGTTGCGTGAGTCTCACAAAAGAGAACTCACTCGTCGCCGGCCGGGCTTTTTGAAGTTATGGCTAAGCCGTTACGATGCGCGCATCAGTTTGCGGTGAACACCGGCGCGGCCGTGTTGCCCGTCTCTTCGCGCATGAATTCGAGCAGGAGGTCGAGCATGGCCTGCTCCATGTCGCTCACGCCCGTGAAGCGCAGCGCGAAGCCCATCTCTTCGATGCGATAGACGACTTCGCCCCAGAGAAACAGCCAGCCCTCCGTGGGCAGTTGAATCTCAACGCGGATCAGTTCCTTCGGCTTGACGCGATCCGAAGTCAGGACGAAACACCCCGTCGCGCTGAGATCAACTACGTGGCCTTCGCACTGCGCCAAGACCCCTTCCCAGCGTGCGTTGAGTTGGACGTAAACACGATCTGCTTGTCTGCGTTCTGCTCCCATAATTCCCTTCCTTAAAACTCCGATTTCTCAGGCCACCATCGCCGGACGGATCGCGCGAACGTTGTGCTGCACGTCGGGCGATGATTCGGAGTGCGAGTATGTGTCGGAAATGATCTTCTCCGCGCCGCCGACGCTTACCGGGCGCGAGAAGAAATAGCCTTGCCCGTTTTCGCAGCCGAGTTTGCGCAGGAGCGCGAGTTGCTCTTTCGTCTCGACGCCTTCGGCCACCACGTCCATCCCCAAATTTTGCGCGAGCATCAGGATCGTGCGGACGATCTCGATGTTCTCGTTGTTGTCCACCATCCGCATCACGAACGAGCGGTCAACCTTCAAAGTATCAATCGGGAAACGATGTAGGTAACTAAGCGACGAGTAACCAGTGCCGAAGTCGTCAATGCTGAGTTGAACGCCGAGCGCGCGCAGTTGTTTGAGCATCTCGGTCGCCGTGTCAATGTTCTCCATGACAACCGACTCCGTGATTTCGAGTTTCAGACTGCGCGGGTCGAGTTTCGTCTCGTCCAGAATTTCCTTGACCTGCTCGATCAGGTTGGGCTGCGTGAACTGACGGCTGGACAAATTCACGCTGATGAAGAGCGGCGGGTCGGACGGGAAACGCCGCTGCCAGCGACGCATCTGGCGGCACGCCTCCTGCAACGCCCACTGGCCGATGGGGAGAATCTGCCCCGTGTCCTCGGCTACCGGGATGAAGTCCATCGGCGAGATCAGGCCGCGCTCCGGGTGCTGCCAGCGCACGAGCGCCTCGAAGCCGCGCAGGTTGAAATTGTCGAGCGCGACGATGGGCTGATACTGGATAAAGAACTCTTGGCGTTCGAGCGCGCGGCGCAAGTCCGTCTCCATCTGCAAGAGGTTCATTGCCACGGCGTGCATCGCCTTGTCGAACACTTCGTGGCGCGCCTTGCCGAGCGTCTTCGCGCGGTACATCGCCGTGTCCGCGTCGCGCAGGATGTCGTCCGACTGCACGTATTCGAGCGAACTCGGCGCGATGCCGATGCTGACGGTGGTGAACACCTCGCGCCCGCTCAGGTTGAACGGCACGGAAATCTCTTTCTGGATGCGCTCGGCGATGGAGATGGCTTCGGTCTCCTCCTGCATATCTTCGAGCAGGATGGTGAACTCGTCGCCGCCGACGCGCGCCACCGTGTCGCCCGGTCGCAGGCAGGTCTCAAGGCGACGCGCGATGCCGACGAGCAGTTGGTCGCCGATCATGTGGCCGAGCGAGTCGTTGATGATCTTGAAACGGTCGAGATCTAGGAACAGCACCGCGAAAATTTGTTCGGGGTTGCGCTGCATGCGCGCGATGGCGAGTTTGAGGTGGTCTACGAAGAGCGTGCGGTTCGGCAGCCCGGTCAGCGCGTCGTGGAAGGCGTCGTGGAGCAGGCGTTCCTCGGCGCGCTTGCGATCCGTGATGTCCTGAATCTGGAAGATGAGATGAACCATCCCCGTGTGGGTCTCGCGCACCCTCGAGACGCTCCACAGCACCCACACCGCGTGCCCCTGCTTGTGCAGGTAACGCTTCTCCATCTGGTGAGACGGAATTTTGCCCTTGAGCAACTGCTTGATCTGGCTGAGTGCCGTGCCCAGATCGTCCGGGTGCGTGAACTGCTGAAAGTTGGTCGCGAGCAGTTCTTCTTCCGTGTAGCCGAGGATGTCACAGAGCGAGCGATTCACTTGCAGCCAACGCCCCTTCGTCGAGACGAGCGCCATGCCGATGGCCGCGAAGTCGAACGCGCTGCGGAAGAGTTCTTCGCTCTCCTGCAACGTCGCTACCTGCTGTTCCATCTGTCGCGCCTGCGTGACCGACGCGTAGATGTCTTTCAGATACATGCCGTAGACGAAGTGGGCGATGGCGAGCACGGTCGTCGCGGCGATTGAAGGCAGGAAGCCCGCGACGCCGACGAGTTTGGCGATGACGGCGGCGGAAGCCGCGACCGTGAAGTAAGTCAACCCCGTCCAGAAGAAATTTTTGCCCCAGCGTCGCCAGACCGGCGCGGCCGTCTCTTCGTCTTCGCTTAAGGCGACGATGCCGGAGTGGATGAAGGACTGCACGAGCGCGATCAACCCGACGGCCAGAATGAGTGTGGATGAGTGGGTGTCGTGAGAGAGGGCTGTGACCGCCCCGAATTTGTAACGCAGGAGCGAGAGGACGACGAAGGTTGAGGCGGCGGCGATGGCGGAGTTGAAGAGGAGCGTGGAGCGTTCCCGGCTGAAGCGTAGAGAGGCGCAAAGCGCCGCCACGGCGGCCAGAATCACCGACCCCTCCCCGGCGAACAACAGCATCGCCAGAAAGACGAAGGTGTCCGACAGCGAGACCTGCCCGCGCACGTGTGGGATTTTGATCGTGATGCGCGTCCCGATGTTAATTGCGACCAGAGCCAGCAGCAAAAAAGGGACATCTATCTGCCCGACTGAAAGTCTGGATACAGAGATGATGAGCGCACCGCCCCCCGAAGCGATGCCCAACCATTTCAGAGGAGTAGGTAAGTTCTGTTTGTGTGCAGCGATCATGTGACAGGAAACGAGGGGCTATCGAAGTGAATTTGAATAAGGTCTCGCCTGTCCGACCAACTGGAAGGCAACCACCTTGCGTACAAACTTTATGCCAACTGCCGCCCCTCGCAAAATCCCCGCTTTCTCGTGACTTTGCTCAAAGCGAGTCTCAAAAGTTACGTCAAATCGGTCAGACTGCCCGGTCAGAAAGCCTCACATAGTCGCCAACTTGACCGGATTTTTGACTCTCTAGGGTAAAAAATTTGTCTTTTATCCTGTGGACACGGTTCATTAAACATCCGGTTTACATGCTAAAGGACTGATATCAGACGATTTAACTCAAGGCAGTCAACATCATTGCTTTTTTAGTTTTTACTTGCTTTAACATTGTTGATGTTTTACTATCTTCCCGCGCGGATATTAAGCCTGCCCGCGTGTTTGCCAACCGCCCACCTAAATTGCGACCACAGTCGTCGTCAACCCTTGCGTTGCTCGCAGGTCAATTGCCAAATTCGTGACAGCTTCAAGTTCGATCCGTTGATGGCGAGAGCCGTTTGATGTTTGTGGAAGCTGAACATCATGACCGGGAGTGAGTCTATGAGAATTGTTTGCCCCAAGTGCGAATTGAAGGGACAGGTTGATGTCGCCCCCACGGGCGCGAAGACGCGCGTTGCCTGCGTCCGTTGCGCGACCACCTTCGACGCCGTTGTCGTAGACGGCGAGATTCAAGCCCTTCTGCCGCAGACCATCCACGCCGGGGCGACGAGCGATAGCAACGGGATCGAACTTTACGCCGAAGGCAACGCGACGGCGACCGGGACGGAGTTAGTGTCCACGACGGAGACGCCGCACGAGAATCCTTTTGAAGCCTTCCCCGAAGTCGAGTCGTCGCACGTCATTGAGGCATCGCCTGTCGCCTTGGATGAATTCTCCACGTCGTCGCCGGATTTGATGTCGGAGGCGGTCGTCGAAACGGCGCAGGCCACGCCGCAGGCACTCTCTCAGGAACTCGCGCCGCAGGGTGTCGAAACGCGCATACATGAAACGGCGAGTAGTGATCGGCAGGCCGCAGCGGCGGCCGTGGGACAGTCGTACAAATCAAACGGCGCGGGCAAAGTCAGCCGCCCGCCCGCGGACGCTTACGGCATGGGCGTGCGCCTGATGCGAGTCTCACCCCTCTGGCTGTTGCTGGCGGGACTCAGCTTCATCTCCTTCATCGTGTTCTGCAACTGGCTCATCAAGCCTGCGGAACAGGCGGGCGATACGGCCACACTGATCGCCGCTGCCAATAATCACGCGACCAATCAGTCGGCCAATCGCGTCACCGTCCAGACCTCGACCGCACAGTCTCCGGTCAACACTCAGGTCGGCCAAACGCCGAACGACTCCGGCGTCGCGTTCATCGCGACCGATGCGAAAGAGGCTATGCCTCCCGTCGCCGCGCCGAGCGTCGCGCCGGTCGAGGCGAAGCCCACGGTCGAAGAGAAACAGGCGACTGCGACGTCTACGGCGTCGAACGCGGCTAGTGATGCGAAAGAGGGGAAGGTCACGATTCAGGTCGGCTCTTACAACGCGGCGGCGGAGGCCGAGGCGCGGGTCGCTAATTTGAAGTCGGCCGGGTTCGAGGCGCGCAGCGTAGAGGTGGAGATTCCGAAGCGCGGCACTTGGTATCGCGTGCAAAGCGGTCGCTTCGTCAGCCGCGACGAGGCGGAACGCTACGGCAAGCAACTGCTTGACAAGGGCATCGTGTCGAGTTTCATCACGACCGACGTTCAAGAGTAACAATGTTCCGCGACCAAGAGTAACGATTTTCCGCGACGAGTCTGCGAAGGGTCATACACGACGATGTTCGCTACCAAGCCCCACATTCCTTCGCTCAGCCAGTTGACGACCGCCGAGGCGACGCTCTTCTACTCGAAGACGGTCGAGCGATACGCGCGTTTCTTCGACCGCCCCGAACAACGCCTGCGCTTCCTCAACAACACGCTCGCGCACCAGATCGCCTGCAAGGAGAAGCTCGACCACGCGCTCGAAAGTCACTCGTTCATCAAAAAGCTCGGCCTCTACGATCGCATCAAGAGCACGGGTTTTTACGACCGCCTCTTAGATCTCTGGCTGCATCGCCACATCTGCCGCGAGTTGCAAAACTTGCTCCCGTCCGCGTCGAGCGAGCGGCGCACTTTGTTGCAACGCAGCAAGGCGAGTTTCACCACGCGCCTCTTGTTCCGCTGTTACGAGATGCGCCGCCTGTTGTACGGCGCGGCGGTTGCGACGTGTATCGTCGCGCTGCTTGGCTTCGGGTATACGGCCGTGTGGTCTGCGCGCCGCCTCAACTCTTACCTCGCGTCGCGTCGCCAGACCGAACGCCGCCTAACCAATAGCGCGTCCAATCAGAACGCCGCCGTCGCCGAGTCGAGCGTCAAGCACCTGCCCGACTATCACCCGGAGAAAGTGTGGCTCGTAGAGCAACAGGGCAACTACGAACGCTACAGCAACGGCGCGCGCATCCTGACGGACTACGAGACGGAGAACCACACGCGCGGTTATTACGTCCTGCCGCGCAATCAGGGCGGGCTGGTCAAGACGGGCGGCGCGGCGCAAGACGTGCGGCGCGAGCCGGTCGGCATCGTCTATCACACCTCCGAGAGTGACATGCTGCCCTTCACGTCCGACAACAACGCGTCCATCGAAGGGCACACGCGCGGCCTGCTCGAATACGTCAGGAAGAACAAGTCCTACAACTACCTGATAGATCGTTTCGGGCAGGTGTACCGCGTCGTGCGCGACACGGACGCGGCGCATCACGCGGGCAACTCCGTGTGGTCTGACGCGGCGGGCGTCTACGTCGGCCTCAACGAGAGTTTTCTCGGCGTCTGCTTCGAGACGAACAGCAACTCCGACTCGCTCGACGAGCAGTTGACCGAAGCCCAACTCGTCGCCGGGCGACTGCTGACGCAAGTCTTGCGCAGCCGCTACCAGATCAGCGACGCCGACTGCGTGACGCACGGCCTCGTCTCCGTCAACCCCTCGAACATGCTCATCTGCTACCACCACGACTGGGCGCGCAACTTCCCCTTCGAGGCGTTCGGCCTGTCGGACAAGTACAAGGTCGCGCCCGCCAGCGTCAGCGAGTTCGGCTTCACCTACGACGAGGAGATCATGGAGAAGCTCGGCGGCGACGTGTGGGCGGGCGTGAAACTCGCCGAGGAAGAGTTTCGCCGTCGCGCCGAAGAATCGAAGGTGACGCCCGAAGAGATGCGCCGACGCATGCGCGAGCGTTATCAGGAAGAGATGAATTTGACTTTGAGACTCCGCACCTCGCACCCCGCGGAAGTTGAAACGAGTCGTCAGACAAACGACTCGAACGCCCCGACCGCGTCGCGCCTGAACGCGCGGCAAACTTAAACGACCGGAGGGTCGCTAAAACCACCACACGCTGTTTTAAATCTGCGCCCGACCGCACGCGACTCGTTCGCGCCGGAAACCACAAGGGACACGCCGCACGCGCGCGAGTCTCGATCACCAAAAGGAGAAACGACAATGTTGGAAGAGAAAAATCAGGTCATGTCGAACAAGCCCGAAGGCTCGAAGAACGAAGCGTCCAACGTGAAGACCGGCGCGGTCGGCCTCGACATCGGCACGAGCCGCATCGTGATGGCCGACGGCTCTTCGCAGAGAGACGCGCGCTCGCAGTTGAATGCATTCGTCGCCGTCCCCAGTTCCGAGATGGCCGAGAACGTGCTCAAGCACAAGAACATGGTCTACGAGCGCAACTGCAAGAACCTCTACGTCTACGGCAACGACTCGAACTTCTTCGCCAGCTTCCTCAACGTTGACGCGCGCCGCCCGATGCGCGACGGCCTCTTGAACGCGCAGGAAGAGATGAGCAACCACATCATGCAACTCATCATCCAGCGGCTCGTGCCGCGCGGTCGCGGCAAAGAGATGCTCTATTTCAGCGTGCCGGGCAAGGGCGAAGGCGTCAACGGCAAACTCGTCTATCACGAAGCGATGCTGCGCAACTTCCTCCAGACGCTCGGCTACAACGCGCGCTCGATCAACGAGGGTCAGGCGGTGGTCTTCTCCGAGTTGCAGGAGGAAAATTTCACGGGCATCGGCATCAGCTTCGGCGGCGGCATGTGCAATGTCTCGGTCTCGTTCATGTCCATGCCGATGATCACGTTCAGCATCCCGAAGGGCGGCGACTACATTGACCGCAACGTGACGGAAGTTTTGGGCGAGGCCAACACGACCAAGGTGCGGATCGAGAAAGAGGAGAGCCTCGACCTGTCGCGCCAGCCGAAGACCGACCTCGAACGCGCGCTGCACATCTACTACGAGGACATGATGCAGTCGCTCATCGAGCGTCTGCGCGCGGAGTTCCGCGCGTCGAGCCAATTGCCGAAGATTGATCGGCCGATGCCCATCGTGCTTGCGGGCGGCACGGCGAAACCGGCGGGCTTCCTACACAAGTTCGAGAGCATGCTGCGCGCGGGCGGCGAGTTCCCCATCGAAATCTCCGACGTGCGGATGGCGAAAGACCCGCTCACGGCGACGGCGCACGGCTGCTACATCGCCGCCCTCTCCGAAACCAAGTAGGACTCGCGCGCGAGTTCACAGACCAGACACACACGAGCTTGCAGGCATGGGGTAAAGGGGTGTTCTCCTTTCCCCTTACCATATGGCCTGCTCCTGTTACGGCCGACGTGCGCGCACATGTCGGCCGTAACTAACTTCGTCCACGAAAAGCGATTCCGGCGCAGGAAATGCCATTTTCCCGCGCCGGAATCGCTTTCTCACCAGTGTGAATGTGATGACGACGTGACGTAATGCCTTTACGTCGCGCCGGAATGGCATTACAACGCACCGGAATCCTTTTACGTCGCGGCGGAATGCCTTTACGTCGGGACGGAATCCTTTTACGTCACGGCGGAATGTTATTACGCCTTACCGTTATGGCATTACGTCGCGTGGTAAAGGCATTCCGCCTCGATGTAATGCCTTTACGAGTCGCGGTAATGGCATAACCACGCGGCGTAATGGCGTTACCGTGAGACGTAACGGAGTGACGGCCTTCGGCGTTACTGTTCTTCGCGGTGGTATTCGATGAGAAGGGCGATCATCTCCTGTTGCTCGGCCGTGAGGTCTGTGAAGGTGAGGCCGAAGCCGACTTTTGAGAGGTGGTAGGTGACGCGACCGCGCAGCGCGAGCCAGCGTTGGCTCGGCAGCCAGCAACTGAGGTAGATGAGTTGCTCCTCGGCGGCGTTGGCGGTGGTTTGCACGAAACAGCCGCCGTGGCTGAGGCTAGTCATGTTCCCGTTGCGGGGGCTGTCTTCGCTCAACCCCCAATGACACCGTAGGGCGGTCTTGACGCGCTCGGCGTCTCTGCGATTATCCAAAAGGGTGAAGTGACGAGTGACAGGTGACGAGTGACAATAGAAGGCGTGTAAATCGTGAATCGTCAATCGTGAAAATATAAAACCTGCTTTCCTCTATTCACGATTCACGGCTCTTTCTTGTCGCTCGTCACTCGTCACTCGTCACTTTTCTTCTCCTTCCCATGTGACGAAGAAGAGGCGATAGTGATCCGGGTCTTCGAGGGTGACGAAGCGGCCGCCCCAACCTTCATCGCTCGGCGCGACGAGTACGAGTCCGCGCGCCTGCAAGTCTCGGTAGTACTCGTCAACGTCCGTGACGCCGAAGAACAGGTGGACGCCGCGCCCGCGCCGCGCCATCGTCAACAGTTGCTCGGCCAGCATGACGCGCAGGCGACCGGCGCGCAGCGTCGCCATCGGCGGCTCGGCCTCCTCCTGTAACGTGTGCAACTCGAAGCCCAGACACTCGCGGTAGAACTCCACAGAGTCGCGCAGGCTGTTGACTTCGAGGAACAACAGATCGAGTCCCGTTAGTTTCGTCATCTTCTAAATCGCCGTGAGCAAGACGTAGAGCGTGTAGCCACCGCCCGCCACCGTCGCCCAGAAGAGCGTCTCCTGCGCCCACGCGAGCCGCCGCGCGAGGTGCTTGGGCGAGTAACCTTCGCGCGCGTAGGCGAGCGCGGCGTGCGCCATCCACACGCCGAAGAGGAGCAAAGACAGACCGAGCAGCGCGAGCGGCCACAAAAACACGACGTAGTGAAAGCGCACCAGAAAGATCAGCACCACGCCCGCGAACAGACTCAACAACGCGCCCGCCAGACGCCCGCCGATGGCGTCGGCCTGCGCCCCTGCGGAAGTCGAAGGGATGAAGTCGGGCGGCGCGGCGTAGGCGCGTCGGCGCGGCGCATAGAGGGTCTCGTCCGGGTCGTTGTCATCAGTCTCATACGTCTCGTCGTAGGTCTCATACGTCTCGTCGCCGGTCGCGCGCGTGGCGTCGTCGTAAGCCTCGCGCGCGGCGGCGTCTTTGAGCACGCCCCACGCCTCGTTGATCGCCTTCATCTCTTCTTCGTCGCCGCCGCGGTCGGGGTGGTGCGCGACGGCCAGACGCTTGTAACGTCGCTCGATCTCGTCGCGCGGCGCATCGCGTGCCGCGCCGAGCACCGTGTAGTAATCGCGCCTCTCGTCAGCCTCGCTCATGCCTTCCCCGCCGTCGCCCCGAATGTTGCCGGATGGCACACATACTAACCGCGCCGCGCGGAAGATACAAAGCAAAGGGTAAAGGGGAAGGGGGAAGGGGGAAAGGATCAGGGTAAAGATAGATAACGGTGCGCGAGGTTCTTCTTTACCTTTCCCCCTTCCCCCTTACCCTTTGCCCTGATCCTTTTCCCCTTACCCTTTTCCCTTTCCCCTCTGTGTTAAGCTAAGGCAACTTTAACGATGGCGGGTACACTGTGATGGCTTTGCCTTTCGCGCCGGGCGATGATCTCATCTTCCAACTTGAGAGCGGCTTCGGGCTGCTGCGCGTCCTCGCCGTAGAGGAACGCGACGGGCAGATTGTCTGGCATCTGCTCGCCTACGAAGACTTTTTTCCAGACGTTGAGACGGCCGAAGCCGCGCTGCTCAACGGCACGCCACTCGGCGTCCGCGCGGCGCACCTGCCGCTCACCGATTACGCGTTCGGCAAGACGCCCGCCGCGCGCCTCTGCAACCGCCCCGTGACGGAAGACGAACTCGCAGCCTATCGCGCGTGGAGCGCTGCGGGCGGCGAACCCTTCGACCGCTCCGCCCTCCTCATGCTCGGTCTGCGCTGAACTGTTGCCGACGAGAGACTCAAGACGATGAATCTTCAACCCACGACTACCGCGCCCGCGCGACGCGCGTTCCGCCGTCAACGCTTCCCCGCCCTGCTGCTGCTCGTCCTGCTCGCGCTCTGTTCCGTCGCCCTCGCCGAACGCCGCGAGCGCATCGTCGAAAACTGGCGTCCGCTCCACTACGACGTGACGCTCGTCTTCAACGACGAACTCAGCGAACTGACGCGCGCCGAGACGCGTCTGGATGCGCTCGTCCTGCGCGAACGGCTCGCCGTCATTGACCTCGACTTCGGCGCGCTCTCGATTGACGGCGTGAGCGTCGGCGGCCGTCCGGCGCGTTACGAACGGCAGGGCGAGCGGCTCAACGTCTATCTCGCACGCCCCGCGCGTCGCGGCGAGCGTTTGCAGTTGACGGTCGTCTATCACGGCCGACCAACCGACGGTTTGATTTTGACGAACGACAAGGACGGCCACGCGTCGGCCACGGGCGACAACTGGCCGAACCGCGTGCACCACTGGATACCCACGCTCGATCACCCGTCGGCGAAAGCCACCGTCAACTTCAACGTCACCGTGCCCGCGCGCGCGACCGTCGTCGCCAACGGGCGTCTCGCCGCGCGCAGCCCGACCCGCTCAGGCGCGCACGTGACGTGGACTTACAGCGAGGCCGCGCCGATGCCGCCCTATTGCATGGTCGTCGCGGTCGGCGAGTTCGCCGGCATCACGCCCGGGGTCATGCTCCCCGCCGCGCACGCGCCCGTCTCGTACTACGTGCCGCCGTCCGATCAGAAGTTTGCGATACAGGGTTTCGGCGCGGCCATTCCTTCGCTCAAATATTTCAGCCAGACCGTCGCGCCGTTCCCTTACGCGAAACTCGCGCACATCGTCGGCGCGACGCGCTTCGGCGGCATGGAAAACTCCGGCGCGATCATCTACGCGCGCACGATGTTCGACCCGCGCGAGAACGCGCCGCAGAGCGCGCGCTTCGGAGTGCGCCGCGGTCTCGTCGAACTCGTCGCGCACGAGACGGCGCACCAATGGTTCGGCGACGCCGTGACGCCCGCCACTTGGGCTGACCTCTGGTTGAGCGAAGGCTTCGCCACCTACTACGCGGGTCTCTTCGTCGAGCACGCCGAAGGCCGCGACGCCTTCCGCGATTACATGCGGCGCAAGCGCGAGGAGTATCTTAAGTACGAAGGGACGCGCCGCGCGCCCATCTACGACCGCGAGACGGAAGACCTCAACGAACTCTTGAACGCGAACAACTACCAGAAGGGCGCGTGGGTCTTGCACATGCTCCGCGCCGAACTCGGCGACGCGGCCTTCTTCCGCGGCGTGCGCGCCTACTATCGCGCGCACCTCAACCGCAACGCCACGACCGAAGATTTGCGCGCCGCGCTCGAACGCGCTTCCGGCCGCTCCTTGCGCGAGTTCTTCGCGCGCTGGGTTTACGCGAGCGGCCACCCACGCTACGAAGCCACCTGGAGTTGGGACGAGGGGGCGAGGGCACGCGGCGGCGTGCTGACGCTCACGCTCCGGCAGACGCAGGAAGGCGACGGCGGCGCGCACTTCCCGAACTCATTCCCCGTCGAGATAGTGGCCGGGGCGAACACGCGCCGGATCACACTCACGCCGCGCGGGCGCGAGATTGTCACCCGCATTAACCTATCCGCCCCCCCAACAGATGTTCGCTTCGATCCCGAAGAGACAATCCTCAAGGAGTTGATCGTACGCACATGGTTGACGCGAGACACCGCCACATGGAAGCCTCTTCGGCACTTCCATGTGGCGGTGTCTCGCGT
>JAVEDE010000069.1 GCA_030841105.1 Pyrinomonadaceae bacterium
CCGGGGGCTGGCGTTTCGATGGCCTTCAGCAGCGTGGGACTCGCCTGGGCTGACGCGATCATTGCGATTGCGGGCGTCGCGGGTATTACGTCGGTGCTGCTCGTGATGATGCTGAGCGGGCCGCGTGTGTTCCTCGCCATGTCGCGCGACGGAATGGTTCCGCCCAGCTTCTTCGGCGCGATCCATCCAAAATTTAAGACACCCTGGAAGACCACCATCCTCATCGGCGCGGGCGTGGCGATCATGACGGGCTTGCTGCCCATCGGCGCACTGCTTCAGATGACCAACATCGGGACGCTGTTTGCGTTCGTCGTCGTCTGCACTGCGGTGATCATCATGCGGAGGACTAACCCGGACGCCCATCGCCCCTTCAAGTGCCCGATGGTTCCGCTCGTCCCGATTCTCGGCATCGCGTTCTGCCTCCTGTTGATGTTCTCGCTGCCGACCGCGAACTGGATACGCCTGATCGGCTGGCTGGCTGTCGGCCTCATCATCTACTTCGTCTACAGCCGCCATCACGCCGTCATGGGACGCCACCTCGCGCACGAAGTCGCGGCGCACGGCGCTTCGCCGCGCGGTCAGGCCGTGGGCGACCCGGACGCGCCGCCCGACGCGCCCGACAGGCCGGTTGATACGGACGCCGACAAGCGTTGAGTTAAGTAGACGGGAAGTAAACGGGGAGGGTTGAGTTGAGCGCGTCCGGGTTGAGACGCGCAGAGGCTCAGCCCTCTTCGTCTGTGTGCGAAGCGAAAGCCGCAGCCGTGCGGCGAAGTGATCAATCCGACGAAACGATCCGACGAAACGATCAGACTGGCTGAACGACCAAACATGCGATTGAAACTTGTACGGCCACTCATACTCTTCGGCGGTCTCCTGTGCGCGGCGGCGACGTGCGTGCGTGCGGGCGTCGAAGGCGAAGCGGCGAGCGGCGCGTTGGCGGGCGGCACAGCGGCGGGCGGCGCGGCGGGGCACGGTTTGAACCCGCTCGTGCTGCTCGGCGTCGCTCTCGCCTTGCTCGTCGCGAAACTCGGCGGGGAAGTGTTCGAGCGTCTCAAGCAGCCCGCCGTGCTCGGCGAGTTGATCGGCGGGATGCTCGTCGGCAACCTCGTCCTCTTCGGATTCACGGGCGTCGAGCCTTTGAAGACCGACGTAGTGTTGGGCGCGCTCGCGGAGATCGGCGTCGTCCTCTTGCTGTTCGAGGTGGGGCTGGAATCGAACCTCGGCGAGATGCTCGAAGTCGGCTGGTCGTCGCTGGCGGTGGCGGTGGCGGGCGTCGTCGCGCCGTTCTTTCTAGGCTGGGGCGTGGCCGCCTATTTCATCCCCGGCGAGGCCACGCTCGCGCACATCTTCATCGGCGCGACACTCTGCGCGACGAGCGTCGGCATCACGGCGCGCGTCCTCAAGGACATGGGGAAACTCAACACGCGCGTCGCGCGCATCGTGCTCGGCGCGGCGGTGATTGACGACGTGCTCGGCCTCATCATCCTCGCCGTCGTGCAGGGCGCGATTCAGGCGACGGCGGCGGGCACGTCGCTGTCGCTTCTGAACGTCGGCGTCATCTCGCTCAAGGCCGTCGGCTTTTTGGCGGGCGCGCTCGTCGTCGGCAAGTTCGTCGTGCCGCAACTGTTTCGCGGGGCGGGCAAACTCGAAGGGCGCGGCGTGCTGCTCGCGCTCGCCGTCGCGCTCTGCTTCGCGCTGTCGTGGGCGGCGGCCGTGATCGGTCTGGCCGCCATCGTCGGCGCGTTCGCCGCCGGGCTGTTACTGGAAGAAGCGCACTTCGAGCGACTCCCGAATCACTCCAAACACGACCTGCATGATCTGCTGACGCCGCTGACAACCATCTTCGTGCCCATCTTCTTCGTCCTGATGGGACTCAAAGTTGACCTGCGCGCCTTCGCCCGCCTCGACATCCTCGGCTTCGCAGCCGTGCTGACGCTGGTTGCGATCATCGGCAAACAAATCTGCTCGCTCGCGGTCTTGGATCGCGGCGTCAACCGTCTCGCCGTCGGCATCGGCATGATCCCGCGCGGCGAAGTCGGCCTCATCTTCGCGGGCATCGGCGCGACGCTCATGCTCCCGAACGCGTCGGGCGTGCCCGAACCCGTCATCGGCAGCGCGACCTTCGCCGCCGTCGTCATCATGGTCATCGTGACGACGCTCATCACGCCGCCCCTGCTCAAGTGGTCGCTCGCGCGCCACGCGCCCCCGCCCGACGAACAACTCCCCGCCCCCGCACGGCAGACCGCCGACGAAGCCGCCGAACGCACGTCGCATTAAGGCGACAAGTCAGTAGAGCCTGCGATGCGCTCGGCACGTCGGCGCGAAGTTCATGCGGCGAGTTGCTTAGCTTAAGAACCGCACATCCCGGCCACAAACTAGAACGAATACTTCAACGCAAACTGCACGCGGCGGCCGGGCGTGACGGTGTTCGTCGCCTGCCCGAAGCCGGGGGCTTCGAGGTAGCGCACGGGGACGCCGTAGTTGGCGCGGTTGATGAAGTTGAACACGTCCACGCGCACGGTGATTGTTTGGCTCTCGCCGAAGCGTAGACGCTTGACGACGGCCGCGTCGAGTTCGAGCACGCTGCCCGCGCGGAACGTGTTGCGCGCGACCCGTCCGTCTTGCCCGATAGGCGCGAGCAACGCGGCGGGGTCGTTCGTCAAGAGGCGCAGCGGTTGTCGCCGGTCACCGGTGCGTTCGAGTCCGGCGGTGGAGTTCAAACGGTCGGTGAGGTTGCCGTCGAGGTTCACGTCGAAAATAGAGTTGACGGTGAAGGGCTGGCCGGAGCGGTGGCTGCCCTGACTCACGAGTTGTAATCCGCCCGCGAGCAGGCGCAGGGCGGCGTGGCGGTTTTTGAAGTCGGGGAGATCGTAGATGGCTTGGTAGGTGAAACGATGCGGCACGTCGAAGTTCGCGCGCCCGCGCTCGGCCGCGTAGTCGAAACTGTTCTGCGGCAAGGCCGACGCGCCCGCGAGATCGAAGACGTCCGACACGTCGTCCACGGCCTTCGAGAAAGTGTAGGACGCGTTGAGTTGCAGCGTGCGGCGGAAGCGGCCGCGCGCCTGCACCTGCAAAGAGTCGTAGAGCGAGTTGGCCGTCGTCTCAAAGCGGTTGACCGCGCCGATCCCGCTGACCGGACGACCCCCTGTGAACCCGTTCCCGTCGGCCGCGATGCGCGTGCCGGGAGGGAGGACGAACCCGAAGAACGCGGGCGACTCGATCTCCGGGAAGCCGTTCTGGTTAATTGTGCCGCCGGAGAAAAAGCGCGGCGCGACGAAGGCGTTGCGTCCGAGGTTCGGCGTCGTGAACCGCAGGAGGTTGCGCCCCTGCGTGCCGACGTAAGCGAGCGAGACGCCGAAGTTGCGACCCAGTTGTTGCTCGAAACTCAAAACGTACTGGTGCGCCAGTGGCGTCTTCAAACGCTGCTCCGGGATGGTGAAGCCGAAGCCGTTGACGGCCGGGATGAGGCCGCCGCCCGTGCCGAACTGATTGAACGCGTTGACGAGTTGCGCGAAAGGAAAATTCGGGACGAGCGTGTTCAGCGTCCCGCTTTGCACGATGGGTGAGAAGTTGATGGTGATCCGGTTCGGGTTGCGAAATTCGAGCGGGCAGTTCCGCTCCGGGCACATGTCGGGAATGCCGAGGAATCTTTCAAAGATGCCCGCGTTACTGAAACCGGCCGCCAGATCAACCGTCAAATAGGACGGGTAGACGTTACGCGATTGGCTGACGACCGCGCCGAGTATCTGATCGTAGTACAGACCATAACCCGCACGGATGACGGACAGCCCGCGGTCGCGCCCGAACAAATTGGGCGCGTAGGCGACACTCACGCGCGGCGCGAAGTTATTACGATCCGCCTCGAAGATACTCGTGCGCCCGCCGATGAATTGTTGTAGGCCGGGGATGAGTGCGAGCGCAGGATCGTCGAAGGTCTCTTCGATGCGGCGGTTTACTTCGCGCGGCGGCGTGTTGTACTCGTAGCGCAGGCCGTAGGAGACGGAGAGGTTCGGCCGCACGCGCCACGAATCCTGCCCGTAGAAGTTGAGTTGATAGAAGCGCAAATTGATCGCCGATTCGCCGTTCAACGCTAAGGTCTGCGAGAAGCCGCTCGGCGCGCTGGCGGCGGCGAGCGTTTCGGGGCGGATGAACTCGCCCGTGAACGCGAAATTGGTGAAGCGCCGGTTCTGCGCGTCGAAGTCGAAGGTCAAACGCGGCGCGCCGCCGAACGTGATGAGCGGGCGCGAGTTGCGCGGGAGTTCGGAGTTGAGTTCGGTGCGACGTGTGTCGAAGCCGAAGGCGAAGCTGTGCGAGGCGGCGCGCAGCGTGAGCGTATCGGCGACTTGGTAAGTGTTGTTGACGCGCCGCTGCGGGAAGTTGAACACGTCCACGCCGACGGGGCTAAAGCCCGCGATATTAACCTGACCGACGACCCCCAATAAATCTTCGGCCGTGCGCCCCTGTCTGGCGAAGTAAAAGACCGGGCCGGTGTTCGGCCTGATCTGGAACTCGCCGTTATCGTTGCTCAAGAAGTCGGGCAGCGTGAGATTCTCAACCAGCGGCGCGTTCAAGAGGAACGGCGCGTCCACCAAACTCGCCGCGCGCATGAATGTCTCGTCGCGCACTTCTTGAAAGTTGAGGCGGGTGCGACCGTAGGAGAGTCGCAGTTGATTGAACAGCGGGCGCGTCGAGTTCGCGCCGCTCAGTTCGCTGTTCAAGTAAAACGAATTGTTCTGCGTGCGGACGCGCGGGCGCAAAGAGGAGAAGATCGCGCCGCCTGTGACGGGGATGGTGCGCCAGTCGTCGGTGAAGTTATAACGATTAGTGACGGACTGCTCGCGCCCGCGCCACTTGAAGTTCGCGTCGAACTTGCCGGAGGCAATTTTCCCCTCGCCGTCGGCCGGGAGCGTCTGCGTGAGAGTGTTCGCGCCGTAGACGCCGCCGGGGTTATTGGGGAAGGGGAAGAGGCTGAAGATCGCGTCGCCGCCCGTAGTGGTGGGGAAGCCGATTGTCGGGTCGAGCAGTCCGCCTCCTCCGGCTGCGCGGCGGCCGAAGGGGTCTCGGAAGATGCCGCTCGCGCCCGTCCCGAACGCGCCGCGTTGTTCGACGGTGGGAACGGCGAAACTTTCTTCGCGCGTCGCGTTGATCACATGGCCTTCGGCGGAGACGAAGTAGAAAGCGCGCCGTGGGATGAGCGTCCCGCCGAGCACGAAGCCGCCCTGACCGAACGCGAGAGAGTCTTCGCCGCCGCTCTGGTTGCGCACCATCAACGGGGTAGGCAGCGAGATGACTCTCCCCGTGCGATCAGTCACCCCCAACAACACAGGCTGTTTACTGCTCGTAAGCAGAGGCGAGAGAGCGTTACCAAACGTGGTGTCGAAGGGATTGCGCGCGTTGAGTTGGCTGGTGTTCAAGAAACCGTAGAGCGTGCCGTGATGCGCGCTCCCGCCACTCTTCGACACGGCGTTGACCTGCGCCCCGATGTTTCTCCCGA
>JAVEDE010000047.1 GCA_030841105.1 Pyrinomonadaceae bacterium
AATGTGCTGGCCGGGCTGATCGCTTACACGTATCGGGAGAAGAAGCCTTCATTGAATATTCGTGTCAAAGAACAGTTACAGCTTCCGGCACTTGTTTTCTAGTTCGCTTATGTCGAACTCACGTTAACTAAGCCCCCACAAAAGTCCCCACAGCCTGTTTAAACGAATGCTGTTAGGGTTTTATTTGTGGCTGTAAATTGTAGAGCGAAAAGAATTGTTGAAGGCGGCGATCGGAATCGAACCGATGAATAAAGGTTTTGCAGACCTCTGCCTTACCACTTGGCTACGCCGCCGCGAAAGAAGGTGATGGGCGAAAGGCGAAAGGTGAAAGTTAATCTTTCGCCTTTCGCCTTTCTGCTTGCCACTTAAAATTTTGGAGCGGGAGACGAGATTTGAACTCGCGACTTCGACCTTGGCAAGGTCGCACTCTACCACTGAGTTACTCCCGCTCAGCGAAAAGAGATTTTACCGATTAGTCTCCGCTTGTCAAGCGACGCCCCGGACGAAATTTGACAAGACCGCCCGCGCGCGGTTAATTTCCCCACGTCAGCGTCATAATCGAACTCCCGGTAAACTCAAATTCGCCGCCATTCAACGCCACAAATGATTCAACCCGCGCGCGTCCCTCGCGCCTTTGCAGGAGAAAGGTCTTCGCTCATGTCTTCAAGAGATTTTTTGTCGCCGTCGCCGCGGCGTACGTTTGTGTCGCTCGTCGCGCTGTTGTTGCTCGCATGCGGGGCGGCCGCGCAGCAGGGCTACCGGAAGCCGCCGCAGGCGGTGCTCGACGTGTTGAACTCGCCCGTCACGCCGTCGGTCTCGATCAGCCCGGCGCGCGATCAGATGTTGCTGGCGACGGGCGTGCGCTACCCGCCCATCAGCGATCTGGCGCAGCCGATGCTGAGGCTCGCGGGCTATCGCATCAACCCGAACACCAACGGGCGTCACCTCGCGCCTTACTTCGTCGCGCTCTCTTTGAAGCGCATCGGGGACGGCGGGGAGACGAAGGTCGAGTTGCCTGCGGGCGCGCGCATCGGCTTCCCGCAGTGGTCGCCGGACGGGAAGCGTTTCGCGTTTACGAACACAATCGCGAACGGCATCGAGTTGTGGGTGGGCGAGGTGGCGACGGGGCGCGCGTCTAAGATCAAGGGCATCGTGCTCAACGCGGCCTACGGCGAGCCGCTCCAGTGGATGCCGGACAACCGCACGCTGCTCGCGCAACTCGTCCCTACGGGGCGCGCGCCGCTTGCGCCCGCCTCGAACGTGCCGCGCGAGCCGAACATACAGGAGAGTTCCGGTCGCGCAGGCCCCGTGCGCACGTATCAGGACTTGCTCAGGACGCCTTACGACGAGCAACTCTTCGACTACTACGCGACGGCGCAACTCGCGCTCGTTGACACGCAGGGCGGCCGCGTGACGAACGTCGGCCAGCCCGCCATCTATGAAGAGGCCGCGCCCGCGCCCGACGGCCAGCACCTGCTCGTCGCGCGACTCAAACGTCCTTACTCGTTCCTCCACCCGGCCAACGATTTTCCGCAGGACGTGGAGGTGTGGGACACGCGCGGCAAGCTGGTGCATAAACTCGTGAGCATGCCCTTGCAGGATCAAGTGCCGATTGACGGCGTGCCGACGGGGCCGCGCGCACACAGTTGGCGGCCGACCGAACCGGCGACGCTTCTTTGGGTCGAAGCGTTGGACGAGGGCGACCCGAAGAAGAAGGTTGCGCAGCGTGACCGCGTGTTGATGTTGAAAGCTCCTTTCACGGGCGCGCCCGTCGAGTTGTTGAAACTCGAAGATCGCTACGCGGGCATGCAGTGGTTCGAGCGCGGCGGCCTTGCCTTCATCAGCGACTACAACCGCGACACGCGCCGCGCCCGCACGCAACTCGTCAACGTGGATCAGCCGTCCGTCGCACCGCGCGTCGTCTGGCATCGCAACGTGCAGGATCGTTACAACGATCCCGGCCAGCCCTTGACGCGCGTGCTGCCGAACGGCCACCGCGCGATTATGCAAAGCTGCCGCGACACGGCCATGAGCGAAACCTGTGACGAAATATTTCTCACGGGCACAGGGTCATCGCCCGAAGGCGACCGCCCGTTCCTCGATCGTTTCAACGTCAATACCCAAAAAACGACGCGCCTCTTTCGTAGCGACCCCAAGAGCTACGAAACGGTCGTCGCCTTGATCAGATCGGACGGGTCGCACTTCATCACGCGCCGCGAGACGCCGATCGAGCCGTCGAATTTCTTCATGCGGATGCTCGGCTCGGGCATCGGTGGGACGGTGGCGGCGGGCGAGGCCGCGTTTGCTTCCGCCGCACAGCCTTTGACGAACTTCCCAGACCCGACGCCGCAACTGCGCGACATCAAGAAGCAACTCGTCACCTACAAGCGCGCGGACGGCGTGCAACTCTCTTTCACGCTCTACCTGCCGCCCGGCTACAAGGAAGGCACGCGCCTCCCGACAGTCGTCTGGGCGTACCCTCTGGAGTTCAACGACGCGGCCACGGCCGGGCAAGTCTCCGGCTCGACGCAACGCTTCACGACCATCGGCGGCCCTTCGCATCTCTTCTACCTGCTCGCCGGTTACGCCGTCCTCGACAACACGACGATGCCCGTCGTCGGCGACCCGGAGACGGTCAACAACACCTACGTCGAGCAGATCGTTTCGAGCGCGAAGGCGGCGATTGACAAGGCTGCGGAGATGGGCGTGACAGACCCGGAGCGCGTCGGCGTCGGCGGCCACTCTTACGGCGCGTTCATGACGGCGAATTTGCTCGCGCACAGCGACCTGTTCCGCGCGGGCGTCGCCCGCAGCGGCGCGTACAACCGCACGCTCACACCCTTCGGCTTCCAGAGCGAGCGGCGCATTCTGTGGGAAGCGCCGGAGATGTACATCAAGGTGTCGCCGTTCATGAACGCGCAGAAGATCAAAGAGCCGCTCCTGTTGATCCACGGCGAGGCCGACAACAACACGGGGACGTTCCCGATCCAGTCCGAGCGCATGTATCAGGCCATCCGCGGCACGGGCGGCACGGTGCGTCTCGTCATGCTCCCGCTCGAAGCGCACGGCTACGCGGCGCGCGAGACGACCGAGCATGTGCTCTACGAAATGCTCGATTGGTTCGACCGCTACGTGAAGAACGCGCCGCCGCGCACGCAGGAACAGAAAGCCGCCGCCGCCAAGTAAGGTCGCGCGAAGCGTGACGGACGCAAAAGTCGCCTCGCACGCGATGCCGCCACGAGTTTGTCCGAAACGCGCGCCCGTCAACGTAACAAGACGGCACAGCGAAACGGCGTGCCCCACAGAGGGCACGCCGTTTCGCTTTTGTACGCGCCATCGTCGGCGTGCGCCAAGCCGGAATAATCATGGACGAGATATTGAGAGATGAGAACGCTTGATGATTAAAGGCGGACGCTAATCCATTGACATCACCTTGGAACGGGAATATCGTGCGGGTGTCTCAAGCATCGCTTTCCTGCTGACGAGAGCCACTCTGCGTTAGCCTCACACATCCGGCACTCTCTTTAAAAGGCAATCTTGAAGTAAGGGATAAACCAATGAGTAAGCCATCCCGTATCCCGCAAGTTAAGACCTCTTCCTCGACGGTTCAGCAAATGAGAAAGCAGCCCGTCGCGCCTCCGGTTTACAGACCCCAACCCGCTCCGCAAGTTTTGCAGCGCAAAGCCGTGATGAAACAGTCGCCCGCCGGGCAGGCGAAGCCGGTTGCGCCTCCGGTTTATCGTCCTCAGCCCCTACCAAAGGTGTTGCAGTTGAAGACGGCTCACAACCCGCAACCACAAGCAAAGCAAGGTCAGCCCGTTGCCCCGAAGGTATATCGTCCACAGCCTTTGCCGAAGGTTCTACAGACCAAGAAGAATGCTGTTGATAGGTCGGCTTCGCCTTCAAGTCGTGCGCCGGTTGCGCCTCCGGTTTATCGCCCGCAACCGCTTCCGCAAGTGTTGCAGCGAAAATCGGCAGTTGCGCCTCTAAATCAGCCTTCAAACCAGCCCAAGCGCGCGCCCGTCGCTCCCGCCGTATATCGTCCACAGCAAAATAGAATCATGCAGCCCAAAGCGGCAGGCGCGGCGCAAACATTTAAGCCCCGGCAGCATGCTCATACGGCCGGAGTTGCCAACACCACATCGGCGCAACGCCGGACAGGTGTGATACAACGCCTGATACTCGTTCCATTCGACCACGCAGACCAAGAGTTGATCGATTTTGCTAAAGATAGAACAGAAGGTCTCGCGCCCGGCCCGGTGGAGATCGGAACTCAGGTAAAACATAAATTAGGCGTGGATGAAACCCTTGTTCTGGTAGGACATGGAAACGGCACTACTTTCTATTCACATGAGACAGCTATGGCCGAGAACTATAAAGAATATAGTTTTGCCGAGTTGGCAAAATATTTGGCTGAACATGTGCTCCCCGATAATTACAAAGGAACGATATATCTCTGGTCGTGTGATTCAGCCAGACCGTGGAAGCACATCCCTATACTGGCGGAGCACTATGGAAAGGACGTAGATACTTCATTCGTCGAGCAATTTGAAGGTTATCTGGGCAAAGAGAAAAAAGGCTATAAGCCGGATATATATGGAGCAATAGGATACGCTACGCTGGGCAAGCACTGGCAGGAAGCGGAGGTTTTCGCAAATGAGACCTTGAAGCATACCGCTGAGAAAAAAGATTTCAAACAGGGATTCGTCCGCTCCGGGAGTAAGGTAGACCCCGCATTTTATGATCTCGATGGTGACGATGATGATGATTATGGAGAAGATAATTACTCTGATAACAGTATGGATAGTTCATCCTCTTCCTCGAAATCAATCATCTCAACCCGATCAACCCGATCAACCCGATCACAACAACTTCCTGTAAATCCGCAACCTTCATATCAAAGAGATGCGCCCATCACCAATCGCATAGAACATACGAATGCTATTATGAGCAACGCCCCATTTGGCTCATCGTATCGGCCGCCATCATTCAAACAGCGGCTCGAAAAACTCCAAGATAAAAAATAGCTTCCGTACCCGCGAGTAAACTCTGCCTGCAATGAGCAGGCACAGGCGCACGCTCGACCGATGTCGCCCTCATCTCGACGGCATCGCCTTTGCCCGCCTTTACGCGATAGCTGAGATAGCCACCGGAATAGCATTCCCACGCGTGGAAATGACATAACGGCGAGTGGGAATGCCATTCCGACGCGTGGTTATGCTATTCCGACGCGTGGGAATGGCATTCCGACGCGTGGGAATGCCTTAACGGCAGGTCGTTACGTTATTCCGGCGCGTTGTAATGCCATAACGATCCGGCGTCATGGCATAACCACTGGTCGTTATGACATTACAACGCGCCGTCATTACATTCCCGCGTTGCGAATTGATGCGACCACCGACGGGCGGACGTTCGCGCGGCTCGCGCTCAAACGCGGGCCGACTGTTGCCGCCGGACGTGGTAGGTGGGGAACGTGCCGTACTTCTTGGCGAGGGGCGTCTGCCCCACGTAGTCGCAGGTGAAGCCCTCTACGTGCTGCGCGGCGGCGAGCGCGGCGAAGGCTTGGCTGGCGTAGACCTGTCCGGGCGGCGTGATCGGTTCGAGGCGCGCGGCGCGGCTGACGTGCGTGCCGATGAAATTGTCTTTCTCCGTGACCGGGTCGGTGCAGCCGTAGACCGGCCCGGCGTGGAGCGCGATGCGTAGGTTGAGGTCGGCGGGCAGGCCGCGCTCTGTCCAGTCGGTCGCGTTCAAGAGGTCGCTGAGGTCGAGCGCGAAACGCCCTGCGGCCTGCACGTCCGCGAAGACGAGATAGAGGCCGTCGCCCCAAGTGTTCTTGAGCAGCGGCGCGGGTTGGAAGCGCGCGACGAGCGAGCCGACCGCGCCGAGAAAGTCTTGTACGAAGACTGGAATCTGTGCCTCTGTGAGCTTGCTGAAATGAACCGCGTCGGCAAAGAGCAGCGCGGCCATGCGCGCGTTGAAGCCGCGCGCCGCGTCCGCCGTAACTTCGTGCGCGAGACTCGCGTCCGTTGACGAGTCGCTGGCACGCGGGCTGGAGATGCCGCCGAGATCGATCAACTCGACGCGCGCGCGCGTCCACGCGTCCGTTTCATTATCACGCGTCCACGCGCCCGCCTCTTTAGTCAACGCGTCAGCGTCTTGAACGGGCGACGCGCCGGGGGCGGGTCGCCCTTCGGCGTCGCGCGCCGTGGGCTTGAGCAGGACGAGTTCGGTGTCGAGTTGCTTGGCGCGGATCAAGGCGAGGCCGTGCAGCAAGAGGCGGGAGTATTCGTCGGACATGCCGCCCACGGTCATGTTCTGCTCAGACGCTTCGACAAAGGAGGTGACGCGGCCGAGGAGTGATTTGTAACGTGCCGCTCGCGCCGCCTCTGTCTCGTCGTCGCCGTCGTGGTCGTCGTCGCTGTCGTCGCTGCCGTCGTCATCCTTGAACAACTCATTCACCCCGCAGGGCAGCACGGCATGCGCCTCGCCGCCCGCTTCGAGCATCGCTTCGAGAAACGGCGCGTCGTAAGGCGTGGGCATGGTCGTGTAGCCGACGCCCGCGCCAAGTTCCGTCAGACGCTCGTAGATAACTTGCCGCGCGGTGGTGGCGGCTTCCGTCCCGGCGGGCGTGTGCCGCTCCGTCTCGCCCGCTTGCGTCGCGCCGCTCGCGTCGAAGACGACGACTTTCGGCACGGGCAGGAGGCGTTCGACGAACGCGGGGTCGCCGCCGAGATAGGCGATGATGAGTCGCGCGTTGCGGCGCGTGGAGGTCAGTTCGCCGAGTTGTCTGCGCCCGTCCGTCAAAGCCTCTTCGTAGCGGCGCGCGGCCTCGTCCCAGTCCTCCGAGACGAGCGCGGCCTCGCCGAGCGTCGCCAGCACCCAGTAACGATCACCGCCCGTCTCTACGACGCGCCGCAACTCCGCGAGACACAACTCGCGCACCTCCGCGGCCAGCGCGCGCGCGTCGTCGCGCCGCCCCGACAGCAGTGCGAGCGTGGCGGCGTTGATGCCCGTCCAGTAGCCGCCGCTCAAGCGATAAGCCTCTTCGTAAAACTTGTACGACTGCTGCAACTGCCGCTCGCGCTCCGCCGGGTCGCCCTCCTGTTGCCAGAGGTCTTTGTGCGTGCGCGCGAGCATGCCGACGGTCTCTTCGTCGCGCTGCTCTTCGTCGTAGAGCGTGCGGAGCAAGGTGTTGGCGCGTTCGGTCGCGCCGAGACGCGTGAGGGCGAGTGCCTGTAGTTGACGCAGGCGCAGATCATCCGGCCACGGGTTCAATCCTTCGGACACCACATCGTAGGCGAGGAGTAACTCGCCGAGCTTCAACAGGCGCGCGCCGAGCAGGCGATAGACTTCCGGGCTGCTCGCCCAGCGCGAAGGGTCGTGCGCTTGCCAGATGGCGAGCAGGTCGCCGAGGGCGAGCGCGCCGGGTTGTTTGAGGCTTTCCGAGACCGCGTTCACATCACTCGCGACGGCGTTCGCGTGTTCGCGGCGGCGTGGCGGCTCGATGGTGTAGCCGAGCTTGATGATGGTCTTGAGCGTTTCGAGCGCGGTGTTGCGGTCGTACTGCTTCTCGACTTCGGGCAACTCTTCGTAGGCGACGAGGCCGGGGTGTTCGAGGCGTTCGTCATCGCGCTGCGTGCCGTAGCGCCAACGCTCGGCGAGGCGTTGCCGCGCCCAGATCTCGTGCGTGTTCTTCGCCAGCAGTTCGGTCAGTTCGAGCACGTCTTCCGAGAGCGTGATCTTGGACGTGTCAATGGGGCGTGGTTTGTAGTCCACAAACTTCTCCTTCAAACGTTACTCACAAACGTTCCGGTGTGACGACTTCACGCGGGCGGCGTGTGCGCGCGTTTTACAGCGGCTTGACGGCCGTCAACCCGTGGAGCGTCTCGGCCGGGATGAAAGTCCAGTCGGCGGTCGCGCGCCGCACGGCCTCATCGCCGAGATCAACGACCATGTAGCCGAGCGCGCGGCGGATGCGGACGCGTTCTTCCGGCGCGGCCGCGTTCTGTTCAGACCAGCGCAGCCAACGCTCTGCTCCCTCAATCGCCCACGGATGCCAGAGGAAGCCGACGCCCTCTTTGCCCGTGTACTCGCGCCGCTCGTGGTCAATGCAGATGGCGGAAAACTCCGCGCGGCCGATGGGGAAAGTGAAGTCGCGCTCGGTCATGCGCGCGAGGTGGCGCGGCATGTTTTGCAGAATGGCGGGCGGCACTTGAAAGCCCGTCTCTTCCTGCGCGCGCAACAGCAGCGCGTAGATTTGCAACGTCAGCCCGTCGAACGTCTCATACGCGCCCTCGCCCGTGCCGTGCCAGCCGGGCGGCGTGGTCGTCTCGTCGAAGTCGTCAACCAACCATTGCGCGGTGCGCTCCAACAACTCGTCACGGCGACCTGCGCTGCCCTCCCAGGGCAACTGCGCGTGGCGCATTTCGAGCAGCGTGAGCAGGGCGAGCGTCGTCGTGTAGGGGTTGGCCGCGTCGGGGTCTTGCTGGCGCGGGAACATGTTCCAGCCGCCGTTGTCGCGCGGTCGGTAGAGTCGCAAGACCTCCTGCGTGTAGGCGAGGTGTGCGAGCATGCGTTCGCGCTCGGCGGCGTCGAGCAGGCCGGGGCGTGCGAGCGCGGCGGCGAGCGCGGCGGTCGTCCAGAGCGCGGGTTCGGCCAGCGTGTCTGTGTCGCCCTGATGTGAAGTCCAACCGTATTTCACGCCGCCGCGCTCCACGGCCACGCCGGGCGCGAAGGGCATTTCCAGATAAGGCAGCAGCGTGCGGAGTTCTTCGTGCGACGCTTCGGGCATGCGGAACATGGCGAAGAGCGACTGCGAATGACTCCACGTTTCGATGTTCAACTTCGCGCTCGGTTTGAGCGTCGCCTTGATCCAGCGGAGGTCACCTTCGGTGGTGCGGCCTGCGGCGAGCGCGTCGAACAAGCGACGGCGCAAGGTGACGGCGGCGCGGCTGATCTCCGGCATCTCTCTGGCGGGTCTGAGCACGGACGAGTCGTGGCGGTCGAAGAAGTCGCGCACCGCGCCGCCGCCGGGCACGGCGAAGCCCTTGTCGGCCATCGCGACGTAGACGAGGACGAGCAGCACGAGCGACCCGAAGACGCTCGCCGCGAGTCGCAGGCGTTGTTGACGCACGCGACGATGCTCGCGCTGCTTCAACTCATCGAAGCCGACGCCGAGCACGCCCGCCAGCAGTTTGAGCTTGGAGTTCTCGCGCCCGTCTTTGCCCTTGCGCGCGTCGGCCGCGATGGGTTCGGTACGCACGTCCGTCAGTTGGCCGTCCGCGCCGACGCGGAAACGCAGCGCGGGCGGGAAGCACTCCGGCAGGCCGAGCGCGGGGCGGTCGGTCGCGTTCGGCTCGCCGTCCACGATGAGGCACAACACGCGATCCTCGCGCCCCATAGACTTGTAGAGTTTGATCTCTTCGTTGACCCAGTGCGACGAGGCCGAGCGCGGCGAGCAGATCACGATCAAGTTGCGCGACAGGCGCAGGGCGTCCGTCAAATTGCTGCCGAGGTCGAACGCGCCCGGCAACTCTTCGCGGTCGCGGAAGACAGGGAAGATGCGTCGCGGCACTGCGCCGAACGCGTTCTTGCGCCCGACGAGGCGACGCGGCACGCGGTAAGTCTCCAACTCTTTGTGCAACCACTGCGCCCAACTCTCGTCGCTGTGGCTGTAGCTGATGAACGCCCAATACTTGTAATCGGAGTTTGCGGTGGCGGCGTGCGTTGTTGTGGTTGTGGGCGCAGGCTTCGGGTCGCCTGTTTGTTCGACACTGGGGGGCATTAACTTCTCCGCTGAGATTCGTGCTGGCTGACAGGTCGCTTGCTCGTGCGGCGATCACCCGCCGTTACGGACGCGCCGGACATTCTAAAACAAAGCCCGGTAGATTGGGACACAGAATGTTAACGGCTTGCGACTCCAAATGTCCCTGACGGGACTTTCTCATACAGTCTCGCGCGAATCACCTCGCGCGAATCATTCCGCGCCCGCGTCCGACCAGAGACGCTTGCGAAACTTGGCGTCCGTCCAGAAGTTGCGCAGGAGTTCGATGCGCGGGTTGGGCAGCGGATCGTCTGCGGTCGCATGCGGGAGGATGACGCTCACCACGTCGTAACGGTAGGGCGCGCCGTTAAGTCCGAAGGTGCGCCGGTAGACGCGCGCGGCGCGCGTGATCTGTCTCTGCTTGCGACGGTCAACGTTCTGTTCGGGCGCGGCGAACCAATCGGAGGCGCGCGTTTTGACTTCGACGAAACAGAGCACGTCGCCCTCGTAGGCGACGAGATCGATCTCCGCGTTGACGACTGCCCCGCGCAAATTTCTCCCCACCGGCAACTCGAAGTTTGCCGCGACGAGCGCGTAGCCCGCGCGTTCGAGAAACGCGGCGGCCAGAGCTTCGCCGCGCCGTCCGAGCGCGACGTGCGGGGCGACAGTATGCGCGGGTTCTTCGTCGCGTGCGGGCGTGGGTTCATCGTCGTGTGTGGGCGCAAGTTTCTCGTCGTGCGCGGGCGCGAAGTTGTCGCCGGGCGCGTCCGCGCCGGTCTGTTGAAAGATGCGTAGAATGCTGCCGGGTAGTTTCATCGTGAGGCGTCCACAGAGCGCGCGCGGGCGATTCGCGTCCGAGGCGCGCGGGGCGCGACTTTGACGCGGCGCGGAAGTATAGCGCATCATCTATGGCTATGAGTACAAGTGAAGGTATCGGGAGCGACGCGAAAGCGCGGACAACGAAGGCGCGAGCCTTTCTGCCGCTCGTGACCATCGTCGGGCGGCCGAACGTGGGGAAGTCAACTCTCTTTAATCGTCTGGTCGGCGAGCGGCGTTCCATCGTCGGCGACGAGCCGGGCATCACGCGCGACCGCATCTACGGCGAGGCCGAGTGGGCGGGACGCCGCTTCAAGGTGGTGGACACGGGCGGCATCGTGCCGGACGACGAGGCCATCATCCCCTTGAACATTTTGAAGCAGGCCGAGACGGCGATTCAAGACGCCGTGGCGCTCGTCTGGGTGGTGGACGCGCGCGCCGGGATGACGCCGCTCGACGAGGAACTCGCGCGCCTCCTGCGCTCGACGGGCAAGCCCGTGCTCGTCGCGGCCAACAAGACGGACGCCGTGCGCTTCGAGGCCGACGCGGGCGAGTTCTACCGCTTCGGCTTCGAGGGCGTCTACCCGCTCGCGGCCGAACACGGCGACGGCGTGGGTGATCTCTTGGACGCGCTCGTCGAGCGTTTCGACATCGCCGCTGCGCCGCTCGAGGACGCGGACAAGGACGCGCCGCGCGAGATACGCCTCGCCATCATCGGGCGGCCGAACGTCGGCAAGTCGTCGCTCCTCAACCGCCTGCTCGGAGAGGAGCGCGTCATCGTCTCGCCCCTCGCGGGCACGACCCGCGACGCCGTTGACACCGTCCTCGAATGGCCGCTCGAAGATGAGGACGACGAAGCGTCGGCGTCGGATGATGACGTGACGATGTTGGTGGATGGCGACATGCCACCGACGGACGCACGCAAGGCGGAAGATGCGGGCGTCGGCAATCCAACTCTCGAATCTGATATTTCAGATGTGGAATCTGAAACTTCAAATTTGAAATCAGCAGAGTCCGCAAGTTCCGATTTGAGATCGGCGGAGTCCGCGCCGAAGCGCGTGCAGCAGTTTCGTCTGATTGACACGGCGGGGATCAGGCGCAAGGGCAAGACGGGCGAGATGGCCGAGAAGCTGTCGGTCGTGATGGCGCGGCGCAGTCTGGAACGCGCGGACGTGGCGGTCGTCGTCGTTGACGCCATCGAGGGCGTGACCGCGCTCGACGCGCACATTGCGGGCTACGCGCTCGAAGCGGGCTGCTCGATCATCATCGCCGTCAACAAGTGGGACGCGCTCTTGAATAAGGAGACGGGCACGCCCTTCGAGTTCGAGCGCAACCTGCGCGACAAGATGAAGTTTCTGGAGTGGGCGCCGGTCGTCACGATCTCCGCCCTGACCGGCCAGCGCGTCGAACGCCTCCTGCCGCTCGCCATCCGCGCGAACAAGGCGCGCAACAACCGCGTCTCCACCTCGCAACTCAACGACTTCTTCGAGCGCGCCATTGACGCGCCGCGCGCGCCCTCGGCCGTCGCGCCCGTCAAGGGCGGCCGCTCGCGCCTGCGCGTGCAATATGTGACGCAGGTCGGCGTGCGCCCGCCCACCTTCATCGTCTTCACGGCGGGCGGCCTCAGCGGCAAAAACTCCGGCCTCCACTTCTCCTACGAGCGTTACCTGCAAAACCGCCTGCGCGAAGAGTTCGACTTCTTCGCCACGCCCCTCCGCTTAGTCGAACGCCACAAGCGCGAAAAGAGCGGCGGGCGCGGTAAAGGCGGGCGGTCGAAGTAGCGGTAGGATGCCGGTTGACCGTCGGAGGAAAATCTTAATAATCTCTTAATGCAACATGCTCGGTCGGTGTGAGGTGATATGCAGATAAAAGTCGTTGTCGAAAAAGGCGAAGATGGTTACTTCGTCGCGCACGTGCCGGCTCTGAAAAGCTGTTGGTCGCAAGGCAAGACCAGAGAAGAAGCTCTGGGAAACATCAAAGAGGCGATCGACCTGTATCTCGAACCTGAGCCGGAAGAACTTGAGAATCGAGAAGTCGTCGAGTTGACGGTGTGAAGCTGCCATTACTGTCAGGGCGAGAAGTATTAAAAGCCTTGGAGCGACTGGGCTTCTTCGAAGTCCATCGCAAGGGAAGTCATGTCAAACTAAAGCACGCCGACGGCAGAACAATCGTTTTTCCCTTCCACGACGAAGTTGACCGCTACACCCTCAAAGGCGCGCTCCGCGATGCGGGCATCGAGATAGAAGATTTCCTACGGCAACTTTAGATCTTCACGCCGCCCGTGCCTCGTCGAACGCCACAAGCGCGAAAAGGGCGGCGGGCGCGGCAAAGGCGGGCGGTCTAAATAGCGTGTAGTATCTGACGTTAGTAAGAAAGTCATAAGGAGACGAACAACATGGCGGATCAGAAAGACAAGGCGCAGGAGAAAAAGAGGCAGGAGGGAACTGCCGGAAGCCATCAGGGCAACGAGCAGGGGAGCGGCCACGGGGAGAGCGGCGGCAACATGGGCGCGGGAAGGTCTGGCAAGGAAGGCATGGGCAGCGAGAAGCCGAGCGATGAAGCGGGGATGGGCAGCCAGCAGCCCGGCGGCTCCGGCTCACAACAATAAGTTCAATTTGTGCGTGCGCGATGAGTGCTGGCGAAATGGCGATGGGTAAAAACGCGCTCAACTGGCAAGTGGTCGCGCGCGAGGGCGAGGCGCGGGCGGGGCTGTTGCAGACCAGACGCGCGCTCGTCGAGACGCCCGTCTTCATGCCCGTCGGCACAGCGGGGACGGTGAAGGGGATGCGCTTCGAGTCTTTGGAGTCGCCGGAACTCGACGCGCGCATCATCCTCGGCAACACCTATCACCTGTGGCTGCGACCAGGCGCGGAAGTGATCCGCGCGTGCGGCGGGCTGCACCGCTTCACGAGTTGGGAGCGCGCCCTGTTGACGGATTCGGGCGGCTTTCAGGTGTGGAGTCTCGGCGCGCTCAGGAAGTTGAGAGAGGAAGGCGTCGAGTTTCGTTCGCACGTTGACGGCAGCGCGCGTTTCCTGTCGCCGGAAGTTTCGATGGAGGTGCAGGCCGCGCTCGGCTCGGAGATCGTGATGGCCTTCGATGAGTGCGCGCCGGGCGAGGCGTCGCACGAGGAGGCGCGCGTCTCTCTGGAACTGACGGCGCGCTGGGCTGCGCGCTCGCGCCGACGCTTCGACGAGTTGCAGCGCGAGGCGGAGGGATTTGGAGACGCGGGGCGCACGCCGGAACATCACCCTGCGGTTAACGGCGAACAGGCTCTGTTCGGCATCGTGCAGGGCGCGGCGCACGCAGACCTCAGGCGCGAGAGCCTCGCGCGCACCGTCGAGGTCGGGTTCGACGGCTACGCCATCGGCGGCTTGAGCGTGGGCGAAGAGAAGCCCGTCATGTACGACACCATCGAGATGCTCGCGCCGCTGATGCCCACCGATCGCCCGCGCTATTTGATGGGCGTCGGCACGCCGGAGGACTTGCTCGAAGCCGTGGCGCGCGGCGTGGACATGTTCGACTGCGTGCTGCCCACACGCAACGCGCGCACCGGGCAAGCCTTCACGGCGCGCGGCAAACTCAACATCAAGAACGCGCGCTGGACGACCGACACGCGTCCGCTCGACTCCTCTTGCGCCTGCTCCGTCTGCCGCCGCCATTCGCGCGCCTACCTGCGCCACCTCTATACGACGGGCGAGATGCTCGGCGGCATGTTATTGACGCACCACAACCTCGCGTTCTTCCTTGACACGATGCGGCGCGTCAGGCAAGCTATCCGGTCTGGCGATTTCACGCGATTTCGGCGAGAGTTTTTAGAGCGTTACCGCTCCGGTGTCGAGTGAGTTTTTCTCGTTTGAGTTATTTGGAATACTAAGATTCCGAATAACTACGACGACGGCGACGACACCGAGAGCCGCGCCGCGCTCACGGCGTCAAATCTCGTCCGGCGCACATTCGCCTTGCACAAATTTACAACCGTTCAAACCGAAAGTAGACCCGGAACTTAAGCCCAGAATTTAACCTATGTCACTCGCCTTCATCCTGCAATCGGCCTTAGGGCCGGTGATCCAGATTCTCCCGTTCCTGCTGATCTTCGCGGTCTTCTACTTCCTGATCATCCTGCCGCAGCGCAAGCGGCAGCAGCAACTACAGGCCACCATCTCCGCCCTCAAGGCAGGCGACAAGATCATCACCACGGGCGGCATCATCGCCAAAATCGCGGAGGTGCGCGAAACGTCGCTCCTCGTCCGCACGGCCGACAAGTCCATACTGGAAATTTCGCGCGCGGCCGTCGCCGGGATGCACGGCGAAGAAGAGAAGAAGTCCTAAAGTTTCATCCGGCGCGCCGCGGCGACGAGAGAGCCGTGCGCGCCCTCTATTTTGTTATGAAGAAGAATATCCTACGACGCGTCATCATCATCGCCATCGTCACCATCGCGTGCCTCTACATCGTGCTCGGCCCGCGCCGCCACGATGCCGCGGGCAACCTGCAATGGCCGAAGGGCAGCGATTTCACCTACGCGGGCATCAAGCGCACGCTCTCCGAAAACATCCGCCTCGGCCTCGACCTGAAAGGCGGCTCGCACCTCGTCATGCAGGTGCAGACCGAGACGTACCTCAAGAAGTTGACGGAAAACCTCGCGCCCGCCGTCGAAGCTGCCGCGAAGGCCGCCGGGCATAACGTGCAGGGCGTGACGACGAACGCCGGTGGAGGCAACTATCAGGTCGTCTTGACGGCGGCCGACAACTCGAAGGTGAACGAGATACGCGACGAAGTGCGGAAGAAAGTTGACCTGTCTTACTGGACGCCCTCCGTCAGCGGCAACACCGTGACGTGGACGCTGCCGCTGAGCGCGCAACGCACGTTGAGCGATCAGGCAGTGGATCAGGCGTACCGCATCGTGGACAGCCGCATCAACGCCGTGGGCGTGGCCGAGCCGACCTTGCAGCGGCACGGCGGGCAAGGCTCGAACCAGATTCTCTTGCAGATGCCGGGCATCCAAGACCCGGATCGCATCAAGAAGTTGATCGCGGGCGAGTCGCGTCTGGAACTGATGAAGGTCGTCGGCCCGTCGAACCCACAGCCGATGCAGACCTACCCGACCGAAGAGGCCGCGAAGGCTTCGCTCGGCGGCCAGGTCCCGCCGAACCGGCGCGTGCTGCCCTACAGCGAGCGCGACGAGCCAACCGCGGCCGGGCAGGCCGCGGCCACGCCCGACCCGAACAAGCCGAAGCAGTGGGTCGTGGTCGAATCGCCCGCCGTGGTGGACGGCAGCGAGTTGCGCAGCGCCGATGCGGCGCAGGCGAGCGGCGGCGGCGACGCGAACTACGAGATTGACTTCACGCTCAAGCCCACGGGCGCGGAGAAGTTCGGCGCGTGGACGGGCGCGAACGTCGGCGCGTACATGGCCGTCGTCTTGAACGACAAGGTGGAATCCGCGCCCTTCATCAAATCGCAGATCACCGACCGGGGACAGATCACCGGCAACTTCACCGAGCAGTCGTCGAAAGACCTGGCCTTGACGCTGCGTTCGGGCGCGCTGCCCGCGCCGCTCGTCTATCTGGAAGAGCGCACGGTCGGCCCCAGCCTCGGCGCAGACTCGATCCGCGCGGGCGTCACCTCCGCGCTCGGCGGCCTCCTGCTCGTCGTCCTCTTCATGGTCTTCTACTACCGCGGCGCAGGCCTCAACGCCGTCGTCGCCCTGCTGCTGAATATGATCATCACGGTCGCCTCGCTCGTCATCTTCGACGCGACGCTGACCTTGCCCGGCATCGCCGGACTGATCCTGACCATCGGCATGACCGTGGACACCAACGTGCTTATCTTCGAGCGCATCCGCGAGGAGTTGGATACCGGGAAGACGGTCGCCTCGGCAGTTGATCAGGGCTTCGCGCGCGCCTTCGTGACCGTCATTGACACGCACGTCACGACCATCGTCTCGTCGCTCTTCCTGTTCGTCTTCGGCACCGGCCCGATCCGCGGTTTCGCCGTCACGCTTATTCTCGGTTTGCTCGCAAACCTGTTCTCGGCAGTTTACGTCTCGCGCACGATCTTCATCTGGATTTTGAACCGCAAGGGAAGACGCGCCGAAACGCTCAGCATTTAACCGCAGTGACAAGTGACGAGTGACGAGTGACAAGTTAAAAACAGAACTTGTCTTCCGCTCGTCACTCGTCACTTGTCACTCGTCACTTTTAAAAAATCATGATTCGACTTCTTCATAACGTAAAAATTGATTGGCTCGCGCAGCGTCGCTACTGGCTCTTTTTCTCGGCGATCCTGATGTTGGCGGGCTTGGGTTCGGCCGTCACGCGCCAACTCGTGCCGGGCGGCACGGACGCCTTCAACCTCGGCGTGGACTTCAAGGCCGGCACGGTGATGACGGTGAGCTTCGACCAGCGACCGTCGGACGATGCCATACGCGACGCGCTGGCGCAGAAGGGCGTGCAGGGCGCAATCGTGCAGTCAACCGATAAGCCGAACGAAGTTTTGATCAAAGTGCCGCAGCAGGGCAGCGGCGAGCAAGCGCAGGAGCAGGCGCAGGTGGACGCCGGGCAGGCGAAGACGAACGAGGCGTTGGCCGCGTTCGGGACGAAGCCCAGCAAGACCGACGCCGTTAGTCCGGCGGCCGGGCGCGCGCTGCGCAATCAGGCCATCGCCGTCACGCTGCTCGCGCTCGTCGGCGTCCTGCTCTACATCGGCTCGCGCTTCGAGTGGACTTACGGCGCGGCGGCCGTCATCACCGTCTTCCACGACGTGCTCGTCACGCTCGGCATCTTCTCGATCATGCAGTGGGAGATTGACCTGACCGTCATCGCCGCGCTCCTGACACTCGTCGGCTTCTCGGTCAACGACACCATCGTCACCTTCGACCGCATCCGCGAAAATCTGCGCCTGCACCGTCGCACCTCGCTCTACGATCTGACGAACGAGGCGATCAACCAGACGCTCTCGCGCACGGTCATCACGGCCGGGCTGGTCTTCTTCTCCGTCCTCGCCATGGTGGTCTTCGGCGGCGACGTGCTGCGCGGCTTCTCGCTCGCGCTCTTTATCGGCATCATCGTCGGCACCTACTCGACCATCGCCATCGCCACGCCGCTGATGGTCTGGTTCCAGCAACGTCTCGAACCCGCGAAGCGCACGACGACGGTCGCCCCGGCGGGCGGCGCGCTCTCGCCCGGCGGGGCGGGCAGCGGTC
>JAVEDE010000059.1 GCA_030841105.1 Pyrinomonadaceae bacterium
GGTGAATGGTCAATGGTGAATGGTGAATAGATAATACTGGCTTCTATCCATTTACCATTTTCCATTTACCATTCACCTTCTTCTCAATCCAGCAGGCGCAGGCGTGGGCTGCGCGCGGCGACGTAGAGGTTGAAGAGGGCGATGATGATGCCGCCGACGGCGAGCGTGTGCGGCGCGCCGAAGCGGCGTGCGGCCACCCCGGCGATGAAACTGCCGACCGGCCACGCGCCGATGAACGAGAGCATGAACATGCTCATTACGCGCCCGCGCATCTCGTCGGTCACGAGTTGTTGCAGCAGCATGTTCGTGACGGCGATGGAGCAGACGATGGAGAAGCCGAGGCCGAACAGCATCACCAGCGAGAGCGTGAGGTTCGTCGAGAGCGAGAACCCGACGAGGCTCAGACCGAACGCCGCCGAGCCGCCGAGCACATACAGACCCTTGCGCCGCAGGTTGCCGAGAAACGTGAGCATCAGCGCGGCGAGGAACGAACCCGCGCCCGCCGTGCCCATCATCACGGAGAGTCCGGTCTCGCCGAGGCCGAGCACGTCGCGCGTGAACAGAGGCATCAGCGTCATGTAGGGCGCGCCGAACAGGCTCGCCACCGCCGAGATCAAGAGCAGCAGGAAGACGCGCGGGCGGCTCAACACGTAGCGAAAGCCGTTCGTCAGATCGCGCCACACCGACTGTCGCTCGCCGCCACCGCCGCCGGGTCGCGCGGTCACGGTCGTCCCGTCCGGCGCTTTGAAGCGCACCAGCGAGAGCGCGATGATGATCGAGATGAACGAGAGGCCGTTGACGAAAAAACAGCCCGCCAGCCCGAAAAGTTGGAAGCCGACTCCGGCGAGCGCGGGGCCGACGACGCGCGAGAGTTGAAACTGCGTCGAGTTGAGCGCGATGGCGTTCGACAAGTCTTCGCGCCCCACGAGGTCAATCGTGATCGCCTGATACGAGGGCGATGCGAGCGAGAAGCAGCAGCCCGTGATGAACGAGGCCACGAGGATGATCCAGACGTGCCCCGCGTCGCGCACGACGCCCGTCGCGATCAGGAGGGCGAGCGCAAGCGCGGTCAGCCCCGCGCCCGCCTGCGTGAAGATGAGCAGACGCTTGCGGTCAACGCGGTCGGCGAAGACGCCGCCCAAGAGCGTCAGGACGAGGCCGGGCGAAGTGGCCGCGAAGCCGTCCACGCCGAGCCAGAAGGCCGAGTCCGTGAGTTTCAGGACGAGCCAGCCCTGCGCCACCGTCTGCATCCATGTGCCGATGTTCGACAGGAACGCGCCCGCCCAGAAGAGACGGAAGTTGCGGTGCGTGAGCGCGCGAAACATCTCGCTCGAACGAGTCGCCGACGGCGCGTTTGGCTCAACCATTGCAGGCATGATTTAACTTGATACCATCCGGCGGCGGTTTAACTCAAACGCCCGCCGCGAAATGTCGCAACTTTTCGTCGCCGCCGCACCGTATCAGAGGTTTTGCGGCGGGGCGTCCGGTCGTGGTCTAATCGCGCGGGCGAGAGTCTAACGCCCCGGAGTTTCATCTTTCATCTTCAACCATCAGGAGAATTTTATGACACGTCTTCAAGCGCGCTTCGTCCCGTTCGTCATGAGCGTCTGTCTGCTTTCATTCGCCTGCCACGCAGCGGCCGCGAGCGCACGCGCGCAAACACCCGCCACCCCGTCACCGAAGCCGCAGCAAACACCAACGCCGCAGCCAGACCCGCCGGGCGTGGTCACAGGCGATACCAGGAGCGCCGACGAGACGAAGCCCGCGACGCGACCCGCGCCGACCGCGCAGCCGAAGGCCGTGGGCGATCCCGGTTACGTGCCGCCCATACGTCAGGACGTTGAATCAATCGAAACCATCCTCAACGCCGTCTACGCATCCATCTCCGGCGCGAAGGGTCAGGCGCGAGACTGGGATCGCTTCCGCTCGCTGTTTGTGCCCGGCGCGCGTCTGATCCCGACTATCAAACGCCCGATGGGCGGCTTCACGACGCGCGCCCTGACGCCCGAAGAGTTCATCACTTCGTCGGGCAAGTTCATGGAAGAACAGGGATTCTTCGAGAAAGCGATCGCCAACCACGTCGAGACCTTCGGCAACATCGCGCACGTCTTCAGCGTCTACGAGGGACGCCACGCCACTTCCGACCCGAAGCCTTTCGTGCGCGGCATCAACAGCATTCAACTCATGAACGACGGTAAACGCTGGTGGGTCGTCACGATCTTCTGGCAAGCCGAAGACGCCGCCAACCCGCTCCCGCAGAAATACCTCGACGAGAAGAAGTAGTTGATCAAAACACTCACCGCCGGGGCACAGAGTCGCAGAGATGCGCGAAGGTTTAGTTGATCAATTTCTCCGCGCCTACTCCGCATTTCTTACGCGCCCCGGCGGTGAGTAACTGGCCGCCACACATACGACCTACGAACTGACCTCGCGAGAGGAACGCACACGCATGATTCGCGAAAAGTTGATCGAGAGCGGGATCGGGATGAGCACGAAGTTTCGCATGCGCGGGCGCGAGGTGTCGCGCGTCGAGGCGTTGAGCGACGCGGTGTTCGGCTTCGCCATCACGCTGCTCGTCGTCTCGCTCGAAGTGCCGCAAACTTTCGACGCGCTGATGGAGATGATGCGCGGCTTCGCCGCCTTCGCCGTCTGCTTCGCGATGCTCATCCTCGTCTGGTATCAACAGTACAAATTCTTCCGCCGCTACGGCCTGAACGACGCGCTCACCTTCGTCCTGAACGCCGCGCTGCTCTTCGTCGTGCTGTTCTACGTCTACCCTTTGAAGTTCGTCTGGACGCTGCTCGTGAACATGATGCTGGGCATAGACAACAGCGTGCGTCTGCCGACGGGCGAGTTGGTTCCGGCGGTGGCGATGCATCAGATGTGGAAGATGATGGCCGTCTTCAGCGTCGGCTACGTGGCCGTCTTCGGCGTCTTCTCGCTGCTCTACTGGCGCGCCTACGCCAAGCGCGCCGAGTTGGAGTTGAACTCTCTCGAAGTGTTGGACACGCGGACGGAGTTGGAGGAGAACATCCTGCACATGGGGATCGGGCTGCTCTCAATCGGTCTCGCCAGCGCCGGCACGCGCGGTTACGTCGCGCTCTCCGGTTTCTGCTACATGCTCATCGGCCCGGTGATGACCGTCCACGGCATGTTCAGGGGGAAGCAGCGGAGGCGACTTGAGGCGGCTTTGCGGGCAGGCACATCCGACCCCGAACCCGCGCCGGGTCAAGCAGAGGAACGCGTCGCAGAGAGTCTAAGCCGACCGTGATTAAGTTGGAGTTTGATCGAACTGCAATGGAGTTATAACTACGCGCGCCGCCACGCGGAGAGCGGCGCGCCCGTGCCGCCGCGACGCGCCGCGACGATCTCTGCGAGCACGGCGAGCGCCACCTCTTCCGGCGACACCGCGCCGATGTCGAGGCCGATGGGCGCGCGCACGTCCTTTAAAATCTCACCCGGGACGCCCGCTTCGCGCAGTCGTTCCAGCACGATGTTCGTGCGTCGCCTGCTCCCGATCATCCCCACGTAATCCGGCCGCGCGGCGACGACGGCGCGCATGCACTCCTCGTCCTCGTTGTGCCCGCGCGTGACGACGGCGACGTAGACGCCGCGCCCCTTGCCCACCGCCAACTGCACCGCGCGCCCCCAACCTTCCGTCGCCGCGACGAGTTCGATGCCCGCTTCGGGGAAGCGCGCGCGGGCGAGGAAGTCCGCGCGATCGTCAATGAGCGTGACGCGATAACCGATTGCCACGGCGAGACGCGCGAGCGACGCGCCGACGTGTCCCGCACCGCATACGACGACGCGCGGCTCGCCCTCGACGCGCTCGAACAGGACGCGCACGCCGTGCCACATCGTGAGTTCCGGCGCGAACGTTTCGAGGTTGATCGTCTGCGCCTCGGCGCGCGAGTCGGCGAAGAGTGCGGCGCGGCGCGCGATTGATTCATCGAGCACGGGGTCGGTCGTGCCGCCCGCGACAGGTTCGCCCGAAATGTTGGAGAGTAGTTTTGCGCCCGTGTGGGGCTGCGGGGCTTCGACGAGGGTGGCGAGGACGGCGACCGCGCCGTCCTCGAGCGTGCGCGCGATGGCTGCGGCGAGATGCTCCGCGCCGTCGGGTGCGTCGTCCGTCTCGTTCATGTTCAGCGGGCGCGTTTGGCGGGAGCGTTAGCTGCGGTGGCAGTGTTGGTGACGGGCTTCGCCAGCCCCACGGCGGAGAGCGCGCGGCGCGCGATCCACAACGGCCCGATGATCAAGTAGACGGGATTGCGGAAGAACGCGGGCTGGTTGCCTTCGATGGCGTGGCCGACGAACTGTAGAATCCAACCGACGACGAACAGCGCGAGCGCCCAACGCCAACTGAAAAAGAAGAGCGGCAGGCTCACGACGATCAACGGGATGCCGATGCTGTGCGTCAGCCGGTTGAGCGGGTGCTTGTGCTTCGCCTTGTAGTCTTCCATGAAGGATGCGGGCATAGTTTTCTCCAGTAGGGTAAAAGGGGAAAGGGGAAAGGGTAAGGGGTAAAGGAAAAGAACCGGGACAGAACACTGTCGAATTTTCAATCTCAAGGCAGTCTTAACTTCTACCGCCTTCACCTTTCCCCTTTCACCCTTTCCCTTTCCCCATCTCTTTACCACACGTCTATGAAAATCTCCATCGTGCCGCCGCAGACCATGCCTTCTTCGCTCGCCTCGTCGGCCGTGAGGCTGAATTTGTGCAAGCCCGCCGCGCCCGTCCGCATCGCCTCGCGGGCTTCCGCCCAGACCTCGGCCTCGATGCAGCCGCCGCCCACCGTGCCCGCCACCCCGCCGCCCTCGAAGAAGAGCATCTTCGCCCCGCGCCGTTGCGGCGTCGAGCCGCGCGTGTGCGCCACCGTCGCCACCACCACGCGCTCGCCACGCGCGTTCGACTCCGCGATCAGACGATAAAGTTCGGCCTGTGAGATCGTACTCATAAAATTAAGGGATGATGGATAAGGGATGAAGAAAAGCCGTGAATCGTCAATCGTAAATCGTGAATAGAGAAAACCTGATTGAATCTATTTACGATTCACGATTTACTTTTCTTCAGTTCATCCCTCATCCCTTTACCGTGGTGGCGGCGTGGATGAAGGCGTCGGCGAAGGCGCGGGGCGCGAGGGCAGGCTGAACGTGCCCCCGCTGCTGGCGTCGCCGCTTTCGAGTTCGCGCTGCGTCGCTTCATCTAACTGCGTGCGGAGGCGCGTCACGAGTTGGTCGGCGTTGTTGAGCGCGTTTTCGAGGCGCTGGCGGCTGCCCCGTAGCACGTCGAGTTGAGTGCTGAGGCGTCCCCTCTCGGCGTTGAGTTGGCGGCGGATCGTGTCGCGCAACTCGTCGGGGCGAAATGTGCCCGTCAGCGCGGCCTGCCGCTCGATGCTTTCGGGGCGCAACTGCTCGTCCACGCGATCCATCCCCGCCTGCAAATTGGCTTCCTTCTCCAACACGTCGCGCAGTTGCATCTGCAAACCTTCGGCGCGCTGCTCGGCGCGCGTCAGGCGTTCCTGAATCAGATCGGTGCGCCGCTCCTTTTCGAGTTCGTCAACCTTCTTGTTGAGTTTGCCGAACTCGTCGAGCAACGTCTGCATCGTCTTGAGCGTCTCGTCCGGCGTGGGCGACGCAGCAGCGGCGCGATTGCGGCGCGTGCGATTCGTCGTCTGGCCTTCCTGCGTCGCCTGCTCCTCGGCGGTGCTGACGACGCGCGGCTCGTAGTCCGGCGTGGCTTCGGGCGTCGCAGCGGTCGTCGCGCGCGCAGGGTTCGTCGCACGCCTTGACGGACGACGCCGTTGCTGCGACTGCGCCTCGAACGCTCCCCACGCTAATAGCGCCGACACCAATGCCAACGCCGCGACCGACCTGAATCCTGAACGACTTCGCATCTTCAAACTCCTCAAAGCAACTTTCTATGTCCGTTGACCGTGGTCAGTTTTTCAAATCAATCTTTAAACACTTAGTTGACAACCACGAGCAACTGACCACGGACAACTTTGATTTACACGCCGCACACGGGGCGCGGTTCCAACCTTCTCGCACGACATCGAACTCAGCCCGGTTGAATCTTGAAACTGATGTCCATCGCCCGCGCCGAGTGCGTCAGCGCGCCGACGCTGATCAAATCAACGCCCGCCTCTGCGTAGGCGCGCACGTTCTCCAAGCGGATGCCGCCCGACGCTTCGAGCAGGACTTGCGGCGACAACTCGCGCGCCAGTTCGACCCGCGCGCGCGTCTCTTCCGGCGTCAGGTTGTCGAGCAGCAGGATGTCCGCGCCGCTCTTGATCGCCTCGCGCAAATCTTTCTCGTTCGAGACTTCGACCTCGATCTTGTGCAGGTGGCCGACCGCCGCGCGCGCGCGTTCGACCGCCGCGCCCACGCCGCCCGCCAGCGCGATGTGATTGTCTTTGATGAGCACGCCGTCGTCCAAACCGAAACGGTGATTGCGCCCACCGCCCGATTCGACCGCGTACTTCTCCAACATGCGCAAGCCCGGCGTGGTCTTGCGCGTGTCAACGATCTGCGCGTCCGTCCCCTCAACCGCCTGCACGAACTGGCGCGTCGTCGTCGCGATGCCCGACAGCCGTTGCAGCAAGTTCAAAGCGACGCGCTCGCCCGCCAGCAAAACGTCTGCGAAACCGTTCGTGCGCGCGATGACCTTGCCCGCTTCCACCTCGTCGCCGTCGGAGAAGAAGGCTTCGAGTTGCTGCTGCGAGTCGAGCGTAGAGAAGACGGCCTCGGCCGCTTCGAGTCCGGCGATGACGAGCGGCTCTTTCGCAAGGAAGCGGCCGCGCGCGTGTGCGTTGCGCGTGATGGTGGATTGCGTGGTGATGTCGCCGCGCCCCAAGTCTTCACTGAGAAACGCGCCGATCTGTTGAAAGAGCGCACCTTCGTCGAGCCACTTCATTCTGCGAACGCCTCCATGCTCTGCCTGAGCGCACCTGTTCGTTGCCCGATGTCCGCCAGACGTTGCCGCAACTCCGCGACCTTTTCGGCGGGCGCGCGCGAGACGAAATTTTCGTTCGACAGTTGCGACTGCAAACGCTCCGCTTCTTTCGTCAACTTTTCCTCTTCCTTGCTTAGACGCTCGCGCTCCTGCGCGAAGTCAATCAAGCCTTCGAGCGGCACGGCCAACTCCGCCCCGCCCGCCAGCACCGCCCGCGCCGACGCGCGCGGCGCATCCAGGTTTTCCATGATCGAGATGTTCGACGCGCGCACGAGCCGCGCGATCTGCGACGCGCCCGCCTCAAACACCGCGCGCTGGCTTTCGTCCGGCGCGCCGACGAGCAGGGGCACACTCTCGCCCGGCTTGATGTTCATCTCCGAGCGGATGTTCCGCACGCGCGAGACGAGTTCGATGATCGCACGAACTTCTGCTTCGGCGCGTTCGTCAATCAACTCCTCCTGCCCTCGCGGGTAGGCCGCGAGCATGATCGTCACCAAGGGCGCGCCCGCGTAAGCCGGATGAAGATGTGCCTCGCCGACGCCGGGCAGCATTTGCCAGAGTTCCTCCGTGATGAACGGCATGAACGGATGCAACAGGCGCAAAGCCTGTTCGAGCACCGTCACGACGCGACTGCGCGCCGCCGCGCGCGCGGGCGATTCTTCTTCGGCCGTTACCTCCGCCTTCGTCAACTCGATGTACCAGTCGCAGAAATCGTCCCAGAAGAAATGGTAGAGCGTCTGCACGGCCAGATGAAATTGATACTTCTCAATCGCGTCGCCGACTGCGCGCGCCGTCCGGTTCAAGCGCGACACGATCCAGCGGTCGTGCAAAGCCCACGCGTCGCGGTTGTCGTCGAACCCTTCGCCGACGCGCGCGCCCTCTGAGTTCATCAAACAAAAGCGCGCGGCGTTCCAGATTTTGTTGGCGAAGTTGCGATAGGATTCGACCTGCTTTTCGTTCCAGCGCGTGTCGGTCGTCTCGATTGATGCGAGCACGAGGCGGGTGGCGTCCACGCCGTAGCGGTCGAACATTTCAAGCGGGTCAACGCCGTTATTTTTCATCTTCGACATGCGCTGCCCGTGCTTGTCGAAGACCGTGCCCGTGATGAAGACATCCTCGAACGCTTTCTCGCCCATGAAGTGCATGCCCGTCATCATCATGCGCGACACCCAGAGGAAGATGATGTCGCGCGCCGTGATAAGGACGGACGTGGGATAGAACGTCCGCAGGTCTTCCGTCTCGTCAGGCCAGCCGAGCGTTGACATCGGCCACAGGGCGGACGAGAACCACGTATCCAGCACATCCGTGTCTTGCGTCAACTCGTTTGTGCCCGCACGCTCACGCGCCTCTTCTTCCGAGCGCGCGACGATGGTGCGCCCGTCCTTCGTGTACCATGCGGGGATGCGATGCCCCCACCAGAGTTGGCGCGAGAGCGTCCAGTCGTGCAAATTTTCGAGCCAGTCGCGATAGACCTTTTCATAAGGCACTTCCGGCACGAAGCGCGGCTCGTGTCTCTCCCTGATGAGTTCGAGCGGGCGGCGCGCGAGTTCCGCCTTGCAGAACCACTGCAAAGAGATCAACGGTTCGATCACCGTGCGGCAACGCCCGCACTTCGAGATCGAAAACTCGTAGTCGGAGACCTTCTCCAACAGCCCCAACTCTGCAAATTGCGCGACGACTTTCTCGCGCGCTTCATAACGATCAAGCCCTTCAAACTCCGCGCCCGCATCGGCCGTCATGCGCGCGTGCTGGTCTATGACTTTGACGAGCGGCAACTCGTGGCGCAAGCCCATCGCGTAGTCGTTCGGGTCGTGCGCGGGCGTGACCTTGACCGCGCCCGTGCCGAACTCAGGGTCAACAAACTCGTCCGCGACGACCGCGATCTCGCGCCCCGTGAGCGGCAGTTCAAGCGTCGCGCCCACGAGGTCGCGGTAGCGTTCATCCGAAGGGTTGACGGCGACCGCCGTGTCGCCGAGCATCGTCTCAGGCCGCGTCGTCGCCACCGTCACGCGGCGGTCGCTGCCCTTCACCGGGTATTGCAGGTAGTAAAGTTTTCCCGCCTGCGCTTCCTTGTCAACTTCGAGGTCGGAGAGCGCGGTCTGATCCTTCGGACACCAGTTGATCATCCCCTCGCCGTGATAGATCAAGCCCTCCTCGTAGCAACGCACGAAGAACTCGCGCACGGCGCGCGACAACCCCTCGTCCATCGTGAACCGCTGCCGCGACCAATCAACGGACGCGCCCTCGCGCCGCATCTGCTGCATGATGCGCGAGCCGGATTCGTGCCGCCATTGCCAGACGCGCACTAAAAACTTCTCGCGGCCGAGCGCGTGGCGCGACGTGCCCTCTTTTTTGAGTTCGCGCTCGACGACGATCTGCGTGGAGATGCCCGCGTGGTCTTCGCCGGGAACCCAGAGCGTGCGGTAGCCGCTCATGCGTTTGAAGCGCGTCAGCACGTCCATCAGTGTGTGCTGGAGGGCGTGCCCCATGTGCAGCGAGCCGGTGACGTTCGGCGGCGGGATGACGATGGAGTAGACGGGGGCGGCCGCGTCACGGTTGATTTCGGGCGCGAAGCAGCCTCCGGCCTCCCACTTCGCGTAGTGTCGTTCCTCTGCCTGTTTCGGGTCGTAAGTCTTCGGGATGTCCATGTGTTAGATCGGCGATCGGCCGTCACCATGCGGCGTTAAATACAACAGATGTTTTTGCTCCCGGCCATTGTAAAGGAATCGGCGGCGGTTTTCGACTGACCGCTGAAAGCCGACGGCCGACGTCTAAAAGAAAAACGGATCGAGTGCGACGGATTTCACATCTCCGCCACAACTCGATCCGTTCGTGTCCCTGCCCGCGCCGCTCGTTACGACTGCGCGCGCTTCTGTTCTTCTTCGAGGCGTTGCTTGATGAGTCGCTCGGCCAGATCGGGCACGACCTCCCAAGCGATCTCGCGCACGACCTGTTCCGACATGTGCGCCACGACGCGCCGCACCACCTCGTCCAACATCTCAGGCGACAGAGACGACACTGGCGACGACGATGCCTGACCCGCTTCGGACGATAACGCCGGACTCGACTCGGACGATGACGCCTGACTCGATTCGGATGTAGTGTCAGACGCGCTCGCATCCGCTGCGACTGCCGCTGTGTGCGCCGCGACGCCGCCCGCGTGCGCTACGATACTGGCAGCCGCAGGGTCTCCGTCCCAGACGGGCGCGTGTTGCGCGTGGTCGTCTTCATGTCCCGTTGAACTTTCCGCATCCCGCGCGTCCGGCGCAGAAGGCTGGTTCGCGAACATCAGCGAGGACGCTTCCGAAATCGCCTGCGCTTCAAACTTCTCCGACTCTTCCGCAAGCAACTCAGGTTCGGCTTCCGCGAACGTCGCCGCAGCGGTGGCGGGCGAAGCGAACATCTCCGGTTCTTTCGACGCCTGTGAGTCCGCGAATGAATGCGACTCCGCAAACGATTGCGAGTCTGAAGATGCTTCCGTCTCCGGCAGCACTTCCGTCTCCGTCAACGCTTCCGGCATCGTGAATGCTTCCGGCGCTTGCGTCGTCTGCGCGTGTTCCGCAAAGAACATGTCGGCCTCGGCGGTCGCATCATGGTCGGGCGCGACGGCGGTGGCGGGTGAGTCGAAGTCATCGTCGTCGCCGATGTCGAGGATGAAGTCGTCGGACTCGTCGGCCGCCGCGCGTGCGGGCACGTCGTCGCCGAGTTCGAGCAACGCGTCGTCTGCTTCGGCGGCGCGCGCGGCGTGCGCGTCGAAGGCCGACTCGGCGACGTGCGCCGCAGCGGCGGGATAACTGTTGGACGAACTCGCCGACGCTGAAGCGGATGAACTCGCCGCAGCCGAAGCTGGCGAACTCGCCGCAGCAGAGGCGGCCGCCGCGTGTATCTCAGGCGCGGGCGCGTCGTCGCTCAAGACGAACGCCTCGTCCGTCTCGCCGCGGTCACTGAACTGTTCCTCCAGGTTGATCTCGGAGAAGTCGTGCGCGGCGTCGTGCTGCTGTGGGAGCGCGTCGAACGCGGCGGCGGGCGTGGTCTGGATGGTCGCGTCGTCCAAGTCGAAACCTCCGAAGGCGTCGGCGGGCGCGTTCGCTGCCGTGTCAGACTCGGCCGCAGGATCGGCGGCGCGTGCGTCGGCGGCGAAGGGCGAGAGGTCGCGCGTCGCCTCGTCCGCGTCGTGGTGTTCGTCGCGCGAAGCGGCGGCGTCGGGCGTCTTCTCTTCCGGCTGGCCGCCGAGCAGACCGCCGACTTTGTTGACGAGATCGCGTATGGATTGGAAAGGTTTGGTCAAGACTTCGTCCGCGCCGACTCTGCGCGCCTCCGCTTCGTTGAAAGGTTCAAACGTGCCGACGAGCAGCACCACCGGTATGTGCCGCGTGCGCTCGTCCGTCTTGATGCGTTCACAGAGCGCGTAGCCGTTCGGCTCCGGCATGAACACATCCGCCAGCACGATGTCGGGCAAGCTCTCGCCGAGCCTTTGGAGAGCCTCCGCGCCGCCGCCCGCAGTAGTGACCTCGAAGCCTTCGTCATTGAAGGTCAGACTCACCACCTTTTGAATGGTTAAAGAATCATCGGCGAGCAGCAGTTTGCGTCCCGTAAGCAAAAACTAAACTCCTTGAGGGCGGGCGTCGTCCGGTTGGAGAACCGGCAACCTCGCTCGACGCTCCTAGCGAGCGCGCGAAGGCGGCACGGGCGACGCGGGGCGTGAGACTTCAATAACCGGCCTGCCCTTCTGCAAACAGGCCACTATTTGAAGCTAACAGACGCGCCAATGAAGCGTCAAGAAGAAAGGGATGAAGGATGAGGGATGAACTGGAAAGCATTCAACAAGTTGAGCGCGTTTCTTATTCACCCCTCATCCCTCATCCTTTATCCCTTCCTGATCGTCACGTCGTCGGCCGTGTTCGCTTTGCCGTCCGCGCCGAGCGAGCGGAGGGTGAAGCGTTCGCGCGCGCCTTCGTATTCGTAGGGGTGATGCCACGGGTCGAAGCGGATGAACGCGTCGGTGTGGCGCGGGTTGAGATGGTTGACGAGATCGGAGCCTGTGTTGGCGACGACGTAGAAGCCGCGCGCGCGCCGGTACTCTTCGAGCGCGGCGGCCAGACTTTCGAGGTCGGCGCGGGCGCGCGCCAATTTCTCCGTGTTGAGCGCGCGCTCGAAGGCGTCGAACGCCTCGAAGCCGCGCCCCACGCCGTCGCCGCTGTTGCCGCCGCCGAAACGCACGCGCGCCACCTGCCAGCGGCCGCGCGCGTCGCGCACGAAATCCACAGACGTTTCGACCTCCAACTCGACCACCGCCGTCGCCGAACCGGACGGCGGGAGCGCGTCCTCCGGATTCTTCAACGAGAGCGCGCCGCGCTTCAATTCCTTCGGGGGCTGCTCTTTCGATGGCTGCTTTTGCTCTTTGTCTTCGCGTCGGCTCTCCGTTGCGTCGTTCGCCTTCTTGTTGTCATTCGCGCGCTTCTTCTCATTGTCCTTCGCGGCCTTCTTCTCCCGGCCGAGCGCGGCGAGTTCCGCGGCGAACGCGTCGAGTTCCAAGCGCGCCGCCGTGAGCGTCTCGCCGCCGAGCGCGCGCGCCAGCAGGTCGAACGATTCCCACTGGCGGTCGCCCGTCCTGACTTCGACCACGTGCCACGCGCCCTCCTTGTCTCTCACGAAACGAAAGCCCAGTTTCACGCCCGCCAAGACGGTTGCGACCGCGCCGGGCGGCGAGATTTCTTTGATCGTCACCGCCTGCTTGTTGAGTTCCAAGAGCGACGCGGCGGCGATCAACTTGCGCGCGTCGTCCTTCTTGATGGCCTTCTCCGCCGCCGCTCCGGTCGTCCTTGCGCCGACGCCCGCGCGCTCGAAGGCGAACGCGCACAGCGCGGCGACGCAGACGCTCAAGATAAAAATCGTCCGGCGAATCGTGTCTCTCATACGTTGGTCTATTGGACGTGCGAAGGGGAAACGGGCGTTGAAGAAGTAGTAAAACTCAACCGCCGGAGTTGCTGATCAAGACGCGCAGCATAACCTGTAGTTGCGAAGCGGTGAAGGGCTTCGGGAGAAAGACGATTGCGCCCGCGCTGAAACTCTCGGAGGAGTGCTTCGGGTTCTGCTCGGCGGTCATCATCATCACCGGAATTTTCATCAGGCGTTTTTCCGTCCGCATGTGGCGGACGAGTTCCGGCCCTTGAATGTGTGGCATCACCACATCGAAGATGGCGGCGGTGAAGTTGGTGTCGTTCTGGAGAATCTTGTACGCCTCGCGCCCGTCGGCGGCCGTCACCACCGTGTAGCCCTCTTTCTCGACCAGCGTTTTGACCAGACGCAAGATCGCCGGGTCGTCGTCGGCGACCAGAATGCGGCGAGGAGTTTGTGAAGTTTGCTCTGCCATATCTTTAAGTGACGAGTGACGAGTGACCAGCAGGAACAAGAGCGTTATCGTAAATCGTAAATCGTGAATCGTAAATAGAAAGAGATGCTTTCCTCTGTTCACAATTTACGATTCGCGGCTTTAACTTGTCACTTGTCACCTGTCACTTGTCACTGCTTCCTGATTGCTGTCTTCCCGGCGCGAAAATTCGGCGGCGAGGGTGATGGCCGCCACCATGCTGGAATGTTCCGCCAGCCCGCGCCCCGCGATGTCGAACGCCGTCCCGTGATCCACCGAGGTGCGGATGAACGGCAGCCCCAGCGAGACGTTGACCGCTTCGCCGAACGACAGGCACTTGACCGGAATCATCGCCTGATCATGATAACAGGCGATCACTGCGTCGAACTCGCCGCGCGAGGCGCGCAGGAAAACCGTGTCGGCCGAAAACGGCCCCGCCACGTTGATCCCCAACTCCCGGCACGCCTCCACCGCGGGCACGATCTCGGCCGACTCTTCGACGCCGAACAAACCGCCCTCCGCCCCGTGCGGGTTAAGCGCGGCCATCGCGAGGCGCGGCTCGCGGATGCCCCAACGTTTGAGTTCGCGGTTCGCCAAACGCACCACCGGCTCGATGTTCTCGCGTCGCACCAGACGGATCGCTTCGGCCAGCGGCACGTGCGTCGAGATTAGCACGATCCGTAAGTTGGCCGCGACGAAGGCCATCGCCACTTCGGGCGTGTGCGTGAGGTGCGCGAGAAATTCCGTGTGGCCGGGGAAACTGTAGCCGCCGAGGAAGAGCGCGCGCTTGTTGATCGGCGCGGTCGAGATCGCGTCGAGACTCCCGCGCATGCACAACTCCACGGCCGCCTCGATGTACTCGCCCGACGCGCGCCCCGCGTCTGAAGACTCCACGCCCGGCTCGATGTCGGCGCGGATGTTGTCGAGGTGATAGATGATGGGGTCGTCAAACTGTTCGGGCAGGGGTTCGTCGCGGCGGACGACTTCATAGCCGCACTGGAGATCGAGTTTGCGCGCCGTGTGCGCCAGCAGTTGCGCGTCGCCGATGATGACCGGCGCGCACACTTCCCTGACCGCCGACTCGGCCACCGCCTTGAGCACGACTTCGGGGCCGATCCCCGCGGGGTCGCCGATGGTGATCCCGATGCGGGGTCGGCGTCCGTTGCCGGAGTCCGATTCGTCGCCGTTTATGCTGTGCCTCGTCTCGCTCATGATGAGGATAGCGAAAACGGGCGGGCGCGGCTGTTGTTGCACAAGCCGCCGCGCGCCCGTTTCGTTTTAAAAGCGTGCGGGTAAGTTAGCTAACCCTTCTCCGCGCCGCCGCCGTCGTCGCCGTCGGACGAGTCGCCGCCGCCGTCGCGGTCTTCGGCTTTGAACATGTACTTGATGTTGTGCTTGAGCAGCAGGATGTTCGGCTCGTCCTTGCGGTTGATCTTGAGCGCGGCGCGATCATACCACTCGATAGTGCCGACGATCTCTTCGTCGTCGTTAAGGACGATCACCATCTGCGTGTGCGCGTCCATCTGCTTCTTGTAGTAGAAAATTTCGGCGTTGGTTTCCGAGGGCGGGATGCGCTTGCGCCCCTGCGCCGCGGCGGAAGAAGAGCCGCCGCCACCGCCGCCGCGATCGCCCCGGTCGGCTGATTGCTGCGGGGGACGCGACTGGTGCGTGGGTGCGCCGCCGCCGGTGCGTGGCGCGCCCCCGGAGCGTGCTGCGCCGCCGCCGTCGCTGTACCTCTCGGTACGTTCATTTTGAGTGTTCGGCTCACGGTTTTTCACGTCGGCCAAAGTCGGTCGGATGAGTTTGCGATTCACTTTTTTACTTAGCCTCCAACAGTCTCACAAGCAGGAAAACGGCGCGCTGGATTTTGAATACCCCGACTCTTTGCGGACGAGTTGCCAAACAATTGGCGCGCTTGGATGCGCCTGCTTTTACAGGCGATGGTCGTTTGCAAGACGAGAAACGTTTATTGTCTCGTTATTTGAATTACAATCCTGTCAGGAATGGGCGACATGCTACACGACCCTTTCTGGTTTGGCAAGCCAAACAAAACAGTGACGAGCGACAAGTGACGGGTGACAAGTTAAAACAGCTTTCTGTCTCAACTCGTCACCCG
>JAVEDE010000003.1 GCA_030841105.1 Pyrinomonadaceae bacterium
ATTTGATCTCGCCGCGCGATGTTCCGGCGAGTAACGCCGTCCCCTCCTTGTTGAAAGCGACGCTGGTGAAAGCGTCCGCGCCGTCCATCTTGCGTAGCGTCTGCCCGGTCGCGGCGTCCCACACGCGCGCGGTCTTGTCGTAACCGGCGGAGGCGAGCGTCTTCCCGTCGGGGCTGAACGCGAGCGAGCGCACGAGCGCGTTGTGGCCGGAGAGAGTTTGCACAACTTGGCCGTCCGCCGTATTCCAGATTTTGATCTCACCGTTTGAACTGCCCGAAGCGAGCCGCGCGCCGTCCGCGCTAAAGGCGAGCGCGTGGACTTCGCCGCCGTGCCCCGTGAGCGTGCGCAGTTCGCGCCCCGTGGCGGCGTCGCGGAGTTTGATCGTGCGGTCGTTAGAGGCGGAGGCTAAGACGCCCGCCGCGTTGAAGGCGACGGCGTTGACCGTCTCGGCGTGGGCTGCGGGCGCGGGCTGTAGTTCGCGCCCCGACATGACCTCCCAGAGTTTGACGCCGCCGCTCAAGCCACCTGCAGCGAGCGTGCGCGAGTCTGCGCTAAAGGCGACGGACGTGATCGGGCCGATGTTGCCCGCGACGTTTCCGCCGAGGTTGCGCAACTCGCGCCCCGTCGCCGCTTCCCACAGCCGCACCGTGTTGTCCTTGCTGCCCGAAGCGAACCACTTGCCGTCGGGCGAAAACGCCGCCGCGTAGACGCTCGACGCCCGCGTCTCCAACACGCGCACGACTTGCGGCGCGCTCACGTCTCTCAAGACGACCGTCTTGTCGCCGTTGCTCGATGCGACCACGCGACCGTCCGCGCTGAACACGGCCGCCTCCAACGTCTCCAAGCTGTCGGCGTCGGAAGTCGTGCCCAACTGTTTGCCGCTCTCGGCGTCCCAACGCGTCAGGGCGAGCGACCCGGCGGCGGCCGAGACGAGATTGCGCCCGCCGTCCGTGAAGGCCACGGCCACGACCGGGTCGGCGTGCCCCGCGAGCGTGCGCGTCTCGCGCCCCTTCGACACGTCCCAGATTTTGATCGTCCGGTCGTTACTGCCCGAAGCGAGACGCTTACTGTCGGAACTAAACGCGAGCGACCGCACCCTGTCCGTGTGTCCCGCGAGCGCGTGCAACTCGCGCCCCGTCGCGGCGTCCCACAGTTTGATCGAGTTATCGCGCGCACCCGTCGCCAGCAACTTTCCGTCGGGGCTGAAGGCGACGGTCAGAACTGCGCCCGCATGTCCCGCGAGCGTGCGCTCCGCCTGTCCCGTCTGCGTGTTCCAGACGAGCACGGAGTTCTCCGCGTTGCCCGCGGCGACGAGGCGAGCGTCGGGGCTAAAGGCGAGCGCGTTGATGCTCCCGCCGCCCGTCATAGTTTTCAACTCGCGCCCTGTCATCACGTCCCACAACTTGACCACGCCGTCCACCGACCCGGAAGCCAGCGTGCGCCCGTCCGGGCTGAACGCGACCGCCTTGACCCAAGCCGTGTGCCCCGCCAGTTTCCGCAACTCGGACGCGCGCTCCACGTCCCACAGGCGCACCGTGTTGTCCTTGCTGCCCGAAGCGAGAAGGCGCGCGTCGGGGCTAAAAGCCAACCCGTCCACGCGCATCGCGTGTCCCGTCTGGAGCACGAGTTCCGGCCGGTTCTTCTCGTTCGCGCTCTGTGGCTGCGCCTGTTGCGCCTGTTGCGCCTGTTGCGCCTGTTGTGGCAGTGCCGCGAACGAGACGGCGACGCACGCGGCGAGCATCAGGACGAGACAGGCAACGAGGCGACGGCGCGGCGTGGCGAATCGCGTTTGGGGGGCGGGCGGCGCTGTGAAGTTTTTCATGTGATCTAATACTGATGTGTCGTGCGGAAGGTTCTTGCAAAGTTACCGCCGACGGGGTGTCGGCAGCGGCGGCAGCAACTTAGGCCGAAAGCGGCGCGGGTGTCAAGAAAAACGCTCCCGGCGGGCGAAGTTTCGTCCACCAAGACGCATGTCTCACCCGCGCGCCGTCGCGATGCTCGCCGGGCGCGGCGCGCCCTGCAACTGCACGGGCGGGCTTACAGCGCAACAGACTTTCACCAGCCGCTCGCGGTCGCGCCGCATCTCCACGTCTTCCGCCAGCCACGCGCGCACCTCCGCGAACAGGCGCGCCGCGTGCGCGTCCGCCGGCACGCTGATGCGGTAGTGCATCCACTTGCCTTCCCTGCGCGCCGCGACCACCCCGGCGCGGCGCAGGTAGGCGAGGTGACGCGAAATTTTCGGCTGGCTCTCGCCTAGCACCTCGACGAAGAAACAGACGCACACCTCGTCGCCGCCGATCAGATTCAACAGCCGCAGCCGCGTGCGATCCGCCAACGCCTTGAACAACCGCTCCATATCAAACGCCTTGCCCGTCTTCCCCATGCTTGCCTCCGAAAGAAAATTTTAAATACGCCTTGACATATATGTCCGCCCGGCGTATGCTGCGCTCACATTCGCCAAGGCGAATATAACACGGCAGGGAAAGAGAGGCAAAAATTGATGGAGCAACAAACGGTGAGGACGGCGCAGGCGCTCAAGGCGCATCTCGCGTTGAACGTGCGCAGCGTCGAACGCAGTCTGGAGTTTTACAAAAAGATGCTGGGCATCGAACCTTTGAAAGTGCGCCCCGGCTACGCCAAGTTCGACGTGCAGAACCCCCCGCTGAATTTAACTTTGAACGAAGTGCCCTTCGCGGAGCGCGGCGCTCTCTCGCATCTCGGCATTCAACTGGCGACGACGGAGGACGTGCTCTCGCTGCGCCGCAACTGGCTCGACGCTGGACTCGAAACGCGCGACGAGATGGGCACGAACTGCTGTTACGCCTTGCAGAACAAGACTTGGGTGCAAGACCCGGACGGCAACGAGTGGGAAGCCTTCGTCGTCTTGGAAGACAATTTGCCGACGACGTCTGCGTGCTGCGCGCCGGGGTTAGCAGCGGCGACGGGCGACACGGTGGCGACAACGGCAAACTCCGCGTGCGGCGAGACGCCGACCGCGCCGCTCTCGATCTCGCGTTGAGGGACGAAGCGATGAACGAGCCGGAATTGATCATGCGCGCCGACTACGACGCACGGCTCGCCGCTTCGCCTGAATGGCGACTCCCGCGCTGCGCTTCGGCGGTCTGCATGAAACTGGAATTGTGAGACGCCTGAATTATGAGACGGCGGCGAGCGTCGAGTCTGCGCGAGTCGCCGTCTTATACAATAGTTCGCCTTGACGCGCGACTGACGGCGATAATATCTTACGCCACGCGTAGGCGTCGCAAAGGTCGGCCTGTTGGTTGACCTCGCCGAACTCTCCCGCACACAGAGCGCGCCGCAATGTACATGACGCCCGGCCGCGCGTCATGCTTAAAGACGACTTTGCAACGCAGCCGCACGCACGCTTCGGCGCGCCAGCTAAATTTCCCGAAGCCGCGAGGTATCACGACTAACTTTGCCGACAAGCAATCCCCCACGCGCACTCCCGCGCCGACTCTCGCCTACAACTTTTTCGACACCAACTTTGCGCGCCGCGACGTGGAAGCCTTTGCGCGCCGTTGCGTGGAAGCGCGTCGCCATGTTCTGCCTCTGTCTCGTCGCGCTGTGCGCCGTCGCTGGCGGCGCGGCGCAGGAGCGGAAGAAGGAGACGGCGGCGTTGTTCCCCGTCCGGCAGGACGGCAAGTGGGGCTACATTGATCGCGCGGGCAAGATCGTCATCAGGCCGCGGTACGACGTGGCGTGGGAGTTCACGGAAGGGCTGGCCTACGTGAAGTCGGGCGCGGAGCGCGGCGTGATTGATAAGACGGGGCGGATGGTCGTCAGTCTGCAACAGGTTGACCTCGCCGGTCTCTTCTCCGAAGGACTCGCGCCCGTGCAGACGAGCAGCCAGCCGCCGCGCTTCGGCTTCATAGACCGCACGGGCAAACTCGTCATCAACCCGCAGTACGACGCGGCGCGCGGCTTTGAAGAGGGACTCGCGCTCGTGATGGTCGAACGCAAGTACGGTTTCATAGACAAGCGCGGGCGCATGATCATCAAGCCGCAGTTCGACAAGGCCGCGAGTTTTTCCGAAGGGCTGGCCGCCGTCGTCTTAGACAACAAGCACGGCTACATTGATCGCAGCGGCCGTCTCATCATCGCGGCGCAGTACAACAACGCCTACAACTTCTCCGAGGGGCTGGCGGCGGTCGCCACGGGCGGCCGCTACGCGTGCATCAACCGGAAGGGCGAGACCGTCATTCAGCCGCAGGCCGGTTACGTCGGCACGTTCGCCGAAGGGTTCGCGCCCGTCATCGTCAACAACCGTTTCGGCTACATCAACCGCGCCGCCGCCTCCGTCATCGCGCCGCAGTACGACTGGACTGGCGGTTTCAGCGAAGGACTCGCGCTGATCAAGGCGAGCGGCAAGTATGGCTTCATAGACAAGACGGGCGCGCAAACGATCCGCCCGCAGTTCGACAACGCGCACAACTTCAACGGCGGCCTCGCGCGCGTGTGGCTCGCGGGCAAACAGGGCTACATAGACAAGACCGGCAACTTCGTCTGGAAGCCGTCGAAGTAAGACCGCTATTCAAAACCACACAAGGACGGCGGTTAGTACTAACGCGGTTAAGCGAGTTGGCATTAACTGCCGTCCTTGTGTGGCTAAAACTCGTTGCTGCTTGCGTAACTAAAACCTATCGCCGCCGTCGCGGCTCTCACACCTGCGCGACGAGCGGGCTGATGCCAGCGTCGAGTTCATCTTCCGACGCGCCCGCCGCCACGTCTCGAAAGAGCGTCCAGCGTTCCGTGTGTTCGGCCGACGCGCCGGGTTCGAGACGTTTGAGCGGCGCGAGCGATTCGACCTCGATGAAGTCGCCCGCCGTGTAGGTCTCGCAATTGCAGTTATAGTCCGGGTACGCCGCGCCCTCTTCGTAGGCGAAGCGTTTGACGAAGAGCGTCGAGCCGTGTTGGTAAGCAGCCCAGCCCTGCTTGTTCAGCAGGCCGACCTTCTGCGGGTGGGGCGCGCGCGCGTCCGTCTTCAGGCGGACGAACTTTTTGCCGATTGACCAGCGCGCGTCCGACAGGTCTGTGTAATGCCAGAGGACGAGCGGGCGCGCGGGCAGCAGATAATCGTCCCAGGAGATGTAAGGCTCTTGCGGGAAGATGGCCGTGCCGCCGCCGCGCATGATCGTGAGCGCCCACGGCGCGGCGTCTATCGCCCAGAGGTTACGATTCGTGATCCGGTGTCGCACCGAGAGGCCGCTTCCCCCTTCGTCGAGCGCGACGCTGATCTCCTTCTCGATGCCGGTCGCCACCTCGACCGGCGCGGTCAGACGAACGGCGCGCTCGCCTTCAACCTCAACCTTGAGCGGCGCGTTGTCGGGCGCGTAGCTGCGCGGCTTGGCTTCGGGCGCGACCCAGAGGCGATGCCCGCCCCACGGTTTGAAGTCGCCGAGTTCGGTCGTGAGCGTCGCGCCGGGCGCTTCGCCGAGGATATTTTCCGCGCCGTCGAAACTGTAACGGACGATGCGCGGCCCCACGTCGCTCGTGACGACGACCTCGGCCGTGCCGTTCGACAATTTGTAACAGTTCGGCAGTCCGAGGTAAGAAATTTTTTCCACTTTGCGCTCTCCCTGTGAAGAGTTAAAAGATTTACCGGCTAGTCAGGCGGTGGTAGTTAAGACAAGAAGTCATAAGCCTTCATGAGTATATTTCATCGCTACCAGCAACGCACTATTAGGGCACTACCTTGAAGGTCGCCCGCTAGACATTCGTGTTTCTATCCATTAACTTAAAGGGCTTGCACGGTCAGCTTTTTTAACGCCGGGGTGGTGTAATGGCAGCCACGCAGGTCTTAGAAGCCTGTGCCGCGAGGCGTGCGGGTTCGAGTCCCGCCCCCGGCATCAATTTTTTCGAGTGACGTTTAGTTTCGCATAAATCTTTTAGAGGAAGGATGCCCGCACGGCTGAGCCGACCGAGACAGGCGAAGGCGCGGGTTTTTACGTTTATGAAGACAGAAGTGGTTGACCTATCCGCGACCCGCAAGGAACTCAAGATCGAGATTGACGCCGCCGACGTGCGCGCCGAGTTGGAGCGCGTGACGGAACGCTACGCGGCGGCCGTCAACGTGCCCGGCTTCCGCAAGGGACGCGCGCCGAACTCCGTCGTGCGCCAGCGTTACAAGAACGAGATTCGCGGCGAGGTCGTGCAGAACCTCGTGCCGCAGGCCATCAACGAGGCGATCACGGAGAGCGCGCTCAACGTCATCGGCGAGCCGGACATCCACCTCGACAACAACGAGGCGTTGGAGCAACTCGGCGATCAGCCGCTCTCGATTCACGCGCACGTCGAGGTGCTGCCCGAAGTCGTGCTCGGCGAGTACAAGGGCTTGGAAGTGGCGCGGCGCACGCGCCCCGTGACGGACGAGACGGTCGCGGCGATGGTCGAGAATTTGCGCGAACAGTCGGCCTCGCTCCAACCCGTCGAGGATCGAGCGGCCGAGGCGGGCGACACGGTGACGGTCAACTTCACCGGCCGCTACATCGAGCCGCCGTCGGAAGAAGACATCAAGGCCGAGGACGTGGAAGTGGCACTCGGCGGCGAGGGCGTGCTCGCGGACTTCAACGAGCAACTGACGGGCACGAAGCCCGACGACGTGAAAACTTTCGTCGTCAAATACCCTGCCGATTTTTCGTCGAAGGGACTCGCGGGCAATGAGATCGAATACACGGCGACGGTGACGGCCGTGCGGCGCAAGGAGTTGCCGGAACTCGACGACGAGTGGGCGAAGACCTTCGGCGAGGAGATTGATTCGCTCGACACGCTGCGCGCGAAGATGCGCGAGAATTTGACGGAGCGCGCGAACCTCGAAGCCGAACACCGCCTGCGCGACGAGGTGATGGGGAAGTTGATCGAGGCGCACGAGTTTGAAGTGCCCGAATCGCTCGTCAAGAGTCAGGCGCGCAGACTCCTCGAATCAACCGTGCGCGACATGATGCAGCGCGGGATGGATCCGCGGAATCAGGAGTTGGACTGGGAGAATTTGCAGGGCATGTTGGAGGCGCAGGCGACGGAGGATTTGCGCGGCTCGATCCTGCTCGAACGCATCGCCGACGCAGAGGAGATCGAGCCGACCGACGAGGAGATCGCGCGCGAGATCGAAGTGATCGCCGAGGGCGCGCGCCAGTCTGTAGAGCAAGTGCGCGCTGCCTTGACAAAGCAAGGAGGCGAACGTAGCATCGCCGACAGATTGCGCCACCGCAAGGCGCTCGATCTGCTCATCGAAAACGCGCGCGTCAGCGAAGAGGAATGGCGCGAAGACGCGCCGCCCGTCGCACCCGCTGCGACCGAAGAAACGGGCGAGACCGATGAGGGCGATGAGAGCGACGGAGGCGAGTCGCAAAGCTGACGCGCCGCACAAGTCGGGCGTTGAATTTTAAATTGGCAGTAAGTTTTGGAGTTTCAAGTTTATGGCTTTAGTCCCAATGGTGGTCGAGCAGACGTCGCGCGGCGAACGCGCCTTCGACATCTACTCGCGCCTGCTCAAAGACAACATCATCTTCATCTCGACGCCGATTGACGATCAGATCGCGAACCTGATTGTCGCGCAACTGATCTTTCTCGAAGCGGAAGACCCGGAGAAGGACATCTCGCTCTACATCAACTCGCCGGGCGGTTCGATCACGGCGGGCATGGCGATCTACGACACGATGCAGTTCATCCGCGCCGACGTCTCGACGCTCTGCGTCGGGCAGTGCGCCTCGATGGCCGCGCTGCTGCTCGCAGCGGGCGCGAAGGGCAAACGCTTCGCGCTGCCCAACTCGCGCATACTCATTCACCAGCCGTCGGGCGGCGCGGAGGGTCAGGCCACGGACATCCGCATCATGGCCGAAGAGATCATCCGCATGCGCGAGTTGACCTCGAACATTCTCGCCAAGCACTCCGGTCAGGCTTACGATCAGATCGAGCGCGACGTCGAGCGCGACCGCATCATGTCGGCCGTGCAGGCCAAAGAGTACGGGCTGATTGACGAAGTGATCACGCACCGCGAGTAATTTTTTGACCGGCGCGTTTGATTTCAGAGATCAACGCGCCGGTCATTTTATGCTACAGTAGTTTCCCGTCAGCCGAAGCGCGCCCCACGCGCCGCCGTTCGCGGGCAGTCAGGACAAGAGCCGGAAGCAGCCCGCCCGTTTTAAGTCACTTGACAAGTCGGCAGTTGGATTGAACCTCGAAAGCACGGAGTCCCCTAAAGCCTATGGTACGTCGAACCGATGACACGTTGCGCTGTTCGTTCTGCGGCAAGTCGCAGAACGAAGTGAAGAAACTGATTGCCGGCCCTACGGTCTACATCTGCAACGAGTGCATAGACATCTGCAACGAGATCATCACGGACGACCAGCAGGCCGAGGCCGTCGCCACGCGGCCGCCCCTGCCGAAGCCTTCCGAGATCAAAAATTTCTTAGACGAGTACGTCATCGGGCAGGACGAGACGAAGAAGCGTCTCGCCGTCGCCGTCTACCAACACTACAAGCGCATCGAGATCGCGCGCCGCCGCTCGGACGTGGAGATTCAGAAGTCGAACATCCTTTTGATGGGGCCGACCGGCACGGGCAAGACGCTCCTCGCGCAGACGCTCGCGCGCATGCTCTCCGTCCCCTTCACCATCGTTGACGCGACGACTCTGACGGAAGCGGGCTACGTCGGCGAGGACGTGGAGAACATCATCCTCAAGTTGTTGCAAGCCGCGAACGGCGACGTCGAGCGCGCGCAGCAGGGCATCATCTACATAGACGAAGTTGACAAGATTTGCCGCAAGGACGAGAACCCCTCGATCACGCGCGACGTGTCAGGCGAGGGTGTGCAGCAGGCGTTGTTGAAAATCCTGGAAGGCACGGTCGCCAACGTCCCGCCGCAGGGCGGCCGCAAGCACCCGCATCAAGAGTTCTTCCCGATTGACACCACCAACATCCTCTTCATCTGCGGCGGCGCGTTCGTCGGTTTGGAGAAAGTGATCGAGCGGCGCATGCGCAACAAGTCGTTCGGCTTCCGCGCCGAGGTCAAGGACAGCAAAGAGCGTTACGCCGAGGCGATGGCGACGGCGCAACCGGAAGACTTGGTGCGCTACGGGTTGATCCCGGAGTTCGTCGGCCGCCTGCCCGTGCTCGGCGTCTTGAACGAACTCGATGAGGACGCGCTCATGCGTATCCTCACCGAGCCGAAGAACGCGCTCGTCAAGCAGTACCAGAAGAAGTTCGAGTACGACAACGTGAAATTGCGCTTTACGGACGACGCGCTCAAGGCCATCGCGCGGCAGGCGGTCGAACGCAAGGTGGGCGCGCGCGGCCTGATGATGATCATGGAAGAGTTGCTGCTCGACTCGATGTACACGCTCCCCTCGCAGAAGCGCATCAAAGAGTTCGTCATCACGAGCGAGATGGTCGAACGCCGCCGCGCCGTCCCCGGCGAAGCACTGTCGGGCGTGGACGACGCCGCCGCGTAGAGTAGTCTCGGTCGGGAGTTAACGCGGGGAGTCGATGCGCCGAACAGCTTTCATCATCTTAGGGCTTTCCGCCGCCGTCACGTTGCTCTCGCCGGTAGTCTGGCTCGTCGGTCTCATCACCGGCCTCGCCGGCAGCCTGATTCATCTCTTCCTGCTCCTGACCCCGTTCGGCGTGCTCGGCCTGATCGTCGGCGGCGTCCTGCTGTTCGTCAGCGGGCGCAACACGCAGACTTGAAGAGACCCCTCGCCCGCCACGTCGCAATTTCAACCCGCGCCGACATTCTCGAAAGAACCGAACGATGAAAAAGTTTCTCCGCGCCGCAGCGTGTTTCGCCTCACTGGCGTTAGG
>JAVEDE010000014.1 GCA_030841105.1 Pyrinomonadaceae bacterium
GGGTGACAAGTTAAAACAGCTTTCTGTCTTAACTTGTCACCCGTCACTTGTCACTCGTCACTGTTTTGTTAGTCTGCCTTCTTGCGAATGAAGGCGGGCACGTCGAGGTCGTCGGCGCGCGTCTGCCCGGCGGCCGTGCCGCGCGATGACGGCAACTCGTCGGTACGCGGCAGGTAACGCGGCTGCGCGGCGGGCATCACGTTCGGGTTGGGGACGAGACCGGCGTCGGCCGACTCTTTGTCGAAGCCCGTCGCGATGACCGTGATCTTCATCTCGTCGCGCATGGTCTCGTCAATCACCGCGCCGAAGATGATGTTGGCGTCTTCGTCCGCCGCCTCGCGGATGATCGAAGAGGCTTCGTTGACTTCAAAGAGCGTCAGGTCGAGTCCGCCCGTGATGTTGATGAGCACGCCCTTCGCGCCGTTGATCGAAGCCTCTTCCAGCAAGGGCGAAGAGATCGCCTCCTGCGTGGCTTTCAGCGCGCGGTCTTCGCCGCTCGCGCGACCCGCGCCCATCAAGGCCATGCCCATCCCGGCCATGATTGATTTCACGTCGGCGAAGTCGAGGTTGATCAGGCCGGGCACGGTGATCAAGTCGCTGATGCCCTGCACGGCTTGGCGCAACACGTCGTCCGCCATCTTGAAGGCGTCCGTCAGAGACATGTCCTTCGTCACGTTGCCGAGCAGCCGTTCGTTCGGGATGGTGATCACGGTGTCCACACACTCGCGCAACTCGCGCAAGCCTTGATCGCCCTGCTGCATGCGACGCTTGCCCTCGAAGTGGAACGGCTTGGTGACGACCGCGACCGTCAACGCGTTCAACTCCGTCGCGAGACTCGCGATGATCGGGGCTGCGCCCGTGCCCGTGCCGCCGCCAAGTCCCGTGGTGACGAACACCATGTCCGCGCCTTCGAGCGCCTCGATAATCTTCTCGGTGTCTTCGAGCGCGGCGTTTCTTCCCACGTCGGGGTTCGCGCCCGCGCCCAAACCCTTCGTCAACTTGCCGCCGAGTTGAATCTTGATCGGCGCGCGCGAACGCTTCAACGCCTGCAAGTCCGTGTTGGCGACGAGAAACTCGATGCCCTCAATGCCGGCCTCGATCATGCGGTTGACGGCGTTGCCCCCGCCGCCGCCCACGCCGATCACTTTAATGCGCGCGCCGGTGATCGGAGGATCATCGTCAATGAAAATATTAATGCCACTGCCCGGCTGACGGCTATCCGGTGTCATATCGTATAAGTCCTTTCGTCTTTTTGAACGCCCACCGCATCAGGGAGACCTGTGCGGCTATTTTGGGCTGTGCGCGCCGGTGACACCTATATATTGCGGACAACATCTTGTGCCGGCTGGCGCGGCAGCATACAACAACTTGTCAGAAAATACTACTAAAACGATTTCGAAATTTTGAGACGAAGGCGGTCAACCCGCCCGTCGCCCCGCGTTTACCGCTCGCCGCGCGCGCTTCGACCGCGTTAGCGCGTCCGGCGACGAGTGACAGCCCTGCGGCGGCCGTCCACGCCGGCGTTTGAATGTCTTCGATGAGGCCGCCGAAACGGTCGCGCTCCGGGTAGCCGAGCCTGACGGGCGCGTCGAAAACCTGCTCCGCCACCTCGACCATCCCGCCCAAGAGCGACCCGCCGCCCGTCAACACCACCCCGCTCGACAACTGCCTGTCCCACCCCGACTCGCGTATCTCGTCGGCCACGTGCATCAACACTTCCTCGGCGCGCGGCTGCAAGATGTCGCACAAGATTTGGCGCGACAACTGGCGCGGGCCGCGCCCGCCCACCGAAGGCACTTCGACGAGTTCGCCGCGCTCCATCTCGCTCAACCCCGTGCTCGACGCATAGCCCACGGAACGCTTGATCTTCTCTGCCTCAGGGATCGGCGTGCGCAAGCCGAACGCGATGTCGTTCGTGAAGTGCGAACCGCCGAGCGCGAACACGGCCGTGTGCTGCACCGCCCCGCGCTGGTAGATGACCAGCCCCGTCGTCTCCGCCCCGATGTCAACCAGCGCTGAGCCGAACTCCTTGTCCTCTTCCGTCAGCGACGCTTCGGCGGCGGCCAACTGTTCGAGCACCATGTCCGAGACGACCAGCCCGGCGCGGTTGACGGCGTTGATGGCGTTCTGCCGCGCCGTGACGGGACTCGTCACGATATGGACTTTGACGGCGAGGCGCGCGCCGATCATGCCGACCGGATCGTTGATGCCGTCCTGATCGTCAACAATGAACTCCTGCGGCAGGCGATCCACGATCTCGCGTCCGGCCGGGAGTTGAATGGCGCAGGCCGAGTCAATCGCGCGCCGCACGTCGTCCTGCGTGATCTCGCGGTCGCGCCCGGAGACGGCGACGATGGCCTGACCGTTGAAGCCCATGATGTGCGACCCGGCGAGGTTGATCGTGACTTCCTCTGCTTCGAGGCCGCTCATGCGCTCGGCCGCTTCGACCGCGTGCTTGATCGCCTCGACCGCGTTTTCGGGGTTGACGATGACGCCTTTCCGCAGGCCGCGCGCCTCGGCCTCGCCGATGCCCACGATGTCGAGCGTGCCCGACACGTCGCCCGGTTCGCCGATGATGCACGTCACACGGCTCGTGCCGATGCTCAAGCCGACCGTGTGTGCTCCGCGTTTCGCCATGCGTTTCTCGTCCTCCTCAAAAGCCACGCGCCCGGTTGCCCGCGCCGTGCCTGTCTCACGCGCCGTTCTACTCCTTAGCCGCTCCGGCCGACGCGGCGCGGGCGTTCGATCCCGCCGCGCGTCTGCCCCGTCGCGGTGCGCTCGCTCGCATCGCCACGCGCGCCCGCCTGTTTCTTGTCCTCTTTAACCTTCGACGCCAACTGACGCGGCTTACTACCTGACTGAACCACCGGCTTCTTCGTGTCCGCCGCGCGACGGTTCGTGTCGGCCGCAACGTTCGCCACCGTCGTCTCAGTCGCGTTGAATGTCTCGTCAACCGCCGCGTTCACGTTCGACTTCTCAGTCACGGCCGCGCCGCCCTGATTGAGCGCGTGCGGTTTCGAGCCGATGACGGCGCGCTTGCCCTGCGTCATGTCAATGTAGGTGATGAACGCGCCGCGCGGCGTCGAGCGTTGCTCGTCGAGCGTCTCTAAAGATTGCCTGAGCCGCTTCGTCAAATCTTCGCGGCCGAGCCGCACTTCGATCTGCGAATCGTCGCCTGTCAACTGCGCGCGCACGTCGCGCAAATCGTCCAGATTCACTTCGCTCACGCGCGCGGCGATCCCGGCCGCCTCCCACTCACGCGAGAGTTCCAGATACTTCTCGACGCGACGACGGTTCTCCGTGCGCCCCGACTCCGTGCCAGACTCGTCCCAGCCGCGCATGAAGAAGGCGGGCGCGTTCTGCGTCGGCGCGACCGTCCCCGTCATCACGCCGTCGTCGTCAACCCAGACGAAACGCCCCGCCGATGTGCGCACGACGGCGCGCGGCGTGCGCTCCGTGATCCGCACGCGCAAGCCCGAAGGCAGCACGCGCGTGACGACGGCCTTGCGCACCCACGGTTGACGTTCGAGTTCCGCGCTGATCGTGGCGAGGTCGGCCTGCCACACGCCGTTCGCGCCGCCCGCGCGTCGCACCACAGACTTGATCTGATCCTCCGAGCCTTGCGTGACGCCGCTCACGTCCACCGTCCGCAGTTGGAAGAACGAAGACGACGACGCCGTGCGGTAGGCCGTGAAGCAGACCAGCCCCACGCACACGGCGAACAGGGTCTTGCCCGCGAGCGGCATCCACGCGAGCGCCTTGTCCCAGGACGAAGACGAATTGCCCTTCGACGACTTGCCGCGACTCGACGCGCCGACGCGCCCGCCGCCGTTGCCGCCGCGCTTGCTCGGACGCTGCTGCGTGATCTCTCCGGCGCGCCCGCGGCTGCCGCCGCCCTGTGCGCCGCGTCCCGCGCGTGGTGTGATGACTTGCTCTCTCAACATCCTTTACTCCAGTGCCAACTACAGTGACAAGTGACGTGTGACAGGTGACAAGTTAAAGACTTGTCCTTTGTCAGTCGCGCCTTTCATCTTCAACTGCCGCGTCTTGCGTGTTCACAGTCGCTTCCCCCGAACCTGCTTTATCTTCGCCGGCATTCGTCTCGAACGCTTCGCGCGTGTTGCCGCTCCGCCACAGTTCGACCTCGTATTCCAACTCGATGCCGCGCTCGCGCCGGATGCGCTCTCTGATCTCTTCGGCGAGCGCGAAAGCGTCCGAGGCGCGCGCGTCGTCGCCCTCAGTCACAATGAAGTTAGCGTGGACGGGCGAGACGACCGCGCCGCCGCGCTTCTCGCCCTTCATGCCCATCTCGTCAATCATCTTCCCCGTGCTCAGGCCGCTGCCCGGCGGGTTCTTGAAGAAGCAGCCCGCGGAACGCGCGCCGTGCGGCTGCGTCTCCATCCGCTGCCGCTTCACTTCCGCCATCCGCTCCACTATCTTCGCCGAGTCGTCGAGACGAAGTTTAAGCGTCACGCCTAACAGCAACTCGCCCTCGCGGAAAGAAGTGTGCCGGTAGTTCCAACTGATCTCGTTGCCTCTAACGTGCACCACGCGACCGCCGCGCGCCACGCGCACCGTCTCCACGACGTTTCCGATCTCGTGCCCGTATGCGCCCGCGTTCATCCAGAGCGCGCCGCCGACCGTGCCGGGGATGCCGCCCAAGCCTTCGATCCCTGCGAGTCCGCGTCGCGCCGCGTCCACGCACAGGCGCGGCAGCGAATAGCCCGCGCTCACGCTCACGCGCTCGCCCTCGAACAACGCTGTGCCCTTCACCTCGCGCATGCTCACGACGACGTAATGATGATCCTCGTCGTCTGCAAGGACGTTGCTGCCCGCGCCGAGCACGCGCCACGCGACCCCGGCCGCTTCCAACTCTCCGGCCACCGCCGCCGCCGCTTCTTCCGTCTCCGGCGCGAACACCCAGTCAATCGCGCCCCCGACGCGCAGACTCGTCAACTCCGCAAAACGCCGCCCGCGCGCCGCACGCACCAGCGTGCGCGCCGCGATCTCTTCGATCAACGCGTCGCGCTCAGAGAGGCTCATCGTCGTGCTGCTGTGCGTCATCGTCGTCATTTGCCGTCGTCGCCCGCGCCGTTAGGTTTATCGCCGTTGCCGTTTTTATCGCCGTGGCCGTTCTTGTCGCCGTTGCCGTTTTTGTTGAGCAGTTCGATCAACTCTTCGCCCGCGCGAAAGACGCTGCCCGCGCCGAGCGTGATCACCATGTCGCCGTTGTGCGCCTCGCTGAGCAACGCCTTGACGGCCGTCTCCAAAGAGCCGACGTAGAAAGTGTTCTTGTGGCCGTAGCGTTTCACCGCCTCGACCAACGCTTCCGCCGTGACGCCCGCAATCGGGTCTTCGCTCGCCGCGTAGATGTCGGTCACGAGCAGCACGTCGGCGTTGTTGAACGAGCGCGCAAACTCGTCCATCTGATCCTGCGTGCGCGTGTAGCGGTGCGGCTGGAAGAGTACGACCATGCGACGACCGGACGATCCGATCTTGGCGGCGGCGAGCGTCGCGCGAATCTCCGTCGGGTGATGCCCGTAGTCGTCCACGACGAGCACGCCGCGCGCCTCGCCCTTGAACTGGAAGCGGCGATTGACGCCCGCGTACTCGCCCAAGCCCTCCACGGTCTTCTCGAACGGCACTTCCAACTCGAAGCTGATCGAGATGGCCGCGAGCGCGTTGTAAACGTTGTGCAAGCCCGGCACGCGCAGAGTGATTTCGCCCATCACCTCCTGCCCGCGCCAGACCGTGAAGCGCGAGCCGAACGGGATGTCGAAGCGGATGCCGTGCGCCGAAACGTCGGCCTGCGCGCTCAACCCGTAAGTGATGCGGCGGCGTTTGACGTGCGGGATCACCGCCTGCACGTAAGGGTCGTCGAGACACAGCACCGACGCGCCGTAGAACGGCACTTTGTTGACGAACCTGATGAAGCAGTCCTGCATGTCTTCCATGTCGCGGTAGTAGTCCATGTGCTCGCGGTCAATGTTCGTGACGACCGTGAACGTCGGTGCGAGCATCAGAAACGATCTGTCGCTTTCGTCCGCTTCGACCACCATCAAATCGCTCTTGCCCAAACGTGCGTTCGAGCCGAACGCCCCGACCACGCCGCCGACGACGACCGTGGGATCGAGTCCCGCCGCGCCCAAGACCATCCCGATCATCGAAGTGGTCGTCGTCTTGCCGTGCGATCCGGCGACGGCCACCGTGTCCCGCTTGAGGCGCATCAACTCGGCCAGCATCTCCGCCCGCGCGATCACGGGAATCGAACGCTCGCGCGCCTCGATCAACTCCGGGTTGTTGTCGCGCACGGCGGTGGAGCGAACGACCACCTGCGCGTCGCCCACGTTCTCCGCGCGATGCCCCTCGTTGACCGTCACGCCCAACGCTTCCAAACGCTCCGTCACGCCCGAACGCTTCATGTCCGAACCCGACACGTTGAACCCCAGATTCGCCAGCACCTCGGCGATGCCCGACATGCCGATGCCGCCGATGCCCACCAGATGAACGTGTTGGATGCGATGAAACATAAGCTCAACTTTGTCAGTCGCCAGTTGTGCTTCGTCCGTTGTGTGACAATCTACAAACAACGGACGACTGACTACCGACCACGGACAGCCACCAGCTTTTCAATCAACTCTACCGTCAACCCGGCGGCGTTTGGTCGTGCCATTCGGCGGCTCGCCTGTTCGCGGCGCGTGATCTCCGCAGGGTCGTTTATCAATTCGGCGATCTCTTTCGCCAACGCTTCGCCCGTCAAATGCTCTTGCAGGATCATGCGTGCGGCGTTCGACTCTTGCAACACTTCGGCGTTGCGCCGTTGTTCGAGTTGGCCGGGGAGCGGGATCATGATCGCCGTCTTACCGGCCGCCATGAGTTCCGCCGCCGTCGTCGCCCCGGCGCGCGAGACGATCAAGTCTGCGGCGGAGAAAGCCGCCACCATGTCGTCTATGTACTCCTTGATCTCCGCACGTTCAGCCCAGCCCGCCTGCTCGTAACCTTTGCGCACCGTCTCGAAATCCAGCTTGCCCGTCTGGTGCGTGATGTGCAGCACGTCGCGGTGCGCGGCGAGGTGTGGCAAGGCCGCGACCAGCGCGTTGCTTACCGCCCGCGCGCCCTGCGACCCGCCAAAGAGCAGCAAAGAAAAACGCGAAGGGTCGCGCATTTTTGCCGGAATGTCAAAGAACTCGCGGCGGACGGGATTTCCGGTCACAATCGCCTTGCCGCGAAAGTAAGGCAGCGTCGCCTCGAACGAGACGGTCGCCGCGTCAACAAACCGCGCGAGCCTGCGGTTGGTAAAACCGGGCACGGCGTTCGACTCCATGACGAGCGTCGGCACTCGCATCAACGCCGCCGTCAGCAGCACCGAACCCGTCACGTAGCCGCCCGCGCCGACGACCACATCGGGGCGAAACTCGCGTATCAACCTGCGCGCCGCCGCGAAACTTTTCGGCAGCAACACCAGCCCCCGCAGACGCGACGAGAGGCTCATGTTCGTCAGCCCCGCGCTTTCAATGAGCGATAACTCGAACCCCGCCTGCGGCACGAGCCGCGTCTCCAACCCCCGCGCCGTGCCGACGAAACGCACCGCCGATTCCGGATGCCTCGTCGTCAACTCTTTCGCCACGGCGAGCGCGGGGTAGATGTGCCCGCCCGTCCCCCCGGCGGCGAAGAGCGCGCGCATTGTCAAACTCAACTCCGGCCTTCCGGCCGCCACGTCTGCGTGACGGGCACGCGCTGGCGTCGCGGCGGCAAGGCGGACGCGGTCTTCGACGCAATCTCTCCGCGCGTCGCGGCGTCGCCCTGCGCCGTCCCCTGCTGCGAGATGTTCAAGAGCACGCCGACGCTCAAGAGCGTCAACATCATCGAAGAGCCGCCATAGGAGATGAACGGCAGCGGAATGCCCTTCGTCGGCACGAGCGACAGGACGACGCTGATATTGAACAACGCCTGCGCCACGATGCCGACCACGATCGCCAGACCGAGCAGCATCCCGAAACGATCCGGCGCGCGCCGAGCAGCCCTCACGCCGCGCCACAAGAACAGACCGAAGACCGCGACGAGCGTCAACGCGCCGAGCAGCCCCAACTCTTCGCCCACCACCGCGAAGATGAAGTCCGAATGTGCGAACGGCAGGAACAGCATCTTCTGTCGCCCCTGCGCGAACCCCAAGCCGTCCGTCCCGCCCGACCCGACCGCGATCAGCGATTGCACCACTTGGAAACCAGTCCCCTGCGCGTCAGCCCACGGATCGAGGAACGCCGTCACGCGCCCCAGCCGCCACGGGAACAGCACGATCATAAAGAAGATGCCGACCAAGCCCGCCGCGCCGAGCACGCCCAGATACAACAGACGCGCGCCCGCCGCGAACAATAGCACCACGCTCACGACGCCGAGCATCATCGCCGTCCCCAGATCAGGCTCGGCCGCGACCAGCAACACGTACAACCCCGTCATCAACACGCACGGCAGGAAAGTTTTCAGGAGCGCGTGCTCCTCGCCCGCGCGGCGTTCGAGAAAGCGCGCGAGGAAGACGGCCAGCGCGAGTTTCGACAACTCCGACGGTTGCAGCGAAAAGCCGCCGAACCTGATCCAGCGATGCGCGCCGTTGATGCGCGGGAACGCGAACACGGCGAACAGCATCACGACCGTCCCCGCGACGAGTGCGATGACGACGCGGCGATCCCTGAGCCGCCCGTAGTCGAAGTGCATCGCGCCCATCATCGCCAACAAGCCCGCCACCGTCCACACCGCCTGTTTCTTGACGTAGTGATACTGCGTGCCGTTTTCGACGAACGCCAGATCGGCCGACGCGCTGTAGACCATCACGACGCCAAACAGCGCCAGCCCTACCGTCGCGGCAAACAACCACTCGTCAGCTTGTAGCTTTCTCGCCATAACTCAACGGGTTTCAAGTTTCAGGTTTCAAGTCTGACCAGATTTCAAATTTCAAGTCTGAACTTCTTTGTTCTTTAACTGGAAACCTGAAACCTGAGACTTGAAACTTCTTCCACCGCTTCCTTAAACACTCTGCCCCGGTGCTCGAAACCATCGAACATGTCCCAACTGGCGCACGCGGGCGCGAGCAACACCACGTCGCCGGGACGCGCCGCTTCGGCCGCGCGCCGCACGGCCTCCGACATCTCCGTCACGCGAATGACCGGCGCGTGATCTCGCAACTCGCTCTCGATGCGCGCGGCGTCTTCGCCGAGCACGACGAGGGCGCGCGCCTTACGTCCGACGAGCGGTGCGAGCGGCGCATAGGGCGCGTTCTTGCCGCGCCCGCCGAGGATCAAGACGATCTGCCCCGCGTGTTCCGCGAACGCTTCCATCGCCTTCAACGCCGCGTCCACGTTCGTCGCCTTCGAGTCGTTGTAGAACTCGACGCCGTTGATTTCCGCGACGCGTTCCAAACGGTGCTCGACGGGTTTGAAGTTGCGCACCGTCTCGCGCATCGAGTCGGGCGACGCGCCGCACGCCAGCCCGCATGCCAGCGCGGCGAGCACGTTCTGGACGTTGTGCAGGCCGCGCAGTTGCATCTCGTCACGCGTCATCAACACGCGCTCGCCGTCCGGCGTCCGCGACACGAGTTCGCGCCCGTCGCGCAGAAACAGACCCTCTTCGAGTTCGCGCTCGACGCTGAACAGCGTGACGTGCGCGCGCAAGCCCGTCGCCCACGAAGCGACGATGTCGTCGTCCGCGTTCAAGATCGCCACGTCAGCCGCCGTCTGGTTGCGGAAGATGCGGTGCTTCGCCGCGCCGTAGTCGGTCAGCGTCTCGTAGCGATCCATGTGGTCGGGCATCAAGTTCAACACGACGGCGACCGTCGGGTGAAACCCGGCAATCGTCTCAAGCTGGTAGCTCGACACCTCCGCGACCGTCCAGCCGTCTTCGCGCGACGCGTCCACGAGCGAGACGAGCGGCGTGCCGATGTTGCCGCCGACCTGCACCGGCAGCCCCGCGCCTCTGAGCAACTCCGCGACGAGCGCGGTCGTCGTCGTCTTCCCGTTCGTGCCCGTGATGGCGACGATGCGCCCGCGAAGGAAGCGCGCCGCGAGTTCGACTTCGCCGATCACCTCCGCGCCCGCGCGATCCATGTAACGCACCGGGATGTTCTTCGGCGGCACGCCGGGACTCACCACGACGAGTTCGATCTGATCCATCAGCCACATCGGCACGTCGCCCGCGAGCAAACCGACGCCTTCCGCCTTCAACCCGCGCGCCTCCTCCGTCCACTCTTCGACGGCCTTGCGGTCGTTCAACGCGACGGTCGCCCCGCGCGCCGCCAAGAAACGCGCCGCCGCCACGCCGCTGCGCGCCGCGCCGATGACCAGAACTTTTTTCCCTTCAACCTGCAAATCGTTCAGCTTTCAATTATCAACATCTAACGCAGCTTCAACGTCGAGAGACTCAACAGCGCGAACAGGATCGCGAGGATCAAAAAGCGGAAGACAACTTTCGATTCCTTCCAGCCCTGCATCTCGAAATGATGATGCAGCGGCGTCATCTTGAAGAGCCGCCGCCCCGTGCCCGTGTGCCGCTTCGTCATCTTGAAGAAAGAGACTTGCAGCATCACCGAGATCGCTTCGAGGACGAACACGCCGCCGACGAGCACGAGGATAAACTCCTGCTTCGTCAGAATCCCTATCGTCCCGATTGCGCCGCCGATGGCGAGACTGCCCACGTCGCCCATAAAGACATCGGCGGGCGGCGCGTTGTACCACAGGAAGCCGAGCGACGCGCCCGCCATCGCCCCGCAAAAGACCGTCAGTTCGCCCACCTCGCGGCGATGATCAATGAACAGTTGCTTCGCCCAACGCTCGTCGCCGCTCACGTATGTGAAGGCCGTCAGCGCGACCATCGCGATGAAGGTCACGCTGATGGCGAGTCCGTCCAGCCCGTCCGTCAAGTTCACCGCGTTCGACGCGCCGGTGAGCACGACGACGATGAAGGCGAGGTAGAGCCACGGCCCGATGTACGTGATCATCGAGGTGTCCGTCTGTTTGAAGAACGGGAAGCTCAGATTCCACGAGTAGTCGGGCGAGAAGAAGTAGAGCGTCGCCCACACCCCGATGGCGATCAGAAACTGCGCCGCGAGTTTCTGCTTGCCGGTCAACCCCAGACTCTGCCGCTTCGCCACCTTCGCGTAGTCGTCGAGGAAGCCGACGACGGCGAACAGCGCGGTCGAGAGCAACACGATCCAGACGTAGAGGTTAGAGAGCCGCGCCCACAAGAGCGTGGAGATGAGCACCGAGCCGATGATGAGGACGCCGCCCATCGTCGGCGTGCCGCGCTTCGCCATGTGCGCCTGCGGCCCCTCTTCCCTGATCTGCTGCCCGACGTTCATCTCGCGCAGCGCGCGGATCACGCGCCCGCCGAAGACGAGCGAGATGAGGAGCGCGGTGACGGTGGCGTAGGCCGTGCGGAACGTGACGTACTGGAAGACGTTGAGCGCCTTGATGAAGACCGACTGCGCGTTCTGCCCGCCGTTACGCTCGAAGATCAAATGATAGAAGATGTAATAGATCATCTTGTTTAAGTGACGAGTGACAGGTGACGGGTGACAAGTAAAAAGCAAAATTGCGTCATCTTTTTACTTGTCACTTGTCACGTGTCACTCGTCACTGTTTTCCTCATATCGTCCGCGCAGCACTTCGATGACCCGCTCCGTGTGTACGCCGCGCGATCCCTTCACCAGCAGCAGATCGCCCGCGCGCACCTCGTCAGTTAACGCAGCGGCGGCCTCGTCGGTCGTGTCGAAAAACCGCGCCGCCTCAAGTCCCGCCTCGCGCGCGCCCGCGACGAGTTCCGTCGCCAAGCCGCGCACGCCCCACAGCACGTCTATCCCCATCCGCGCGATCTCGCGCCCCGCCTCGCGGTGCAACTCCGCGCCCGTCTCGCCCAACTCCAACATCTCGCCCGCGACGATGAACGTGCGCCGCGCCGCGCCGCCGTCACCGCCCGTCCCCCTCGCCTCCGCCACCGAACGCGCCATGCTCAAGAGCGAGCGCGGGTTCGAGTTGTAGGAGTCGTCAATCACGCTGAACCCGGCGGCGAATTCGATCACCACGCCGCGCATCTCCGAAGCGGTCGCGGAGCACAGGGCGCGCGCTATCTCTTCCGGCGCGATCTCGAAACAGGTGGCGACCGCTGCCGCCGCGAGCGCGTTCAAAAGATTGTGACGGCCTGGCAGACTCAACTGCGCGTCAGCTTCGCCGCGCGGCGTTCGCAGGCGAAAGCGACTGAGGCCGAAGCGCGCGCTTTCGATTTTGGTCGCCGACACGTCGGCCGCGTTTTCAATGCCGAAGGTGAGCGTGCGCCCGTCGCCGCCGTCGCGGTGCTTCGCGCGCATCGCGGCGACGCGCGCGTCGTCCGCGTTGAGAATCGCCGTGCCGCCGGGCTTCAAGTTTTCCACGAGTTGCGCCTTCCCGGCCGCGATGTGCTCGACGGAATCGAAGAACTCCAGATGCACGGGCGCGACGTTCAACTCGACCGCGATGTCGGGCGGCGCAACCTGTGCGAGCCGCGCGATCTCGCCGAACATAGACTGCCCCATCTCCAACACGGCCACGTCGTAATCGGCGGCGCGCGCGCCCCCCGTCTCCATTTGCAGGATCGAGAGGGCGAGGCCGAGTTCGTTGTTGAAGTTCTTCTGCGTCTTCAACACGCGTCGCCCCGTCGCGGCCAGCACGTGCGCCGTCAAGTCCTTCGCCGTGGTCTTCCCCGCGCTCCCCGTGAGCGCGACGACCTTGCCGCCCCAAGCCTTGAGCGCGCCGTGCGCGATCTGCTGCAACGCGTCAATCACGTCGTCAACTAATAAGAGACGGTCGCCGAACGATGCGAGTTCGGCGTCGCCTTCGACGCGTTCGCGCCGCGCCACGACGGCCACCGCGCCATGCTCGAAGGCGGCGGGGATGAAGCGGTGTCCGTCGTCGAAGGAAGTGGCGGTGAAGAAGTGCCGCCGGTAGTCTTCCGCCGAAAGGGCGAAGAACAGTTGCCCTGCGGCGACGGTGCGCGAGTCAATCGAAAAACCCGTCAACTCTTTGTCAAAGAACTCCCGCGTCTCGCCCGCGCCGCTCGTGTCGGCACGCATTAGTTGAGACGCCGTTCGTATGTTCACGCTGCTACTTTTTCCTTTGCGCTTCTTTTTTCTGCGGCGTCGGCGGCGCGGCCTCGGCGGCGCGGCGGCTCGATTTCGACGCGCTCCGTTTGCGTCTCAAACGCTCCCGGCAATCAACGATTCTACGTCTCAGTTCATACTGCTGACTATCTTGCGGGGGAAGTGTCATCGGGTCGCTCCGTTACCGATTTTCCGTTTGAAGCGGGCGCGTGTAGCGCGCCGCGAGCACGTTCGGCGAACGCAATTTCTCGTCTCAATCGCTCCGGCCGAATTCGACGCGGACGATCTGACCGGCCTCGACGCGCGCGCCCGCCGCGGGGCTTTGCCCGACGGCGCGGCCTTCGCCGTGGGCTTCGAGTTCGAGTCCGAGTTGGGAGCAGACGCGCGCCGCCTCGCGCACGCTGCGGCCGCGCACGTCCGGCATCAACAACGCACGCTCCGACGCCGCCGCATACACCACTTCGCGGACGCCGCCCGCGCCGCTCGCTCCCTGCTGTTCAACCACCTGCGGCAACAACGCCTGCGCCGACTCCGGCGCGGAAGACTGCGCGTGGTGCGTCGCCGACGCCTGCGCGTCTCCGTCCGCGTTCGATTCGCGCGCGAGTTCGTCGTAGTCGCCGCCGCTCGCGGGAGTTTTGAATTCCGTGTCGGGCGGCACGTCTAGATAAGGCAGCACGCTCTCGGCGATGGCGCGGAAGACGGGCGCGGCCACCGTGCCGCCGTAATACGAACCGGCCGGTTCGTCGAGCACGACGATGATCACGACGGCCGGGTTCTCAATCGGCGCGAAGCCGACGAACGAGGCGACGTACTTCGTCTTCGAGTAGGCGCGCGTCTTGGGGTCAATCTTCTGCGCCGTGCCGGTCTTGCCCGCCGCCGAGTAGCCGTCGAGCTGCGCGAGTTTGGCCGTGCCGCCGACGGTCACGCTCTCAAGCATCGGGCGCATCGTGCGCGCCGTCTCCGTGCTAAGAACGCGATGCGACTCCGGCGTCGCGCGTTGAATCGCCTGCCCGTTCGCGTCGCGCACTTCCCTGACGAGGTGCGGGGCGACGCGCACGCCGTCGTTGGCAATCGTGGCAAAGGCCGCCGCCATCTGGATCGGCGTGACGCCGACTTCCTGACCGATGGCGACCGACCCCATCGAACTCGGATGCCACTGCTCCGGCTTGCGCACGATGCCGCGCGTCTCGCCTTTGAGCTCGATGCCCGTCCGCTCGCCGAAGCCGAACCGCCGCATGTAGTCGTACATGCGCTCCTTGCCAAGTCTCAGCCCTAACTTGATCGCAGCGACGTTCGACGATTTCGCCAGCGCCTCCGTCACCGTCAGCGTGCCGTAGGCGTGCGTGTCGTGGATGGTGCGGCCGAGGAGATTGATCGAACCCATCTGGCAGTCAATCGTGTCGGTCGGGCGCGCGAGTTTCTCCTCGATGGCGGCGGAGTAGGCGACGACCTTGAAGGTCGAACCCGGCTCGTAGATGTTCTGCAACGCCTGATTCTTGCGCACGTCGTCGGAGATTTTCCGCGCGCCGTTCGGGTCGAAGGTCGGCGCATTGACGAGGGCGAGGATTTCGCCCGTGCGCGGTTCGAGCACGAGCGCGGTGGCCGACTTGGCGCGCGTCAGTTCCATCGCCTCCGCGACGGCGCGCTCGGCCTGAAACTGGATGTTCTGATCAATCGTCAGCACGATTGACTGCCCCGGCGCGGCCTCGACCTCGAAACTGTTGAAGGCTTTGTGACGCGCGTCCCTATCGAACACGGTCTTGCCCGCCTCGCCGCCGAGCGCGGCGTTTTGGTAAAGCTCGACGCCAGCCAGCCCCTCGTCGTCCGTCCCGACGTAGCCGAGCACGTGCGCCGCGAGCGCGCCGTTCGGGTAATAACGCTTCGGCTCTTTGACCGCGCGCACGCCCGCGAGTTTCAACTCGTGAATCTGCTTCGCCTGCGCCGCGTCAACTTGTCGCGCAAGCCACACGAACTTGCGCTTCGACTTCTGCGCCTCTTCCAGACGCGCCCTGAGCGGCGACTCTTCGACGCCGAGCACGGCGGCGAACTTCTGCGCCGTCGCACGCGCGTCAAACTTCTCGTCCGTCGGTTCGGCGACGAACGAATCCACGTCGAGGCTGCGCGCGAGTTCGTGCCCGTTGCGGTCGAGGATCAAACCGCGCAGCGCGTTCGTCTTCGCAGACTGCTGCTGCTGCCGTCGCGCGCGGTCGCTCAGTTCGTCGTGCTGGCCGACTTGGAGATAGACGAGCCGCCCGCCGATGACGAGCATCCAGAGGACGAGCAGGAGGACGACGACCGAGACGCGCTGGCGCGACGCGTCGGGTCGGGTTTTCGTTTTCGCGTTAGAGCGTTCGGGCATCATTGGGAGTTAACTCTTATCAAACGATCCGCGCCGTGCGCCTGTCCGAATCCGACAAAATTTGCGCCCGGAGAACTCGAAGCCGTAACGTGCGGGGGGAGCGGGGGGAGCGAAGCCGGGACGTTCCCGGTCGCTGTCTTTGTGCGAATCAATGCGCCATGGAACGCGCGCGTGAACTCTTCGCTCTGGTCGTCGCCGCGGGCACTGTGGGCGCGTCCGAGTCCGGCGTCGCGGCGTTGACGCGCGCCCGGTTGATCTGCGACGGGCGCGCGGGCTGCATCCCGATCTCACGCGCCGCGCGATCCAGCGACGCCGGGGCGGTCGCCGCGTTGATCTGCAAGATCAGTTGTTGCTGCTCTCGCATCAAGCGCACCCGCTCGGCGCGCAACTTCTCGCCGTCGTAGCCGTAGCGCACCGCCGCGAAATGCTGCCCGGCGGCGACGACGAACCCGCCCGCCAGAGCCAGACCGCAGACGAGCATCACGAGTTGACGCTTGAGGGCGCGGGTGTCGTGTTCGCGGCGCACGCCGTGGTTGAAATTTTGTTGGGGGAATCTTCTCATTGCCGTTTCCGTCTCCAAACAAAATGGGGTCTGTGTCAGACCCGTGCGACCGGGCGTTGATGCTCAGTCCTTAATAAAAGTTTTCAAGTCGCGCTCAACGGGCGACGGCTTCGAGTTTCCGGCAGGCGCGGAGTTTCGCACTGCGCGCTCGTGGGTTGTCATCCAGTTCCGTGTCGGCGGGGGTGACGGGTCGCCGGGTCAGTATCTCGACGGCGCGGCGCGCGCCGCACGCGCAGACGGGGAGACGCCTGTCACATTCGCATTGCCCCGCCAGACGACGCAGAGCGCGCTTCACGATCCGATCTTCAAGCGAGTGAAAACTGATGATGACCAGACGGCCTGACGGTTGTAAAAGATCAACTGAGGCTTCAAGGAATGCTTCCAGCCCTTCGAGTTCGTGGTTGACGGCGATGCGCAACGCTTGAAACGTGCGCGTCGCCGGGTGAATCCGATCCGTGCGCTTGTAGCCGACAGCGCGCGCGACCAGTGCGGCCAAATCGGCGGTCGTCTCAATCGCCCGCCCCTCCTCACGATGTTCGACGATCCAGCGCGCGATCTTACGCGACTTACGCTCCTCGCCGTATTCAAAGATGATGCGCGCGATCTCCTCTTCCGGCAGACGCGCGAGCAGTTCGGCGGCGGTCTCTTCGTCGCCCTGCGCGTCCATGCGCATGTCGAGCGGCGCGTCGTGGCGAAAACTGAAACCCCGCTCCGCCGCGTCGAACTGGAGCGACGACACGCCGAGGTCGGCCAGCACCCCGCTCACATGCCCGTAGCCCGCCTCTTCCAGCACGCCCGCGATCTCTTTGAAGTTCGCGTGTACGGCGCGGAAGCGTTCGCCGAACCCGGCAAGGCGCGCGCGCGCAAACTGCAAAGCCTCCGGGTCTCGGTCAATGCCGAGGACGCGCACGTCCGAAGAGGCTTCGAGCAACGCTTCGGTGTGGCCGCCCAGTCCGAGCGTCGCATCCACGAACAGCCCGCCGCGCTCCGGCGCGAGATAGCCGACCGACTCTGCTAGCAACACGGGGCGATGGGGCGCATCAGGCCCCCCACCTGATGCAAACATCACCACCGCCCCGTGAAGTCGTTCAAAGAGCTAAAGAATAGTGACAGGTGACAAGTGACAGGTGACGAGTTAGAGCAAGTGTCGTTAGGGCAAGTTTTGATTTTTAACTTGTCACTTGTCACTTGTCACCCGTCACTTTCAGTCAAATTCCGAGGCGCGCGATTGAAGCCTCGTCCTCTTCGGTGTAGGGGTCTGAGAGCAGGCGTTGCTGGAATCGTTCCAGTTCCCAGACCTCCAAATAATTCAGATAGCCGAGCACCGCCACGTCGCCCATCACGCCCGCGCTTTTTCTGAGCAGGGGGTGGATGAGCACGCGTCCCTGCCCGTCAATGGTCGTCTGTTGACCGTAATAGTTCGTGCGATCCAGAAACTTGCGCCGCGCCGGATCCATCGAGGGCAGCAGCGCGAGCCGCTGTTCGATGCTCTCCCATTCGGGCAGAGGGTAGATGCGCACGCTGTCCCCGGTTAAACTGGTCACGTAAACTTCCGCCCCGTGAGTTTCCTGTAAGTGGCGGCGGAAAGTGGTCGGCACTTTGAGTCTCCCTTTGGCATCTATGCGCGCCGTGTAATTTCCTCTTAACATAGGGCTTCGGCGTTCGGCTGGGGCGAGAATTGCTTAAAAGTTAAAGTATAACTTAAACCGTTTACGCCAACCTGCTCTGGAGAGTCCACTTCTAGCCACTTTCTCCCACTCGACGCGAATACTACGCTCCATTACCGAACACTGTCAAGACCAAAAACATTGTCGAACAGATAATTTTAAGCACCATTTCGTGCATTTAGGAGGCTTTCAGAGGCGGACTGCTTAAGCAAGAGGTCAAAAAGCTGCCCGAATTGACCCGACTGCTTAAACTCCCTCCTGTCACTTTCAAGCGCCATCCTGTATAGTTGCGCCCCGTAATCCGACATCCATAGTTATAATCCGGCGGCGACCTTTCTGCATGATTAGCTTCGGCGGACTTCTCTTTTTCGGCGCGCTCGTGGCGCTCGCCAACGTGCTCGGCGGACTCCTCCTGACCCGCCCGCGCACGACCCTGCGCGACGCGCACGTCTTGCGTTATCTCATCGCACTCGGCGCGGGCTTTATGCTGGCCGCGATTTTCTTGGAGATTCTGCCGGAAGTCGTGCGCCTGTGGGGCGCGGGGCAGGAGAACATCAGCCATGCCGTGCTCGGCGCGATGACGCTCCTCTTGCTCGGCTACCTTTTGATCCATCTTTTTGAACACACCATCGCGCCCCATTTTCATTTCGGGGAAGAGACGCACACGGAGGCCATGCTCCAACCGAAAGCCGCCTACGCGGCCATCGCCGGACTCTCCATTCATACCTTTTTCGACGGTGTTTCCGTGGCGGCGGCTTTTCTGGTGAACTTCAAGGCGGGGCTGCTCGTCTTCGTCGCCGTCCTGCTGCACAAAGTCCCGGAGGGGTTTACGGCCGCGTCAATCATGCTGGCGTCGGGTCGTTCGCCGCGACGCGCGCTGCTGGCGACGCTCATCATCGGGGCGGCCACGCTCGGCGGCGTGCTGTGCGTGGCGTTGCTGCAAGCGCGCCTGGACGTGGCGGTCATGTACGCCCTGCCCTTCTCGGCGGGCGTGACGCTCTACGTCGCGGCCAGCGATCTCATCCCGGAGGTCAACCACATGGAGCGGAAGAACCCGCTCGTCTCGATCGTGGTCTTTGCGGGCGTCGCGCTCTTCTACCTTTTGCACCGGCTTCTGGAAAGCTGACGCGCGGGCTAAAGGGGCGCGGCGAAGTCCGACGCGCGGCGTCGGTTTTGGCTTTTACCTTTTGCCCCGCGCCTTGTATTATCAGTTCATCCCATGCGAACCCGACAAACATTTCCCGCTCTAGTAGTTTTCGCGCTCCTCTGCCTGTCGGGCAGCGCGACGCGCGCCCAGACGACCACCTCGCCGCTGCCCGCGCCGACCGGCTTCGTCAACGACTTCGCCAACGTCATTGACCCGGCGACCGAGGAGCGTCTGGAAACTATCCTGACGAACTTAAAGACCGTCGGCGACATTGAGTTCGCGGTCGTGACCGTGCCGACGACAGGCGAGCAGGACATTTTCGACTACTCGCTGGCCGTGGCGCGCGGCTGGGGCATCGGGGCGAAAGAGGACGAGAGCAAGGGGCTGTTGATGCTCGTGGCGATCAACGACCGGAAATATTTCACGCAGATCAGTAGGCATCTTGAAGGCGACCTCACAGACAGTCTCTCCGGGCAGATTCAGCGCGCGCGCCTCGTGCCGCCCTTCAAGCAGGGCAACTATTCGCAAGGGATCGCCGACACGGTTGAGACTTACGTCGCGACGCTCGCGGAGAAACGCGGTTTCAGCGTGGAAGGTCTCGACCAGAGTCGCGCCTACCGCGCCCCTGCGACGCAGACGCGCCGGACGCGCAGCACGCGCGGCGGCTTTTCCACCTGCGGCACGGGGCTGTTCATTCTGGTCATCCTTATTTTTCTGCTGTCGAGTCGCGGGCGCGGCGGGCGTGGGGGCGGATGCCTGAGCGCGTTGTTGCTCAACTCGCTTCTGAGCGGCGGCAGTAGTCGCGGTTCGAGCGGCTGGGGCGGCGGCAGTTTCGGCGGTGGTGGGGGCGGCGGAGGCGGTGGCGGCTTCGGCGGCTTCGGCGGCGGCGGCAGTTTCGGCGGAGGCGGTTCGGGCGGCAGTTGGTAAACGAGACTCGCCAGTTGTCCTTCGTCCTTTGTCAGTTGTTCGGATCAATCTTTAGCGACTGAGTTGATAACTACAAACGGCGGGCAACTGACCACGGACTACTGACAGCCCTTTCGTTTCGAGGAGTGCTGATGGCTAACAAGGTAGCGCAAGAGGCTTTCAATCATTTGATCGATGACCTGCGGGCGACGCACGGCGCGAACCTCGCGGCGGTGGTGTTGTACGGGTCGGCGGCGGCGGGCGACCACATTGACCAGAGTTCGGACTATAACCTGCTGATCGCGCTCGAACGCATCACGCCCGAAGAGTTGCGGCAGGCGCAAGCGCCTCTGCGCGAGTGGCGGCGGCTGGGTCATCCGCTGCCGGTCTATTTCACGACGGAAGAGTTGCGCGACGCGGCCGACGTGTTCCCCATCGAGTTTCACCAGATGCGGCGCGCGCGCCTCGTGCTCTACGGGAACGATCCGTTCGCCGGTCTCGTTATACATGATCACAACTTGCGCCATCAGACCGAGTACGAACTGCGCAGCAAGTTGATTCAACTGCGGCGGCTCTACATCCCGGCGTCAATCTCGGTCGAGAAGTTGACCGACCTGATGGGCGAGAGTTTGACGAGTTTCGCCGCGCTGTTCGCGCCCGCGCTGATGCTGCACGGAGTGAGAGAGCCGCCCGTCTTGAAGCAGGAATGCGTGCGCGCGGCGGTCAAACATTTCGGGTTGAACGGCGAACCGTTCGAGCGCATCTTCGCCCTGCGCGAGACGGGCGCGCAACCGGCGAGCGACGCCGAGGCGCACGAGTTGTTCGCCTCGTATCTGGCGCAGATTGAGATTGTGACGGAAGCAGTTGATGAGTTGAGATTGGGCGCGGAGAATTAGTGGAGCAAAAGTTGCTCACAGGCGATCTCCGGGCTGTCTATTCTTGCGATGAATAAGGAGAGTGTAATGAATAAGAGAAGATTTTTGCTGTTGGCCTTCGTGGTCTTTGTATCAATGACGGCCAGCGGGTGCGGCTACAATACACTGCAATCGAAGCAGCAGAACGTCAGAGCCAAGTGGGCGGGCGTGGAAAACCAGTTACAGCGGCGCGCGGATTTGATCCCGAACATCGTCGCGGCGGCGCAGTCGGCGGGCGTGCAGGAGCAGGAAGTGTTCGGTCAGATCGCAGAGGCGCGCTCGCGCCTGTTGAACGCGACGAGCGCGCAGCCGCAGGGCGAGGGCGGCGACAAGTCGCCGGAACAGAAGGAAGCGATCATCGCGGCCAACAACAGTTTCGGCGGAACTATCGGGCGGCTGTTGTCGCTGCAAGAAGCCTACCCGGTGTTGCAGTCGAACCAGAACTTTTTGAAGTTGCAGGACGAGTTGACGGGGACGGAGAATCGTCTGGCGACTTCGCGCAACGACTACACGACGGCGGCGCAGGACTACAACACGACGCGCGGCAGCTTCCCGACCGTGCTCGCGGCCAAGCTCTACGGCTTCAAAGAAGAGCCTTACTTCAAGGCCGAAGAGAGTGCGCGCCAAGCCCCGCGCTTCGACCCGAACACGATGCGCCGCAATCAGGGCAACACCAAGTAAGGACGCACGCCACACCGCGCCTTCTTGATCAGGAGCGCACAAGGAAAATCGGGGGACGCTTTCACACCGAAAGCGTCCCCCGAAATTTTTTACGACTGGCGCGGTCATCTCGCGCCGTGCCGCAGACATTCTCTTACATTTAAAAACCGCGCGAACTGCACATGCCGCAATGGTCGCAGGGCTTGCCGCCCGGTTCGACGTTGCACACCTTCTCGCGCTCGAAAAATTCGACCAACTCCGAGACGGCCTCGTCAATCCCGAAACGTTCCTCGCTCGGATGCACGGCCGGGACATACGTGCCGCTCAGCCAGTGCGCGGGGTTGGCGTTCGCGTGCGGCGCGGCGTGCTCGTGTTGCGGCGAATGAGTTTGAGATGGCCGCTGTGGTTGATGTGGCTGTTGATGCTGGTGCGGTTGTTGTTCGCGCGCGTCGTCGCGGCGGGCGGGCGGGCGTTGCGGCGCGTCGTTCTTAGTGACGTGGGATTCGATCTGCGCGAGTCGCTGACCGATCTCGGAGACAGAGGCACGCAGTGCGGCCAGTTCGTCTCCGACGCGCGCGCCTGAGTCGCGCCGCGCGGGAGACGACGCGTTGCCGCCGCCGTCCGGCGCGTCGCCCGTCGCGAGACGGTTGGCGATGCGTTCGGCCAGCGTGCGAACCGGGTCTTGCTCTTTCGCGCTCAACGTCTCTCTCCTGTGCCCGCTTTTTCTGCGGGCAGCAAATCTATGTAATCAACGACGCCGATGATGGCCGAATCAATGGCTGCGCCCGCCTCTTTCGTCGCCGCCGTGGACGCGCCCCAACCTTCCTGCACGATAAGCACCGTGTCGCCGACGCCGGAATCAACCGAGTCGAGCGCAATCATCGTCGCGCCGATCTCTTCGCCTTCGAGGCTCACGGGCTGGCACAACATCACGCGCGCGTTCGCGTAACGCTCGTTCTTCTGCGTCGCCACCACGTTCCCTACCACGCGCGCGAGAATCATCCGCTACCTAGCGCCCCCTCTGGTGACATGACTGTCCGAATCAACGATGGCGATGATGGTGCAATCGGTCGGCGTGTCCTCGCGCCGGAACGGGAAGCTCGCCTCCTTCCCCCTGCACCACACGACCAACTCGCCCTCTCCCGCGCCGATGGCGTCGAGCGCGACGAGCGGCGCGCCCTGCGGTTCGAGCCGCGCGTTCAAGGATTGCACGACGAGGAGCTTGCGCCCTTCGAGTGAATCGTTCTTCACGGTCGCCACGACCGTCCCGATAACGCGCGCCAGTTGCATGAGTCAGTCGTTGACGTAATCCACCGTGTCAATCACGCCGACGATGGCCGCGTCAACGGGCGCGTCCTTCATGCCTTCGGCGAGGCGCGCGCTCGAACCGGCGACGACCAGCACGCGCTCGTGAAAGCCCGCGCCCACCGTGTCCACGGCGACCAGAAAGCCGCTCGTCTCCGTGCCATCGAGGTTCAGCGGGCGCACGATCAAGAGCTTCTTGCCCCTGAGCCGCTCGTCCTTCTGCGTCGAAACGACCGTGCCGAGTATGCGCGCAATAATCATAAAGACAGTGACAAGTGACGAGTGACAAGTGACGAGAGCAAAGACAAGTTTAAAGACCGGAGTGCTGCTTTAACTTGTCACTCGTCACCTGTCACCTGTCACTTCTCTAGTTGTCGTTGCCGACGGGCAAGGCGTCGTCAACGCTGCCGTGCGGGCGCGGGATGACGTGGACGCTGACGAGTTCGCCGACGCGACGCGCGGCGGCCGCGCCCGCGTCCGTCGCCGCCTTGACCGCCGCCACGTCGCCGCGCACGATGGCCGTCACAAAGCCCGCGCCGATCTTTTCGTAACCGACGAGCGTGACGTTCGCGGCCTTCACCATCGCGTCCGCCGCCTCGATCATCGCCACGAGACCCTTCGTCTCGACCATTCCCAATGCTTCCTGTGCCATTAGCTTTGTCGCTCCTTAGAATTTAAACGCCCGCTGGTGTCCGGTAACGATAGACGTGACAGGTGGCGGTTATCGTAAAAACTTTTGCGCGCCTCGGTCAGTGCTTCAAGTCCACGGCCTGACTCAACAACTCGACCAAATCTTCGCGCGTCAGGGAAATTTTGCCCGCGCCGTTTGTGGCCGCGCGCGGCGCGTCCATATTGCCCGCGCGTTCGCCCGTTCCGCAAGTGATCCGCGTCTCGTGCAGGTAGCCGCACGATTGACAACGGGCGCGCTCGTCGAGGTAGCCCGCCTTTTCGCGGACGTTGATCAACTTCTCGATGGCGTCGGGCGGCAGGTTGCTCGCGCCGCCGAGCGCGCGCGCGAGAATGGCGATCTTCGCCGTGTGCTCCAAAGTCTCGAGGCGGTCGAACGCCTGCCACACGTCTTCGCCGTAAGCGACCGCGCCGTGGTTCGCCATCAGGAGCGCGTTGTGGTGCTTGACGAGCGGCAGCATCGCGTCGGTCAACTCGTCGGTCGAAGGTGTGCCGTAGGCGGCGAGCGGGACACAGCCCAGCGTCAAAATTACTTCCGACAAAATCGGCTGATCAATAGCCAGCCCCGCGACGGCGAAGGCCGAGCCGTGCGGCGGGTGCGCGTGGCAGACGGCTTTGATCTCAGGTCGCTCGCGGTAGATCAAGAGGTGCATCGCGAGTTCGCTCGAAGCCCTGCGATCGTTCAGTGGCTTGCCCGCAATGTCCGTCAGCGCGAGCGAGTCTTCGCTCATGCGCCCCTTGTTGGTCTGCGTCGGCGTCGCGAGGATGCGCCCGTCGTCGAGACGCACGCTCACGTTGCCGTCCGATGAGACGACGTAGCTGCGCTCGTACAATAACTGGCCGACGCGCACGATCTCGCGCCGCGCCGTTCGCTCATCCATCAATTTTCCCGATCCGCGACTTAATAAATGTTGAAGTTGTACTCGACCGTCACGTACTGCGAAACGGCGTGGCCGTCTTTCCAAGCGGGCTCGAACTCGATTTTGCGCGCCGCCGCGACGGCCGCGTCCGTCAGCCCGTCGGGCAGCGTTGTGAGCGGCGTGATGTCGCGCACCGTCCCGTCCGCCGCGAGCACCAACCGCAGCCTGACCGTGCCCGTCACCTCGTTGCGGCGGGCGTCATATGTGTAGCTCGGCTCCGGCTTGTAATGGATCACCGCCTTGCGCGTCACGTCTTTTTGCGTAAACACCTCGCCCTCGAAGGACGGTGGCGGAGGCGGCGGGGGCATCAGTATCGCGTGCGGCGGCCGCATCCGGCACGACGGCTTCGCGCCGAACTCCGTGTACACGGGGTGCGCCGCCGGTTGCGTCTTACGCTGCAACAAACTGCCGAAGGCGACGCCGACGAGCAGCGTCAGGATAAACGGCAAAACTCTTTTCAGGACGGGCATCATAATTAACTCCTACTCGCGGTCATACGTCTTACAGTTCGTTCTCATCTTCGCGCGGCGTGAGTTCCTCGAAGGACAGCAGGCCGCGCGGGTTCGTCGTACTCGTCGCGGGCGGGCGCGCGAGGAAGTACGAGAGCGTTTCGAGCGAAATGGTCAAATCCACGGTCTTCAACTTCACGTCGGGGCGCTTGTTGAGACGCGCGGGCGCGAAGTTTAAGACCGCCTTGACGCCAGCCGACATCAACTGATTCAACACCCTCTGCGCGGCGCGCGCGGGCACGGCGATGACGGCCACATCTATGCGCTCGGCGCGCACCACGCGCGCGACGTGGCGCACGTCGTAAATTTTGATCTGCGCGTCGCCGACCGTCCGGCCGATGCGTTCGCGGTCGTTGTCGAACAGGGCGACGACGGCGAAGTTCGACGCGGTGAAGCCGTTGTAGTTGGCGAGCGCCGTCCCCAAGTGTCCCGCGCCGACGATGCCGACGCGACGCTCGGTGTCGAGTCCCAGTATGTTCGTGATGTGCGCGCGCAGGTCGTTGACCGTGTAGCCGACGCCGCGCGTGCCGAACTCGCCGAAGTAGGCGAGGTCTTTCCTGATCTGCGCCGAGTTGAGGTTGAACTGTTCGGCGAGCGCGCGCGAAGAGACGGTCTTAATTCCGGCGGCCGCCAGTTTGTTCAGGCAGCGCAGGTAGACGCTCAGACGGTTCGTCGTCAGCTCAGAAATTTTCTCCGACTTCATCCCGTTTCCTTTTCTTCCCTCGCACGCCAGTATAACGAAAGACAGTGACATGTGACGAGTGACGAGTGACGAGTTAAAAGCCCAACTCTCTTGCGTTGCTGTCAGTTCGCCGTTCAACTACAATCTTCGAGCACCCGGAGACGCTCCCGAAATCTCTTCTCTCGGCAGAAATACGAACGCAGAATGATCGCACATTTATCAGGAACTCTACTCGCAAAACAGGCCACCAGTGTGATTTTGGACGTGGGCGGCGTCGGCTACGAAGTGACGATCCCGGTCTCCACTTTTTACGACATGGAAGAGGCGGGCGCGCAGATTTCGCTGCGCATCTACACGCACGTCCGCGAGGAAGCGCTCCAACTCTTCGGCTTCAAGACCGCGCGCGAACGCGAACTCTTCCAGATGCTCATCTCCGTTAGCGGCATCGGCCCCAAGTCGGCCATCGCCATGCTCTCCGGCATGAACGCCGACGAGATCATCAGCGCGATCCGTTCCAACAACCTCGCGCGCCTGACTTCGATCCCCGGCCTCGGCAAGAAGACCGCCGAACGCCTCGTCATCGAACTCCGCGACAAGATGACGACGCTCTCGCACCCCGCGCTCGAAGAGCAACTCGCCGCGCAAAAGTCCGGCGGCGCGCCGAGCGAAGACACCTTGCGCGAGGACACGCTCTCCGCGCTCACGAACCTCGGCTACCAGCGCGCCGCCGCCGAGAAGGTCGTCAATCAGGCGATGCACGAAGGCGGCGACATCTCGGTCGAACTGCTTTTACGCCGCAGCTTGAAATCGCTCTCGAAAGGATGAAACCTCGTCAATCGTGAATCGTAAATCGTGAATAGACAAGAGACATGAGCAATTCCCTGTCTTCTTCTATTCACGATTTACGATTCACGATTCACTCGCTTTTATGTCGGAAGAACTCGAACCAGCCAGCGTCCGCTTGTCCGCGCCGACGGACGAGGAGTCGCAGTTTGAGTTGTCGCTGCGCCCGGCGCGGCTCGCCGAGTACATCGGGCAGCGCAAGGCGACGGACAATTTGCGCATCTTCATCCGCGCGGCGACGATGCGGCGCGAGGCGCTCGATCACGTCCTCCTGACGGGGCCTCCCGGCTTGGGCAAGACGACGCTCGCCAACATCGTCGCCAACGAGATGGGCGCGGAACTGCGTTCGACCGCCGGCCCCGTCATTGAAAAGGCTGGCGACCTCGCCGCGCTCCTGACCAACTTGCAGGAAGGCGACGTGCTGTTCATAGACGAGATTCATCGTCTCAACCCCGCTATCGAAGAGGTGCTCTACCCGGCGATGGAGGACTACCAACTCGACATCATGATCGGGCAGGGCACGGCCGCACGCTCCATCAAACTCGACTTGCCGAAGTTTACTTTGGTCGGCGCGACCACGCGTGCCGGACTGATCACCGCCCCTTTGCGCGGTCGCTTCGGCATCGTCTTCCACCTAGACTTTTACAAGCACGACGAGTTGGAACTGATCGTGCGCCGCTCGGCGGAAATTCTCGGCACGGAGATTGACGAAGGCGGCGCGAAAGAGATCGCGCGGCGCGCGCGCGGCACTCCGCGCATCGCCAACCGACTGCTGCGCCGCGTGCGCGACTTCGCAGAGGTTGACTACGAGGGGCGCATCACGCAGGAGGTCGCGCGCGACGCGCTCAACCGCATGGAAGTTGACACCTACGGGCTGGACGAAGTTGACCGCAAGTTGCTGCTCATGATCATCGAGAAGTTCAGCGGCGGCCCCGTCGGTCTCGGCACGATGTCCGCCGCGATTCACGAGGAGAAAGATTCCATCGAGGAGATCATCGAGCCTTACTTGATCCAGATCGGCTTCCTCAACCGCACCCCGCGCGGGCGCATGGCGACGCGCCTTGCCTACGAGCATTTCGGCCTGAGCCAGTTGCCCGCGACACCGGGGCTGTTCGGCGTCTAGAGAGCGCGCGCAGAGTAGAGTTATGTTGAAGCGGATACGCTCATTCACCCGCCACCAGTTCGGCGTGCGCAACGCCGCGCCGTGGCTGAGCATCTTCGGCCACTCGTTCCACCAGTTCCACGAAAACGATCTCTTCACACCCGCCGCTGCGATGAGCTACTTCGGGCTGCTCACGCTGTTCCCGATGCTCCTCGTGCTGCTCGCCCTGAGCAACTACTTCGACGTGGGCAGCGAGATGCTCACGCGCGCCGTCGAAGCCTATCCCGGCTCGCGCGATTTCCTGCGCACGACCGTGCGCTCTTTAGAGAACGTCGGCACGAGCGTGATCATCACCTGCATCATCGTCACGCTCTGGGCGGGTTCGTGGGTCTTCAACGTGATGGAGCGCGCCATCAACCGCTTGTGGGGCACGAAGCCGCGCGCGTTTCTGCACGGGCGCGGACTCACCCTCGGCATGATGGGCGGCGTCGGCGTGCTGCTCATCGTCTCGATCATCATCACCTACATGCTCGTCGCGCTCAGAGAGTTGGCCGAACGACTCCCCTTGCGCGTGCTGCAACGCGTGCCGATCCTGAGCTTGGTGGGCAACGCCTTCTGGCAAGTCATCTTCGCGCTCGTCAGTATCGCCGTCACGGTCGCGCTCTTCACGCTCGTCTATCGCTTCATGCCGAGCGGGCGCGTCAAACTGCGCGATTCGATCCCCGGCGCGGTCGTCGCCGGACTTCTGTGGGAGGCTGCGAAATTCATCTTCGCGTCGAGTTTGCATTACTTCCACTACGATCAAATTTACGGCTCGGTCGGCGCGGTCGTCGCCGTGCTCACTTGGAGCTACGTGTCGAGTTTGATTCTACTGTTCGGCGCGCAACTCTCCGTCGTCTTTCACCAGGAACATTCCGCCGCGCACGAGGAACTGGCGACCACCGTCCCGCCCGGCGACGCGCCGACGGAGACGCCCGCCGTACCGCAAGCATGAAGCAAGGGGAAGGGGGAAAAGGTTAAGGGCTAAGGGTAAAGAAAGAACGGACGGGAAGCATTAACCGCATCGCGACGAATGGAAAGCGTCAACCGGATCGCCGTCTCCCTTCCCCTTTAACCCTTAATCTTTCCCCTCTTTTTCGTCATGTTGATTTCCGACTTCGACTACGAACTGCCCGAAGAGTTGATCGCGCAAGCCCCGCTCGCCGAGCGCGACGCCTCGCGGATGCTCGTGCTGGATCGCGCGCGCGCGTCTTGGCGCGACAGCGCCTTCGCGGAACTCCCCGCCGCCTTGCGCGAGGGCGATCAACTCGTCGTCAACAACACGCGCGTCTTCCCTGCGCGTCTCGTCGGGCGGCGTGAACCCACGGGCGGCGCGGTCGAACTCTTTCTCATCAAGGAGCGCGCCCCGCGCGTGTGGGACGCGCTCGCACGCCCCGCCCGACGCCTCGCGCGCGGCCAGGCATTATCTTTCGGCGACGGACGACTGCGCGCGGAGATCGTTGAGGCGGGCGAAGCGGGACGCCGCACCGTCAGGTTCGACTGTGCGGGCGACTTCGACGCGCTGCTCGAAGAGTTTGGCCGCGTGCCGCTCCCGCCTTACATCAAACGCGCCTCCGACGACGAGACGACGGGCGCGCGCCACGCCGAAGACCGCGAACGCTACCAGACGATCTACGCCGAACGTCGCGGCGCAATCGCCGCCCCGACCGCCGGACTCCACTTCACGCCCCGCGTCCTCGAACAACTCAAAGCGCGCGGCGTCAACGTCACCGAGATCACACTGCACGTCGGCTACGGCACGTTCGCGCCCGTTCGCGCAAGCGATCTCAGCGAGCACGCCGTCGCCGCCGAGCATTACGAGATCACGCCGGAGGCCGCCGCCACGCTCGACGAAGCGCGCGCGCGCGGCCAACGCATCGTCGCCGTCGGCACGACCACCGTCCGCGCCCTCGAATCCGCCGCTGCTGCGAGAAGCGACGGAGGCCTCGCGCCCGGCGCGCGTTCCACCACGCTCACCATTACGCCCGGCTACGAGTTCAAGTTTGTGGACGCGCTCGTCACCAACTTCCACCTCCCGCGCTCTTCCCTGCTCGTCCTCGTCGCCGCCTTCGCCGGGCGCGAACTCACGCTCGCAGCCTACCGCCACGCCGTCGCCGCCCGCTACCGCTTCTACAGCTACGGCGACTGCATGCTCATTCTTTAAGAACAGTGACAAGTGCTTTTTAAGTGACGAGTGACAAGTGACGAGTGACAAGATAAAATCACGCTTGACGAGAGCGCGGCTCTAACTTGACGAGAGCGCGGTTCTAACCAGTCACTCGCTCGTCACTTGTCACTCGTCACTCGTCACTGTTTCCTTATGGCAGTACTGAAAAAAATTCGCTCGCGTCTCTTTTCGACGCCGGAGGAGGTGGCCGCAAACGGCGACGGGGAGACGCGCGCCGCCGGGGCAACGCCTGCGGCGGCCGGGGACGCGCCGGAAGCCACCGCCACTGTCGCCGCCCCCACGCTTCCCGACGAGCGTTACGACATCCGCCCGCTCACCATCTCCCAACTCGACGAGTGCTGGCGACTCGATCAACGCTGCTTCGTGGATGGCGAAGCCTACAGCCGAGACACCTTCGAGTACCTGTTGACCTCGCCCGAATCGGTCGCCTACCGCGCCGTCACGCCCGACGGCCTGATGGTCGGCTTCATCGTCGGGCTGGTCGAACCGCAGAACACCGGCCACATCACGACGCTCGGCGTCGCCCCCGAACACCGCCGCCGCCGCATCGCCGAACAGATGCTCAACAAGGTGGAAGAGAATTTCCGCCGCCGCCACGTCCGCACCATCCGCCTCGAAGTCCGCTCCGTCAACAGCGGCGCGCAAATCCTCTACCGCAACCTCGGCTACACCGTCACCCAACGTCTCCCACGCTACTACTCCAACGGCGGCGACGGCCTCCTCATGATCAAATCAATCGAATGAAGGGCGCTACGAGCCTCAGTTATATTCCTACCTTAAACCTCATAAACCAGATGAAAAATTTCTTCATAAGCTATAACAAAGCTGATAAAAATTGGGCTGAGTGGATTGCCTGGACTTTGGAGGAGGCGGGTTTTTCAGTAGTTATTCAAGCATGGGATTTTCGCCCCGGCGGCAATTTCGTGCTTGAGATGGACGAAGCGGCAGCGGGCACTGAAAAGACAATTGCGGTTCTGTCAGAGGACTACCTCAAGGCCGCTTTCACACAGCCGGAGTGGGCAGCCGCATTCGCGCGTGACCCACAAGGCAAAGGAAGAATTTTAATTCCGATTCGAGTGAAAGAATGTAAACCTGAAGGACTGCTTAAATCTACTATCTATATTGATCTTCTTGGTCACTCGGAAGAAGAAGCGCGTGAGGCAATCATGGACGGCCTTAAGGAACGCGGCAAACCGGATAAGCCTCCTACCTTTCCTACTAGCGAAGACGCGAATAAGATTAATGAAGATCGTGTGATTCCCCATGCTGTGGAATTTCCCGGAACGGCAGAGGATGGGCTCGGCGATTCCCCGAACTCTGAAACAATCTGGAATATACCGATGGGCATTCAGTTCTTCACTGGCCGTGAAGACGTATTGGAGCAGATACACAAAGCCTTGATGACTCAGGGCACGGCCGCACTAAAACAGCGACAGGCAATTAGCGGACTTGGTGGCATTGGGAAGACGCAGACCGCTATTGAATACGCGCAACGCCACAAAGATCAATATAAGGCTGTCCTCTGGGCGGTCGCAGAATCGAGAGAACTGCTACTCTCTGATTTCGTCGGTATAGCGACTGCGCTAAATCTGCCTGAGAGGAATATTCAGGATCAAAGGCAGACGGTGCGCGCCGTTAAGAGATGGCTTGAAACTAATACTGAATGGCTGCTGATTCTCGATAATGCAGACGAACCCGCGATCATCGAAGAGTTTCTACCCGAACAGGCCAAAGGGCATATTCTTCTTACCTCAAGAGCGCAGGTCTTCGACAGTATCGGCATTTTGAATCCGATAGAGCTTGAGGAAATGACACCCGATGATGCCAAAGCTTTCCTTATAAAAAGAACCGGACGAGACGAGCATGAATCGGATGAGAGCAAGGCACTTGAAGAACTCGCCAAAGAACTCGACCACCTGCCATTAGCATTAGAGCAAGCAGGGGCATACATCAAGGAGCTTAGAAGCAGCTTTCAGGATTATCTTGCCAGCTATAAGCAGCGCGGGCTGGCGTTACTTGAAAAAGGTCACCCCACCGGCAAATATCCTAAATCTGTTAGGACTACATGGTCATTGAACTTCCAGCAGGTAGAACAATCATCTGTTGCGGCCTCTGACCTGTTGCGTGTCAGTGCCTTCCTAAATCCCGACAGAATTCCGAACGAACTTATTAGTGGTGGTGCTATAGAGCTTGGATTAGAGCTTTCGGTCGCACTAGCCCGTGTCGATACTGACCCAATTGTTCTAGATGAGGTGATGCAACCACTCATTCAGTATTCACTTATTCACCGCGACCGTAAGTCAAAAACATACGACATTCATCGCTTGGTGCAGGCCGTACTTAGAGATGGAATGGATGAGACAACGAGGCGTGCGTGGGTTGAACGCACAGTAAAGGCCACGGCGCGCGTTTTTCCCGATGTGGATTCTATTGATCTCTCACAATGGGACAGTATTGAACGCCTTCTACCACATGCCCAAGCCTGTGCTGACCTTATACAAGCTAACAGTTTAGAACTTCTTGAAGCTGCACATTTGCTTAATTTAACAGGACGCTACGTACATTTACGTGGACGCTTACAAGCAGCGGAATCGCTTTACGCTAAAGCATTAGCTATCAGAGAAACACTGCTAGGTTCTGAGCACCCAGACGTTGCTTCAAGTCTTCACAATCAGGCGTGGCTACTCTACGATCAAGGCAAGTATGGAGAAGCTGAACCCATCTATGTTCGCGCGCTTACTATCAGAAAAGACATATTGGGTATTGAAAATACCCATGTAGCAGATACCCTTAATGAGTTGGGTAGTCTCTATCAACGTCAGGGCAAGTATTCCGAATCTGGATATGCCTTTCGTCAGGCGTTGAAGATTCGTGAGACACTGCTAGGACTAGATCATCCTGATGTCTCTGAAAGCCTTGGCGGTATAGCAGCCATATACATAGCACAAGGCAAAAACACAGAAGCTGAGGTACTCTTAAATCGAGCATTAAAAATTAATGAACAAGCTTTTGGGAGAGAGCATTTTCAAGTCGCCCCTATCCTTGGTTCCTTGGGTGTCATAAGCTTTAGGCATTCTAAATTAACTGAAGCAGAGGCATATCCCCTACGCGCTATAGCAATTTATGAAAAGATATTTGGAACAAGCTATCCGCCGTTGGCAAATGCGCTTAGGAATCTTGCAGATGTTTATATTGAGCAGCGTAGATATGATGAATCAGAACAAGTCATCATACGTTCATTGGAAATTCTGAAAAGCGGATTAGGGGAAGACCACCCAGATACAGCCTTCTCTCTCAGAAGTCTTGCATACTTATATGAAATCCAGCATCGCTATATTGAAGCTGAGGAAGGTTACATTCGCGCGCTTCAAATTTGTGAAAACTCATTAGGTTTACACCACCCTAACGTAGGAATAATCTTGGCGAGTTTAGCCGCACTCTATCGAACTCAGCATAAATATATAAAAGGTGAATCACTTGCTCGCCGGGCATTGATAATTCTGAAGACTGCTTTTGGAACAGAACATAATACTGTGGCGAATGCAATGTTCATTCATGCAACTTTACTGAAAGGCATGAATCGAAAGGGAGAGGCGCAAAGACTGGAAGCGCAAGCTAGAAAAATTCAGGCGAGGCTACAGAAAAAGTTAAAGAAGTAATAGGCAGTTAGTTAATTGGCAGAGCGCCAAGAGTTACCTACCGTATTGACTTCCGGCCTCTAGTTGAATCCTTGCGCCGGATGCCTTCATGCCTGACGTTGCCGGGTAGGTCGAGTTCGTCGTCAACGATGTCTTCCATGTGGACGCCTGCGACGCGGGCGTATTGCAGAAGTATCTGCAAGTACGGTTCGTTCTTTCCTAATTCGTATTTTGAAATCTCGTTGTATGCGATGAGGTCTTCGACTCCGAGACGCCTGTGTAGCTCCTGTTGAGATAGTCCAAGTGTCAGCCGAATCTGCCGGAGTTTTTCGGCCAGCCGCGCGGGCTTCGGACGCGGATGACCCATCAGGAGTTACCTCTTGATTGTTGAGTGCTTCGACTGACGGCGGGCGGCGTACTGCCGCTTAATTTCTTCATGCTTTGCCGTGTCAGGCAATTTCTCTGGTAAATCTAGGTCGTCATCCATGAGGACTTCCGCCGGGATGCCTGCGACGCGGGCATATTGCAGGAGAATCTTTAGCGGCGGCTCGCGCTTTCCCAATTCGTATTTTGAAAGTTCGTTGTACTCGATAAGGTCTTCGATGCCAAGACGCTTGTGAAGTTGTTGTTGAGACAGGCCGAGCGCGTTGCGAATCTGTAGGAGTTTTTCCGCAAGGCGTTCTGGCTTTGGCCGCGCGTTCCCCATCAGGAGTTTCCTCCTGACAGGATGTAGACTGCAAGGAATGGCTTGCATGTATGGCCTACAGGCCATATAATTTGACTGCGCTGCGAGTTCGCCGAGAGAGTTGGCCTTCCATCTCGCACGGCGATGCCCATCACTCGGTTGAGGTTGAGGGTGAGCTACGCATTAGCCGTCGCGGTTTCAAACACTGAACGCGCGCCATCTTAGCAGAACATCATGCACATGGATATAGACGACCCTTGCCGCCGTTTGCCGCATTTGTGGGACGTTTCTCTGAGGCAGCCGATCATCCTCTACGTCGAACGCAATTCCACCCTCCGCCACTTCATGAGCGACATGTTCGATCTGGCAGGCTGGCACGCCCACCGCGCCTTCGACGTGCACTCCGCCGAGTCTTTGCTCCGCAGCACCCAACGCTTCTCCCTGCTCCTGACGGCCGACGAGTTGCCGCCACTCAACTTGCTGCCCGGTCGTTCGGGGTTGGAACTCGTCACACTCGCGCGTACGCTTCCGCACCGGAAGGAGTTGCCGATCCTCTTCTTCTCAATAGAAGACCGCGAGCGCGAGGCGAAGGCGGCGGGCGCGGACGCGTTCCTGCGCAAGCCGCACGACCTCTACCTGTTGTTGGACACCATCCGCGGGCTGCTCGCGGCGGGCGGCGAGAAACGGTAGACGTATTTTAAAGTGGCGCGCGTAACTTCCCTCACGGCGTCTCGAAGTTTCCGCTTTGACAGCCCGCGCGCGGGTGGCTTAGTATCTCGCGCGTCGCTTCCGACAGATGTCAACAGGCGCGCGGCTGCATCGCCTGAGTCAACTCACACCACGCAAGGAATTTTCAACATGCTGCATTTCCCTCGTTCCCACACGCCGCGCGTTCGTCTGCGCGCGTCGCGCCCGGCTCGCCTGTGGTGGCTCGTGTGCGCGCTGCTGCTGCTAATGCCCGCCGCTGCTGTCGCGGTGCGCGCCGCCGACAGCGAGTACACAGGCAAACTCGAACCCGAACTCATCGCCAACCGCGACGATCTGGATCAGGTGACGCTGAAGCCCGTGCAGTTGTCGAAGCTCAAGTTCGCCACGCCGCCGGAGGCGGGCGCGCACGTCACTGCGTCACGGCTGTATCATCCGGGGCAGGACAAGTCCGTCATTCTCGCCGCGCTCGTCGAGGCGGAGGACGAGACGCCCTATCTTTACGCCGACCTCAACCTCGACAACGTGTTGGCCGAGGCCGAACGCTTCGAGCTTGTGCGCGGCGAGGACGACAACCCGTATCTTCTCGAAGCGACGCTCAAGTTGCCGCTCGCGGGCGGGCTGTTCACAAGCCTGCCGCTCTACGTGCAATACCTGCGCGGCGTGCAGTGGGACGAGATGCAGGAAGGCGAGCGCATGTTGTTGCAGTCGAAGACGGCCTACGCGCGCGGGTACGTGGACGTGGCGGGCAAGAAGACGCTCGTGCAGTTCGGCTACAAGCCGCAGTCGAAGAAGATCAGCGCGACGAACGGCTGGGTCGGCGTGGACGGCGACGGCGACGGCGCGATTGACATGGATCGCTTCTCGCCCGAAGCCGCCGAGGCGCGCGACGAGACGGTCATCTTCCGCGTCGGCTCGGAGTACGTTTCGGCGAAGCGCGTGGACGTGGAGAAGAACGTCGTCCTGATGCGCACCCACATCGCCGCCGATTACAAGCGCGTCGAGTTGCGCGTCGGCGGCGAAGTGCCCGACTTCAACTTCACGGACTTTCAAGGCAAGAAGCGCAAGCTCTCGGACTTTCGCGGCAAGTATGTGCTGATTGATTTCTGGGGGCTGTGGTGTCCGGCGTGCCGCACCGAGTTGCCGTATCTCAAACTCGCCTACTCGCGCTTTCAGGCGCGCGGCTTTGAAATCCTCGGCATGAACACCGACCAGCCGGAGATGATCCCTTCGCTCAAGGCCACGCTCAAAGAGAACAACCTGACGTGGACGCAGGCGCAACTCGACAGCATTCGCGAGACGCTGCGCAACTACCGCATCCACCTCTACCCTTCGACGCTGCTCGTAGACCCCGAAGGCAAGATCGTCTCGCTCAACCAGACGAAGAAGGGGCAGCCCTCGCTGCGTGGGCAGGACTTGATCCGCTCGCTCGACCGCCTGTTGCCACCCTAAACGATGTGACGGATCAAGACCGCGCAGAGTTGAATGATTTGAGATCTCAAATTTGAGAGTCTGAAATTTCAAATTTGAGATCTCAAACGATCTCAAATTTGAAATTGCCTGTAGCGAATAAAGAAGAGGCGGCGGAGATTTTCACTCCGCCGCCTCTTGTTGTGTCAGTCGCTCGCGCCGTTTAGGGAGCGGAGGCGAAGGCCAGATCGGTGACGAGGAGCGCGCCCTGTCCCGTCTGGTCGAAGCTGAATTTGACGGAGCGGATGTCCGACAAGTTAATGTTCGTGAAAGACGTGAGCGGGACGCGCACGGTGTTGAGGAACACCTTCGGGACGGGGCCGACCGTGCCCGGAGGGAAGAAGAGCGCGGTGGACACGTCGCCGACGCGCACGCTTGAGGTCGCGCCCGTGCCGTCCGTCAAGACGACGCTGAAATTCTGCGCCGTGTTCGACGGGTTGCGCAGGTCGTTGTAGTTGACGCTGACGCGGAACTGGAGCGCCTGGAACGCGCTCACGTCGCGCGAGCCGAGCGGCAGGTCGTTCGTGTAGGACGAGCCGAACGCGCCCCAGCCGGTGCGGAGTTGGCTCGCGCCGCGCTTGGTCGAGAGCGCGCTCGCCACCGTATGCGGCTGCCGCGCGGTGGACTGCGTGGCGGGCAGACAGTGTTGCGGCTGAGGGGACGCGCCGCCGCACAGGTCGTGCGGGGTGAGTCCGCTCTGCGTGGTCACACCGCCGAGCGTGTTCGTCGTGAGGTTGGTTGCATCGAGCAGCCGGTTCACGTCGCGTCGCTTCGCGGCCGCGTCGGGCGCGTGATAGGAGACGTGAAGGTTCGTCGTCTGAGCCGAAGCGGGGGGCGGCGCAGCGCCCGTCAGGAGCGGTAGGAACTGCGTCTCGCCGCCGACGTAAGCGCGCATGAAGGCCGACAGGTAAGCCAGACCCGTGCCGCGCTGCTGCGCGCTCGTGAGTCGCTTGTTGCCCGCGCCCGTGCCGCAATGACCGTCAACCGAGCCGCCGCTGACGTAGCCCCAGTCGTCGGCCGTGCCCGCGGCGAACATGCCCGGCGTCCAGACCGTGTTGTAGAAGTTGTGGTTCGCGCCCATCACCTGCACGGTGTGCTTCGCGCCGGTGTCGCCCGCCACGTTGTAGCGCGCGTCGTCGTAGAAGTGCGCTCCCTGATTGTCGCTCACGTCGCCGTCGCAGTAAGGCAGGATGACTTCGAGCGCGGCGTTGTTGACGACGGGTCGGCCGAAGTCAACGGGCGCGAGCGGGAGCACGGCCTTGACCGTGTAGGGCGAGCCGAGCGAGGCGTTGTAGTTGTAATGTTTGACGACGCCTTCGCCGCCGCGCGAGTGTCCCATCGTGCCGACTTTCGCGAAGTTGACCTTGCCGACGAACTTCGTGCCGAAGGGCGCAGCGCCCGTCGAGTTGAAAGTGCTCCAACGGTCGAGGTGGTGTTGGATGAGTTCGGCGCGCGCCTGCATGCCGTAGTCTGACACGTTATTGTCGTAGGCGTTGATGCCGTTCGCGCTGATGGAGACGACGATGTAGCCGTTACTGGCTAAGGTCTGCGCGATGTAGTCGTAGCCCTGAAAACTGGGGATCGGTTGTTCGTTCGAGAGACACGGCCAGCGCAGCGTCGCCGTCGTGTTGCGGTAACAGGTGGCGTGGCGTCCGTGCAGGAACACGATGATCGGGTAAGGGCCATTCGCCAGACTCGTCGGGTAGTGGACGGAGGCGCGCACCTCGACCGAGATCGGGAAGCCGACGGGACGGAAGACCGAGTTGCCGAAGTTGTACTCTTCGCGCGTCACGAGGTTGGGGCCGGTCGTGCCGGGGTCAGGGGTTTGTGCCCGCGTGGCGGTCGCGCCCGCGAAGCTCAGGAACATGAGGAAAGCCAGTGCGATGAGGTGATTGATACGAGAGATTTTCATTATTACTGTTTACCCCCTTTGGCTCCACCGAGTTTCAATTTCTCCGGCAAGGCCGTGCGGTCTTCTTTGTTCTTCTTGTCGCCGTAGGAGAGGTAGATCGTCGCGCCTTCCACGAGCGCGGACTCGTCGTAGGTGATGACGGTGATCTCGTTGAGGTCTTCGTTCTCGATGCCGTAGCCGATGGCCGTCTCGTCTAACCAGATGACGGGCGGCATGGCGCGGACGGGAAACGGCCCGCCCTTGATCGTCAGGCGGAACGCTTTGCCGACCGAGCGCGTCTCGCCCTTGATCCGCACTTCCTGCATCCGCGGCAGCGTCACTTCTTCGACGCGGTAGCTTTTCACTTTATGCTGGCCGACCGTTTTGGTGTTCGTGCCTTCGCCGAGCACGCGGCCTTCGAGTTTCAGGATGTCGGTTACGGTCACTTCTTCTTGGTTCGTGGAGGTGTTGTTGGCAGGCGTGTCTTGCGCGAAGGCGAGCGAGCCGCACGCGCTAAAGAGGAACAGGAAACTCGTCGTCAGCAGGATGTTTTTCCATCCGCGCCGACGGCGGTCGTTATACACAAGGCGCATAAATCTTCTCCTTCTAGGGTAAAGGTGAGTTGCAAACGGCGCGCACGACGCGGGTGAAGGCGCAGGCGCTCCGTAAAAGTGGGGGTGAAAGGGCGACTTGAACAGGGAGCGACGTTTAACTCATCGTCCCTTTGTTGATGTTTGAGATTGCTCGTTTACGCGAGACTGGTTGAAGCGAACTCACGCAAATGAAATGGATAAAGGCGCGCATTTATAGATGCCCCGGCGGGAGGAAAAGTTGCACGTCCGGCGAGCAAAACTTTAACCGGCAGTCAACAAAAGTTTAACTCCCGGACTTCCCGTTCCCCCTACCCTCAATCAACCCGCCGACGAGTTTGATCAACGCATCAATCTCTTCGTTATGACGGTTCTGGCCTTCGACGACGTTTAGCAGCACCTCGCTGATGTGGCCTATCTGTCGTGAGTTCTGCGCGACGACTTGGGTCAAATTACTAAGATTCTCTTGTATCTGCTGTTGCCCCGACGCCAGTTCTCGAATCTGCTGACTGGTCTCTGTCTGCGCCGCTTCAAAACGTTGCATACGCACGTCGAAGTCTGCCTGATTCTTCAATAAAAACTCGATGGCGCGCTCCATCTCTTCGTTGGTCATGGCACTCCTCCTCGCGCCGCCATTGTACACAAAAGTTCGCGCGCCGGAGAGTCGCATTTGGATACGACTACTCCGGCGCGCGAGTTTTGCGGGACGGAGATGCGGCGTTTAGCGTGAACCGGCGGCGCGCAGCACGAGTTCCGTGCCCGCGCCGAGTTCGAGGTCGTCGCGCCCCTGCGCGTAGACGGAGCCTGCGCCCGCGCCCGCGCCGATGACCGCGCCGATGGCCGCGCCCTTGCCACCGCCGGAGATTGCCCCGATGATCGCGCCGACCGCCGCGCCGATGGCCGCGCGCTCCGTCGTGCGGCTGGTCTGGTTGTCACCCTCCTGCACCGCGCCTGCGCTCTCGTTGTCCACGCGCACTTCTTCGCCGCCCACGGGGCGTACGCTCTCGATGTCGGCGGCGAACTCCGCCGTGCGCCCGTCGCGCAGGCGGATGCGTTCGAACTTAAACGTCAACTCGGAGCGTCCCGAAACGCGTCCGCCGCGCCCGACGCGCGCGACCGTGCCTTCGATGATCGCGCCCGCGAAGACCGAAGGCTCGCGCACGGTCAGCGTGAAGCGGTCGCCGTCGCGCGCGTTCGCCGTGCTCAGACTGTTGTCGAGCGTGGCGACGAACTGCGTGCCGCGACCGATCACGAAACCATCGTCCACAGGAACAGGCGTGCGCGGCGCGCGGTTTCTGATGACGGGCGGCGCGGGGCGCGTCTGCTGCTGCTGTGCCCGCGGCTGCTCAATCTGCACGCTTCTACGCCCGCCCGCACGTTCGCGCGGTTCGTCCCTGCGGCGCGTTGCGGCGGCGGCGGTCGTGCGCGCCGCCTCCGGCTCGCCGTAGATGTTGAAGCGCGCGACCGGGGAAATTTTGTCGTAGGTGCTCTGGACGATGACGGGCTGGGCGACGCGCGCATCATTGATGCGACGCGTCACGCGCAGGCGCGCGCCGTTGTCGAGCGAGTCGAAGTTGACGGAGAACTCGTCGTCGCGGTTGCCTGCGGAACTGATCATCAACTGGTCGCCGTAGAGCGCGGCGCGCGTCGTGACGGTGTGGCCGTCGCCGGCCTGCTCGGTGCGCGTGCGGCCGTCGGCGTCGAAGGTGACGCGCGGCGCGCGGGTCGAGCCGATGCTAATGCTCTGCCCGCGCCGCTCGATGGCGATCTGGTCGGGCGAAGTCAGGCGCGCGGTCAGGCTCTCGGCGACGCTCTCCTGCTCTTCGGGCAGGAGAAAATTGGTCGCCCGCTCGGCGGCCGCGCGCGGGTCGTCGCTGCGCGCCGGGTCGAGGCGGTAGAGTCCGGTCAGGCGCGTGTCCGTGGCCGAAGCCGTGCGCGCCGCAGGAGTCGTCCGGCGCGTGGGCGTCGGGGCGGCGGGACGCGGCTTCGGAGTCTGGCGCGAAGTCGCCGCGCGACGCTGAGGCGGCATTGGCGCGGGACGACTGCGTTGTGCCAACGCCGACAGGTTGACGCACAGGAGCGCGCACACGAGCGCGCACGCGACTGCAAATCTGATCTTGTTCACTGGCTTACCCCTCCACGGCTGCTCGAAAACTCTGTCTCGCACTGCTCCGAAAACGTCCCGCGCCGGTGTAGGTTTTCACTACGCCGCGCGACGCCTCCGGCCGGGGGATGTCCGATTTTTCGGGGAACAAACTCGACGCTTGACGAAAAACAGACTCGTGCCAAGCCTTCAATGCAAGTCGAAGGCCATGACCGGCGGGAGGGCGCTCGATGGAATTTTTAAGCCGCGTGGTGGGACAGACTTCGCTGCGGCCGTTCGTCAGGTGTAAAGACCCAGGATGACATCTATCAGTCAGGTAGCTTGGTTGGCCTTAGCAATTATCCCGGCGCGCTTTCCACAAAGTATGTTCACGAGAGATGGCATTTTCCGCATCAAGGATGAAGGCTGATAGCTCGTCAGGGGTAGTCATATTCTGAACCTGTTCGGCTATCAATCCTAATTCCTGCGCCGCCAAACCATAAGAGTTTGCTAACTCTTGATGTCTTTTGAGCTGTAACCAGGCGATGGCGGCAGCCGCAGCCGCAGCAAAGAAAGTTGGGACGTTGACGGGCAAGTTAGGCCAACGGATAAGACAGAGTGAGGAAAATAGAGCGAAGGCTTGCGAAAGCATAACTGCATTGAACCAGAACCTCGCGGAGTTCTTATTCGACTTAGATTTATTGCTATACCACATTCTCTGGTCGTTTATTCTTTGCGTTAAGTAAATCGCTTTTCTTTCAGGAAGTGACATTCGCCGGACGGTCAGCATCTTGGGGGAAATCTGTGGCGCTAAACTTGTATCGTCACCCAACGAGGCGGAGAAAGCCTTACGCTCCTGCATGACTTCATGAAGTGTGTTGAGAAAGAGGCGGCTGGCCTCCGCCTCGGTAAGAGTTTCTACGTAAGGCTCACTACAAGTCATAAAACGCCATGCGCGAGTTTTGACTGATTCGGCCACAGCCCTCCCGTCATACCAACTCTGCTCGAACTGTTGGCTGCGTATGTAAAGTGTGAGTAGAAGACCCGCGCCCATGAGTCCCGCCGAAACGAGAGCGAGAGCTGATTTTGCCGTATCACTACTGAAGGAAAATGCGCCGAGCACCGAAGAGGCAACGATCAGCGTTAAATCTGCCGCGATGAAACGCAGAAAAGCAGTTTGCGCGTCTTCCGAGGCACGGTTTGCCAGACGAAACATCGCCGGCAGGTCCTGGTCGTCAATCTTAATGTCTTGGTCGTCAATCATAGGGAAGCAGGTAGCCACCGGGTTTCTTAGACGGATCGCAAATCCTATAAAGCAGTCGGCGTGTGAGCGGCGGGCAGACTCCTAACTACTGACCTAATCACTACGTTGGATTTATAAAGTATAGTCCTTGCGCAGTAAACGACTTTGCTCAAACAACGCTTCGATGGCTGCTATCTGCTCCGGCAGATTGAGCCTTGCCTGCAACGCCTCTTTTTGCAGACTGGTCATAACGCCCCGGAAGCTAATGTTCCGCCCCTGACCCTCAAACTTACCCACGCATTCGGCCGGGATGACAAAATAAGGAGGCCACGGAGGCGAGACCGCCACACTGGTCGTCCACGAAGTCGGGGCGCTACAGCCCTTAGCCTTCTCCCAGTCCTCAGTCTTTTTCCACAGCTCCTCGATGATCTCCGGGTCGAGAAAATAGATCGCGAGGGCTACTTCAAAGCAATTAATTATCCGGTAGCGGTAACCAAGCGAGCAGCAGTAATTAAAGGCTTTGAGCACGAGCAGGATTTTCTCCTGATCGTTTTTGGTAACCGCCGGGATAATGTTCTCGTAGAACAATTTCAGGTACGTTTCGGCAATCTCATAGTTGTACGCGGGCGGGTCAGACTCGCCGCCCGAAACCCAGACCTGATATGCCCGCGTGTCCTTGAGAGACTTTGCTTTTACCGGGTCGAGTTTCCCGGCTTCGTTCAGATAGTTGGTTTCCAGATAAGCCTTTGCCTCGCTGAAATCGTTGAGGGAAATCTTCTTGATGTCGCGGGCGACCAACATCTGGCGAATCTGATCGCACGCCTGAAAATAGTCGCCCTTCTCATTCCATTGATTCCCCTCCCTGCCCTCCCAGATGCAGTACGCCTTCAACAGTTTAGCCTCGCGCAACCAGACCTGTTGCAGCCGGGGGTAGGAACTCGCGGCGAGGTGGCGCACGAAATGGACAACCCCGTCCAAGACTTCGGAAGCGAATTCGATTTGGGCGTGATGCCAATCCCTCATCATTTCTTCCGTCGTGCTGTGGATGCCCTTTTGAAGCGCTTCCGCTTCCTTGAGCAGTTTCCGCACCTTGCGCGTCTTGCTCAATCTATACGCTTTCTGTGCGAGGCGCTTGTTCAGTTCCGGCTCGTTGAGGATGACCGACGGCGGCGACTTCAAATCTTTCGAGGGGGGAGGGATTTGGACATTTCGGGGGACGTTGAAGATGGTCGAATAAATGGCTTGCCACTTCAAGGCGGTCTCTCTCAACCACTCGTATTCTTCCAGCGAAGCGACCTCGACCAGCAGGCGCTCAACGTCGTTAATTAAACTGTCGGCCTGCCCGATAAACAGATTGAGTTCGTCAGCGTGACTGGCGAATCGCGGGTGATGTTTAAGCACCTCATCGGCGAGATCTTTGTCCTGCTTTTTGAGATCATCTATGGTCAGGTTGGCGCTCATATCAATCTCCTATCTTCTGGATCATTTCGATGAGGTTGACGATCAGGGTGTCGGTCTGAACAATGATCTTTCTCGTATTGGCGTAGAGGTTGTTAACTTGATTGTAAACGGTCTGTTCAGCGTCTTTGTTACGCAGGAGGGGGAACGCGTCGCCCACGAGACAGTTCGTGATGCTTTCGTGCGCCCCCAGATATTCTTGCAAGAGAGTGTTGATGATCTTGTAAAACTCGCGCGCCTTAATGACCGGCTCCTGACTGTCCTGCTCGATGAGTTGGCAAAGCACGTTGAAGGATTCTTCGACCCGCTGGCCGCTCCTCGGGAGCGGGTCGAAAACGCGCGACTTCATGTTTTCCTGATAGGAACTATGATAGTTTTCCCACGCCTCGTTGAAAGACTTGATGCTATTCCACACGCTGGGATTTTCCATGATGTCGTTCACCGCTTTATGCAAGTTCGCGATGTGCGTGGTGCGGATCGACAAAATCTCGGCGCGGATGTGTTTGACGAATTTGAGGATGGTGATGAAGTTGCGCCAAAACTCGTTGTCGAGGAGCATGAGTTTTTTTTGCGGCACGACCAGAATATCGTGATAGACGGGGTCGGTCAGGAGGTTGGCATTTTCTGTCGCCAATCTGAAAAACAGGTCGTCTATCTTGCTCTTGATGTTGTTAATGAACTCTCCCGACCCCATTCCTGCCGGGTTATATTCCAGAACATAATGGGAGCGTAGATCAGCCGGGAGATTATTTATATCGGTGGTTAAAATGATGGTGGGCTTGCCGAGGGCGTGTGCCATGCCCAGTTCGTACATCACATTCGGATTGGGCTTTCCGGTTGCGGGTTCAGGACTGCACACGGCGACAACGAGTCTGGCTGACCGTGTTGCCTTCACGATGTCCTCGACGAAATTTACTCCCGGTTGCGTAATGTCCAGCCTGTGAGGATGAAGCTTATGTGTGACGAGTGCCTGCACAATACATGCATAAAGGGAATCATATTCCGAGGCGAACGGCATCACGATAAAACAGTTATTGGCCGGAGGTGGACACTTGATAACTATCGCGTGCGACATGGCAGGCCCTCTGACGGTTGGAATCGAGATGAGGTTTCCAACCAACAAGAATGATCAAAAGCTTGCGTTGCTGTAGGTCATGCTTTCCGTCTGGCCGATGTTTAGGATGAGATAACAGGTCGCGCCGTGACTAGAAACTACAAAGAATGTATGTGCGAGGCATTAGCTTGCTCTGATATAAACTGGGTCACACTATAGCACACTCGAACGGGGGCTTCCGTAGGCAGCCATAAAAAATTTACGCCGCAAGTGACCCGTCACTTGCGGCGTGTTTTGTTCGGCTTTAATTATTACTTTACAGCTTACACGTCTATTGGCCGACCCTCTGAGCCGGACGTAATGGCGAGACCTCCTGCCGCGGCATCTTATTCGACCGTGACGGACTTCGCCAGATTGCGCGGTTGATCCACGTCGCAGCCACGACGCACCGCGATGTGATAGGCGAGGAGTTGGAGGGGGATGACGGCGAGTATGGGCGAGAGCAGATCGCTCGACGCGGGAATCTCGATCACGTGGTCGGAGACTTCCGCAGACATCTCGTCGCCCTCGGTCAACACGGAGAGCACGAGTCCCTCGCGCGCTTTGACTTCGACGATGTTGGAGTGGGTCTTCTCGTAACGGAGTTCGGAGGCGCGGTTGCCTTCCTCGCGCGTGTTGATGACGACGACGGGGAGGCGTTCGTCAATCAGCGCGTTCGGGCCGTGCTTCATCTCGCCCGCCGGGTAGCCTTCGGCGTGGATGTAGGAAATCTCTTTGAGCTTGAGCGCGCCTTCGAGCGCGACGGGGAAATTGATGCCGCGGCCGAGGTAGAGAAAATCCGTCGAGCGGTGGAACTCGCGCGCGAGTTCTTCGAGGGAGTCGGACTCGCTGAGGAGGTGCTCGATCTTAACGGGCAGTTCGGCCAACTCCTGCGCGTGGTGCTTGGCCTCGTCGGCGGAGAGCGCGCCGCGCACCTGGCCGAGGTGGAGGCCGAAGAGATAGAGCGCGATCATCTGCGCGGTGAAGGCTTTGGTCGAGGCGACGCCGATCTCCGGCCCGGCGTGCGTCAGGATCGTGCCGTCTGACTCGCGCGTAATCATCGAGCCTTGCACGTTGCAGATGGCGAGAATTTTCGCGCCGCGTTCTTTCGCCTCGCGCAGCGCGGCGATGGTGTCGGCCGTCTCGCCCGACTGCGAGATGACGACGAGTAAAGTCTTCTCGTTGATCACCGGATCGCGATAGCGAAACTCCGAGGCGTAGTCAACTTCGACGGGCACGCGCGCGAACTGTTCGAGCATGTACTTGCCCGCCAGCCCCGCGTGCCACGAAGTGCCGCAGGCGGCGATCATCACGCGGTCGAAACTTTTGAAGTCGGCATCGGTGATGTTCATCTCGTCCAAGTAGACGCGCCCGGTATCTAAGGAGATGCGCCCCTGCACGGTGTCGCGCACGGCGCGCGGCTGCTCGTAAATCTCCTTGAGCATGAAATGCTTGAAGCCGCCCTTCTCCGCCATGATCGGATCCCAGGTGATGCGCTGTCGCTGCGGCTCGCGCAGGTCGCCCTCGAAATCGGTGACGCGCACGGCGTCGCGCGTGAGGACTGCGATCTCGCGCTCGCCGAGATAGAAGACGTCGCGCGTGTGTTGCAGGATGGGCGGGATGTCGGAGGCGACGAAAAACTCGCCGTCGCCGAGTCCGATGACGACGGGCGGGCCTTGCCGCACGGCGATGATCAAGTCCGGCTCGTCCACGGAAATGATCGAGAGCGCGAAGATGCCGCGCAGGTCGCGCACGGCGCGCTGCACCGCCCGTTCCAACTTCTGTTCCTCGCGCAGGTACTCTTCGATCAAGTGGGCGATGACTTCCGTGTCGGTCTCGGTGACGAAATTATGATCGGTCTTGCGCAGACGCTCTTTGAGTTGGAGATAATTTTCGATGATGCCGTTGTGGACGACGACGACGCGCCCGGTGCAGTCGCGGTGCGGGTGTGCGTTCTCTTCGGTGGGGCGGCCGTGCGTCGCCCAGCGCGTGTGGCCGATGCCGTAAGTGCCGTCGAGCGGCTTGAGGCGGATCGCCTCTTCGAGGTTGCGCAGTTTGCCCTCGGCGCGGCGGATGTCGAGGTGGTGCGCCTCGTCCACGACGGCGATCCCGGCCGAGTCGTAGCCGCGATATTCGAGTTTGCGCAAGCCGTCAATGATGACCGGCACGACCTGTTTGTTACCGACGTATCCGACGATGCCACACATGCGTTGCTTTCCTTTCAGGAAAGCAGTGACGAGTGTCGAGTGACAAGTGACAAGTTAAAGAGCAAGGCTTTTGCTCTAACTTGTCACTTGTCACCTGTCACCTGTCACTGCTTTTGTTGTTTCTTCCTCCGTCCGTTCGGGCGCGTTAGCCCCTGCGGGCGGCGCGGCCGCGGCGGCGCGGAGGTCTTTTTTGACCGTGGCGGGGACGCCCGCGACGAGCGTGTCGGGCGCGACGTCGCGCGTGACGACCGAACCTGCGCCGGTCATGCTGCGCGCCCCGACCGTGACCGGCGCGACGAGCATCGTGTCCGAACCGATCTTCACATCCTCGGCGATGACGGTCGGATTTTTGTTCACGCCGTCGTAGTTGCACGTCACAGTGCCCGCGCCGATGTTTGTGCGCGCGCCGATGTCCGCGTCGCCGAGGTAAGTCAGGTGCATCGCCTTCGCCTTGCGGCCGAGCCGCGACTTCTTCACCTCGACGAAGTTGCCGACGGCCGACTCTTCTTCGAGTTGGGCGTTCATGCGCAGGTGCGCGAAGGGGCCGACCGAGCAGTTGTCTGCAACGTCGGAATCAACGATGACCGAGTGGTCTTTGATGCGGACGCCGCTGCCGATGCGCGAGTTTGAGATGCGCGTGCCGGAACGTATCTCGCAGCCCTCGCCGATCTGCGTGCGCCCCTCGATGTTGACGCCGGGGTAGATGATCGTGTCGTGGCCGATCTGCGCTTCGGCCGAGACGTAGGTGTGCGCCGGGTCAATGATGGTGACGCCGCTGTCGAGCATCAAGCGGCGCAGCGTGCGCAGGCGCAGCAGGCGCTCGAACTCTGCAAGTTCGACGCGCGTGTTGATGCCGGAGACTTCACGCGCGTCCGTGTGCGTGAAGACGCTCACGTCTTCGCCGTCGGCGCGCAGGATCGCGGGCACGTCCGTTAGATAGTATTCGCCCTGCGCGTTGGCGGGCTGCACGCGCGCGAGCGCGCCGAACAGCGAGCGCGTCTCGAAGCAGTAAATCCCGGCGTTGATCTCTTTGATCTGCCGTTCCTCCGGCGTGGCGTCGCGCTGTTCGACGATGCGCTCGAAGCGGCCGTCTGCGTCGCGCACGATGCGGCCGTAGCCGGTGGGGTCTTCGAGTTTGACGGTGAGCACGGAGCAGGTCGCGCCGCGCCCGCGGTGCGTGCGGTGCTGGTGGACGAGCGCGCCGAGCGTCTCGTGGTGCATCAAGGGCACGTCGCCGGAGAGTACGAGGAGCGTGGAGTTGGCGTCGGCGAGCGCGTCGCGCGCCGCCATCACGGCGTCGCCCGTGCCGCGCTGTTCGGTCTGCGTGATGAAGATCGCGCCGCCCGCGCCGAGTTCCTGTTCGACCGCCACCTTCACCTCTTCCGCCTGATGCCCGACGACGATGTGGACGGGTCGGCCTTCTTTGACGAGCGCGGCGGCCGTGTGGCAGACGTGCGCGATGAGCGGGCGGCCGCCGAGTTGGTGCAGGACTTTGGCCGTGCGCGAGTGCATCCGCGTGCCGAGTCCGGCGGCGAGGATGAGCACGTCGAGCGGCGCACTCGTGGTCGCGCTGCTCGACGTGCCCGCACCTGCTGCGGTGGCGTTCGGCGTCGCGGGCTGCGTGGGCGTTCCCTGTGGGTTAGTGGGCGGGGGCTGCTGTTTGTCCATTATGTTCTCAAGCGTTCAGGCGAGACTGTGGAAGGGGCGCGGCGTGGTGGTGGCGACGTCGGCCGACGCCTGTTCGTAGCAGGCGACGATGACGCGCGCCAGTTTCTCAGGACTGTGGCGCACCTTTTCGCCCTCGTCGAGCAAGTCGGCGCGGACGATCTCGGCCTCGTGGCTGAACTCTTCTTCGAAAAGGTGATCGGTCAGGCCGATCTGCTGCGCGCCCTCGGCGCGATAACGCGCGGCCTGCTCCTCGCTGATGTGGCGGTTGTTGACGATGACGTAATCGAAATTGATGGCGGGCGCGTAACGCTTCACGGTCTCCAGGTGGCGGCGCGCGCTGTAGCCGTCGGTCTCGCCCGGCTGCGTCATCAAGTTGCAGATGAAAATTTTGACGGCCTCGGACTGGCCGATGGTTTCGGCGACGCGAGAGACGAGCAGGTTCGGCAGGATGCTGGTGTAGAGCGACCCCGGCCCGACCGTGATGATGTCTGCGGCGCGCAGTGCCGAGAGCGCTTCGGGCAGCGGGAGACATTGTTCCGGTTCGAGCCGGAGTCGGCGGATCGTGCCGTGTGAAGCCGTGATGTTGGTTTCGCCGAAGACTTCCCGGCCGTCTTCGAGTTCGGCGACGAGGCGCACGTCGTTCAAAGTGGCCGGGTAGATGCGCCCCTTGCTGGCGAGCACTTCTGAGGAGAGGCGGACGGCTTCGGTGAAGTCGCCGGTCACGTCGGTGAGTGCGGCGAGAAAGAGATTGCCGAAGCTGTGACCGCCGAGGTCGCCGCCGCCGCGAAAACGGTAACGGAAGAGACGACCCATGAGCGTCGAGTCTTCCGAGAGCGCGACCATGCAGTTGCGTATGTCGCCGGGCGGGAGGATTTGTAGTTCGTCGCGCAGACGACCCGAACTGCCGCCGTCGTCCGAGACGGTGACGATAGCCGCGAGAGCATCGAGCCATTGCCCGCCGCCGTCGCGCTTGTCCACGAGTCGCTTCAAGCCTGACAGCACGGTCGAGAGACCCGTGCCGCCGCCGATGGCGACCAGTTTCAACCCCCGCTCTGTCCCGGACACGTGCAAATGCTCACCCTCCCTGCTGCTTGCGACGGCAAGTTGACCGTGCGCTTTGAAATCATACTCAAAAGCCGGAGGCTTTCAAAGCGGCGCGTCGGAAATGAAAGTTGTGGACAAGCGGGATTGAGACGCCGGAGGCGGCGACTTAAGGACGGGACGCGAAGATGAGCCGCTCGTATTCCGGCTCGTTGCGCAAGGGAACGAGGTCTGGATCGTGTTGCGCGCGGACGCGCAAATTGGGTTGTAGTTCGAGAGCGCGTCCCAGAGATTGCAGGGCGGATTCGAGCGCGCCGAGACGCGTGCGCGCGGCGGCCAGCCCGTAGTGAATGTGCGCGGCGTCGGCGTCGCGTTTGAGAGCGCGCTCGAACATCTCCTGCGCCGCGACGAAATCGCCGCGGTTGAGTTCGATGACGCCGCGGTCGTAGAGTTCCTCTGCGTTGCGCGGCATCGCGCTCTCCGAACGCATGCGCGCCTCGGCGATGGCGAGATAAGTGCGCGAGCGCGCCGTCACTTCGGCCACGCCCGAATGCTGCTCGATGAGCGCGCGAAACAACAGACGCGCCTCGGAAAAACGACCACGCACGAACTCCTTGTGCGCGCGCTCGAAGGCGCGCAAAGCGGCGGCCTCGTCCAGCGTGGGCTGGCGCGGCGGCGAGGGCGCGGGACGCGCGGCGGGCTTGGCCGTGACGGTCGTCGTGCGAGTTGTCTGCTTCTTCGCGGCGGCGGGCGGCGCGGGGGCGTTGCGTTTGGTCGGCTTCACGGCCGCGGCCTTTGCCGCAGTACGCGCCGGACTCTTAGACGGAGTCTTGGCGGCAGTCTTTGCCGGGGTCTTAACTGTAGTTTTACCTTTGGACGTGGCGGGGCGCGGCTTCGCGTCCACGGCTTTGGGACGTGCGGCGGGCTTGGCCTTCGTCGTCGAAACGGCGCGTAAACTCTTCTTCGTGGATTTCGCGGCCGGGGCTACGGCCGTCTTGTTCTTCGTGGCTTTGCGGACAGGGGCTTTCTCCGCACCGGAGCGTTTGGCGAGCGGTTGCGGGCGCGCCGTGGTCTTCGCGCCCAACTTGCGGTTTTTTGCCGTTGAAGCACTGGAGCCGCTACGTGTGACCGGGCGGGAGGATGGTCTTTTCGCGCTCTTGCTGACAGATTCGCTCATGCGAAGCTCCATTATCAAAATGACTCCCGATTCAGAGCCAAGAAACGCCGGCACTTTAGCACAGCCTGTCGCATAAATCAACGCGGTAGTGTAAGTTGCGGGCATCAAGGGGCTTTCCTGAGACGGCGACGGGGGCGGCCAACAAAGAAAAACAGTTGATGTTCTTGAAGGCGTTATGTTAGAGTCCAAAAGGAGTTGCGCCCCTCGTGCGACCCTTGAGGGATGGGGGCAATCGTTTCCGTCCGGCACTCGAACTCCTTTAGAATGCCGGGCTTAAGTTTTAGACGCGACTCTCGATAGCGACCCCTGACCATCCCACCTCAGTAGCTCCCAAATAGAGAAAGCGCCTGTACTAATGACAGACACTCCTATGATCATGCGTGAGCAGCAATACGAGCGGATTGTGTCTGTTTTACACAAACTGCGCGCCGAATCGCTCTCCCGCGTGGTCTTCCTCGTGGACAAAAACGGACAGCCCATCGCCGTGCAGGGCGACGTGAGCAATATTGACACGACGAGCCTCGCCTCGCTGGCCGCCGGGAACGTCGCGGCGACCGGCGGCATGGCACAACTCATTGGCGAGAAAGAGTTTCCCACGCTGTCGCACGAGGGCGAGCGCGAGAGCATTCATATCTGCATCATCGGGCGCACGCTTCTCGTCGTCGTCTTTGACGACCGCTCCAGTCTCGGTCTCGTCAAACTGCGCGTGAAGCAGGCGTCGCGCGAACTGGCCTTGATTTTTGAGGATGTCGAACGCGATTCTCAGCAAAAGCGCGAGCAGGACGACTCGCTTTTCGCAGGCATCACGGATGACGACATTGATAGCTTGTTCAACTAGTGACGAGTGGCGAGTGACGAGCGACAAGTAAAGCAGCTTGTCTCAACTTGTCACCCGTCACTCGTCACTCGTCACTTAAATGTTATGACGTTTATCAACTACGCATCACGCGAAATCAATTGCAAGATCGTCTATTACGGGCCGGGGCTGTGCGGCAAGACGACCAACCTGCAATATATCTACGACTCGACCGCGCCCGCCTCGAAGGGCAAACTCATCAGCCTCGCGACCGAAACCGACCGCACGCTCTTCTTCGACTTCATGCCGCTCGAACTCGGCACGGTGCGCGGCTTCAAGACCCGCTTCCACCTCTACACAGTCCCCGGTCAGGTCTTCTACGACGCCTCGCGCAAACTCATCCTCAAAGGCGTTGACGGCGTCGTCTTCGTCGCCGACAGTCAAGAGGAGCGCATGGACGCCAACATCGAAGCCCTCTACAACCTCGAAGAGAACCTCAAGGCCAACGGCTACGATTTGATGAAGCTGCCCTACGTGCTCCAACTCAACAAGCGCGATTTGCCGAACGTCATCCCCCCCGACGAACTCGTGAGCGAACTGCGACGCAAGGACGAGGCCGTCCACGAAGCCGTCGCCTACAAGGGCGTCGGCGTCTTCGACACGCTCAAGTCCGTCGCCAAGCAAGTTCTCACCGAACTGCGCAAAGGCTAATTCGCCTCACCTTTTGCCCTTAGCGGGCGACATCCCATCTCTCCACACGGCGCATCCACGCCCGTCAACGGCATTTCCCCTTCTCCACGCCGCTCGTTTTCCCGGTTGCAGCGCGACGCCGCGCCTCGACGCCGCCCACCCGCGCCAAACGCGCGCTCAGCCGCGTCTACGCCACGCTCAGCGGCAACTTTGACGCGCGCAGCGGGATGTTTGCGCCGCTCAGCGGCATGTGTACACCGCTCAGCGGCAACTTTCACATGCTCATCCGCACCTGCGACACGTTCAGCGGCGTCTCGAACACGCTCAGCGGCATGTGTAACGCGCTCATCCGCGTCTGTAACGCGCGCAGCGGCATGTTTTGCTTGCGCAGCGGCATCTTTCACGCGCTCAGCGGCTTCTCTAACGTGTACGACTGCATCTGTGACGCGCTCAGCGGCGTCTGTGACGTGTGCGGCGGCGTTTGTGCGGTGCGCCGCGGCGTCTGTAGGGTGCGCGGGGGCGTTTTCGGCAGGGGATTCGGCGTTGCGAACCGTGTTATGTGCGTGATGCGGACAGATTAAGCCCGCGAGAGGGGCGAAGGCCGTCTAACACTCAGACAGCCTTTGCCTCTCCCACGGGCTTCGTTACTTTACCTGTCGTTTTCTTTCCATTCCGGGATGCGCCCCGGCGTGTGTGGCGCGCCCGCGGCTTCCATCGCCTTCTCAAGCCGCGTGAGGTCGCCTTCGATGAGAGCGCGCAAGTTCGTGAGCACGGTCTCGAACTCCTGCGCGGCGACGGCGTACTGCGCGGCGTGCGTTCCAGTCGGGCGCGCGATAGCCATGCGCTGCTCGCCGACGATCTGGCCGACGCGGTCGCTGATCGAAGGCGGCGTGTTCTGGTTGCGCGCGCGCAGCACCGTGTCGCCGCGAAGAGAGCGCAGGATGTCGTTGACGCGCCGGTCAATCGCCGTGGCGTCGGCCAACAACTTGTCGCCCGCAGACGGCGTATCGAGCAGGGCGCGGCGGATGGTGGCGAGTCGCGGCTTGAGCGCGTTGGCCGTCTCCAGAGCGCCCGCCACGGCGCGTTGCAGCCGCGCGACCTTCTGCTGAAACTCGACGAGCGCGGCGCGATCTGCCGCCGACATGCCCGACTGCCCTTCGACCACGACGTTGAAAGTTTGCGCCGCGCCGAGCGGCGTCAACACACCGTTGACGCGCTTCGCAATCGAGACTTGATACGCGCCGGGCATGACGAGCGCGCCCGAAGGGGCTTCAAAGAACGGGTCGGAAGCGTCTTCCGGCGTTGGCGGCGCGGCGAGCGTCGGTGAGGGCGAGCGCAAGTCCCACGTCACGCGCTGCATCCCTGCTGTGACCGCCCCCGTCAAACGACGCACGACGCGCCCCGACGCATCCGACACGGTCAGGATGACGACGGGCGCTTCCTCTTCCTCCTCCGCGCGCAGGTCTTCGCCCGTCGGGAGCGCGACGGCGGCGTTCCGTTTCTCGGCTTCCTTCTCCGCTTCCTGCCGACGCACCTTGCGCGTCTTGATCGTCTCTTTCAGATAGTAGGTGAAGGTCGCGCCGAAGGGCGGGTTCTCCGCCGTGTAAAAAGACTCGCCCTGAAAACTCTTGCCGCGCCCGCCGAGCGGCTGCGACTGGATGTACATGAGCGCGTCTTTGACGGGGAACAAAAAGCTCTCGCCGCGCAGCATCTCCGCCGACACGAGACGCAGCGGCGCGTAGTTGTCGAGCACGTAGATGCCGCGCCCGAACGTGCCGATGACGAGATCGTTCTCGCGCTTCTGCACGGCGATGTCGCGCACGGCAATCGTCGGGAAGTTCCCTTTGAGTTGCACCCACTTTTGGCCGCCGTTGACAGAGAAGAAGAGGCCGAACTCCGTGCCCGCGAACAAGAGGTTCGCGTTGACGTGATCCTCTGCGATGGCGAGGACGGGGCCGTTTGCGGGCAGGTCGCCCTTGAGCGAAGTCCAGTTGCGCCCCGCGTCCGTGGACTTCAAAAGATACGGCGCGAAATCCGCGTTCCAGTGATTGTCGAAAGAGACGTAGACGGTGTTCGCATCGTGGTTGGAGGTAACGATGCGCGAGACGTAGGCCGCGTCGGGCACGCCGGGAAACTTCTCTATCTTGCGCCAGTTTTTGCCGCCATCCTCCGTCACCTGCAACAGGCCGTCGTCGCTGCCGACGTAGATCAAGCCCTCTCTCTTCTGCGACTCGGCGAGCGCGGACGCGTTGCCGTAGAAGGCCGTCGAGGCGTGCTTCGAGACGGCGTCCACGCCCCACACACGCCCCATCACGGGCAGCTTGTCGCGGTCGAGCGCGCGCGAGAGTTCGCCGCTCACGATTGTCCAACTGTCGCCGCGGTCGTCCGAACGATAGAGACGGTTGGCGGCGAAGTAGAGGCGCGTGTGCAGGTGCGGGCTGATGATGAAGGGCACGTCCCAGTTGAGACGCAAGGGGTCTTCGCCGCGCCCCGTGGCGGGCTGGATGCCGACGCGCTCGCCCGTGCGCTTGTCGAAGCGCGCGAGACCGCCGTGCTGGTATTCGGCGTAGATGGTGTTCGGGTCGGTCGGGTCAACTTGAGAACGAAAGCCGTCGCCGCCCTGCGTGACGAACCAGTCGGCGTTCGTGATGCCGGACGCGCTGCGCGTGCGCGCCGGGCCGCCGACGCTGAAGTTGTCCTGCGTGCCGCCGTAGACGTTGTAGAAGGGCGCGGCGTTGTCGGTCGTCACGTCGTAAAACTGCGTGATGGGCAGATTCTCCACGAAGTCCCACGTCGCGCCGCGATCATAAGATTCGTAGAGGCCGCCATCGTTGCCGTTGAGATAGTGGTTGTTGTTATCGGGATCGATCCAGAGGACGTGGTTGTCAACGTGCTTCGAGCGTTCGCCGAGCCGCGTCAAAGTTTTGCCGCCGTCGTTCGAGACCATGTTGAAGACGTTCATCACGTAGATACGATCAAGCTCTTTCGGGTCGGCGTAGATTTGCGAGTAGTACATCGCCGTCGTGTCGTACTCGTTGCGCCGTTCCCAGTTGCCGCCGCGGTCGGTGGAGCGGAAGATGCCGCCCTTGCGGTCGGCCGCCTCGACCGTGGCGTAGATGACGTTCGTGTCAACGGGCGAGATGGCGAGGCCGATGCGCCCCATGTCTGAGGTGGGCAGGCCGCGCGTGAGTTTGTTCCACGTCGCGCCCGCGTCCGTTGACTTGTAGAGCGCGCTCTCCGGCCCGCCGTTGATCATCGTGAAGACGTGGCGGCGTCGCTGGTAGGCGGCGGCGTAGAGCGTGTCCGGGTTGTTCGGATCAATGACGACATCTGTGACGCCGGTGTTCTCGCCGATCTTCAAAATCTGTTTCCACGTCCCACCGTTGTCGGTCGTTTTGTAGAGGCCGCGCTCGCCGCCCGCGCCCCATAGCGGCCCTTGCGCGGCGACGTAGACGGTCGCCGAGTCGCGCGGGTCAATGGCGATGCGCCCGATGTGCTCGGAAGTTTTGAGGCCGACGTTTTTCCAACTCCGCCCGCCGTCGTCCGAACGGTAGACGCCGTTGCCGTAAGAGACGCTGCGCTGGCTGTTGTTCTC
>JAVEDE010000013.1 GCA_030841105.1 Pyrinomonadaceae bacterium
GGGCGGGGTCTTCCAGGGCGACGCGGCGCACCAGTCCGTGCACCTCGTAGCCTAAGGACAACAGGTGCTCGGCCAAGTAGCTGCCGTCCTGTCCCGTGATCCCTGTGATTAATGCTCTCTTCGTCAAGCGATAAACTCCTGAATAAATTTGTCCCGGCGTCGGGTTTAGATCCGCCGCCCGCGTGTGTCGGACATGAAGCGGGCGGGGATGCGCCCCGCCCATAAGGTAATTCATCCCGCCGCTAAATTCATCCCGCCGCCCGTCAAGGTTGGAAGCGGCTGATGACGTCAACGACGTATTGTTGTTGTTCGAGCCGCAGTTCGGGGTAGATGGGCAAGGCCAGCGTTTCGCGCGCGGCGCGTTCCGCTTCGGGCAGCGCGCCCGCCGCGTAGCCGAGGTAGCGGAAGCACTCCTGCAAGTGAAGCGGCACGGGGTAGTAAATTTTGCAGCCGACGCCGTGCGCACGCAAGTGTTCGATGAGCGCGTCGCGGTGCTCTGGGACGCGCACGACGTACTGGTGGAAGATGTGCCGGACGTTCTCGCGGATGAACGGCACGCGCAGGTTGAAAGCGAGGCGCGCGTTCGTCAGCAGGAGCGAATAAGTCTCCGCGCGTTCGCGCCGCGCCTGCGACCAACTGTCGAGGTGCGGGAGTTTGACGCGCAGGATCGCGGCCTGCAAGGCGTCGAGGCGACTGTTGATGCCGATCTCCGTGTGGAGGTATTCGGTCGCGCCGCCGTGGACGCGTAGTGTGCGCAGGCGTGCGGCGAGCGCGTCGTCATTAGTCGTGAGCATCCCGGCGTCGCCCGCCGCGCCGAGGTTCTTCGTCGGGTAGAAACTGAAACAGCCGATTGTGCTCATAGACCCCGCGCGCCGCCCGTTGTCCTCCGCGCCGATGGCCTGCGCCGCGTCTTCGATGAGGGGCAGGTTGTGACGCGCGGCGACTTCCGCGAGCGCGTCCATCGCGGCGCACTGGCCGTAGAGGTGGACGGGCAGAAGAGCGCGCGTGCGTTCGCTGATCGCGGCTTCGACGAGCGACGGGTCGAGATTGTAGGTGCGCGGTTCGATGTCCACGAAGACGGGCGTCGCGCCTGTGCGCGTGACGGCGCTCGCGGTGGCGAAGAAACTGAAGGGCGTCGTGATCACTTCGTCGCCCGCCTTGATGTCCAAGGCCATCAGCGCGAGCAGGAGCGCGTCCGAACCGGAGGCGCAGCCGACGGCGTGCCGCGTCGTCGAGTAGCGCGCGATCTCCTCTTCGAGCAGGCGCACTTCCTCGCCCAAGACGAACTGTTGCGAGTCGAGGACGCGATCCGTGGCCGCGCGCAACTCTTCGCGCAAGTGCGCGTGCTGCTGTCGCAAGTCGAGCAGCGGGACGTTCATTTGTGCTGACGCTTGTGTCATAGAACTTTGAACTTTTCGATCTCCTACTAGCTACTCTTTCCCACGGCTCGCGCCGCGGGCAACATACCCGTCTCCACTCACGGGGCTGGCACAACTCACTCCGTCAACCAGATCAATTTACTCCGACAACTCGATCAACTTTCCACCCTGATTGATTGACTCCTGCGCGGCTTCTAAGAGGCGCACGACGCGCAGCCCGGCCGCGCCGTCGGTGAGCGGCGCGCGCTTGTTGGTGATGGCGTCGAGAAACTCGGCGGAGACGTGCGTCAGGGCTTCGGTCGAGTCGAGTTTGGGAACCCATACGTCGCCGGTGCGGTAGCTGACGAGCGTCTGGTAGGCCGCCTCCTTGTCGCTGTCCGACTCGATGCGGTTGGCCGTCACGCCCTTGTCGTAGACGCGCACCTTCTCGGTCGGCTCGATGTCGTCGTAGACGATCATCTTGCGGCTGCCCGCGATGAGCGTGCGGCGGATCTTGACGGGCGAGAGCCAGTTGAAATGAAAGTGTGCGATGAACGAGTCGGCAAAGCGCAGCATGACGTAGGCGATGTTTTCGATCCCGGCTTCGATGTGGCTGCTGCCCGTGGCCGTCAGCGCGACGGGCTGGCGCGCGACGAGGTAGTCCATGATCGAGAGGTCGTGCGGGGCTAAATCCCAGACGACGTTGATGTCGCGTTGGAAGAGGCCGAGGTTAATGCGAACGGAGTCGAAGTAAAGCAACTCGCCGAGTTCGCCGCTCTCGACGATCTCCTTGATGCGGCGCACCGCGCCCGTGTAGACGAACGTGTGATCCACCATCAGGGTGAGGCCGCGCCGCGCCGCGAGTTCGACGAGTTCGCGCGCCTCCTGGCTGGTCGTCGTGAAAGGTTTTTCGATGAGGACGTGCTTGCCTGCCATGAGCGCGTCCTTGGCGAACTTGTAGTGCGTGGCGACGGGCGTGGCGATGACGACGGCCGCGAGTTCGGGGTCGGCGAGCAACTGGCGGTAGTCGGCGGCGGTGCGCGTGGCGGGGTAGCGGCGGCCGATGGCGTTCAGACGCTTCTCGTCCGTGTCGCAAATCCAGCGCAGTTGCGCGCGCTCGTTCTCCGCGAAGTTGCGGATGAGGTTCGGCCCCCAGTAGCCGCAGCCGATGACGCCGATGGTGATCATAGAGAGTTGTCCGTCGTCAGTCGTCCGTTGCCGGTTGTTCGGGTTGACGCGGCCGACCGCGATTGACTGAGCGAGCGTTGATTCATGCGGGATAGTTAAACACGCGCGGCGGACAACTGACTACCGGCGAAGGAGCGGACGGCCGCGGCCACGCGCTCTACTTGCGCGCCCGTCAACTCCGGGAACATGGGGAGCGAGAGGACGCGCGCGGCCTGATGTTCGGCTTGCGGAAAGTCGCCCGCGCGGTGGCCGAGCGACGCGTAGGCCGGTTGCAGGTGGACGGGCACGGGGTAGTGGACGCCGGTCTGGACACCCGCCGCCGCGAGGTGCTGCTGCAACGCGTCGCGCTCGTCGCTCTGCACGACGTAGAGGTGATAGATGTGGCGCGCGTAGGGCAACTCTTGCGGGAGCGTGAGCGCGCTGCCGCTATCGCGGTCGCCTTTGCCCACGCCGCTTTCTTCAACGTCGCCCGCGCTGCCTTCAACGTTGCTCGCGTCGGACAGCAGTTCGTGGTAGCGCGCGGCGTGCGCGCGGCGCAGTTCGTTCCAGTGGTCGAGGTGTTTGAGTTTGACGTTTAAGACCGCGCCCTGAATGCCTTCGAGGCGGAAGTTGTAGCCGATGATGTCGTGGCGATACTTCTGCTCCGAGCCGTGGTCGCGCAACAGGCGCACGCGCCGCGCCACTTCCGCGTCGTCAGTCACGACCGCGCCGCCCTCGCCATACGCGCCGAGGTTTTTGCCGGGGTAGAAACTGAAACAGTTGGCGCGGCCGAGCGCGCCGACGCGCCGCCCCTTGTAGAGACTGCCGTGCGCCTGCGCCGCGTCTTCGATGACCGAGAGATTGTGGCGCGCGGCGATCTCGAAGATCGGGTCGAGGTCGGCCGACTGGCCGTAGAGATGTACGGGGATGATGGCGCGCGTGCGTTCCGTGATCGCGGCCTCGATCTTCGTCGGGTCAATCGTGTAGGAGACGGGATCGGCGTCCACGAAGACGGGCGTCGCGCCCGCGGTCGAGACGGCTTCGGCGGTGGCGAAGAACGTGTTGGCGGGGACGAGCACCTCGTCGCCAGCAGTGACGCCGCAGGCCGTGACGGCGAGTTGGACGGCCGCCGTGCCGCTGTTCACGCCGACACAAAAACGCGCGCCGAGGTATTCGGCGAACGCCGCCTCGAACGCCTCCACCTCGCGGCCGAGGATGAAGGCCGCGCTCTCCACGACGCGCCCGATGGCCTCATCCACTTCACGCTTGATCGAGCGGTACTGCGCTTGCAGATCAACGAAAGGAATCATAAGAACAGTGACGAGTGACGAGTGACGAGTGACGAGTTAAGACAAAAAGTTGTGCATCTCTTATCGCAAGTTGTGCGTCGCTAGTTGCTAAAAAAGCGACGAGAGCAAGGCAAGCAGTTAAAAAAGCGACGAGCAAGAAGTGATGCGAGGAAGACAAGTTTCCGGTTTTAACTTGTCACTCGTCACTTGTCACTCGTCACTTTTAATATCCGCGCCGGGTTGCCCGCGACCGTCGCGCCGGGGGGCACGTCGCGCGTGACGACCGCGCCCGCGCCGATGGTCGCGCGCTCGCCGATCTCGATGCCGCCGAGGATCACCGCGCCCGTGCCGATGGACGCGCCGCGCCGGACGACGGTGCGTTCGAGCGTCCAGTCGGCCTCGGTCTGCGGCGTGCCGTCGGGCCGGGTCGCGCGCGGGCGGCGGTCGTTGATGAACTGCACGCCGTGTCCGACGAACACTTCGTCCTCGACCGAGACGCCCTCGCAGATGAACGTGTGACTGGAAATTTTGCAGCGCGCCCCGACGCGCGCGCCCTTCTGGATTTCGACGAACGTCCCGATGCGCGTCTCGTCGCCGATCTCGCAGCCGTAGAGGTTGACGAAGTTGTAAATCTGCACGTCGCGCCCCAGCACAACGTCGTCGGCGATGGCGCAGAACTCTCTCATAAAAGTTTCAGGTTTCAAGTTTCAAGTTTCAAGTTTCAGACCGGAGAACCTCAGTCCTGAAACTTGAAACCTGAAACCTGAAACCTTCTGTCCTGAAAACTGAAACAGTCTTATTTCGATTTCGCGGTTTCGGCGTAATCGTCGGCGGGCGTCTGGTCTTCGTCCTCGTTGGCGTAGTAGCTCGAATAGTAGCCGGAGTAGTAGTAGTAATCCGAGGATTCGAGTTTGACGTTGTTGAGGACGATGCCGTAGATGTGCGCGCCCACGTCGAGCAGTTGCTGCTTGGCGCGGCGCACCACGGCGCGCGACGAGCGGCCGCCATGGACGACGAGCATCACGCCGTCAACCATCGTCGAGAGAATCGAGGCGTCCGTGAAGGAGATGGCGGGCGGCGAGTCAATGATGATGTGCGTGAAGTTGTCGCTGAGGAGCGTGATCAGGCGGCGCATCTCTTCCGAGCCGAGGAGTTCGGCGGAGTTCGGCGGGACGGGGCCGGAAGTGATGATCTTCAAGTTCGGCAGCTTGTCGTACTCCTGCACGATTGCGCCGATGTTCGTGTCGCCCGACAGGTAGTTCGTCACGCCGCGCGTGTTCGGCAGCCCGAAGTGGGCGTGGATGCGCGGGCGGCGCAGGTCGCAGTCGAGAATGAGAACTTCCGCGCCGGTCTGCGCGAGCATGACGGCGGTGTTGACGGCCGTCGTCGTCTTGCCCTCGGACGGTTGGCTCGACGTGACGAGGACGGTCTTCGGCGGCTGCCCGGCCGACGACAGCAGGAGCGACGTGCGCAGGTGGCGGTAAGCCTCCGCGACGGGCGAACGCTTCTCTTCGATGAGCGCGAGCGCGGTGGCCGTCGGGTCGGGGTTCGCGCCCGCCCCGGCGGCGTGGCGCGCGGGGAGCGCGAAGCGGCGTTCGGCGCGCGGCGCGGGGATCAAGGCCAGCGTCGGGAGATGGATGTGGCGATCCACGTCCTCGATTGACTTGAGCGTGTCGTCGAGGTAGTCGAGCAGGAAGGCCAGACCGATCCCGGCGGCGAGCGAGAGCAGGAGCGCGATCATGATGTTACGCACGCGCGGCGGCCCGATGACCTCGGCGCGGCGCGCGGGCGTCGAAATGGTGATGTTGTTCGGCACTTCCGTGCCCGTCACGTCAAACTCTTTCTTGCCCTGAATCGCCGTGTTGTAAAGCTGCTTGATCGTCTCCAGTTCCTGCACCTTGATGTCGAGTTGACCTTCGGACTGGCTTTGCGCGTTCGCTTGCCCGCGCGCGGTCGAGTTCGATTGGCGGAGCGAGTTTTCGCGCATCACCGCGGCTTTATAACCGGCCTCGATAGTGCTCACCACATCTCTCGCTTGTTTGTCGAGCGCGGCCTGCACTTGCTCCTGCTGTTTTTCAATCTTCTTCACGGCAGGCCACTCTTTGGTGTAGAGCACGAGCAGGGCTTGCTTCTGCTCCTCAAGTTCGCTCAGCTTGTCACGCCACTGCTGAACCGACTTGTTATTCATCACCTCCGGAATAGAGTAGATGTCCTGCGTGCTTTGCGCGACGCGATAGGAGGCTTCCAGTTCCTTGCGCTTGTCTTCGGCCTGCATCATCTGGGTGGTGGACATGCCGAGGATAGCCTTCGTCAAATCCTGCCCGTCGGCCGCGCCGAGCGGCAGATTGTGGCTCCGCTTGAAGGCGATGATCTCTTCCTGCTTCTGCCGGTAGGAGGCTTGCAGGTCGGTGATGTTCCTGGCGAGTTGTTCGGCCGACTTGACCGAGCCGGATGTCTCCCGCTCGATGTTGTCCTGGATGAAGACGAGGGCGAGCGTGTCCGCGATCTTCATCGCGAGTTCGGGGTTGGTGTGCTCGTAGACGATCTTGACAAGGTTCGTGCGCTCGACCGGATCAATCGTCAGGTTGGCGCGCAGGGCGTCTTCGTATGCGAGCATTCGCTGCGCCTGTTCGGGCGTCAACTTATCGGCTTCGGTCTGGGTCGTCGGGGCGTCGTCAACGACGCCGAGGCCGCCCTCCTGTCCCGCGGCGGGCGCGGCGGCCGGTTTCTGCCGCGAGAACATGCGGCGCACGGTGGCGAACAGGCTCGGCCGCGCTTGGCCGCCGACGAAGGCCGGGTTGTTTTGCAGGTCGAGCGCGAGGATCACTTTGCGGTGGAGGCGCGGGTTCTCAAGGAGCGCGAGTTGCGTGCCCCAGTAGGCCGGGTCGTTCTGCGCGTTGATGACGAACTCTTTCGTCTTCAAGAGGTTCTTCGTCTTCTGCTCGATCTGCATGACCGACTCGGCGCGGTAGATGGTCGGCTGGCGGTACATCTGGATCGCGACGAGCGACGTGACGACGACGAGCAAGCTCAAGATGAGCCACTTGCGTTTCAACACGACCGACAGGTAGTCGCGCAGGTGCGTCGGCTCTGAAAGCGAGTAGGTGTTGTTCGGCCGGTCGGGTTGCGTCAATTCGCGCAACGGGCGGTCGAGGTTCGTACCGGGAGTCAACGGCAGCAGGCGATTATCTTGAGACATCTTCGTTCAACCTTAAAACTTCAGAAATACCAACACGGTCGGGCACACATGCAAGCGACGCATAATAACAGAGACGGGCGAAAGGATGAAGGCATAAAGGCAGGAGGTTAAAGGGGAAAGGAGAAGGGGGAAAGGGAGAGCCGCGCCGCAACCGATACGTTTTCTTCCCGTTTTTACCTTTACCCTTTACCCTTTCCCCCTTCCCCCTCTTCTTTCGCGAAATCGCCGAGCGCCTCTCGCCAGTCGGGCAGGGGCGCAAGATTGATGGCTTCCGAGAGCAGGCAGCGCAGGCGCGAGTTGCGCGGGCGCGGCGCGGGGCGCGAGAGCGAGTCCATGCTGACGCTCTCGATCTCGACATTCTCGACCCCGGCCGCACGCGCGGCCTCGCGCGCGAACTCCAGAAAACTCGTGCCCTCGCCGCCGTTCACGACGTGATAAGTGCCGGGCAGATCTCGCGCGGCCAGTTCGCGCAGCCGCGCGGCCAGATGCGGCGCGTAAGTCGGCGTGCCGTAGGCGTCGCTGATGGCTTTTAGATGTTCGCCGCGGCGCGCGCGTTCGACAACGGTGGCGAGAAAGTTTCGTCCGCCCGCGCCGAAAATCCAGCCCGTGCGGACGACGACGGTGCGTGCCGAGGCGCGCTGCGCGCGCCGCTCGCCCTGTAGTTTGGCGATGCCGTAGGTGCTCTCCGGCGCGGGGTCGTCGCGCTGCGTGTAGAAGCCTTCCTTGCGGCCGTCGAACACGTAATCGGTCGAGATGGTGATGAACGACGCGCCCGCGAGACGACTCTCGGCCGCCAGTATCTCCACGGCCTCGGCGTTGATCAAAACTGCGCGTTCGGGGTTCAACTCGCAGCCGTCAACATCCGTCCACGCCGCGCAGTTGACGACCGCTTCGGGGCGTTCGCGCGCGAACACTTCGCGCACCGCTTCGGCCTGCGTGATGTCGAGCATCGCGCGTTCGTGAGCGAACACCTCGTCGCCCTGCGCCGACGCGTGCGCGACGAGCGCGCGCCCGACCATGCCGCCCGCCCCGGTGATTAAAATTTTCACTTCGCGCCGACCTCCGCGCCGTACTGCCGCGCGTAAAAATCCCTGTACGCTCCGCCGCGCACGCGCGAGATCCATTCCGTGTTCTCCGCGTACCACGTGATCGTTTTGGCGAGGCCGCTCTCCCACGTCTCCACGGGCTGCCAGCCGAGTTCGCGTTCGACCTTCGATGGGTCAATCGCGTAACGGCGGTCGTGGCCGGGGCGATCTTTGACGTAGCGGATGAGCGACCGGGGCTTATCGAGCGCGGCGAGAATTGATTCGACCACTTCGAGGTTGCGACGCTCGTTGCGCGCGCCAATGTTGTAGATGCCGCCCGCCTCGCCGCGTTCGTAGGCGAGCGCGACGGCGCGGCAGTGGTCTTCGACGTAAATCCAATCGCGGACGTTCTGCCCGTCGCCGTAGACCGGGATCGGCTCGTCGTGCAGCGCGTTCGACAGGAGCAGCGGGATGAGCTTTTCGGGAAACTGGCGCGGGCCGTAGTTGTTGCCGCAACGCGTCGTCACGGTGTCGAGTCCGAAGGTGTGGCGCGCGGCGCGCACCATGTGTTCGGCCGCCGCCTTCGAGGCCGCGTAAGGGCTGTTCGGGGCATAGCCGGACTCTTCGTTGAAGAACGCCGAGTCGTCTTCGGGCAGACTGCCCATCACCTCGTCGGTCGAGATTTGCACGAAGCGACGCACGCCACGTTCGCGCGCGGCGTCGAGCAAAACTTGCGTGCCGAGAATGTTCGTGCGCAGGAAATCGTCGGCGCGTTCGATGCTGCGATCAACGTGCGACTCGGCGGCGAAGTTGAAGATGGCGTCCGTGCCCGCTTCGAGCGCGGCCAGCACCGCCTCGCGGTCGGCGATGTCGCCGCGCACGAAGCGATGGCGTGCATCGTCCAAGCCTTTGAGGTTATCCGGGTTGCCCGCGTAGGTGAGCGCGTCGAAGTTGGTGATTTCGGCGTCCGGCCAGCGCGCGAGCGCCAGTCGGATGAAGGCCGAGCCGATGAAGCCCGCGCCGCCCGTGACGAAAAGTTTTTGCATGAAATGAATGTTTGCGGGGAGTGGTCGGCGCGCTGCCTGTCGTCGTCCGCGCGCGCCCGTTGTTCCTTATCCGAAGTCGCACGCCACGCGCGCCGTTAACTGTCTGAACTCGGACGCCTGACTCACACGCGTGCGCCGGAATTTTGTTTGAGCCGGTAAGTGACGGAGTATAGGCGCGCGCTCGAAACAGTGTCAAGAATCGCCGTCGTGCGCGGCGCGTGATTTCGACATGCTCCGGCGGCGACATCTAAGGCGCGGCAAAGTGCTGCCGGAATGGTGGCGGTCTTCACTCCCGTCGCACCCATCGTGCGTTGGTTTTCACATGCGCGCGCGGGGCGATTGCGGGTCGCCTCTGCGCGCGTCCGAGAGGTCTGTCAAACTATTGACAGCCTCCACAAATTAGTATAAAAGCTACGGGCTTCATGCATGAGGTCTACCGCATCCCGTGCTTTGATAGTCCCGAAGAGTAAAACGCTGCCGTCCTCGCGAACGGCACAAACACAACCCCGCGACGCAACTGTCTCGAATGGCTTACCTACAACACCACTGAACAGCATACCCACGCTGAAGGAGAGTTCCCATGAATAAAGGCCGCTTAACCCTCAATATTCTCACTACGATCACTTTCATTTTCGCCCTTGCCGCCATGACACACGCACAGGCGACCCGCACTTGGGTGTCGGGCGTCGGCGACGACGTGAATCCGTGCAGCCGCACCGCCCCCTGTAAAACTTACGCTGGCGCGATCTCGAAGACCGCCAAGGACGGCGAGATCAGCACGCTCGATCCGGGCGGCTTCGGCACTCTGACGATCACCAAGTCCATCACCGTGAACGGCGGCGGCGCCGGTCAGGGCTACGGCTCGGTGCTCTCCGCGCTCGCGCCGCAGGGCTTTCTCATCAACATCACCGACGCGGCCGACGTGCGCAAGACCGTCCGCCTCAACTGGCTCGACATCAACGGCGCTTCGACCGGAACCGACGGCATCCGCATGATCGCCGGCAGCGCGCTCCACATCGAGAACACGAACATTGACGGCGTGACGGGCGACGGCATTGACATCAACATGAACACGGCCACGGTCGCCGAGGTCTACATCAAGAACGTCTCGATCCGGAACGCCGCCACCAACGGCATCATCATGCAGACGGTCGCCGGCGGCCTCGTGCTCGCGACGATTGACGACTTCCAAGTCAACAACAGCACGGGCGACGGCGTCGAGGCCGGCGCGCGCGCGCACATCACGATGCGCAACGGCGTCATCTCCACGCACAACGGCGCGAGTTCAGCGGGCGTCCGCGTCGCGGGCGACTCCACGGCCGAAGCGAACATTGACGGCTGCATCATGAACTACAACGTGGACACGGTTCGCGTCGATCTCGGCACGGCGCGCGTCGCCAACAGCATCATCAGCGGCGGCGGCACGGCGTTCCGCAACGTCGGCGGCACGCTCAAGACGTTCGGCACAAACCGCATTGACGGCATGGCGAACGTGGGCGTGATCACACCGGTCTCGCAGAGCTAGTCTTAACCGTTAGCCCCTAACTGCAAACTCCGCCCGCCTCCCCGACACAGAGGCGGGCGGAGTTTTTTTTAACTCGACGCGCCGCTTTCCCGCAGTGGCGGAGTGGTTGCTTGACGCTCCGAAGAGGGCGCGGTTACATTGGTTACTTTGGGCGACGGGCGATCTTGTCGCCGTGAGCGCGCGGGCGGGAAACGAGCCGCAGCCTTGTTCGTCGCGCGTGCCGAAATGCGTGCGATAGTGGGCGGAGAACTTTTTGACGAAAGTTAAAATCAACACGGGCGAAGTGGGACGGGCGAAGCGTTCGTATCGCGCCGAGCGAGAGTTCGGGCTGCTGGTCGGCGGCGTCCTCATCGCGCTCGGCGGTTGGTGGTTTTATCGCGGCCGATACCCTGCGCTCACGATCATCCTGCCGTCGCTCGGCGCGACGCTCGCGCTCTTCGGCGCGCTTCGTCCGAAGTCGCTTGTCGTGCCGAATCGTTTGTGGATGGGCTTGGCCGAGGCATTGGGCTTCGTGATGACGCGCGTCATCTTGGGTGTGGTCTTCTTCCTCGTCGTGACGCCCATCGGACTCGTGCGGCGTTTGACGGGCGGCGACGCGCTCGGCCGTCGCGCGGGGCGCGGCGAATCTTACTGGAAGCCTTACACCGAACGGCGGGCTGATCCGAAGCACTACGAAAAGATGTATTAAGGGACGTCACGGGGAAAGGTCGAGAGGGGTCAATGTCGAAATCGCAGGTTCTGCTCCAGTTGTGGGAGTTGATGAAGTACAACAAGAAGTACTGGCTCTTGCCGATCATCGTCGTGCTCGTGCTGACGGGTCTCGCGCTCGTGTTCGCGCAGTCGTCCGCGCTCGCCCCGTTCCTCTACCCGCTGTTCTGAGCGACGGCGCGAGGTGAATTACAAGTGACGAGCATCCTCGGACTGTCGGCCTTTTACCACGACTCGGCGGCGTGTCTCGTCGTTGACGGCGAGATCGTCGCGGCGGCGCAGGAGGAACGCTTCACGCGCCGCAAGCACGACCACCGCTTCCCCACGCACGCCGTCCGCTACTGCCTTGCCGAAGCCGGACTGACGGCCGACGCGCTCGACTACGTTTCCTTCTACGACAAGCCGCTCATCAAATTCGAGCGTCTCCTCGAAACTTATCTCGACTACGCCCCCGCCGGTTTCCCCTCCTTCCTCAAAGCGATGCCCGCGTGGATGAAAGAGAAACTCTGGATGTCGGATTTGATCGGCACGGAGATGGCGCGCGTCGAAGGCATCGAGGACAAGAAGGACGCCAAGCGACGCGCAAAACAGTTCACGTGGAAACTACTGTTCGGCGATCATCACGAGAGCCACGCGGCGAGCGCGTTCTACCCGTCGCCGTTTGAAGAGGCCGCGATTCTGACATTGGACGGCGTGGGCGAGTGGGCGACGAGCAGCATCGGCGTCGGGCGCGGGCGCGAGATCACGATGCTCAAAGAGTTGCGCTTTCCCGACAGTCTCGGCCTGCTCTACAGCGCGTTCACTTACTACACGGGCTTTCGCGTCAACAGCGGCGAGTACAAAGTGATGGGACTCGCGCCCTACGGCGAGCCGAAGTACGTCGCGCTCATCAAGGACAAACTCGTCGAGATACGCGACGACGGCAGCCTGCGCATGAACCACGCCTACTTCGGCTACGCGCACGGCCTGAAAATGACGAGCAAGGCGTTTGCGAAGTTGTTCGGCGACGCGCCGCGCCGCCCCGAAGCGAAACTGACGCAGCGCGACATGGACTTGGCGCGCAGCATTCAGGTCATCACCGAAGAAGTGATGTTGAAGATGGCCGCCTACGCACACCGCGAGACGCGCGCGCGCAAACTCTGCATGGCGGGCGGCGTCGCGCTGAACTGCGTGGGCAACGGCCGCATCCTGCGCGAGAGCGCGTTCGAGGATATCTGGATTCAACCGGCGGCGGGCGACGCGGGCGGCGCGGCCGGGATCGCGCTCGCCATCTGGCATCGCTATCTCGACCAGCCGCGCGTGAGTCCCGAAAGCGCAGGGACTTGGGCGTCGCCGCGCCATGCCAACGGATGTATCCCGCCTTACGCCGACGGGATGAAGGGGTCTTATTTAGGGCCGCGACACACGGAAGCGGAGATCGAAGAGTTCTTGCGCGCGCGCGGGTTGCCTTACCGGAAATACCGGCGCGAGGAGTTGCCGGAGGCGGTCGCGGAGTTGCTGGCGGCGGAGAAAGTAATCGGGTTGCATCAGGGGCGTATGGAGTTCGGGCCGCGCGCACTCGGCGGGCGCAGCATCATCGGCGACGCGCGTTCGCCGCGCATGCAGTCGGTGATGAACTTGAAGATCAAATACCGCGAGAGCTTCCGCCCGTTCGCGCCGAGCGTGACGCGCGAAGGGGCGGCCGAGTGGTTCGAGTTGGACACCGACAGCCCCTACATGTTGCTCGTCGCCGACGTGCGACACGACCGCCGCCGCGAGGCGACCGAGGCGGAGCGCGCCCTCTGGGGCATCGAAAAATTGAACGCCGTGCGCTCGGACATTCCCGCCGTCACGCACGTTGATTATTCGGCGCGCGTGCAGACCGTGCGGCGCGAGACGAACCCTCTGTACTGGGAGATCATCTCGGCCTTCGGGGAAAAGACCGGCTGCCCCGTCGTCGTCAACACGAGTTTCAACGTGCGCGGCGAACCCATCGTGTGCACGCCCGAAGACAGCTATCGTTGCTTCATGCGCACGGAGATGGACGCGCTCGTGCTCGAAACGTGCGTGCTCTTGAAGGAAGACCAGCCGAAGTTTGTCGAAGCGACCGACTGGCGCGCGAGCATCGCGCCGGATTAGAGACGGCGTGACGGGTGAAGCCTTAACAAAGTTTCTCAATTAGCGCGAAGCGCGGGATTCGCGCGGTGTGAGTAAAGCGAGAGGCGGGGGGTTTTTTTTTGTTTAAAAAAAA
>JAVEDE010000097.1 GCA_030841105.1 Pyrinomonadaceae bacterium
GGCGGCAGGAAGCACCCGCATCAGGAGTTCTTCCCCGTAGACACGACCAACATCCTCTTCATCTGCGGCGGCGCCTTCGTCGGGCTGGAGAAGGTCGTCGAGCGGCGGATGCGCAACAAGTCACTCGGCTTCCAGGCGCAGGTCAAGTCCGCGAGCAACCGCTACTCCGAGGCGCTCTCGTCGGTGCAGCCCGAAGACCTCGTCAAGTACGGGCTCATCCCCGAGTTCGTCGGCCGCCTCCCCGTCACCGGCGCGCTGCACGAGCTGGACGAGGCGGCGCTGATGCGCATCCTGACCGAGCCGAAGAACGCGCTCGTCAAGCAGTACCAGAAGAAGTTCGAGTACGACAACGTCAAGCTCCGCTTCACCGAGGACGCGCTGAAGGCCATCGCGCATCAGGCGGTCGAGCGCAAGGTCGGCGCGCGCGGCCTGATGATGATTCTGGAGGAGCTGTTGCTCGACGCGATGTACACGCTGCCCTCGCAGAAGCGCGTCAAGGAGTTCGTCATCACGAGCGAGATGGTCGAACGCCGCCGCGCCGTCCCCGGCGAAGCCCTTTCGGGTGTGGACGACGCCGCCGCCTGAACGCGCGCCGCAAGTTCGCTTCTCTGCCCCGCCTGAGCGAAAGGAATCCTAAATTGATGTCGAAGAAATTCGGAGCAGGAGTGTTCGCACTCCTGCTCGCACTTTTTTGTGCGAACGCGTCGCGCGCGCAAGAGCCGTCGAAGACCGGAACGCCGACCGCGAAGCAAGACGCGCCCGCGGCTACAGCGGCGGAACAGGACGAGGCCGACCGCGAAGACCCCTGCCCCGGCGACCGCAGTCAGCACGAGTTGAACCAGTGTGCGGCGCGGGCGCGCGACAAGGCCGACGCGGAACTGAATCGGGTCTACCGCGAGTTGATGAAAGACACATCGGGCGCGGAGCGCGCGAAACTCCGCGACGCGCAACTCGCTTGGCTCAAGTTTCGCGACGCCCACTGCGACTACCGGAGCGTCGGCAACAAGGGCGGCTCGATCTATCCGATGGTCGTCGGTTTCTGTCTGGCTAAAGTTACGCGCGAGCGCGTCGAACAACTGCGGGAGATCATCAGCGAGAACTCGGAGCAGTAGGCGCGCAGGCGTGCGCGAATTTTTGTCCGGTGGCGCGACCCGGCGAAATCGTTTACAATTCAGTTTAGTTCGCGACCACTGGGCGAGCGGCAATCGAGCGGCTCGCCCTTCACGTTTAAGAGTTTTCCGGCGAAAGAAGTAGCAGTTTTATGGAAGAATATTCAGACCACACTCCCACAGACATCGTTAGCTACCCGATGGTTCCGATCCGCGACGTCGTGATCTTCCCGTTCACGAAGGTCGCGTTCAAGATCGGCCGTCCCGGCTCGATCCGCGCGCTCGAACAGGCGCTCGCCTCCGACCGCACGATCTTCCTCGCCACGCAGCACGACGCCTCGATTGATGAACCCGCGCCCACAGAGATTTACGGCGTCGGGACAATCGCGCGCATCCTGCAAGCGCAGAAGTTGGACAACGGGCAGACGAAAGTGGTCGTCGAGGGGCGCGAGCGCGCGACGACGATCCGCGTGGACAACGACAACGGCGCGTTCACGGCCACCGTGCGCCGCGCGCCCTCCGCGCTCGAATCCGGCCAGCGCATCGAAGCCCTCACGCAGCGCATCCACCAACTCATCGAGCAGCACCTGCGCCTCGCGCCCGAAGCACAGACCGACGCGCTGCAACAGGCCATGCGCAACCAAGACCCCTCGCACCTGACCGACGCGCTCGCGTCGCAACTGCGTATTGCGGTCGAAGACAAGCAGGGCTTGCTGGAAATCTTCTCCGTCCACGGGCGCATGCAGCGCCTGGTCGAAATTCTGGAGACGGAAGTTGACAAGCGGCAACTCGACCGCACCATTCAGGCGCGCGTCAAGCGGCAGATGGAGAAGGCGCAGAAAGAGTATTACCTGAACGAACAGATCAAGGCGATCCACAAGGAACTCGGCCGCAAGGACGAGAAGGCCGAGGTCGAAGATTTGCGCAAGAAGATCGAAGAGGCGGGCATGTCGGACGAGGCGAAGGAGAAGGCCATGCAGGAACTCCACCGCCTTGAAGCGATGCCGCCGATGTCGGCCGAGGGCACGGTCTCACGCACCTACATTGACTGGCTGTTGAGCGTGCCTTGGAAGCAGAAGTCGAAAGAGATCAGAGACCTCAACAAGGCCGAAGAGGTCTTGAACGAAGACCACCACGGGCTTGAGAAGATCAAGGATCGCATCCTCGAACACTTGGCCGTGCGCCAACTCGTCAAGAACCCGAAGGGCTCGATCCTCTGTTTCGTCGGCCCGCCGGGCGTCGGCAAGACGAGTCTCGGCAAGTCCATCGCGCGGGCGACCGGCCGCAAGTTCGTGCGCCTCTCACTCGGCGGCGTGCGCGACGAAGCGGAGATACGCGGCCACCGACGCACCTACATCGGCGCGCTGCCCGGCCAGATCATCCAGATGATGAAGAAGGCCGGGACGACCAACCCCTGCATCCTCTTGGACGAGGTGGACAAACTCGGCGCGGACTTCCGCGGCGACCCATCTTCGGCCTTGCTCGAAGTGTTAGACCCCGAACAGAACAACTCGTTTCAGGATCACTATCTCGATGTCGAGTACGACCTCTCGAAAGTCTTCTTCATCGCGACGGCGAACGTGCTCCACACGATCCCGCCCGCGCTGCAAGACCGACTCGAAATCCTCCGGCTCTCCGGCTACACCGAGCGCGAGAAGTTGGAGATCGCGCGCCGCCACCTCGTCGCCAAGCAGGCGGAGGGCAGCGGTCTGAAAGCCGAGCAGGTCGAGTTTACGGACGAAGGTCTCCTTGAGATCATCCGCTCCTACACGCGCGAGGCGGGCGTGCGCAACCTCGAACGCGAGATCGGTTCGTGCTGCCGCAAGGTGGCGCGCAAGCTCGTGGGCGAGAGCAAGGGCGACGAGTTTAAAGAGATCGTCACGCCGGAGCGCGTGCGCGAGATGCTCGGCGCGATCAGGTTCCGTCAGCAAGTGGCGGCGACCGAGAGCGAGATCGGACTCGCGCTCGGACTCGCGTGGACGGAAGTCGGCGGAGAGGTCTTGCAGATCGAAGCGACGCTCACGAACGGGCGCGGCGGCGTGCGACTGACAGGAAAACTCGGCGAGGTCATGCAGGAGTCGGCGCAAGCCGCGCTCACCTGCGTTAAGGCGCGCGCCGAACGCATCGGCGTCAGCCTTGACCACATCCGCAAGCGCGACCTGCACGTCCACATTCCCGAAGGCGCGATCCCGAAGGACGGCCCTTCGGCGGGCGTCACGCTCGCCACGGCGATGGCCTCGGCGCTGACGCGCGTCCCCGTCCGCAAGGACGTGGCGATGACGGGCGAGATCACACTGCGCGGCAAGGTGCTGCCCGTCGGCGGCATCAAAGAGAAGATGCTCGCCGCGCACCGCGTCGGCGTCACGACGCTGATCCTGCCGAAAGAGAACGAGAAGGACTTGGCGGAAGTGCCCGAAGAGGTGCGCGCCGCGATCAGCGTCCACTTCGTCGAGACGATTGACGAGGTGCTCACGCTCGCGCTCGAAGACGCTTGCCCGACCGACGGCGCAACCGTGGACACCGCGCAACCGCCCATCTGGTCAACTGAACCGCCCTCGCAAAGCACGCCGACGATGGTAGATTAACTAAGGGATGAGGGCGGAGTGATGAGGGATGAAATAAGAAAAGCATTCAAGAGATTGAGTGCTTTCTTTCTTCATCCCTCATCACTCCGCCCTCATTCCTTCTCTCACTTCCCCGCCACACACTCTTAAGGAGAAAATTACGCATGGGCAAATACGAAGACGCAGACTTGATCCTGAAACTCTACGATCTGCGCCGCGAAGAGACAATGCGCAAGGCGCGCACGTGGCTTGCCATGTTCAACCCCGAAAGCGTGCAGGACATCTTGGATGTCGCTACGGGCGAGAACAACGCCTACCTGCGCCAGGTGATGTCCTACTGGGACATGGCCGCCTCGCTCGTCAACAACGGCGCGATTGACGAGAAGATGTTCAGCGACGCCAACGGCGAGCACTTCTTCTACTACGCCAAGTTCGAGCCGTTTATCGAAGAACTGCGGGAGAAGTTCGGCCCGCAGATGTGGACGCACCTCGAACAACTCATCATGCGCTCGCCGAACGCGAAAGAACGTCTCGCCAAGGTGCGCGAGATGTCGAAGGCGATGGCGGCGCGGCGCGCGATGGCCTCCGCCCCCACAGCGTCGCCCGACGAGCAGCCGACGCAAACCGCCTCCGGCGCGACCTCAAAGTAATAAAAACAGTGACAGGTGACAGGTGACGAGTGACAAGTTAAAAACCGAAATCGCGTTCTTGTTCCGGCTCGTCACTCGTCACTCGTCACTAGTCACTGTCTTATGAAGATTACGAGCACCGCATTCGTCAAGAGTTCTTTTAGCGAGCAGGACTGGCCGCGTGTGGGGCTGCCGGAAGTGGCGTTTCTTGGCCGCTCGAACGTGGGGAAGTCGAGCCTCATCAACTCGCTGCTGGGCGTCAAAGGGCTGGCGCGCACCTCTTCGACGCCGGGGCGGACGCAGGCGCTCAACTTCTTCCTCATCAATCGCCGCTTCCACTTTGTCGATCTACCGGGCTACGGCTACGCCCGCGTGCCGCGCGCGATTCGCGAGTCGTGGGGCGAAATTGTGACGACTTACCTTGCCAAGCGCGAGTCGCTTGTGTTATCAATTCAAATCGTAGATTCGCGTCACGATCCCTCTAAATTGGACTTGCAACTGCGTGAATGGTTGACGGCTTATGGGAAGCCGCACCTGACGGTTGCGACGAAATCCGACAAGCTCTCGCAGAATGAGTTGCGTAAAAGCATCGGGCGCGCGCGGGAAATTTTAGGCGCGTCGGCGAGCGGCGGTGAAGTCGTCGCCTACTCCGCCGTCACGGGATACGGGCGCGAACGCGTCTGGCGCGCCATCGAAGAGGCCATTACCGTCTCACACTCCCCCAGTTGAAAAGTCGAATTGTCGCCACGGGGCGACCCTGCGGGTCTTGACGGCATCTAACCGATACGTTAGAACTTTGCCCGCACAAAATAATTCGTTGGACTTTGATGGGATGCGAGACGTTCGCTAGGGATTCGCCAACCACCTCGCAAACATAACCGCTGGAAACATCGCCACTCCTGCGTTAAGCGGTCAGCCGCCGCGCACCTGAGGCATCATTCCCGACATCATTTTTGGATTAATTCATACGCGGCTTTTGAGTCCGCCGGCAATTCAATCTATTGACAAGCAACGCGACAAGAGTTGGACACAACTCTTGGTTAGAACAGCGGCTCACGTACACACACGACAACGGCCGCACTCACAGAGAAAAGAGAAATGTCACAACGTACACCACGCACACGAACCAGCAGTAGTAGCAGCAGCAGTGCCGGCAGCACGACGGCCAACGGCAACGGCGGCGAGAACGGCAACCGCGCGACGACCGCCGCCGCGGCCGTCGAGGACACTCCGCCCGACGAGGTGTTGGAGAAGGACTTCCTTCCGCCCGGCAACGGCGACGCCTTCAATCTGGCGACGCTCAAGGAGATGTCCATCTCGAAGCTGACGCAGATCGCCAAGGACATGGACGTTCCCGGCGCGACCGGCATGCGCAAGCAAGAGTTGATCTTCAAAGTCCTCGCGGCGCAGACCGAAAAGAGCGGCCTCATCTTCTCCGAAGGCGTGTTGGAAACTTTGCCCGACGGCTTCGGCTTCCTGCGCGCCCCCGAATACAACTACCTGCCCGGCCCCGACGACATCTACGTCTCGCCCTCGCAGATTCGCAAATTCGACTTGCGCACCGGCGACACCGTCTCCGGCCAGATTCGCCCGCCGAAAGAGGGCGAGCGTTACTTCGCGTTGATCAAGGTCGAGGCCATCAACTTTGAAGCCCCCGGCGAGACGCGCGACAAAGTCTTCTTCGACAATTTGACGCCGCTCTACCCGGACGAGCGTCTGTTGTTGGAAACCGAGCACGACGTGCTCGCCGCGCGCGTCATTGATCTCGTCACGCCCATCGGCAAGGGGCAGCGCGGCCTCATCGTCGCGCCGCCGCGCACGGGTAAGACGATGATGCTCCAGACCATCGCCAACTCGATCTCGAAGAACCACCCGGAAGTGTCGCTCATCGTGCTCCTCATTGACGAGCGCCCGGAAGAAGTGACGGACATGCAGCGTTCGGTCAACGGCGAAGTCATCTCTTCGACGTTCGACGAACCGCCGACGCGCCACGTGCAGGTCGCCGACATGGTGATCGAAAAGGCCAAGCGACTCGTCGAGCACAAGCGCGACGTGGTCATCCTGCTCGACTCCCTGACGCGTCTGGCGCGCGCGCACAACGCGGTCGTGCCGCCTTCGGGCAAGATTCTCTCCGGCGGTATTGACGCCAACGCCTTGCAGCGCCCCAAGCGTTTCTTCGGCGCGGCGCGCAACATCGAAGAGGGCGGCTCTTTGACGATCATCGCCACCGCCTTGATTGACACCGGCTCGCGCATGGACGACGTGATCTTTGAAGAGTTCAAGGGCACGGGCAACTGCGAAATTCATCTCGACCGCCGCCTCGTTGACAAGCGTCTGTTCCCCGCCATTGACATTCAACGCTCCGGCACGCGCAAAGAGGAACTCCTCATCAGCAAGGAAGACCTCGCGCGCATCTGGGTGATGCGCCGCGTCCTGAACCCGCTGTCGCCCGTCGAGCAGATGGAAGTCGTGCTGGAACGGCTCGGTAAAACCAAGTCGAACGCCGAATTCCTCGCCTCGATGCAGAGCTAGAAAAACAGTGACAAGTGACGAGTGACAAGTGACGAGTTAAGACAACTTCTTGCTTGTCACTCGTCACTCGTCACTTGTCACTTGTGATAGCTGTTGCGTAAAATAGCCGCCTAAGCTTTGCAGTTCAGACTGTTGGGACGCTCCTCCGGCGGGGAGGGGTGTCGGGTGAAGAGTGTTGCGCGTCGCGATCTTATCGTCGGAGGCTGTACCGTTCGCTAAGACGGGTGGCTTGGGCGACGTGGCGGGCGCGCTGCCGAAGGCTCTCATCCGCACGGGCGAGGTGGACGCAAGTCTCTGCATGCCGCTCTACCAGCAGACGGATCGCCGACTGCTCCGCGAGTTGCTCTTTGATAATCTGGAAGTCGAATGGACGGGCGGCAACCGGCACGTCCGCGTGTTCCTGAGCGAAGAGGCGATCAACGCGCCTGTCTTTCTGATAGACGCGCCGGAATACTTCGCGCGCCCGAACGTCTACGGCTACTCGGACGACCACACGCGCTACGCCTTCTTTTGCCGCGCCGCGCTCGCGCTTCTCAAGCGACTCGGACGCGCGCCGGATATCGTCCACGGCAACGACTGGCCGTGCGGTTTCGCCGTCGCTGAAGTCCGCGCCCGACGCGCCTACGACGACTTTTACAGGCAGACGCGCACGCTCTTTTCCATCCACAATCTGGCCTATCAGGGCGCGTTCGACCCGCGCGATCTCGGCCATTTTGGTTTCGGTTGGGGCGAGGTGCACGACGCTTTCCTGTTGGAAGGCGCGGCCTCTGCGCTCAAGGCGGGCTTGATGCTCGCCGACGCGCTCTCAACCGTCAGCCGTCGCTACTCGTTCGAGATACAGACAGCCGCCCAAGGCTACGGCCTCGACTGGCTGCTGCGTATGCGACGCGAACGGCTCATCGGCGTGACGAACGGAGTTGACTACGACGCGTGGAATCCTGCGACCGACCCGCACGTCGCCGCCAACTTTAACGCTTACGATTTGTCGGGCAAGCGCGAGTGCAAACTCGATCTGCTGCGCCGCTTCGGTCTGCCGGAAGAGGCCGAGCGACCCATTATCGCGATCATCTCGCGGCTCGTCGCGCAGAAGGGCTACGATCTGATTCGCGAGGCCGCCCCGGCCATCCTTGAGACGGGGGCGTTCTTCATCGCGCTCGGCGCGGGCGCGCAGGAGTACGAAGACTTCCTGCAAAGTTTGCGCGACCACGCGCCGCACCGCGTCGGGGTGTTCAAAGGCTACGCGGGCGAGCCTCTCGCGCATCAAATAGAGGCGGGCGCGGACATGTTCCTGATGCCGTCGCTGTATGAGCCGTGCGGGCTGAACCAGATGTACAGCATGCGCTACGGGACAGTCCCCGTCGTGCGCGCGACGGGCGGCTTGGACGACACGGTGGAGAATTTCGACCGCGCGCGCGGCACAGGCAACGGCTTCAAGTTCGGCGAGTACACGGCGCGCGCCATGCTCGGCAGCATCTACGAGGCTCTGTTCGCCTACGCCGACAAAGAGGTCTGGCGGCAGATTCAACTGAACGGGATGCGCGCAGACAACTCCTGGGACGCCGCCGCGCGCAAGTACGTCGAAGTCTACCGCGCCGTGATGCGCATGTGACGAGCGCGGCGGTAAAATTGGGGGAGCCGATTTTTTAAGCAGAGGGTCATTCAAACGCGAGAGGTTTAAAGCAATCATCCGGCTCGCGCCATTTCAAGTTAGGAAGAAGGAGATTTACCAGATGAGTGAAAGCGAATTTGTCAACGACGTCAGCGACGCTAATTTCGACACGGAAGTTTTACAGTCGGATCGTCCGGTGCTCGTGGATTTCTGGGCGGCGTGGTGTGCGCCGTGCCGGATGATCGCGCCGACCGTGGCGCAGGTGGCCGAGAAGTACGCGGACAACGCGCGCGTCGTCAAGTTGAACGTTGACGAGAACCCGAACGTGCCGCAGAAGTACGGCATCAAGGGCATCCCGACGTTGATCCTGTTCAAGAACGGCAAGGAGGAAGAGCGTGTGGTGGGCGCGACGAGCAAGGAAGCCATCTCGCGCATGATTGACAAGCACGTCAACGCCGGCACGGGCGCGGCGAATGCCTGAGTTTTATCGTCGCAGGAATCGGCGCGGGGTGTCGGCTAGAGCGCGCCTCGCGCCGTTTCTGCGGTCGTCGTCAGACAGTCTCTTGATTGTTCACGCGCGCCTGCGGGCATGCATGCTTCGCCCCGACAGCGCGCGACTCCCGGACGCACGATGAAACAAACCAGCAACAGCCGCCCGAAGGGCGCGGGTCGTTCCCCGAAGAACAGCAAGCGACGTTTGTTGGAGGAACGACTGACGGCGGCGAAGCGCCTACGCGCCGTCGAGGACGCGCGGTTTCGCGCGCGGCAGGCGCAAGGCAAGTTGCGTCGTTTCGTCAGCGCAAACTTCCGCAAGCAGGAAGTGATTGATGCGCTCGCGCTCAGGCGCGGCGAGTGCAACCGCTGCGGGGCCTGCTGCGAGATACTCTTCAAGTGCCCCTTCCTCAAGAAGCATACGGACGGCACGTCAACCTGCGGCATCTACGAAGACCGCCCCAACCAGTGCCGCCTCTTCCCCATCGAACGCCGCGACCTCGACGAAGTGCGCGGCCAATGCAGCTTCTACTTCATCGAGAAACCGATCAAGCTGGAAAGAGCAAGCTGAGAAAACAGTGACAAGTGACAAGTGACAGGTGACAAGTTAAAACAAAGTCCTTGTCTTCAACTCGTCACTTGTCACCTGTCACTTGTCACTGTCTTGTTAACTTGTCACTCGTCACTTAACATATGTCAAAAGTCATCGTAGTCATCGGCGCGCAGTGGGGCGATGAGGGCAAGGGCAAGATTGTTGACCTGCTGGCCGAACGCTTCGACATCGTGTCGCGCTATCAGGGCGGCCACAACGCCGGGCACTCCGTCTATGTCGGCGAGCGCGCTTTCGTCTTGCACCTGATCCCCTCCGGCATCATCCACCCCGGCAAGACCTGCGTGCTCGGCAACGGCATGGTCATTGACCCGAAGGCCTTTTTCGAGGAGGCCGACCGCCTCGCCGCGCAAGGCTTGGAGGTTACGCCCGAACGCGTCCTCGTCAGTTCGCGCGCGCACCTGATCCTCCCCTACCACCGCGCGCTCGACCACACGAGCGAGGAGCGGCTCGGCAACGAACGCGTCGGCACGACGCTGCGCGGCATCGGCCCGGCCTACGAAGACAAGGCGGGGCGGCGCGGCATCCGCGTCGCCGACGCGCTCGTGCCCGAAGTTTTGCGCGCGCGCATCGAGCGCAATCTGGAAGATGCCAACCGCATCATCGAAGCCTACGGCGGGCAGGCGCTCGACGTGGAAGAGGTCTTCACCGAGACTTCGCGGCTCACCGAACGACTCGCCCCCTTCATCGCCGACACGACGCACTTCCTGAACCGCGCCGCCCGCGATGGCCGCTCGATCCTGATCGAGGGCGCGCAGGCCACGCTGCTCGACGTGGATCACGGCACTTACCCGTTCGTCACCTCTTCGACCACGACCGCCGGGGGCGCGAGCACGGGCACGGGACTCGCGCCGCACCGCATCACGGGCGTGCTCGGCATCGTCCGCACCTACACGAC
>JAVEDE010000046.1 GCA_030841105.1 Pyrinomonadaceae bacterium
GCATGGTTAACGCCTCTCCCGCTCGATCAATGTGTGGCTGTCGGCGGCGACAGTCTAAGTTCGTTCAGGCCGTCGGCGTGGGCGCGTTCGGCTGGCTGCTGATCTGGTAGATGGCCTCCATCACGGCAGAGCGCACTTCGGTCGGAAGCGAGCCGCGCACGGCGAGGCGGCGGAACGAAGGGAGGATTTCCTGCTGGCCGGAGAGCGCGAGCAACTTCACGACGGCGAGGCGCACCTCGTTGTCGTGATGGCTCTCGATGGCGCGAATGAGCGGCGCGACCTCGCCCGCCTTCGCCATCAGGAACAGCAAAGAGAAGGCGTCGTAGGTCTTGTCGCGGCTCTCGCCCGTGAGGTTGCCGATGGCCTCCTCCGCGAGACCCGAACCGGCGAGTGCCGACCCGATCTGGCGGCGACGCTCGACGGGCGACTCGCGCAGGGCGCGCGTGAAAGAGTCTGCGCGGTCTTCGTTCAAGTCGTAGATGGCGCGCGCGGCGGCGTTGCGCACCTCTTCGGCGGGGTCGTCGAAGGCGGCGCAGATTTGGTTGAAGGCTTCGTCCGTGTTCAGGCGCGAGAGCGCGAGGACGCTCGCGGCGCGCTCGCTTGCGTCTTCGCTCGTGAGACGCAGTTGGATGCCCTTCGGGATGATCGAATAGGTGTCTTCGTCCGAGCCGTCGGCGAGACTCAAGCCCTTCTCGGCTTTCACCACCTCGGTTTCGCGCGGCGGCGCTTCCTCGGCCGCGGCCTTCGTGAGTCGGCCGAAGGTGAGCGGCTTCGTCTCCGCATCATCGTTGCGGACTGACTCCACGCGCGGCGATTCTACGACGACCGGCGCGGGTTCGATGGCGTTCGTCTCAAACGCCTCGACCTCCAACGTGTCGAACAGCGTAGAGGTGTCGTCGAGACGCGATGCGGGCGCGTCCGACACAGGCGTCGCAGACCGCTCGCCCGCGCCCTCCGCGTAGAAAGTGCCGAGCGGTTCGGCGGGCGGCGCGGCGGGTTCGATCTGTTGAATCGTGACGCCCTGCTCGTCGGCGTCGAGATCGATCCAATCGTCGTCGCCCGCGGCGGGACGACCGCTGCCCGCGGCGAAGTCGGAGCGATAGACGGGCTGCGTCTCTGTGTCCAACTCGGTCGCCGCCGTGTCTGCCCCGGCAACGATGTCGAACGAGGCGGGAGGCGCGGCGTCGGCAGTTGACGCGGCGGGCGACCCGACAATTTCGGTTGCTTCCACGCTCGCCGCCAGTTCGCTTTCGTGACGCCGCGCTTCGATGAGACTCGCTTCTTTCGCCGCAAGGGTCGCGGCGAGATCGCTTTCGACGTGAGTGACAGACGCCTCTTCGGCGGGAGCGACGGGCGTCTCTTCGACGGCAGCGACGAACGCCTCGACCGTCCCGGTCTCAACTTCCGCCGACGCCTCTTCCGACGCGGGTTCAACCTGCGGGGCGGTGAACGCAAAATTCTTCGTCCCCGCAGCTTCGGCAAACGTGGTCGCTTCATCGGCCGTGATCGTTTCGACCGACGCCGCGGGCGCGATAGTCTCCTTCGTGGAGAGAGACGCCGACTCGACCGTCAGGTCTTCGATCGTCGCCTCGTCCTCTTCCGCGTCGGCGCTCACAGACTCCGCAGTCAACTCATTCATTTCCCCGCCGAACGGGTTCGCGTAGACGAGTTCGACTTCTTTCGTCGGCCTCTCGCCCGCCAACGTGTCGCCTGCAAATGCCTCTTGCGTCGCCGGCTTTCTCGTTGAAGTCTCGCTTGTCGTCGTCGCGGTCGCTTCGGCCTCGGTCGTTACGGCTTTTTGCGTTTCGGCCAACGCGGCGGCCGTGCTCCCGGCCGTGACGAGCGTCGGCGTGTCGTCTTCAACTTCGGACGCGGTAACAGCGGCGACTTCTTCCTCTTCAACCTTGCTCGCTTCGATGGCGCGCTGGATGAGCGTGCGCGGCACTTGTCGCGACGTTTCGCGCCAGCGCAGGGCTTCGAGCGCGCCGACGGCCGCCGGGTCGCGCAGTTCGGCCAACGCCTCGACCGACGTGCGGCGCACGTCCGCGGCAGGGTCTTCGAGCGCGGCGGTGAGATGCGGCGTCGCGTTGCGTTCGCCGAGCATGCCGAGCGTGCGCGCAGCGGCGGCGCGTTCGCCGGGGGCTTCGGCGGATTGAAGCGAGCGCGTGGCCTCCTCGAAATAGCCGTGCTTGAGGAAGGCCGTGCGGGCGTGCTCCTGTCGCGCGGCGTTGCGACCGGCGACCGCTTGCATCAATTCGGCCGAGACGAGTTGGCGCGTGCCCTCGTCCGTCGCGTTGATGACGCCCTCGTCGTAGCTCTCGCCCGCGAGTAACTTTTTGATCTCGCTCTCGATGCGTTCGGGATCGAAGGCGACCGGCGGTTCGGCGGCCTTCGACTCCACCGCCGACACTTCGATGGCCTTCGTCTCGTCGGCCTCGCTCTCCGCGACCGCGCCGCCGACAGCGCTCGCCCCGGCGATGATCGCGCCCGTTGCGGCAATCGCGCCGCCCGCTACGATTGCGCCCGTGCCTGTCGTTGTTGTCGTCGCGTCGCCGGTTGACGTGTCGGCCGCAGTCGTCGCCGCGCCCGTCGTCGTGGCGGCCTTCGAGCCGCCCGACTTCAGTTCGTTCTCGGCCGCGAGGCGTTTCGCCTTCTCAATCTTCTTCTTCTTTTTCTTCGACAGCTTGCCGGAAGCCACGAGGGACGCAGCCGTCGCCGCGGTCGCTCCGGTGGCAGCCGCGGATGTGCCGCCACCGGCGGCGGTCGCGCCGGTTGAAGCGGCAGTCGCTCCGGTTGCGCCGGTTGTGGCGGAGGTCGCGCCCGTTGCAGGGGTCGCTCCGGTTGCGGCGGTCGCGCCAGTTGCGGCGGTCGCACCAGTGGCCGCTCCGCCGATTGCGCCGCCGGTCGCCCCGGTGGTCGTGGCCTTGGTCGTCGCGGTAGACGCGGCCGTGGTTGCGGCGGAGGGTTTCAGTTCGGGCGTCTTCGTCTCTTTAACGGCGACGGGTTTCTTGCCGGAGGGCGGGAGCGTCCTGCCCTGATCGCGGTCGCGGCCGCCAAGACGCGAGACGAAGAAGAGACCGATGCCGACGGCGAGCAGCGCGGCGAGCAGCCAAGGCCAGTTGCGCGTGACGACCGCGCCGACGGAGGTCGGTGTGGTGGTTGACGGCGCGCCCGTCGTGATCGAAGTGGGCGGGGCGACGGTCTGCTGCGCCTGCGCGAGTTGATCCGCGCCGGGCGTCGCGGCGAGCGCGGGCGTGGCGGTTGCGCCGGGTTGCGGCGTCAACGCGGGCGTGGGCGTGGCGACGCCGGGCGTCGCTATGGTGAAAGGCGTGGCTGAGGTCGCGAGCGCGGCGTTGGCGTTCGCGTCGGGCGTGCGGCGCGCGTCGGGCGTAGCTTGCGCGTTGACGTTCGCGGGTGGCTTCGTGATGCCAGCCTCTTCGGCCAGCGTGCGCCGCGCGGGCGTGGGCGACGGTTTGGCGTTCGCGTTCGACGCGTTCGCGTTCGCGCCTTTCCCCGCGCTGAACTGCACGTCGAGACGGTTGAAGCGTTGGTTGACGCGCGCGGTCGCGCCGGGTTGAAGTTTGAACGTGTAGACTAAATCTTTGCCGCGGCGTTCGACCTGCGCGCCCTCGAAGCCGCGCCCGCGCGCGCCGCCCGCGCCCGCGCCTTCCGCCTGCGGGACGACGACGATGAAGCGGTCGCCGCTCCGATAAGCCGAGTAGTCGTTGAGTTCGGCGTCGGACGTGATCGTGACGCGCGAGCCGTCCGCCGTGTCGCTCGTGCGCAGGGGCGTGATGCGCTTGGTGCGCGACTTCTGGGCGGGCGTTGCGGCGGGCTGCTGCGCGCGCGCGCGTTCTAAGTGGGCGACGGAGGCGAGGCCGAAGAGGCAGGCGGCGCAGGCGACGACGAGCCAGCGCCGGAAGTTGACGGGGAGCGAGAGCGATTGTTTATTTTGACGCATTGCTTATAGCACTCAGGGGCAAGAGTCGAGCGAGTCAGGGACAAGTTGTAACGCGGCATTATGCTATAGCGGGCGCGCTCTTGTCATCATCAATTCGCCCCGACGACCTCGCCGGTAACCCCGTGCGGCTCGCCGCGGTAGACGGCTTCGAGAATGGCCGTGCGCAACTTCTCCGGCGCGTTCGCGCCGAGCGCGACGCGGCGCAGGCGCGCGTCGAGTTCCGCATCGCCCATCAGGCCGAGCAGGCGCGCGGCGGCCAGTCGCATGTTCAAGTCTTGATGCTCCTCGACCGCGCGCAGGATCAAGTCGGACTGTCCGCCCTTCGCCACCACCGACAGCAGCGAGAAGGCTTCATAAGCTTGCCGCCTGTCCTCGCTCGCCAGACGACTGAGAGCCTGTTTCGCCAGCCCCGCGCCGACGCACGCCGACGCCAGATGCCTGAGCGTGTCTGCGTCGGCCGTTTCCAACACGCGCACGTAGGCGTCGGCGCGGTCGAAGCTGAGACGCGAGAGGGCGCGTGCTGCGGCCGCGCGCACTTCGCGAGCCTCGTCCGCCATCGAGATCAACACGGACGGGAAGACCGACTCGTGGCCGATGTTGCCGAGGCTCGTGACGGCCGCCGCGCGCACCGCCGGGTCGCGGTCGTTGCCCGCAAGCGACGTGAGGGCTTCCACCGAACGCTGCACCTGAAACTGCGCGAGTTGCTGCGCCGCCGCGACGCGCGCCTCTACGTCCGCGCTGTCGAGACGTTCGAGCGCGTCGGCGAGGCTGTCGTCCTCCATCCACTCCGGCAGTTGTTCGACGGCCGCCACAGGTTCGAGTCCCCTGATCTCGCCCGTGAACGGATCAATCGCCGGTTCGTGATACGCGAACGAATCAACGCCCTCGCCCATCTCCACATTCAGGCAATCAACCGAGCACGCGCTGAGCGCGCGGCCGAGCAACGCGGGCGGCAGTTCCGGGTGACGCCGCGCCATGTCGAGCAGCGCGCCGATGGCCGAGGGCAGTCCGAGCGCGCCGAGACTCTTGACGACTTCCGTGCAGACGATCTGCTCGCCGTCATACAACGCTTCCAACAAAAACGGCAGCGACGCGCGCGAACGCATCGCGCCGAGCGAACGCGCCGCAGAGGAACGCTCGTAGGCGTCCGGCGCGAGCAACACCGCCGCGCTGTGGCGCGCGACGAAGCCGTACTCTTCGAGCGCGTAACGCGCGCGCTCGCGTTCCGGCTGGCCGAGCGTGTTCGAGTGGAGGGCTTTGAGCAGAGAGGCTTCGATGGCGCGCCGGTCGTCGGCCGCGCGCGAGGCCAAGACCTCGATGCGGTGCGGCTGACCCGCGATGAGTTTCTCCACTTCCTGTTCGATCTGGTACGCGCCGAACATCACGGCCGGGACGTTGAGGTGGACGGGCGCGGACGACTTGCGCTCCGGCTTCTCAAGCGCCTGCGTCTGCGTGCCCGCGGCCGACGCGAGCACGAGCGTCTGCTTTTCGTCGGCGCGTCGCGCTTCCTTGCGCCGCTCGCCTTTGCGCTTGTCAACGGCGTGGGCTTCGCCCTCGAATTCAACCACCGCGTCCGACGTCTCTTTCGTCTCGCGGCTCACGACCGCGGACGCGCCGGGCGTCGCAGTCTTGCGGCGCGAGCGCAGGAAGATGAACATGAAGGCGGCCAGCCCGGTCGAGAAGCAGATTGACAACACGACGAGCATGCGCTTCATCGAACCGCCGTCGCCCGCATCGGAAATTTGCACCTGCATCGCGGCGGGCGGAGGTGCGACCGGGGCGACAACCTGCGCCTGATTCGACGCCGACCCGTTCATCGCCGCGCCCCCTATGACTGTCTGTGCGGCGGCGACACCATTCGTCGCGTTCGGGGCGGCGACGCCGTTCGTCGCCTGATTGATCGTCGCCGTCTGCGTCGCACTCGTCGTCGGGAACTTCAACATGGCGGGCGGCGGGAGCGCGGGCGTCAAGTTCGTTTTCGCACGCTCGTTGCGCGCGGAGACGATTGATTCTCTGGGTTGACTGGCTGACTCCGTTTGCTCGCCCGTCGCCGCGTGCGACTTCGCCGCCGCACGCGCCGCGCGTTCCGCCTCTCGCTGCTGCTGGCGTTCGGCGGCGCGGGAAGTCTGCGCCGATTGATTGTCGCGCGACTCGTCCGCTGTCGTTCCGCCCGTGTGCAAACCGCCGCCGACCACGAGGTCGAGGTTGTTGAAACGCGGCTGCACGTAGACGCTGCCGCCGGGCTTGACCGGCACGACGAATTCCAGCGACTCGCCCACGCGCCGCACTTTCACCCCGCGCGGCACGCCGCCGAAATTTCCCCGCCCCTTGTAGACGACGACGTGAAAGCCCTCGCCGTCCTGCCACGTCTGGGCGCGCGTGAGCGGCGCGTCGGCGGCGATGGAGACGACCGCGTCCGATCCGCTCGCGCGCGCCGAGACGCCCGTCACGTTGACGCCCGATTCTTTCGGGCGTTGCGCCTGCGGGGCGACGAGCGGGAAGATTGCGGCGGCGACGGCGAGCGACACGCCGGCCGTGGCGACGCGGGCGCGGCGGGAAATTTTATGACTGAAATTGCGCATGGCTTTCAACCTTCGGTTCGGGAAGTTCGGCGAGACTCGTAATGAATCTCGCGCGCGTGAGTTTCGCGGCGGCAATCGGGTTGGAGACCTGTGAAGGGTGAGAGGGCGGCGGGTGAAACGTCCGTGCGTTTCGACCCGATTGCGTGCGTTGGATTTTTAGTTGATGTCGCGCTGATCGGCCTTGCTGTAGTTTGGCCTCGGCAGCACTTTGGGAATGACCTGACGGGGGCGCGTCGGGCGGCGGCGAAAGTTACCGCTGCTCGTCGCTAAACTTGTACCCGATGCCCCAGACGGTGATGACCATCTGCGGGTTCTCCGGGTTGTCTTCGATCTTGGCTCGCAGGCGGTTGATGTGCGAGTCAATGGTGCGGTCGTAACCTTCGTAGGAGTAGTCCCAGATTTTCTCCAAGAGGTACTTGCGCGGGAACACGCGGCCTGGGTTTGAGGCGAAGAGCCGCAGCAGTTCAAACTCTTTCGGGGTCAGTTCGACGGGTCGGTCGCCGACCGTCACTTCGCGCTTCGCCGGGTCAATGCGGAGTTTGCCGCGCATGATGGGCGCTTCGTCGCCGCCGCTCTGGGTGCGTGAGGCGGCCTGCACGCGACGGAGCACGCTCTTGATGCGCGCGTCGAGTTCGCGCAGGTTGAAGGGCTTGGTGATGTAATCGTCCGCGCCCATCTCCAAGCCGAGCACCTTGTCAACCACGTCGTCTTTGGCCGTCAACATGAGGATCGGGATGTACGGCGCTTTCTCCCTGAGTTCGCGGCAGACGGCGAGGCCGTCCATTTTCGGCAGCATCAGGTCGAGGATGATCGCGTCCGGGTGATCCTGCAAAGCCGACTCGACGCCCGCCACGCCGTCGGCCGCGCTCCTCACGTTATAGCCCGTCTTCGAGAAGTATTCGCTGATCGCGGTCGAGATATTCTCGTCGTCTTCGATGACGAGGAGCGCCAGTTTGCGGTCAACAGATTCCGGCTCTTCGCCTTCTGCTTCTTTGGCGCGCGGAGTGTTGGCAGCGGGTTTAGTTGACATCTGGGGCTGTAGTTTTAGCGCAGGAACTCGTGGGATCACTCTGTAACACAACATACCGGAAGCACACTGCGCCTCCGACTGTTGAGAATATAGCAGGATAACCGTCACAAACTCAAGCAATAAGTTGCCCCGCGCACCCGCCGACGGGCGCGAGACGACGAAGAACTTGCAACAGCTTTCCCCAGCGGCTATAAGGTTACGGATTCGCCCGGCGCAGGCGCGCACGCCGCCCGCCCGTCCGCCCTCGCAGCGCGCCCCGGCCACGT
>JAVEDE010000051.1 GCA_030841105.1 Pyrinomonadaceae bacterium
GTTGCTCGCCGAGTGGTTGTATCTCGCCCTCTTGTAGAAAACGCAACAGCTTCGGCTGCACGTCCAGCGGCAAATCTCCGATCTCATCGAGGAAGAGCGTCCCGCCTGCCGCCGAGCGGATGACGCCGGGCGAGTCTGAGACCGCGCCCGTGAATGCGCCCCGTCTGTAGCCGAACAAGTAAGCATCCGACAACTCTTTGGGCACGGCCGTGCAGTTGAAGGGAACGAAGACTTTGGCGCGTCTGGAGGAGAGGGCGTGGATGGCGCGGGCGACGAGTTCCTTGCCCGTGCCGGATTCTCCTGTCACCAGCACGGTCACGTCGGAGGAGCGGATCTTGTGGACTTCTTCGACGAGGCGCGTCATTGCCGGTGACGAGTGAATGAAACCGGGCATGAGACCCGTGCCGGTGTAGGTGTTTTGTTCCTGCACGCCGCGGCCGGAACTGACGCGCGCGCGCAGGGCGCAGACGTTCATGCCGAGTTCGACGACGCGGAGCAGGGAATCAATCGGCAGCCCGCCGGAGAGCGCGGCCGCAGCGCGCGGCTCGATGTAGAGCAGCGCGGGCGTGGCGTTTGTCGGGCGCAGCATGATGACGGTCGAGTCGTGTTCGAGCGCGAGTTTCTCGCGTTCGGCGTCGTTCTTCGCCATGCATAGCGTCTCGGCCAACTCGGCGTTCGCCTCGCTCGCGCCGCCGTGCGCGGAGACGACTTTGATCGTGCCTTCTTCGTCGAGTTCGGTGATGAGCACGCGACGCGCCTTCGTCTCCTGATCGAGCACAGCGGCGAGTTCGCGCAGGAGCAGTTCGCGCGAAGCGACGGCTTCGGCGAGGCGCATCGTCAGCAGTTGCGCGAAGGCCGAAGTCTCGTGCCGCTGCTCGGTCGAACTGACCTCAATGTTGGCGAGCGAATCTTCGGCGCGTGCGATGTCGAGTTGCGCGCCGAGTTCGCGGAAGGTGTGCAGGGCGCGCGAGAAGTGTTCGGCGGCGCGTTCGGGCTGGACGCTCTCGTAGGCGCTGCCGAGTCCGTAGAGCGCGAGCGCGGTGCGGTAGCGGTCGCCGAGGATCGAGTAGATCGAGACGCTGCGACCGAAGTGGTGGATGGCGAGCGTCGAGTCGGACTGTGCGAGGGCGAGCAGGCCGTGGATGCGTTGCCCTTCGCCCGCGACGGCCATGTCGGCGGCCGAGTCGCTCGTCTGCTCGGTCACCCTTAGCAGTTCGGCGGCGCACTCGCGCGGGTCGTCGCAGCGCAGGTAGACTTCGGCGAGCAACAGGCGCGCATCGCAGACGGCTTGCCTGTCCCCGATACGCTCGGCGAGCGAGAGCGCCTGCGTGCTTTCTTCGAGCGCGCGCTCCGGTTCTTCCATCGCCAGGTGACAGCGCGCCAGCGTGCGCAGAGCCTGACACGCGTACCACTTGTTGCCGTGGTCTTGCGAGAGACGAACGGCGCGTTGCAGGTGCTCCTGCGCCTTCAACAAATTGCCGCGCATCATGTGTAACTCGCCGAGCGAGTCGAGCACCATCGGGACTACTCTGTCCTTCGCGCCCTGCTCGTCGAACTCCGAGGCGCGAGCCAGCGCGAGTTCCAAGACCGACTCGGCGCGCGCCCAGTCGCCGACGAGCGTGAGGTTGATGCCGAGGTTGTTGTAGCCGAGCACGGCGTTGGCCTTGTGCTCCGTGCGCTCGTAGTAGTCAATCGCTTTTTCGAGATAGCGGATGCCGTCGTGCGGGCGTTTGAGAAACCAGCACGCCCCGGCCATGTTGGCGTAAATCTTGCCCAGCATGAAGGGCGCGGGATGATCGCCGACGAGTTTCAAAGCCTGCTCGTAATATTCGAGCGACTGCTCGTATGCGCCCTCGAAAATGCACTCAAGCGCGAGGCCGCGATACGACTCGGCCATGCCGCGCCAGTCGCCTGTGTTGCGGAAATGGCTGAGCGCGAGTTGCGAGTTGTCGCGCGCGATGGGGTACTCGTTGATGTGGCGGTAGACGCGCGCCAGCGCGATGTAGATCGAGCCGAGTTCGGCGCTCGACGCGTGCTCCGTCGCCTCGCGCAGCGTCGCGTTCAAGAGCGCGATGGCCTTCGGGTGGTCGCCCGTGTAGTTGTAAGCGAGGCCGAGTTGGACGCGTAGGAAGACGGAGATTTCGGGGTCGAGCGAAGCGCGCGCCTGTGGGTCTTCGTACATCTGGACGGCGGCGAGCGAGTCGTTGTAGCGTCCCTGATTTTCCAGCGAGACGGAGAGCATGCCGCGCGCCTGCGCGAGCAGTTCCTCGTCGTCGCGCGTGGCCTTGATGATCTGCGCGAGGCGCGTCTCGGCCTCGGCGGCCTGACCGCGGTCAATGAGTTCGCGCGTCGCTTCGATCTCTGAGGCGAGCGCGGCGTGTGCGGCGTTGACGCGTTCGCGCACGCGACGCCGCGCGTCGGACAACTGGACGACGCCCGCCGCCTTCGCGGGTTTATCCGTCGCGCTGCCTTCGTTAGGGGAGAGAGTATTCATCGGTACGGGCGCAACAAGTGCGAGGAAATACGCCGGACGATCAAATTTGTGCTGTCGTTTAAAACGGTGTCGGGTGGAAAGGACTCTGTTTCAAGGTTCGTGCGACACTACTCGAAAACAGTCCTAAAGGCTTGTACATTCCAGAATTTAGCAGACACGCGGGGAAGTGACAAGCCGAAAAAGTTGAAGGCTGTGCGGCCGGAAGTCGAACGTAGCGCGGCGGGCGACGGGCGTGGAAAGCGCGCCCCGCCCTTCCGTCGTCGGGCGCGCCGTTCGCCTTGACGCCCCGGTCGCAAGTCGCCTTTTTTTGTAGCGAGGGCTTCGCCGTTTAAGTTAAAGTAACTCACTGAGCAATTTAGTTTGAGGCACGCGAGCGGCGCACGACGCGCCGGGGCGTTGACATGCGACGAAGGGCGCGTAAGGCTTTGTCGCCCGTTGACGTTACCGCATCGTGCGCACGCGAGTTGGCGAATGCTCGATTGATTCCGAGAGGCCGCGCTTGAGTTCACACGCGCCCCTCCGCATGGGAGTTTCCAGATGGCAACTGCGACAGCCCCGCCGAAGAAACAGTTAGGCCCGTTCAAAAGGTGGTTGTTCAAAGGCGTGGAGGAGATGGAGGGGCCGCACGAGCGTGAGGGGCAGCACCACACGCACCCGTGGTGGAAGGTGATGTGTTTGACGGGCGTGGACTACTTCTCCACGCTCGGCTATCAACCCGGCATCGCCTTCCTCGCCGCCGGTGCGCTCGCCCCCGTGGCGACGCTCGTGCTGGTGGTGTTGACGCTCTTCGGCGCGCTGCCGATGTACAACCGCGTCGCCGCGGAAAGCCCGCACGGCGACGGCTCGATCTCGATGCTGGAGAATCTGCTCTCGCGTTGGAAGGGGAAACTCTTCGTGCTCGCGCTGCTCGGCTTCGCCGCCACCAGTTTCATCATCACGATCACGCTCTCGGCCGCCGACGCCGCCGTCCATGTCATAGACAACCCGTTCACGCCGCACTTTCTGCACCCACATCAGATCGCCGTCACGCTCTTCATGGTCGCCGCGCTTGGCGCGGTGTTCCTCAAAGGCTTCAAGGAAGCGATCGGCATCGCCGTCGTGATCGTCGTCGTGTACATCGCGCTCAACATAGTGGTGCTGGGCGTCGGGTTTTATAAACTGGCATCGCAGCCGCATCTGATCGTTGACTGGAAGAACGCACTGTTCGGCAGCTACAGCAACCCGCTGATGATGATCGCCGCCGCGCTCGTCGTCTTCCCGAAACTCGCGCTCGGTCTCTCCGGCTTCGAGACGGGCGTGGTCGTGATGCCTCTGGTCGAGGGCGAACCGGGCGACGAAAAGCTGAAGCCGCAGGGACGCATCGAGAACACGCGGAAACTGTTGAAGGCCGCCGCGCTGATCATGAGCGTGCTGCTCATCGCGAGCAGCATCGTCGTGACGACGCTGATCCCGGCCGAAGCGTTCCGGCCGGAGACGGACACGCAGGCGGCCGGAGAGGCAAGCGGGCGCGCACTGGCTTATCTGGCGCACACGTTTCTCGGCGACATCTTCGGCACGGTCTACGACGTGAGCACGATCCTGATCCTCTGGTTCGCCGGATCGTCCGCGCTGGCCGGACTCTTGAACATCGTGCCGCGCTACTTGCCGCGTTACGGCATGGCTCCGAACTGGGCGAAGGCGACGCGCCCGCTCGTCCTCGTCTTCACGATCATCTGCTTCGCCGTGACCTTGCTCTTCAAGGCGAACGTCGAGGCGCAGGGCGGAGCATACGCGACGGGCGTGCTGGCCTTGATGAGTTCGGCGGCGATCGCGGTCGCGCTCTCGGTGTGGCGCGAGGGGAGCAAGTGGCGTTGGGCGTTCATGCTGATCTCGCTCGTCTTCGTCTACACGACAATCGTCAACATCGTCGAGCAGCCGGAAGGACTCAAGATCGCGTCGTTCTTCATCGGCTTCATCATCCTCGTCTCGCTCATCTCGCGCGTCTCGCGCACGACCGAGTTGCGTGTGGAGCGCGTGGAACTGGACGAGACGGCGCGCGCCTTCGTCGAGGCGGCCGACCGCCGCGGCGAGATACGCATCGTGACGAACCGCTGCGACCGGGGCGACGTGGGCGAGTATGAGTTCAAGGAGCGCGAGAAGCGCGCCGACAATCACATCCCGACGCGCGACCCCGTGCTCTTCTTCGAGGTCAAACCGGGCGATGCCTCGGAGTTCGCGGGCGTGCTGCGGGTGACGGGCGCGGATGTCGAAGGCTATCACGTCCTGCGTGCGGAAAGTCCCGCCGTGCCGAACGCCATCGCCGCCTTCCTGCTCTACCTGCGCGACACGACGGGGAAAGTGCCGCACGTCTATTTCGGATGGAGCGAAGGAAACCCGCTGGCGTACTTGTTCAAGTACGTCGCGTTCGGCGAGGGCGACACCGCGCCCGTCACGCATGAAGTTTTGCGGCAGGCGGAGGAAGACCCGGAGAAACGTCCGGTCGTCCACGTCGGCGGGTGACGCAAATGATCGGCGTTTGCTTTACGCGGCGCGCGGGCGTAACATCCGCGACGTTGAAAATTTGTCTGCCGAAGTTGCACGCGACCTGTTTGTTTCGTCCGGCGCGGGCGGCACGGGGGAACCAACGTCTCGCTCCACTGAGCAAGACACGGGGCGCATCTTGAAGTCGCGCGAGTAAGCGCAGAGCGGCTTCGAGAGGGATACTTCCACATCCCAGCCCGTCAGCTAACCTCGTAGGCTTGTAGGGAAGGGCAACTCCGCGCACGCACATCTCAAAGGCGCAGGGCTTCGTGCTCTGCGCCTTTCGCCGTCTGAGCGCGACTACACGGGAGGAGTTTCTTGATGTCCACGCACACGGCCGCCGCGCCGAAACGTTCGCGGAAGGGCTTTAAGCAGTGGTTACTTAAAGGCCGCGTGGACGAGATAGAGGGGCCGCACGAGCGAGCGGGGCAGCACCACACACACCCGTGGTGGAAGGTGATGTGTTTGACGGGCGTGGACTACTTCTCCACGCTCGGCTATCAACCCGGTATCGCTTTCCTCGCCGCCGGTGCGCTCTCGCCCGTCGCCACTTTGATCCTCGTCTCGCTCACGCTCTTCGGCGCGCTTCCCATCTACGGGCGCGTCGCGGCCGAAAGTCCGCACGGCGAAGGCTCGATCTCGATGCTCGAAAATTTGCTGGCGCGCTGGAAGGGGAAACTCTTCGTGCTCGCGCTGCTCGGCTTCGTCGCCACCGATTTCGTCATCACGATCACGCTCTCGGCCGCCGACGCCACGGCGCACATCCTCGAAAACCCCTACGCGCAGCGATACAACGTGCTCGCTCATCCGGTCGTCATCACGCTCATGCTGGTGGCGGTGCTCGGCGGAGTGTTCCTCAAAGGGTTCAAGGAGGCCATCGGGATCGCCGTCGTCCTCGTCGTCACATACCTGTTGCTGAACACGGTCGTCATCGGGCGCGGCATCTACGAAGTCGCGACGCACCCCGAATACTTCCCGCGCTGGCGCGACGCGCTCTACACGGCGCACGCCAACCCGCTCATGATGCTGTTGGCCGCGCTCATCGTCTTCCCGAAACTCGCGCTCGGACTCTCCGGTTTCGAGACGGGCGTCGCCGTCATGCCGCTCGTCAAAGGCGACCGGGAGGACACGGAGCAGAACCCGATGGGGCGCATCCGCGACACGCGGAAACTTTTGCGGACGGCCGCCTTCATCATGAGCGTGATGCTCATCACGAGTAGTTTCGTGACCGCGCTCGTCATCCCGCCCGAAGCGTTTCAGCCGGAGACTTTGACCGCGCCGCGCGGCGAGGCCAACGGGCGCGCTCTGGCCTACCTCGCGCACCACTTCTTCGGCGACGCCTTCGGCACGGTCTACGACTTGAGCACCATCCTGATCCTGTGGTTCGCGGGCGCGTCGGCGATGGCCGGACTCCTGAACATCGTGCCGCGCTATCTGCCGCGCTACGGCATGGCTCCCGACTGGGCGCGCGCCACGCGCCCGCTCGTCCTCGTGTTTACGGCCGTCGCCTTCGCCGTCACGATCTTCTTCGAGGCGGACGTTGACGCGCAGGGCGGAGCTTACGCGACGGGCGTGCTGGTGTTGATGACTTCGGCGGCCTTCGCCGTGATGCTCTCCGCGCGTCGCCGCGGGGCGAAGCGTTGGGCGTTGGCCTTCCTCCTAATCTCGCTCGTCTTCGCCTACACCACCGTCGTCAACGTCTTCGAGCGGCCGGAGGGTCTCAAGATCGCCTCGATCTTCATTGGCGGAATCGTGCTCGCCTCGCTCGTCTCGCGCGTGTGGCGCACGACCGAACTGCGCGTCGTCGAGTTAATTTTCGACGCGAAGGCGCGGGAGTTTATCGAGGAGGCGGGCAGGCGCGGCGACGTTCGCATCGTCGCCAACCGACGCGACCGCGGCGACGTGAACGAGTACATGGTGAAGGAGCGCGAGAAGCGCGCGGGCAACCACATCCCGACGCGCGACGCGGTACTCTTCTTCGAGGTCAAACCGGGCGACGCCTCGGAGTTTACCGAGCGGCTGAAAGTGCGCGGCGTAGAGTTGGACGGCTACCGCGTGCTGCGTACGAAAAGCCCCGCCGTGCCGAACGCCATCGCCGCGTTCCTCCTACACGTCCGCGACACGACGGGCAAAGTGCCGCACATCTATTTCGGGTGGAGCGAAGGGAATCCGCTGGCGTACCTGTTCAAGTACATCGCGTTCGGCGAGGGCGACACCGCGCCCGTTACGCACGAAGTTTTGCGGCAGGCGGAGAAAGATCCGAAGCGTCGGCCGGTCGTCCACGTCGGCGGGTGAGGGAAACTGTGTTGAGTTAGCAGGTGCGCGCCGGCAGACACACTTCGGCGCGGCCGCTAGTGCTCGACTCGGCGGGGACGTGTGTCGGCGTTCAGTCAGTCTGTCGGGAGTGAATTTTGCGAAGCCGGGAGTGCGTTACCCGTCTGGCGTCTCTGCGCTGCGACCGGCGAGGAAGCATGAGCGGCAGAAGACCGGGCGACCCTGCGAGGGGTAGAAAGGGACGGTCGTTTGTTGACCACACTGCGCGCAGTTGACGGAGACTTCGATGCGCTGGCGGACGCCCGAAGCCTGCGCGGCGGCGATGGCGGCCAGTCGCTCGTTCTTTGCCTGCTTGCACGGCTTGCAGCGTTTCGGTTCGTTCTTCAGACCCTTGTCGTGAAAGAAAACCTGCTCGCCGCCCGTCCAGATGAAGTCTTCGTTACAGTCAACGCAGCGGATGTTGCGGTCTTGGAATTCGGTCTCGGCGTGCGCCCATTCGCCATTCGACTGGCTGGTTGCTTGAGCCTGTGACATGTTAATACCCCCCACGGATATACTCCCCGGCGGCGAACATTCGGTGAGAGAAGTCGCTCGTAGGAATATTGGATTGTTCAGTCGAGAGTCTTAAATCAAGACTCTTACCTATCTACGCGTTTCTGAGATCACGCGCGCCGCCCGTCTTACATTCGACAGTGCCGCACGTCGCTGACCCGATTACTATGCAAAGTATAACTATCACGAAACTGTGTCAAGGCTTTCTGAGCACGCCCGACTCAACTTCCGGCGCGTTGTCTTGACACCACTTTCGCGCCGTGCCAGCATCCGCGCGTTCAAATGTCAGTTCATTCTCGAAAGTGCGAAGCTGATTTGCGACTATGAAGATTCTCGTCATCGGTTCGGGCGGGCGCGAACACGCGCTCTGCCACGCCCTCAAAAGAACCTCCGCACGCCCCGTCGAACTCTACTGCGCGCCCGGCAGCGACGCCATCAACGCGCTCGCGCGCACAGTCCCCATCGCGGCGACAGACGTTTCTGCGCTCGCCTCGTTCGCCGAGACGGAACAAATTACGCTCACGATTGTCGGCGGCGAAGCCCCGCTCGCCGCGGGAGTCGCCGACGAGTTCGAGCGGCGCGGTCTCGCCGTCGCAGGCCCGCGCGCCGAGGCCGCGCGACTGGAATCGAGCAAAGCCTTCGCCAAAGAATTTATGGCAAGGCACAAGATACCGACGGCGCGTTTCCGCGTCGCCGCGAGTGCGGGCGAGGCGCGCGAGATTCTGGCGGGCGGCGAGTTCGGCGAGGCGGACGCGCCCGTCGTCGTCAAAGCCGACGGACTCGCGGCGGGCAAGGGCGTGGTCGTGGCCGCGACGCTCGCCGAAGCCGTGGAGGCCGTCAACGAGTTGATGGAGGGCGGCCGTGTCGGGAGCGAGGCTGCGCGCCGCGTCGTCATCGAAGAAGCGCTGACCGGCCCCGAAGCCTCGCTCCTCTTCTGGACGGACGGAACTGATTACGCCCTGATGCCGCCTGCGCGCGACCACAAACGCATCGGCGAAGGCGACACCGGCGCGAACACCGGCGGCATGGGCGCGATCACCTCGCCCGCCGTGCTCGACGCGGAGGCGGAGGCGCGCGCCGTCCGCGAAGTTGTTGAGCCGACGCTCGCGGGCTTGCGCGCCGACGGGTTGGAGTTTCGCGGTGTCATCTTCGTCGGGCTGATGCTGACCGAGGACGGCGCGCGCGTGCTCGAATACAACGTGCGTTTCGGCGACCCGGAGGCGCAGGCCATCCTCGTCCGGCTCGAAAGCGACCTCGGCGAAATCTTCGAGGCCGTCGCGCACAAGAAACTCGGCGGCGCGCGTGTCCGCTGGTCTGAAGACGCGTCGGCCTGCGTCGTCCTCGCCGCGCGCGGCTACCCGGAGCGACCCGAAACGGGCGCGCGCATCGAGGGCTTGGACGAACTCTCGCTCGCCGCCTCACCCGTCGAAATTTTTCACGCCGGGACGAGACGCGCGGGCGACGGCTCTTGGGAGACGGCGGGCGGGCGCGTCCTCGGCGTCACCGCGCGTGCCCCGACGCTCGACCGCGCGCTCGCCCACTGCTACGAAGCCGCAGGCCGCGTCCACTGGGACGGCATGCAATACCGCCGCGACATCGGAAGATTCGGTAGGCACTAAACAGTAGGCAGTAAGTGCGAGCAGTAAACAGTCAAAAGGAAGTGGACAGTTGCCCTTTAACCACGCACCTGCTGACGGCCTCCTGCCTTCTGCTTACTGCTTACCGCTCACTTTCTGCCCGCTCTAGTCTGCCAACGGCGACTCCTGCTATACTCGGCTCGAAGCGCGTCTCGCCGCCGAAAATGAACCGCGGGAGTCGTCCTTACGTACTATCTGGGGCGTGCCTGTAATTCGGGCGCGGAAAGTTTGGCAGCACCAGCGACGGTCGAAGGCGGTGCGCCGGATGGTTGGTTCGGAGGAGCAGAAGAGATGTCATCGTGGAGCAGGTTCAAGCGTTCTTTGCGCGCGTTGTTTGGCGGTCTGATCGAGAAGACCGAAGACCCCGAGTTGATCCTTAATCAGACCATCCGCGAGATGCGCGACCGCGTGCCCGAACTCAACAATTCCGTCGCGCAGGTGATGGCGACCGAGCGCCTGCTCGCCAAGAGCAAAGAGCGGCTCGAAGGGCAAGTGCTCGACCTCGACTCGAAGATCAAGGCTTCGATCAAATTGGGGCGCGACGACATCGCCACCGCTTACATCGGCCAACTCCAGCAAGCCCAACTCGACCTCAGTAAAACCGGCCAGCAACTTCAGCACGCCGAGATGGCATCCAAGCAGGCGCTCAAGGCGCGCGACAACTATATGCTGCAAATGCAGCAGCGCACGGCCGAGGCGATGCAGTTGATCAACCAGTCGAAGCAGGCGAAGTTGCAGGAGCAACTCGCGCAGACGATGGAGACGTTCCAACTCGGCGACGACGCTTCGACCTTCGGCGAGATGCGCGACAAGATTGACCGCCGCTCCGCCGCCGCCGAGGCCAAGATGCAACTCGGCGCGGCCTCCGTTGATTCGCAGATGCAGGAGATCGAGCGCGAGGCGCTGGACATGCAGTTGCAGGACAAACTGCTTGAGTACAAACAGAACATGGGACTGCTGCCGGGTTCGACGACCAAGCAGCAGGGCGCGCTCCCGGCGGCGAGCGAAGATCAGGGTCGAGCGTCGTAACGGTCGGATGTTGAATCGCGCGTGCGGGTAATCTCTACAGAGTCGGCGCGCTTCGTCTCAGGTAAGCGGTCGGCGTTAAAATTTTACGGCAGTCATTCTTTATGGCGGACATCAAAAAGGTAGACCTCCAGTACTTGAAAGAGGCGGTCAAAGAACCCGTCAATTTTTGGGGCATGGCGGGCTTCGCCGTCGCGGCGGCCTACACCGGCTCGATCATCCCGCTCGGCGCGGCGCTCGTCGCCGAAGGGTTGTACCTCGCGACCGTCCCGGCCAACGCGCTCTACCGCCGCCTCGTTGACACGCGCACCAAGAAACAACTCTTCGAGATGCGCCGCCGCCAGCGCGACAAGTTGATTGACACGTTCGACCCGCGCGAGCGCGAGGCCGTCAATTATTTGAAGTGGCTGAAGAAGCAGATTTTCGACAACTACATGAAGTTCACCGGCGCGAAGGAAGTGCCGACGAACATCCAGAGCCTCGAACAACGCTGGGAAGATTTCGTTGATCTCTTGGACGTGTACCGCCGCCGCAAGAACCACCTGCGCTCGATCAACCGGCAGGCCGTGCAGAACCAACTGACGCAGGCCGAACGCTCCGTCGAGAACGCGCCCGACGAACGCGCCCGACGCATCCAGCAGGCCAACGTCGAAATTTTGAAGCGCCGCCTCACCGCCTTCGGCGATCTCGAACGCTCCGTCAAGTTGGTCGAAGGTCAGTTGCAGTCCATCGAAAACTTCTTCGGCCTCGTCAACGATCAAGTCGTCACACTGCCGACGCCCGAACGCGTCTCCGCGCTCGACTTCGAGCAACTCAGCGACTCCATCGCCATGACCAAGCAGATGCTCGAAGAGACCTCCGACGTGCTCGGCACGCTCGACGACCACAACCGTCAGGCGGGCAACTACGACATGCTCGTCTCGAAGCAGTAGGCAGTAAGTTGTAGGCAATTAAGAGAACAAGAAAAGGGCGGCCGAAGATATTTTTCTTCGGCCGCCTTTAATTTGTTTTCTAGACTGCTTACCGCTTACTCTTAACCTCTCACCGCCAGAATATCTTCCAGCGTGGCTTCGCCCAGCCGGTAAGTCTCGTTACAGAAGTGGCAGGTCATCGCCGCGCCTTTGTCCTCACGCAGGATCGTCTCCAACTCCGCGCGATCAATCGAGGAGATCAAAGAGACGGCGCGCTCGTGCGAACACGTGCAGGCGAAGCTGACGCGCTTCTCCTCCAACACTTCTAAGGGGATGCTGCCGAGCGCGGCGCGCAGCAAGTCCACGGGGCGCGCGCCCTCACGGATCAACGTCGTGGTGTGCGGGCCGCGCCCGATTGAGTCCTCGATGGCTTCGATGATCCCTTCGTCCGCCCCCGGCATCACCTGTATCATCAGCCCGCCCGCCGCCTCGGCGTACGTCGAGCCGTCCACACGTGCGCGCATGTAGACGCCGAGCGTCACCGCCGAGGGGATCTGTTCCGACTTGGCGAGGTAGTAAGCGAAGTCCTCGCCGATCTCGCCCGACACGATGGGGACTGCGCCGCGGTACGGGTCTGTGTACAAACCGATCTCGTAGCCCGACTCGTGCGTGACGTAGAACATCCCTGTGCCGACGACGGAACTCACGTCGAACTTGCCGTTCCCGTTCAAGTCGGGGTTCGCCGCCGGGTTGCGCGCGTAACCGCGCACCTCGCCGCGCGCGTTCGCCTCGGCCGTGATGCCGCCGACCGGCCCGTCGCAAACGAGCTGCACCGTCAGTCGATCCAGTTCCTTGAGTCCCGCGCCGAGCAGGAGCGTGCCCGTCAACGTGCGGCCGAGCGCGGCGGCCACGGTCGGCGAAGTCTGGTGACGCGCCACCGCTTCGGCCACAAGATTCGTCGTCACCGCCGCCATGCAACGCACGCCGCCGTCCCCGGCCGTCGCGCGCACCAGAGAGTCCGCATTCATCTTCTGTCCTTCGTCGCTCACGTTTCTTCCCCTCGTCATTTATTTCGACACCCGCCGGACGTCCGCACGGTGTCCGTCAACACCCGGTGACCGATAAAATTTTCGCCGGTCTGAAAAAGTTTTTTTAACGCGCCCGAAACCTTCGACCCGCCCGCTAAAACGGGGCGAAAGGAACTGTTTTGATGCTTTGCGGCGGGTTCGAGTTGGGTTAAGGTAAACTCTTAAAGTGTCCACGATATTCCGCTGAAAAGAAAAGTTGATACAATATGTTGGGGCTGGGTATTGACAGCCCACTACGAGCTATGTATACTCCGCTCCGCTTGATGACGAGAACGTCGAAGGCCGAAAAGGCGCGACTCCCGAAGCGCGTTCGGCACGGAAAACTATCGCTTAACGTTCAAGCCAACCGCAGTTTCCGATAACACATTTAGTCCACGGCGCGCGTGCTGCCCGCGCCGGATTGATAAAGCACAGACGAGGACTCGCGCGCCCAAAAATGCCGCGCGGGAAAGGCGAATTAGAAGATGAGCACAGTTGTCGAGCCGAACGCCCCCCAAGGCAATCCGATGCCCGCGACCGCCGCCCGCCGCGCGTCGAAGCAGAGCCATGAACTCGGCCTCAACGCCCGCAAGGTGATCAGCAAGCGTTACTCGCTGAAGGACGCGAAGGGGAATCCGATTGAGGAGTGGCCGGACGTGGTGCGCCGCGTCGTCGGCCACGTCAGCCTGGCGGAGGCCGATGCGGAGAAGCGCGACGAGTTCTACAGCCGCATGTCCGAGATCATGTTGCGGCGCGAGTTCGTCCCGAACACGCCCTGTCTCGTCAACGCCGGGAAGCCCAACGGCCAACTCGCGGCCTGCTTCGTCCTCGACGTGCCCGACTCCATCGCCGGCATCATGAAGACCGCCACCGACGCCGCCATCATTCACCAGACGGGCGGCGGCACGGGCTTCACGTTCGAGAAGCTGCGCCCCGTCGGCGCGATGGTGCGCTCGACGCACGGCGTCGCCTCCGGCCCCGTCTCGTTCATGAACATCTTCAACACGACGACCGACACGGTGAAGCAGGGCGGCGTGCGTCGCGGCGCGAACATGGGCATCATGCGCGTGGATCATCCCGACCTTCTTCGCTTCATCCACGCCAAGAACGATCAGACCAGCCTGACCAACTTCAACATCTCCGTCACCGTCACGGACAAGTTTTTCGACGCGGTGGAGAAAAAGGAATGGTATCAACTCAGCTTCGACGGCGAGCCGTGGACGGAGCCGGTGCACGACCCGGTGGCGAACGGCGACTACGCCGTCTACCGTCGGCCTGACGGTTCGACCGTTACCTTCCGCGACAAGGCCGCGTTCGCGTCGGCCGATCTCTCTGACGCGACGCTCGAAGCGCCGCCGCGCCCCGGCATGGTCTACGCGCCGGACATCTGGAATCGCATTGTGGCCTCCGCGCATCGCTACGCCGAGCCGGGCGTCATCTTCATTGATGAAGTGAACCGCCACAACCACATGATCAAAAGTATGGGGCCGATCTACGCGACGAACCCGTGCGCGGAGCAAGCCCTCCACTTCAACAACTCTTGCAACCTCGGCTCGGTTGACGTGGCGAAGTTCTACGACCCGGTTGAGCGCGTTGATTGGGAAGCACTCGGCGAGACGATCCGTTGGAGCACGCGCTTCCTCGACAATGTGATTGACGTGTGCTCGTGGCCGCTGCCGGAGATTGACGACGTGGTGAAGCGCACGCGCCCGGTCGGCCTCGGCGTGATGGGTTTCGCAGACCTCTGCCTGCAACTCGAAATCCCTTACGGCTCGCCCGATTCGATTGACTTCATGGACGAGTTGATGAGCTTCGTGCGCCGCGAGGCGTGGCTCGAATCGTGCCGCCTCGGCGCGGAGCGCGGGGTGTTCCCGGAGTACCAGCCGAACAAGGAAGCCTACGACAAGTTTCTGCTCGATGAGATCGGCATCCCCGCCGACATGCTCACGCCGCGCAACTACGAGACGACCACCATCGCGCCGACGGGCACGATCTCGCTTGTCGCTGAAACTTCTTCCGGCATCGAGCCGAACTTCTCCTGGGCTTACGTCCGGCAGGACACGCTCGGCAAGCGCACCTACGTCCACACGGTCGCCGCGCGCGCCCTCGGCATCGAAGTTGACCAGACCGATCAGGCTTCGATTGATTACGCCTCCGAGTACGTCGTCGAGCACGAGCGGGAACTGCCCGACTATTTCATCTCGGCGATGTCCATCAGCGCGGAGCAGCACATCCACGTGCTCGCCGCCGCGCAGCGTCACGTAGACAACGGCGTCTCGAAGACCTGCAACGGCGCGGCCGACGACACGCTTGAATCGGTTGACCGCCTCTATCGTCTGGGTCGCGAACTCGGCTGCAAGGCCGTCAGCTATTACCGCGACGGCTCGCGCGAGTCGCAGGTGCTCTCCAGCATGAAGGGCGCGGAGCCGAAGGGCGAGATCGCGTGCGATGCGGCCGTCGTCAACGAAGTCGCCGTGGCCGAACCGCTCTCCGGCGAGACGGCGACAGGTGACAGCAGCATCGTCTCCGTCGCGCAGACGCCGCGCGTTTCAACTTCCGCGTCTGCCGCTGCGCCCGCCGCAGTCGCCCCCGCGCAGCCGGTTCAGGTGGAACGCCCGCGCGAGTTGCAGGGCGCGACGTGGCGCATCCCTTTCGACGGGCAGAACCTCTACGTCACGGTCAATCACGACGGGCGCATGATCCTCGAAGTTTTCGCCACCGGCCCGATTTCCGGCGGCGTCGGCCTGCTCGCCTCGAAGATGCTGCGCGGCGGATTCGACGACCGCGAAGTCGCGCGCAGTCTCAACAAAGTGATCGGCACGCACTCCGTCTGGTTCAACGAGCGTCTCTTAACCAGCCCCGAACAGGCCGTCGCCGAGTGTCTCCTGTTGACGAGCCGCCGCCTGCAAAATCAACCCGACTCGGCGCGCGCGCTCGCTTACGCGCAGACGGCCGCCGGCGCGGAACTCCCCGCCGCACCGCAGGCGAAGCCCGCCAACAACAACTACTCGCTGATCAGCGAATGCCCCGAATGCCGCGGCCAACTCGAACACGCCTCCGGCTGCGACTTCTGCCGCGACTGCGGCTACTCGAAGTGCAAATAGCGGGTTGACGTGCAAGGGTTAAAATCGGGAGGGCGGCCAGCGTGCGGTTGGTCGCCCTTCTTCTTTGGACGGGCGCGGGTCGGGTTTATACTGCGGCGGCGGTGGTCGCGCCGTAAATTTTATGACGGATGAGTGGAGGCCGGGAGAGACGGGGACGCATCAGGATCACGTCATCGCGCACGTGGTCGGCGCGACCGTGCTCGGCTACTTCGCAGCCGACGACGCGCTGCACCTGTCGCTTGACATCGGGTTCATCTGGATGATTTATGCCGACGCCGAGATGGGACTCGTGCCGGAGTCGCTCGCGCTGCGAGAGTTGAACGTCGGCGCAGAGGAACGCGCGCGGCTCGTAGAGGAGTTGCGGCGTCTGCACGACGGCGAGACCGAAGGCGACAGTTTCGCGCGCGTCACGCCCGCTCCGGCCGGGTGCTTGATCGAAGAGGTGCGCTTGCTGGCGAGAGATGAGATGCGGCGGCTGGAGATTCGCGGCGAGGCGGCCGCGCTCGTCGTCGAGGCTTCGACGCTGACGGGCGAGATGAGCGTCCGGCAGTTGTCGCTATGATGTTGAGATAAAATCAGGGAGGAGCGAACTAATGGTTTCTACGCAAACGGGCGACGGCGGACAAGAGACTTCGGACGACGGCGGACACGAGACCCGGCCGCCGGATCAAGACGCCGCAACGGCGGAAGGAGAGGCTGAGACTTCGACGGGCGACGCGGAGACTACGGCGGGCAGCGATGGCGACGCTTCGCTCGAAGAGGCCGCCGCGCGCGAGCGTGAATACCTGCGCGGCCGACTCCGCGACGAGTTGGGGCGCGAGCCGACTGACGAAGAACTCAACGAATGGCTCCGCGAGCACACGGAAGGATACTAAGCCAGTGACAAGTGACAAGTGATAAGTGACGAGTTAAAACAGCCCTAAATCGTGAAGCGTCAATGATGAATAGTAAAAACGGCCTTCTTCTATTCATCATTGACGCTTCACGATTTACTTGTCTTTAACTCGTCACCTGTCACTCGTCACTTGTCACTGGCTTTAAGGCGCGGTTTCGACCATCAGTTTGTTGTCAACGTTGCGGACGCCGCGGACGGCGTTGGCGAGGCGTTCGGCGCGATCTTTGAGTGCTTGAGATTTGACCGAACCGATAAGCGTGGCCTTGCCGCCGACGACGGTGACGGTGATGCCGACGAGATCGGGATCGTCCGTGTAACTCTTGTTGAGTCTGGATTCGAGCGCGGCGTCGTCCGCGCCGGAGTTGGCCGCGGGCGCGGTGGTGACGACTGAGGGGGGCGGCGCTTGCTGCTCGATGATGACGGGCGCGGGCTGCGTCTGCGCGGGTTGTTGCACGATGATGGGCGGCTGCTGCATGGGCTGTTGCTGCACGACGAGCGGCGTCGGCACGGTCGGCAACGGCGTCGGCGGCGCGGTGGCGATGTTGACGTTGGTGTTCGTCGCGTCCGTCCCGCTGTTCATCCAGAAGAAGAGGATGAGCGCCGTGGCCGCGATGGCGACGAGCGCGACGATGGCGACGGTGGCCGTCGAGAAACCGCCGCGATCCGGATCGGGCGTGCGCGTCGTGCGCGTGTAGACTTCCTCGCGGCGCGCGGTCGGCGTCTCTACCACCACGCGGCTGCGGCGTTGCTGCTCTTCGTCGTGTGACATAAAAGTTCGTCTCCTAAATAAATGGTTCGGTCGGAATTTAATGCGCGCGAGGTTGGATTAAGTTGTTAACGTGCGAGGCCGGATTCAGGGGACACGCGAAAAGAGAGTGGCCGGTATATTCGAACGGCCACTCTCTTTTGCGTGAGTCTGTTTAGTTGCGACGGCGACGTTGACTGCGCCGGTAGAGCGCGCTGCCCGCCGCGCCCGCGACCGCGCCGCCGATGGCGGCCTTCTTGCCGCCGACCGCGCCGCCGACGCCCGCGCCGAGAGCCGTGCCGCTGGCGACCGTGCCGATGGTGCGCGTGCGGCCTTTGAAGCGACGCCGCGCGGCCTTGCGGTTGAAGGCGTAGAGTCCCGCGCCGCCCGCGCCGATGGCTGCGCCCTTCTTACCGCCGATGAGCGCGCCCGCCACGCCGCCGCCGCCGATGATGGCCGCCGTGCGCGCCTTACGGCCGAAGCGTGAACGTCTGCGGCGTTCCTGCGCCGAAGCATCGGCGGGCAGTAGCATCGTCGCCAAAAGGACGAGGCACGCCAGAGTTGCAAGTAATCTTTTCATGTCGAATGTCTCCTGATAATTAACTCTTCCCGAAAAATGGTTATGGGAGAGACGCATCACGCCCTCTTTATGGTGCAAATCCTATTCCGCGAGGCGACGCCTGACAAGTCGTGTGAAAACGCAAATTTCCCGTCACTTTAACATAAGCATGACTTCGCGCCGGAAGAGTTTTACTACAGCCGCGCATGGTAGCCGTACAGGTAGGGATGAGGGCGGAAGGATGAGGGATGAATAAAAGCATTCAAGCAAGTGAGTGCCTTTTCTTATTCATCCCTCACCCTGCTGCCCTCATCCCTTTGTTTGACCTCGCCCGCGCGCTCTCGCATAATCCGCGTCTATGAAGACGGCCATCATTCATCATCCCGTGTTCGAGCAGCACGACACGGGCGACAACCACCCGGAAAGCCCCGCGCGCTACGTGGCCGTGATGGACGCTCTGCGCGATGATGCGAAGTTGTGGGCGTCGTTGCTGGAACTCGAAGCCCCGCCCGCGCCGCGCGGCGACGTGCAGGCCGCGCACACGCCGCAACACTTCAAACGCGTCGAACGCGCCGTCAGCGAAGGGCGCGGCTATCTCGACGCCGACACCATCGTCTCGATGCGTTCGCTCGACGCGGCCTTGCGCGCGGCGGGCGGGGCGTGCCGCGCCGTGGACGCGATCATGTCGGGCGAGGCGCGCAACGCCTTCGTGCCTGCGCGCCCGCCCGGCCACCACGCGACGAGCGAGAACGCGATGGGCTTCTGTCTCTTCAACACGGTCGCCGTCGCCGCGCGTTACGCGCAGTCACGCTACCCGTCGGAGATCGAGCGCGTCGCCGTCGTTGACTGGGACGTGCATCACGGCAACGGCACGCAGGGGATTTTCTACGACGACCCGAAAGTCTTCTTCTTCTCCGCGCACCAGTACCCTTGGTATCCGGGCACGGGTTCGCGCGGCGAGAACGGGCAGGGGCGCGGGCGCGGCTACACCTTGAACGTCCCTTTGAAAGCGGGGACTTCGGCGCGCGTTCACCGCAGCACGTTCGACGCCGCCCTCGAAGAGATCGCGGACAAGTTCACGCCCGACCTCATCATCATCTCGGCGGGCTTCGACGCGCACGCGGGCGACCCGCTCGGCCAGTTGCTCCTCGAAGACGAAGACTTCGTGCAGATGACGCGCACGGTGAAGGAGTGGGCGGCGGGCACGTGCAAGGGGCGCGTCATCTCCTGCCTCGAAGGCGGTTACAATCTGGCGACGCTCGGCGCGACGGCGCGCGCCCACGTCCGCGCGCTCAGCGAAGCGTGAGGCCACACTCGATCGCGCTGAGAGCGAAACGTTTGACACATCGCGCCCGTCTTAACTGGCTGAAACACGCCTGTCGGTGAGGACGTACAAGTTGGGAACTTGAGACGGCGCGAATTGCAGCATCAGATGGAGAGCCTGAAACAAATAATCGAAGGGACGCGCGCGTGGTTGCGACGCGTGATGCCGCACGCGGCCGTCTTGTCGGCGGCGTTGTTCGTCGTCTGGTTGCTGCTTCACAACAGTCGCTTCTACCGCGAAGGCTTGGTCGGTCGCGTGTTTCCGGTCGCGCTCCTGCTCATCTACTTCACGGCGGCGTATTACGCCCTCGTCGGCCTGCGCTGGTTGAAGCAGCGTGTGATGTGGCGAGTCAGAAGGCGTCTGGTCATCACCTATCTGTTTGTCGGGCTGACGCCCATCGTGCTGCTCATCACGCTGGCCGCGATGGTTGACTTCGTGGGCTTGAGTCAGGTGATGAACCGCGTCGTCCGCGTGCAACTCGTGGACAAAGAGACGCAGGCGCACGCCAACGCGCGCACGCTCGCCGAAGCCTTCCTGCGCCTGCCGCAAAACAACGGCGACGGCAGCGGCAGCCGCGCCGCGCAACAGGCTTGGCTCGACGAACGCGTCACGCTGCTTCAACCGTCTCTGCCGGGCGCGCGCGTGGCGGTGTGGAGCGCGGGCGCGGGCGGCCGTGTGGACGAAACCAAGCCCGCGCAGTTTACGAGCGAGCCACAAGACGTGCGCGTGCGCGGCGTGGGCGGCGACGAGACGCCGGTCGGCGCGCCGCTGCCCGCGTGGCTGCGCGCGCGCGACGAGTGGCGCGGCTTCGCCTACGTGCCGCCCGCGTCGCCGACGGAAGCGTTCGGCACGCCCTCGATGCGCGCGTTCGTGCGCGCGCGCGACGGCGACCGCGAGGTGTCGCTGCTGTTCGTCATGCCCGTGAGCCGCGTGTTCGTCGAGCAACTGCGTCTGAACACAGACCTGCAAGTCCACCCCTTCTTCCTCGGCGCGGACATCGCCGCCATCAACTTCAATCGCGGCTGGTGGGGCAGTTCGATCTCCATCGGCCCGCGGGGCGTGCGGCAAATTAACCGCGACGATGAGCGGCAGATCGAACTCGCAGAGGGCGCGCGCCGCATCGTCATAGACTTCCGCCGGGATCAGTTGGGCGACGAGGTGAACACGAGTTCGATGATCGTGCTCCCGGCGACGAGTTGGCCGGACGGCGCGGTGTCGCAGCGCGGCGCGTTCCTCTGTAAGTTTTCCGCGTTCGCGATGGCGAACCAACTCTTCGAGGAGAACGAACTCGGCAAGTTCTTCCAGGGGACGTTCCTGCTCGTCGCCGTCGTCTTCCTCATCCTCGAACTGCTCGCGCTGCTGTCCGCCGCGTGGCTGACGCGCGCCGTCACGGGCACGGTGCACAAGCTCTACCGCGCGACCGAGTTCATCAAGCGCGGCGACTTCTCGCACCGCGTCCGCGTCCGCTCGCGCGACCAACTCGGCGAACTTGCCGAAGCCTTCAACGACATGTCGGCCAACATCGAGTCGCTGTTGCAGGAGCGCGTCAAGCACGAACGCTTAGAGCGCGAGGTGGAGATCGCGGCCGAGGTGCAGGCGCAACTCTTCCCGCGCAAAGTGCCGCGCCTGCTCGGAGCAGAGATCGTGGGTGAGTGCCGCGCGGCGCGCGGCGTGGCGGGCGACTATTACGACTACGTCGAGATCGCGCCCGGCCTCGTCGCCTTCGCGCTCGGCGACGTGGCGGGCAAAGGCATCTCCGCCGCGCTCGTCATGTCGAACCTGCAAGCCTCGCTGCGCGCGCAGGCGACCATCCTCGCCGAACGCATGCGTGCCGCCTCGCGCGCCGCCACCGCGTCCGCGACGCTCGGCGGCGGGCAGAGCAGCAGCAGCGTTGGCGTTGATATGCCGTGCGGCGTGACGGGCGTGGACGTGTCGTGCGCCGTCGAGCAGATGGCCGCGAGCATCAACGAGCAACTCTGCCACAGCACCGACTCGAACCGCTTCGCCACACTCTTCATCGCGCTCTACGACGACGACTCGCGCCGACTCCGCTACACCAACGCGGGACACAATGACGCGCTGCTCGTCCGCGCGGGCGGCACGATCGAACACCTCACCGAAGGCGGGACGGTGCTCGGCGCGTTCGAGTGGGCGCGCTACACCGAAGCGAGCGCCACGCTCGAACGCGGCGACGTGCTCGTCATCTACTCCGACGGTATCAGCGAGGCCGACAACCCGCGCGGCGCAGAGTACACCGAACACCGCCTCGCACACCTCGTCCGCCAGAACCGCGACAAGACGGCCGACGAAATACGCCGCCTGATCTTCACCGAAGTGGACAACTGGACAAGCGGCCAAGAGCGCGACGATGACCAAACGGTCGTCATCATCAAGAGCTATTGAGAGCAGTGACAAGTGACAGGTGACAAGTGACAAGTTAAAGCAACAAGCTTCTTAACTTGTCACCTGTCACCTGTCACTTGTCACTGCTCTTAAGTTGTGATGATGGTGGCGCGCGCGCCGAGGAGTTCGGAGAAGTCTTTGGTGTAGACGGTTTCGACTTTGCGGACGCGGCGGATGGTTTCGACGAGTTCTTCGGTCGTCGTGTAGCCGCCTTCCGTGTGCGCGATGGCCCACGACTTGAGGTGCGCGGCGGCTTCGAGCAGCTCTTCGATGAGCGTCAGGTATTGCTGCTTGGTCTCGACGCGCCCGCCGAGTTGTCCCGCGTGCGCCGCTTCAAACTCATCCCAAAATTCTGCGCCGCCGCGCACCCATTCCTCGCGCCAAGCGGGGAGGGAAGTGCGCCCCGACGCGCCGCCCCGGCGTGCGGGCGCGGGCAGGCGCAGGAAGAGGAGATCGCCGCGCTGCTCTGCGACGAAACGGCGCGCGTCTTTGTTCGCGCTCGTGTTGGGCTGGCCGTTGTCGAAGGGCGGCGCGATTGTTTCGTGCAGGCGGCGCAGCACGCGCGAGAGCGGCTGGCGCAGTTCGCGCGTGCCTTCGTCGAAGGAGAGCGCGTAGTCGCCGGTCAGCATGCCGAGGTTGAGCGCGAGCGATTGTTTGATCTCGCCGTCGAGTCGCTCGGCGTTCACGCGCAGGTTGTCGAACCACCACGCGTCCGTCTCGCCGAACCAGCGGCGCAGCGCCGGGTTGTGCAACTTGTGGCGCGGCACATACACGTCTTCGAGCAACGTGTCGAGATCGCCTTCGCTCAAACGCTCGCCGTTGTTTTCGACGCGGGCGATTGTCTTGATCCAACTCCAACGCGCCGCGTCGTTGGCGGCGACGCGGACGCCCCAACGCTTGACGTGAGTTTCCAGATCGGGTTCGCCCGCGAACGGGTTGATGAGTGAGCGAAAGCGGAGGCGGCGCAAGACGCTCAACTCGAAGGCGAGCCAGCCGCGCGGCGTTGCATCGGAATAATCAGTCATGTCGGTCTGTGTCGGCTTTCGTGAAACCGGCGGAGTCGCGGTTGCTGTCAAAGTTTTGATTGCTATTGGAGTTTTGATTGCCGACGGTGTGTTGCGCGCCGTCAACCGTTGCGGCTTCCGGCGCGGGTTCGACGGTGCGCGCGACGTAAGGGTTCTCGCCCCTCTCAGGGATGTGGCCGCTGATGTTCCAAGCGTCAACATTATCTGCTGTAGCGTCGGCCGCCGGTGCGTCCGGCATCGTCTCGACGATGGCCGGTGTCGCCTCTTCTTCGCGGCGCGCGTAGGAACGCAGGGCGGGAAGGTTGTCGAGCGAGAGGAAGGCGCGGACGACCTGCGGGTCGAACTCCAAGCCCGCCCACTCCGTAAGATGACGGCGCGCGTCGGCCTCTGTGAGCGCGGGACGGTAGGGGCGCGCGTCGGTGAGCGCGGCGTAGGCGTCGGCGACGCGTAGGATGCGCGCGGCGAGCGGAATCTGTTCACGCGAGAGCGCGTCGGGGTAGCCCGCGCCGTTCCACCATTCCTGATGCCAGCGCACGAGCAGTTGCGCGCCGCGGTCTGCTCCTGCACGCGCGGCCTCCTGTTCGCCGATGACGGGGTGACGCGCCAGATCGAGCCGTTCCTCGAAGGTGAGCGGCGCGGCGCGGTGGATGTAATCGCGCCGCATCGCCATCTCGCCCAGATCGTGCGCGAGCGCGGCGAGACGCAGCGACGCGCGATCCGCACGACCCAGCCCGAACAACTTCGCCAACTCGCTACAGAGCGCGGCGATCCGTTCCGCGTGCGGGTGGGCGTAGCCTTCAAACTCGTCAGCCGCCGCCGCCAGACGCGTGAACGCCTCACGCGCGATCCCGTCTTCGTCCGATACCTTCGTTTGAATGGAAGCCATAGTTTTTATAGTGACAAGTGACGAGTGACAAGTGACAAGTCAGAATAAGATGAATAGTAAATCGTAAATCGTGAATAGAAAAGCCGTCGCGCCCGGCGCGTTGATTAACTCTGAATACGTTTGCTTCCGACTCATCACTCATCACTCATCACTTGTCACTTGTCACTTATCACTTATCACTCGTCACTTGTCACTTGTCACTCGTCATTTACTTTTCGTTTTCCTGAGTTGATTGAGTTGGCGTCGGGCGGCGTCGTGGTTGGGGTCGAGGGCGAGGGCGCGTTCGAGTTCGCGTTCGGCGCGCAGCGTCTGGCCGAGGGCGCGGAGGAGTTCGGCGAGCATGACGCGGTAGGCGGGGTCGCGGCCGTCGAGTTTGATCGCGGTCTGCAAGGCGGCCTCTGCCTGATGTCGCGTGCGCACGTCGCGCGCCAGCGCGCTGCCGTAAAAGGCTTGATAGCGCGCTTGCTGCGGGGCGAGCCGCGCGGCCTCGCCGAGCAGCGTGACGGCCGACGACAAATTGTTCTGTTTGAGCGCGGCGACGCCCTGCGCGAAACTCTCGGCGGCGCGTTGTTCGCGCGAGAGGTGGGAGTTGGTGGCGGCAGAGTCGGCGCGGCCGGAAGACTGCGACGAAGCGGGCGCGCCGACTTGCGTGCCGAGTTTGAGATCGTAAGCGGAACGGGCGCGCGCATCGTGGAGCGTCTCGTAAGCCTGCGTGATCTTCACGAAGGCGGCCTCGATCTGCGGCCGGAGCGTGGCGTCGGCGTCGCGCGCGAAACGATCCGGGTGAAAGCGTTTGGCGAGCGCGTAGTAAGCGCGTTTGATCTCGGAACTCGCGGCGTCGCGCCCGACGCCGAGAATCCGGTAGTTGTCCGTGTCGGTGACGAGCGCGAACAGCGCGTCAACTTCGGCGCGCGGATCGGGCGGCGCGTCGGACTTCGCCGCGACGGGTTCGGCTTCGACACGTTCGGCCACGCCCGGCGCGTCGGTCTTCGTCGCAACCGCAGCCGCCGCGGGGTCTGCCGCGCCGCTGTGCGCGGGGGCGGACGACGCGAGGGCGTTAGTCCAACCGGCGCGCGCGATGAGACCGCCGAGAGCGAGCGCGTAGATGGATTGCCGCGCCTCGGCTTCGGGCAGGCCGCTGACGGCGAGCAGTTCGCCGAGCGCGAGCGGCGTCTCGACGCGCGAGAGGACGAAGCCTTCGAGCGGTTGCAGTTGAACCTGCGCGGGCGGTGCGTTGACGGGCGAGATGATTTCCGCGTCGGCGTCGAGACGCGCGGCGACGTACTCGGCGGGCAGTTGGCGCGCGGCTTCAAGGAGCAGTTGCCGCGCGTCGAGCTTGCAGCGCACTTCTTCGACGAGGCGCGCGCGCGGGTCGAAACTCCAAGTGCCGTCCGTCCACAACAGGAGCGGGCGCAGCACGTCGGCCGCCTGCCGCGCGTGCAGTTTGGCGAGCGCGTCTTTGGTCAGTGCGCCCGCCGCGACGAGCGACGCGCTCGCTTCGGCGTCCGACATGAACTCCGTCACGTGCGCCGACAGTTTCTCTTCCGCCAACACGCCCCAGCGGTGCAGGCAGACCGCGAGGCGGTGGACTCGCAGGTTCGAGCGCGCGAAGACGATCTCGCCCGCCTCCGCATAGACGACGGCCTGCACGCGTTCGCGCGCGAGGCGCAGCGCACCGGAGAGTTTGGCGGCGTTAATTTCCCTGATGAGTTCGGCGAGTGGGCGCTCGCGCAGGTGACCGTTCATCGAGCAGGTAAAGGTGGAACTTCCTCCACAGGCATCATAGCATAGCTAAAGGATGAGGGTGGAAGGACGAGGGACGAACAAGTAAAGTCTCCACAAAGGTTGATTTTTTCTCTTCATCCTTTATCCCTCATCCCTCGTCCTTGCCCTTCGTTGACACCCGTGCGAGCGACGCACTATAGTCTCGGACAACAAGTTACTCTCGACAATTTAAGCAGGTTCGGTTGTCCCTCGAAGGCGGGACGTTTAACTGTTTCTGTCGCATGAACGCACGGGCTGAGAAGAGTTTGGAGATGTTCTCCGGCGGGGAAGCCGCTCAGGTGTCGGACGAGTTGAACGCGCTCGGCGCGGAGGTCGTGGACATCTTCTACGCGCAGGTCTTCGCGCCGGGCGAGTATGCGACGGAGGCGGCGGTCTGCGCGGCCTTCTCCGAAATCCTGTTGCGCCACTGGAATCTCTGCTGTCTCATCACGTACCTGCGCGGCGAAGACGGGCGGCTGCACGAGAGCGCGATGCACTCGCACCCGCACATGGACGAGTCGAACGGGCGACGCGTCGGTCAGCGACTCGCGGAATTTGTGGAAGTGAGCGGGCGCGAGTGTCACGTGTGGCTCGACGAAGCGGAGGCGGGCGACGCGGCGACCGACGAAGCCCGCGCGCTCTTCGCGGAGACGGGCATCAAGGCCGGTTTCGCGTTGCCGATCACGGCGCGCGGCGCGGTGATCGGCGCGTTGGTCGCCGTCTCGTCGCACCCGGAACGCCTGCGCGCGGCCGACCGGGGCTTGCACTTCATCGCCGCGCCCCTCGTCATCGCGCTCGGCAACGCGCGCCGCGCCGCCGCGATGAAGGAGCAGCGCGAGCAGATCGAACAACTCGTCGAGGAACTGCGCGAGCGTGGCGGCGCGCTCGAAGAGGCCAACCTTGAGTTGCAGCGCGTGGCGCGTTATCGCTCGCTCTTTCTCGCGCGCATGTCGCACGAACTACGCACGCCGCTGACGGCCATCCTCGGCTTCTCGGAAATTCTTCTCGAACACGAAAACCTGACGCCGAAGCAGCAGAGCTTCTGCGAAAAAATTCAGAACTCCGGCCTCAAACTCAAGTCGAGTTTGAAACAACTCGTTGATCTCTCGCGCCTCGAAGCCGGGCAGGCGGAACTGTTCCTCCACGAATTCTACGTGCGCGAGATGCTGCGCGAGACGTGCGGCGCGGTCGCGCGCCTCGCCGAGAAGAAGGACGTGACGCTCGACTGCACCACCGCGCCCGACTGCGGCACGGTCGTCTCCGACGAGGGCAAACTCCGGCAAGTGCTCTACAACTTCTTCGCACACGCCATCGGGCGCAGCCCCGAAGGCGCGACCGTGCACGTCTACGCCTTCAAGCGCACGCCGTCCGAACTGTGCATCGAGATCAGCGACGAGGGCGAACCGCTGGCCGACGCCGCGCACATCTTCGATGCCGTCGAGATGGACGCGCCGAACGAGAACGGCACGAACATGAACGAACTCGGCCTCGTCATCGCGCAGCGCCTCGTCGCCGTGCTCGACGGACGCGTCACGCTCGACACCGCCGCGCCGCGCGGTCTCACCGTCCGCCTCGAACTCCCGGCCTACCCGACGAAGGAGTAGTGAGTTTCAAGTTCCAGGTTTCAGGTTTCAAGTCTGAAAAGTTCCCCGGTCTTTAACTTGAAACCAGCAACCTGAAACTTGAAATTCGTTTATGCATTACGACTTTGAACTGGCGGGGCGGCGCGTGCGCCTGTGGCAGCGGACGGGAGAGAGTTACGAGCACGTGTTGATGAAGGCGCTCGGCTACGCGATGTACGTCGGGGAGTTTCCCGCGCTGGAGATCGAGCAGCGCGTGGGCTTGCGTTACAAACCCGATCTGGTGGCGCGCACGGACAGCAGCGCGGGGTTCGCGCTCCCGTTCGCCTTCTGGGGCGAGTGCGGGCAGACGGCCATGCGCAAGACGGCTTGGCTCTTGAAACACGCGGGAGTGGCGCAACTTGTCCTCTTCAAAATTACCGGCAACTCTTCCGCGTTAGTAGAAGAACTGCGCGACGCCGTGGACGAACGCTACCGCGCGCCCGGTCGCCTCGTCGTGATCAACTTCGCGCCCGACATCGTCGAGCGCACGCGCGAACGTCGCATCGCGCGCGTCGCCGAAGCGTGGTACACGAGAACGTCCGTTTGAATTATTATCATCAGAGTTTCACCCGGCACACGCTTGCGGAAAGGTTTGAGCTTCGATGTCACGGCAGACGGAAACAGTTGAGCGCGCGGGCGGCAGCAGCGACGACGACGTGCTGATCCGCGAATGCACGACAATCGAGGAGTTTGATACGTGCGTGCGCTTGCAGCGCGAGGTGTTCGACATGCCCGATCTCGAACTCTCGCCGCGCCGTCACCTGATCGTCTCGCGTCTGGCGGGCGGCTGGATTCTCGGCGCGTATGCCGGGGCGGCGAGCGGCGAACTCGTCGGTTTTGTGCATCACCTCGTCGCCGTGCGCGGCGCGGAGATCATCGGCTACTCGCACATGATGGCCGTCGCGGCTGCCTATCAGAACCGTGGCTTGGGCGCGCGGCTCAAGTGGGCGCAGCGCGAGCGCGCGCTTTCAGAGGGGCGCAACTTCATCCGCTGGACGTTCGAGCCGATGCAGGCGCGCAACGCTTACTTAAACCTCAACCGGCTCGGCGTGGTCGTGCGTTCCTACGGCGTCAACTTCTACGGCTGGGACGCCGGGACGGAAGCCTTCGCAGAGGGGAAACAATTCAACCTCGACAGCGACCGCCTGATCGCCGAATGGGAACTACGCACGCCGCGCGTCGAAGCCTGCGCGCGGGGCGAGCGTCCGGCGCAAGTCGCCGCAATGCCCGCCGCCGCCGTCGAGATTCCGCCCGACTGGAAACGGCTGCGCCGCGAGGACGGCCGCGCGGCCGAGCGCGAACTCTTGCGCGTGCGCTCCGAGTTTCAGGCACACTTCGCCGCCGGACTCGTCTGCGCCGGTTTCGAGCGTGACCCCGCGCGCCCGCGGTATCTCTTTTATAGTGACGAGTGACGAGTGACGAGTGACGAGTTTTAAATCCTTGCCACTCGCCCGGCCGGATTCTTTCTCTGACCTGTCACTCTTAACTTATTACTTGTCACTCGTCACTTATCGTTCGTTACTTGTCACTTGTCACTCGTCACTGATTTCTTGTCACTGTTGTCTTATGCCATTCGCCCGCTTTGATCGTTACGTCGAACGCCACGCGGCCGCTTACGTCGAGCGGTTGCAGGCGTTGTGTCGCATGCCCTCGGTGGCGGCGCGCGGCACGGGCATGCGCGCGATGGCCGAGACGGTCGAACAGTCCATGCAGCGCATCGGCGCAGGCACGCGCTCGTTCAAGATCGGCAGCGGCTATCCGATCATCTACGGCGAGTTCGGCGCGGGGTCGCATTGCTACATCGTCTACAGCCATTACGACGTGCAGCCGGTCGGGCAGTTGACGGCATGGTCTTCGGGGCCGTTCGCGGCGGCGGTGCGCGACGGGAAGTTGTACGCGCGCGGCGCGGCCAACAGCAAGGGCGACCTCGTGGCGCGGCTCGCGGCGGTCGAGGCTTACCAGAAGACTTTCGGCAAGTTGCCGGTGTGCCTGCGTTTCATCGTGGAGGGCGAGGACGGGCTGGGCAGCCCGAGCCTCTACCAGTTCACGGCGGAGCACCCGGAGATGCTGCGCGCCGACGGCTGCATCTGGGACGACGGCTACAAGGACACGAAAGAGCGACTGCTGCTGAGCCTCGGCTTCAAAGGCATCACGTTCCTCGAACTGCGCGCTTACGGCGCGCGCACGGACTTACATTCCAAGTGGGGCGGCATCGTGCCGAACCCGGCGTGGAATCTCGTGCAGGCGCTCTCAACCATCGTCTCGCCGAAAGGCGTCATCACCATTGATGGCTTCTCGTCGCACGTCGCGCCCATCGCCGACGAGGATGCGAAGTCGCTCAAGCAACTCGAAATTGACGAGGCCGGACTCAAACGCGAGTTTAAGATCAACCACTGGGTGCGCGGCATGACCGGGCGCGCGCTGACCAAAGAATTGATCTTCGGGCCGACCTGCACGATCTGCGGCATCCAGACCGGCCACACCGAGGCGGGCGCGAAGACCGTGCTGCCGGGCATGGCCGTCGCGCGGCTCGACTTCCGGCTCGTGCCCGATCTGTCGCCCGCGCTCGTCATCTCACTCCTGCGCGCGCATCTCGACGCGCGCGGCTTCGAGGACGTGGAGGTCAACGAGATCGCGAGCGCGCCGTTCGTCAAATCTTCCATCGGGTCGTCGGTGGCGCGCGCGGCGATTGAGTCGGCGACGGAAGTGTACGGCGCATCGCCCATCGTCTACCCGCTCGATCCGGCGAGCGGCCCTATCGGCGCAGTCTGCGGCGTCATGTTGCCGCCGACGCCGCTCGTCTCCTTTGGCGTCAGCTACGCCGGGTCGAACCAGCACGCGCCCGACGAAAACATCCGACTCGAAGATTTCATGCAGGGCATCAAGTATTTCGGGCGGCTCATCCACCGCCTCGCGCAGATCGCGAAAGACGACCGCCGCGAGTCGTCAACGATGGAGTCGTTCGTCCAATTCAAAATAGAGAAGTCTTGAACAGCACGAGAGCAGCAGCAGACATCATGGCGAAAACGTCCACCCGCGGCGCGGGCACAACCACGGCGGCCGAACAGGAGATCGCACGACTGCGCGAAGAGTTGCGCCGTCACGAGGAGCTTTACTACGTCTACGACAACCCCGAAATTTCCGACGCCGACTACGACGCGCTGATGTCGCGTCTGCAACAACTCGAAGCCGAGCACCCGGAACTCGCGGCGGCCGACAGCCCCACGCAGCGCGTCGGCGGCCGCCCCGCCGAGGGCTTCGAGGAGTACGTGCATCGCCGCCCGATGCTCTCGCTCGACAACAGCTACAACATCGAAGATCTGCGCGCCTTCGACGAACGCGTCAAACGTCTCGCCGACGGCCGCCGCCTCGAATACGTCGCCGAGTTGAAGATTGACGGCCTCTCGATCTCTCTGCACTACGAAGGCGGACTGCTCGCGCGTGGCGTCACGCGCGGCGACGGGCGGCGCGGCGAAGACGTGACGCAGAACGTCCGCACCATTCGCAGCATCCCGCTCCGCCTGAGAGACGGCGGCGGCGCGGCTGACTTCCCGAACATCCCCAACATTGAAGTGCGCGGCGAGGCTTACCTCTCGCGCAAAACTTTCGAGCGCATCAACGCCGAACGCGAAGAGGCGGAAGAGCCGCGCTTCGCCAACCCGCGCAACGCCGCCGCCGGGACGATCCGCCAACTCGACCCGAAGATCGTTGACCGCCGCCGCCTCGCTCTCTTCGCCTACGACGTGATCGGCGGCGACCGCAAAGCCTTCGCCACACACTACGAGGGCTTGGAGTGGTTGGAACGCGCGGGCTTTCAGGTCAGTCATAAAAGACTCTGCCCTTCGATTGATGAAGTCATCGAGTTTTGCAACGAGATGGAGGCGCGGCGCGACGAGTTGGAGTATGAGATTGACGGCGTGGTCGTCAAGGTCAACTCCGCGGCGTTGCAGGAGGAGTTCGGCGCGACGGCCAAGTCGCCGCGCTGGGCGATCGCCTACAAGTACCCTGCGCGGCAGGCGACGACGCAAGTCCTGGACATCATCGTGCAGGTGGGGCGCACGGGCGCGCTCACGCCCGTCGCCGTGCTCGCACCAGTGCTCGTCGCCGGCAGCACCGTGGCGCGCGCCACCCTGCACAACGAAGACGAGATCAAGCGGCTCGGTTTGCTCAAAGGCGACTGGGTGCTCATCGAAAAGAGCGGCGACGTGATCCCGAAAGTGATCCGCGTGGTCGAGTCGCGGCGGACGGGTGAGGAGAAGCGTTTCAAGTTGCCGAAGGCGTGCCCGGTGTGCGGCGGCGTCGTGTCGCGCCCCGAAGGCGAGGTGGTGTCGCGCTGCGTGGCGGCGGATTGCCCGGCGCAACTCAAAGCGCGCCTGCTCCATTTCGCCTCGCGTCGCGCGATGCGAATCGAAGGCTTGGGCGACGCGCTGGCCGATCAGTTTGTGCAGAAGAGAATGGTGCGCGACGTGGCGGGGCTGTACGACCTGACGCACGAAGAGTTGGTCGCGCTCGAACGCATGGCGGAGAAATCCGCGTCGAACTTGTTGGCGCAGATCGAGGCGAGCAAGACGCGCGATCTGCCGCAACTCGTCTTCGGCCTCGGCATCCGTCACGTCGGCGAGCGCACGGCCAGCATACTCGCGCGCCAGTTTCGCACGCTCGCAGGACTCGGCGCGGCGACCGTTGAAGAACTCGACGCCGTGCCGGAGATCGGACTGACGGTTGCCGAGAGCGTCCACGATTGGTTCGCGGACGAAGGGAATCAGGCGCTCTGCGAACGCCTGCGCGGCAAGGGCGTGCGGACGGAGATCGAAGCGACCGCGGGCGGCGCACAGACGGAAGCGTTCGCGGGTTTGCTCTTCGTCCTGACAGGCAAACTCGAAACGTTGACGCGCGACGAAGCCGCTGCGCTCATCGAAGCGCGCGGCGGTCGCGTTGCCTCTTCGGTCAGCAAGAAGACTACTTACGTCGTCGCGGGCGAAGAGGCCGGGTCGAAACTCGACAAGGCGCAGTCGCTCGGCGTGCGCGTCCTCGACGAGGCGGAGTTCAAAGAGTTGTTGGCCGGAAGTGTTTAGCCCTGAGCGGGGCTTGAATGGTATTTCTAAAGTTGAACTGAATCGGAGAATGAATGAGCACAGCGAATCAAAATCTTAAACTCGAACTGGCCTACACGATCTTTTGCGACGACGTGCGTTTGGAAGTCGGCAACAAGTTGTCGTTGATCGGCGTCTTTCAGAACATGCTGGTGCAGCAGATGCCCGTCTCGCTGATCAAGTTTGCCATCGTCAACCACTGGCGTGGCGAGGGGCGTTATCTCTCGGAGGTGCGTATCCTGTCGCCCGACAAGAAGCAGCCCGTCGTCGTCTCCGAACCCGCGCCCTTCGAGATCGCGCAGGGCGGCCACACCGACAACGTGAGTTTCTTCGTCAACGTCACCTTCCACACGCCCGGCGAATACTGGGTGCAGACGCTTATCAACTCGACGCTCTTCGACGAGCAGCCGCTTCTCATCATGGACGCACGCACCGCGTCGCAGCCCGCGGACGCCGCCTCGGAAGCAATCAACTAAGACAAAAAGGTCAGAGGTTAGAAGTCGGAGTTCAGTTAAGAAGCAAACTGCTTTAACTGGTCTCTGACCTCTAACCTCTGACCTCTGCTTTCGATGCGGATGAGAGGGATCGAACCTCCACGATGTCACCATCACAGGCTTCTGAGACCTGCGCGTCTGCCAATTCCGCCACATCCGCGTGAACGTGAAAGAATCATACGGAGCGGGGCGCGAAGGTGTCAAGCAGGGGATTCGGAAGGGCGTTGCGTGGCGCAAGTTTCCCGCGCGGCGGGCGGCGGAGGGCGGCGTTGCCGTGCCGCACCGCGCTTGCTATAGTTGAGCCAACGAGGCGTAAATCGAAGACGGCAATGACGGAAACGGTGCGACAGACAGGTGACGCGCTCGGCGCGCGTCTGGACGAGATACGCGGGCGGATCGCAGAGTGTGCCCGCCGCGCGGGACGCGTGCCCGAAGACGTGACGCTGATCGCCGTCAGCAAGACGCACGCGGCCGAGGCGGTGCAAAGCGCGCTCGCGGCGGGCGTCGCGGACTTCGGCGAGAACCGCGTGCAGGAGGCGGAAGGTAAGATCGAGACCATTGGCCGCGCCGTGGGGACGGGCGGCGCAAGCGCTCCGCGCTGGCATCTCATCGGACACCTGCAATCGAACAAGGCACGCCGCGCCGTCAAACTCTTCGACGTGATTCACACAATTGACTCGGCGGAGTTAATCGAGCGTCTCGAACGGGCGTGCGCCGAGGACGGACGCGCGGAGTTGCCCGTGCTCTTGCAGGTAGACCTCGCAGGTGAAACGTCGAAGGCGGGCGCGACAGTGGACGCTCTGCCGGAGTTGATCGAGCGCGCCGCCGTGTGCAAGCACGTCCGTCTCGCGGGGTTGATGACGCTCCCGCCGTTCTACGAAGAGGCCGAACAGGTGCGCCCCTTCTTCCGCCGCCTGCGCGAGTTGCGCGACGAGTGGCAAGGGCGCGGCGCGTTCGGCGAGGGGCGCGGCGAACTTTCGATGGGCATGAGCCACGACTTTGAGTTGGCGATTGCGGAGGGCGCGACGATGGTGCGCGTCGGCACGGCGATCTTCGGCGCGCGCCCCGCCCGTTAGTTGATCATCGCAACATGCGCGGGCGTTGCGGGCGATACTTATTTGAACAACTCATCCGGCCAGCGCGTTTGAACTACTGATATGGAAATTTTCTTTGAGACACTCGCTTATTTCGTCAACGTCGCCATCATCGGCCTGATCGTCGCGGCCATCGTGTTGATGGCGTTGCGCCTGTTGCTGAACTACGCGGACTTGAACCCGTTCAGCCGCCCCGTGCTCTTGGTGCGTAGCCTGACCGACCCGTTCGTCAACCCCGTGCGGCGGTCGCTCTTAGGCTTCGGCTTCTCGCCGAACATGGCTCCGCTGGTGACGATCCTGATCGTCATCCTCGTCGGCTGGCTGGCCTTGAGTTTGTCGAACGACGTGCTCGGCACGTTTTACGGGATGTACATGCGCGGCCGCGAGGGGCGCATCGTCGCGCTCATCGGCACGCTGCTCTACGGCTTCCTGAGCGTCTACTCGATGCTGATCCTGATCCGCATCATCTTCTCATGGGGCATGATCGGCATGTCGAACCCGGTGATGCGTTTCCTCATCAGGGCGACCGACCCGCTGCTCGTCCCCTTGCGCCGCATCATTCCGCCGCTCGGCTTCTTCGACCTCTCGCCGCTTGTGGCCTTCCTGCTCATCTGGCTGTTCCAGCGTGCCATCGCCGGGACGCTGATGAGTTTTTAAGTCAGACTCCGACCCGGAAAAAAACTTATGCTGCGATTGACGGAGACGGGCGGCGCGATCACGTTCGCCGTGCGCGTCGTCGTGCGCGCCTCGCGGAGCGAGATCGCGGGCGTGCATGACGACGCGTTGCGCGTGCGCGTTGCTGCCCCGCCCGTCGAAGGCGCGGCCAACGAGGAACTGGCGCGCACGCTCGCACGCGCGCTAGGCGTGCCCACACGCGCCGTCGAGATCAAGAGCGGCCACGCCTCGAAGACGAAACTCGTGCGCGTCGCCGGGGCGACCCGCGAGCGGCTGTTGAGTTTAGTGAGCGCGAAGTAATAAATGCTCGCGGAGAGTTTTCCGGCCGACCCCTGACCTCTCACCTTTGACCGCTGCTTTGACCCGGTTGCGGCGCGTAAAAAACGCGTGATATAGTCGCGTCCTTCTCGGATTCAAACACGCGTACAAGGAACTCTGTAAACATGTCTGGACATTCCAAGTGGCATACCATCAAGCACAAGAAGGGCGCGCTCGATGCCAAGCGCGGCAAACTTTTCACCAAACTGATTAAAGAACTCACGGTGGCGGCGCGCACGGGCGGCGGCGATGCGGAAGCCAACGCGCGCCTGCGCAAAGCAGTCTCCGACGCCAAGGCGGGCAACATGCCGAACGACACCATCGCGCGCGCCATCCGTCGCGGCACGGGCGAAGAGGAGGGCGTCAACTACGACGAGATCACTTACGAGGGCGTCGGCCCCGGCGGCGTCGCGATCATCGTCGAGTCAATGACGGACAACCGCAACCGCACGGTGGCCGAAATCCGTCACGCCTTCTCGAAGTACGGCGGCAACCTCGGCGTGTCGGGGTCGCAGTCGTGGAACTTCGAGAAGAAGGGCTACATCGTCGTCGAGAAGGCGGCCAAGAGCGAAGACGAGTTGTTCGAGATCGTGACCGAGGCGGGCGCGGAAGACTTGCGCGACGACGAGGACAACTTCGAGATCATCACCGCGCCGGAAAACTTCGACGCCGTTCACGACGCGTTGAAAAAGTCGGGCGTCGAGCCGCAGGTCGCCGAAGTCGAGATGGTTCCCAAGTCTTACGTCAAACTCGAAGGCGCGGACGCGCGCCAGATGCTCAAACTCATGGAAATCCTCGAAGACCACGACGACGTGCAAAAAGTCTCCGCCAACTTCGACATTGACGAAGCGGAAATGGAGTAGAGCAGTGACAGGTGACAAGTGACGAGTGACGAGCAAAAGCCGTGAATCGTGAATAGCGAATCGTGAATAGTTAAAACCTGCTCTCTTCTATTCACGATTCGCTATTCACGATTCATAGTCTCGTTCCAACTCGTCACTCGTCACTTGTCACTCGTCACTTTATCGAATGCTTGTGCTTGGCATTGATCCGGGGAGCGAGACGACGGGCTGGGGCGTGGTCGAGGGCGAGGCGCGTGGTTATCGCGCCGTCGAGTTCGGGACGGTGAAGGCCAACCCGCGCGAGCGTTTCGCGGCGCGCTTGTTGAAGATCAGCGACGGCGTGGAGGAGTTGCTGGCGCGCTTCCGGCCGGACGTGTGCGCGGTGGAGGAGATGTTCTTCGCCGCGAACGTGAAGACGGCTCTGAAACTCGGACAGGTGCGCGGCGTGATTCTGGTGGCGGCCGAGCGCGCCCGCATCGAGATCGCGGAGTATGCGCCGCGCCTCGTCAAGCAGACGGTGGTGGGCTACGGCGCGGCCGAAAAACATCAGGTGCAGGAGATGGTGCGCGTGTTGCTCTCGCTCAAAGAGATACCGCAGCCGCACGACGCCAGCGACGCACTCGCCCTCGCCATCTGCCACTTTCATCACGCGGGACTCGCCGCCCTCACCAAACCGAGCGCGGCACGCACCAAACTCGACGCCCTGTTAGCCGCCAACCCGCGCCGCCGCGCGCCGCGCTAACGCTTCACACACGACGGCGGCAACGACGGCGTCCGGTTGGCACATTCCTCAAACCTCAAACAGCGAAAGGAGACCTTTCCTCATGTCTCGACGCTTGCCGGATTTCACGCGTGTGTTTTCTTCGACACCCGCCGCTTCGTTTTTCTCTACACAACCCGTCGCCTCTCTCTTTTCAACACGCGCTTCGCGCACGACATTCAAAGTCTTGCTGCTCGTTTCGTGCGCCTGCCTGCTCCAGTCGTTGACGGACGCGCACGCGCAGCGAAAGCGGCGCGCGCCTTCCATCGGCGGGCAGCACGCCGTCGTGGTTGACGAGCGGCTCGCCGCGCTCAGGGACGCGCCGCAGTTGACGGCGACTCTCGTGCAACGTCTGGGGCGCGGGCGCGCCGTCTCGATCATCGGCGCGCGTCGCGTGGGCGACGGCGGGTTGAACTTTTATCGCGTGGCGGTGACGCGACGCACGCGCGGCTGGTTGCAGGCCGAAGCGGTGGCCTCGCCCGCGCGCGTGGGCGACGACGAGAAGTTGTTGCGCCTGATTCGCGGCTCGGAAGAGTTTGACCGCATCGCGCGGGCGCGCATTTTCCTCGACAACTTCCCGCGCTCGCCGCTGCGCCCCGTCATCCTGCTGCTGTTCGGGGATGAGGCCGAAGCGGCGGCGTCGAAGTTGACGCGCGATGCCGCGCGCCGTCTCGACGAGGGCGAGATGGCGGCGGGCGGCGCGCCGCTCGAAAGCTACTTCCTCAACTTCAACGAACTGGATCGCTACAACAAACAGGGCATCAAGTTCGTCTTCGAGCGCGCGGCGAAGCGTTTCCGCTACGACGGCGAAAGCTGGCGCGAGATCCTCAAGCGTCACCCGCGTAGCCCCGAAGCTGCCGAGGCGCGCCAGCGTCTCGACGCGCTCGCGGCGAAGAAATGATGAACGCGAAACGCGGAGTGATGAACTGAAGGCAGTTGCTTTCAGTTCATCACTCCGCGTTTCTACTTCATCGTTACTTTTCCGCGTCTCGCTAGTTCGGGCGGCCGAACCTGAGCCGGTATTCGACGGAGTTGACGAAGCCTCTGACCATCGTGCGGAAGTCCGACGGATTGGCGTTGAGGTAAGCGAGCCACATGTCGTAGCCGGGGCTTTCCGGGTCGCGCCTGAGATAGCCGAAGTATTGCGCCGAGACGAACGCGCGGTTGTAGAAGAGAGCAGCCACCTCTCGGCTCTCGACGATCTCGCGCAGGATGTCGGCGCGCGTGCGTGTGCCGTCGGCCAACTGCGCGCGCGTGAGCGTCGCCCCGTCCTGTCGCGTGATGGACTGGCTGTTGCCGAGTTCCGCCTTCATGAAGAGGGCGTCAACATATGCGCTGAGGGTCAGGTTGGCCGGGTAAGCGGTGGTGAACTCAGGCCGCTGTGTGAACTCGATGGTGAAGGCCGCCATCCGCGCCATCGTGTCGGCCGCCGTCGTGCCGGTCAGGCGTTGCAGGTCGCGTGCAAACTCGACGTAGGTCGGGCGACGGTCGAACGCCACCTCGTAGAAGCGATAGGCGAAGTAGCCTTTGACCTGTAGATACTCGTCCGAGCGGAAGAAGCCGGACGATGACATCACGCGGTCGCACGACGGGTCGCGCCCGCGGTCGCCGCTGCCTGCGCCGCAATTGTTGAGCGCGGCGACCCACTGCGAGAAGCCCATCGCTTCCGGGGCGCGCATCAGGAAGTCAACGTAGTGCTGGCGGATGAAAAACTCCGACGTGTCGATCGGGTTAACGACCGCCGCCTGCGTGTCGTTGTCCTGAATGGTCACGGTCGTCGTCCCTTGCGTGCCGATGCCGCCGCCCGTCGCGTTGGCGAGCGTGATCTGGAACGTCTCGTTGCCTTCGACGTGCGCGTCGTCTGTGATGAAGACGGAGAAGGTCTTCGAGGTCTCACCGGCGGCGAACGTCAGCGTGCCGAGCGTGGTCGCGTAGTCGCAACGGTGGTAGGCCGTGCCGTTGGCCGTGTCGCAGCGCACGGCGTCGGAGAGATCAATTGTGCGGTATTCGACGGTGGTCTCGCCGGACGTGTTGACGGTGCGCGAGACGGTGACGGTGAGCGAGGCCGGGTCGGTGTTGCGCTCCGCACCTTCGGCGACGCTGTATGTCGCCTGCGCGAATTGCACGACGGCCGGCGGGGTGGGCGTTGGCGTCGGGGTCGGCGTTGGCGTCGGGGTTGGGGTGGGCGTTGGCGTCGGCGTCGCGCATGCGTTCGGTGGGAGCGCGTCGTTGAACTTGGTGACGAAGGCGTCCTGACCGCCGCCGTTCGCGGCTTGGATGGGATTGACCGTGGGGAAATCGGTCGAGGTGGTCGAGCCGGTCATGTAAGCGTTGTTTGACGGGTCGAGCGCGATGCCTTCGCCGCTGTCGCTTCCGCTGCCGCCGATATACGTGGAATAGATAAGCTCGGTAGCCGCCGGGTTAAACTTCGTGATGAAGAGGTCTTGGCCGCCGTTGCGCGTGCACTGATTGGCGTTGCGTGTGGGGAAGGTGTTCAACGAGCCGGTGCTTCCGCCGAGATACACGTTGTTGGACGCATCAATCGCGATGCCGAAGGCTATCTCGCCGCCGCCGCCGCCGAGATAGGTTGAATAGATGAGCGCGGAACCGGTAGGGTTGAGCTTGGTGACGAAAGCGTCCTGACCGCCGCCGTTCGCGGACTGGAACGCGTTGGCCGTCGGGAAGGTGGTTGACACGGTGAACCCGGCGACGTATGTGTTGCCGGATGCATCGGCCTTGACACCTTCGCCGCTGTCCTGATCGCCGCCGCCGAGGTAGGTCGAGTAAACGAACGCCGACCCCGTCGGGTCGATCTTGGCGACGAAAGCGTCGGTGCCGCCGCCGCCATACGTGCCTTGCACGGCGTTGGCTAGCGGGAAGTCAGTCGAGGAGTTGGTTTCTCCGGTGACGTAAGTGTTTCCCGCAGAATCCGCCGCGATACCCCTGCCGCTCTCCCCGCCGATGCCGGAGATGGCAGCATCGCCATTGCCTCCGAGATAAGTCGAGTAGACGAAGGCCGTGCCCTCCGCGTTGATCTTCGTCACGAAGGCGTCGGTCGAGCCGCCCTTGAACGTGCCTTGAATGGCGTTGACCGTCGGGAAGTTGTCTGCGAAGGTGCTGCCGGTGACGTAGGCGTTGCCGGACGGATCAACCGCGATAGCCTCGCCAAACTCTGCGCTATTAGCGCCGTCACTGAAGCCTGCGCCACCAATAAAAGTCGAGTAAATGAGCGCGGAGCCGGCGGCGTTGAGCTTCGTCACGAAAGCGTCCTGAGTGCCGCCCATTGTAGCTTGCACGGCGTTGGCGATGGGAAAGTTGGTTGAGTCGGTGAAGCCTGCGACATAAGCGTTGCCCGACGAATCAACGGCGATGCCTCTGGCCTCTTCGCTGCCGTTGCCGCCGAGGTAAGTCGAATAGACGTATGCCGTGCCCGCCGCGTTGATCTTCGTGACGAAGACATCCCTGTTGCCAAAAAACCCCTCCGTTCCGTTAAACGTCGCCCGATAGGCGTTGGCCGTCGGAAAATTCAACGAAGTGGTATAGCCCGTGATGCAGGCGTTGCCGGACGGGTCAACGGCGATGGCTCTGGCGAGATCGGTGTTGCTGCCGCCGACGTATGTTGAGTAAACGAGGACGGGATCAATGACGAGCGGACGCGCCGTGTCGTAGTCGCCGACGTGGAAGCCGACGCGCCCGTCCGGCTGCAACGCGTAGCCGCCTTCAACCATTTGCCGTTCGCCGCCCGCCACTTCCTGATAGACGACGGGCTTGAGTTGCCGCACGGTCTCTCCGTCAACGGTCAGCAGCAGATCACCGCCCCTGTCAACGTCAACTTTGTCCGCGCCCTCGAACTTGAGAGAGACGGCGCGCGCGTCGCCTCCGGGTGCGACCACGAAGTCGTATTCCAACTGCCGCTGGTTGCCGTAATAGACCACGTCAACGCCCGGATAAATTTCTCTGTAGCGCACGCGCCCGTAGGTCGCGACGTTCGCGCGCCACTTGGCCGGATCGTTGCCTTTAAAATAATTGACCTTGCCCGCCAACTCGTCCGCGCCCTCGACCGCCGCGCCCTTGCTTGCGCCGACGAGCTTCATGCGCAGAGCCGTCTGCGTCTCTGTCCCGTCGCGTTTGGAAGAACCGTCGGCCGTGGTGGCGTGCGTCGTTTGCGCGATGCCTGCATCCTGCGTGGCACGCTCGCGGCCGACATCTTCTCGCGCTTGCGCGCCGCCGCCTTGCCGCGTCATGACGAAGACGGCTTCCGTCGGCTTCAGAAACATCGTGTAGCCCGCGCCGCGCGCGAGGAAGTCAACCGACGCGTCGGTCTGTCCCTCGTTGGCCTCGAATTGCAACTCCAACTTTCCATACGCCTCGCGCGCCTCCGCTTGAGTGAGTGAATTTTCCGCGGGCGCAGTCGTCGGCGATGACTCCGCGTGCGTTTGACCGGAGTCGGCAACGGCGGCGGGCGGCGTCGCGGCGCGGCGGGCGGGCGACGCGGGCGGGAGGGGCAGGTTCAGTAAACACGACAGGAGCAGCGTGAGGCTCAGGCTGAGTTTGGCGTTTGTGCGGCGAGATTTCATTAGCATCCTCGTCTTTCTTTGAGGCCGCGTGAGCACAGCGCACCGTTGGCGCGGGCTGCGGCTTCGGCATGGGGCTTGTGACGGCGACAGTTGAGAAGGCGTCGGTCGCACGGTCTTTTTGCCGCCCACAATTATGCGGCGTGGCGGCCGGTATGGGTCGCGTGAAAGTTCTCTCGACCAGTAGGGCGCAAATCCTAACCGAAAAAGTCCGTTGGGGGAAACTTTTTTTGCGCGCCGCGTTTCCATCGCCAGTCCGTCAGAGAGTGGGAAAGGTTTAGTCGCGATGGGCTGAGTGACTGTTTCGCGCGTCGCATCAAGCGCGTCTCGCTTCCAGGCGGGAAAATCGCGTGCGTGTTAATTACTTGTGAAGAGTGGAAAATGAGTGTTGCAAAAAATGGCGGGCGCGGTTAGATTGTGGCGGGTTCAAACAAATAAAACTGCAAGGTGGAGCTCTCCCCGAAACAATTAGGGCACTCCTCCTGAATGCGTTGGAGGTAGACACGAAGTGCCAACCGGAACATGCCCCGAATGTGACGCCGATGTGCACGTTGATACAGACGCCGACAAGGGCGATGCTGTCGCGTGCGAGGAGTGCGGAACCGAACTCGAAATCGTCGGACTCGATCCGGTCGAACTTGATATCGTCGAAGACGACGAACTGGACGACGACGACGATGAAGAGGAGTTTTAAAGACAGTGACAGGTGACGAGTGAGAAAAGCGGTGAGTGGTAAATGGTCAATGGTGAATAGAGCAAACCTACTTTCCTCTATTCATGATTGATGATTCACGATTGACGATTCACGGCTTTTGCTCGTCACTTGTCACTCGTCGCTGTCTTCCCGTATCCGGGGCGGCTCTGGCGGACGCTGAGGCCGGGCGGCGCGGTGATGCGTAGCGGATGGAAACGCCCGTCGCGCCGTTTCTCTTCGGGCGGGTAGAAGGCCAGGATGTAGGAGGAAGTGACCTCTTCGGCGAGCGTCTGGAAGAGCGAGCCGAAATCTTTCTCCGTCGCGTAGACGTTCGAGCCGCCGGTCTTTTCGGCCAACTCGCTCACGTCGAGCGGGGTCGGCAGCGGCGCGTGGGCGTTCGCCCCTTGCGCCGTCAGGCTGCGCGAAGTGAAGAGGCGCGAGAAAGAGGGCAGCGTCACCGTGTAGACGCTCACCTCCGCCGCGTTGGCGCGCTCGATGACGGTCTTCGGCGCGACCGTATCGCCCACCGGGAAGCCGTCCGTCACCACCACCACCGCGCGCTTCATCAGGCGTTTATCGCGCGTGCGCGGCGCGTGGCGCGCGAGCAGGCGGATGGCATCGTCTACGGCGTCGTAGGTGTGGGTCGAGAGTCCGTTGGCCTCGCGCGCCAGACGCGTAAAGGCGCGTTCGAGTTTCTCCTCGTCGTTCGTGAAAGGTTGCAGCACGCGCGCGCTCATCCCGAAACTCATCACGGCAAACAGCGACGTGCGATCCGAGATGCGACGCGGGAACAAACGCATCGCTACCCCCAGACGCTCCATCTCTTCCGGCGACATGCTGCCCGACACGTCCACGGCGAACACGACGGCCACGGGGCGCGGTGCGCCGCGCCGCCGCTCGACGTTGAAGAAGGCGATGGGGCGTTCGACGCCCTCGTCGTAAATTTTGAAATCACCCGCCGACAAGTTACGCACGGGTCGCCCCGCGGCGTCCGTCACGGTCACGTCAACGAGCACGAGGTCTGTGTCAACGCGCAAAATTTCGTCATCATCCTGCGGCGCGGGTTGTTGCTGCTGCTGGCTGTGCGCGGAGGGCAGGGGAGTGAAGGACGCGACGAGAGCGAAGACGGCCGCGACGAGCAGAGCGACGTGTCGCCCGCGGGGGCAAACGTTTGCGGGCGGCGAAATTTTGCGGGGGCGAAGCATAAAACTCGAAAGCGAAACTGTCAGACAACTTCAACGTCGGTCGGGCGCGGCTTGTTTCTACAACCGCGCGAGGGAGTGCGGGCATTATACGGACTCCGCCGCATTGGTGTCACCCCGCGCGCTCCCAACGTTCGCGCGGCGCAAGCAACAGAGAACGGCGTCGGCCGCATCAATCAGAGGCGCGCGCCGGGCGGCGCGGGTAACAAAGACCACTCTCTTGCATGTATAAGGGCGGCCGCTTGCATGTATAATGCACGCCTCACGAACGGGTCGGCCGCGCCCGGATAGAAGTTCGCAACAAGGTTTCGCGTCACAGTTATGAGTAAACTTAGAACCACCGCCACACTCTTTTTCATGACACTCGTCCTCGCGCTCGGCGTCGCCGTCGCGGCGCAGAAGGACAAGACGACGGGCAGCATCAAGGGCAAGGTGAAGAGCGAAAGCGGCGCGGCCGAAGGCGTCCGCGTGACGGTGCGGCAGGGCGAGCGCGAAGTGGCGACGGCCGCGACGGATCGCAAAGGCCAGTTCGAGATCGCCGGACTCGCGCCCGGTCGTTACAGCATCACGTTTCGCAAGGCGGGCTTGAGCGTGGCGGAGATCAAGGACTTTCAAGTGGTCGGCGGCAAGTCTCGTGCGCTCGGCGAAGACCTCTTGATGCCGGTTGACGAAGGCTCGCTCGTCTTCATCAAGGGCGGCGTCTTCAACGAAGAGGGGTTCAGCGTGCGCGGGGCGCAGATCGAGTTGGCGCGTGTCGGCGCGGACGGCGCGACCAAAAAAATTGACGGGCGGCTGACGACCAGATCGGGCGAGTTCGCTTTCCGCCTCCCGGCGCAGACGGCGCGTTACCGCGTCACGGCGAAAATGGACGGCATGGCGTCGGCTTCGAAAGACGTGGAAGTGGACGGCGCGGCCGTCTACCGCGTCGCGCTGTCGCTCAAACCCGCGCCCTGATAGTTAGACCAAAACAACTCCGATGGAAGAGGCTTCGCCACACACAGACAAGCGCGAAGAATTCTTGACCGCGCGCCAACTCGCCGGACTCTTGCAGGTGAGCGAGTCCACCGTGCGCCGTCTCGCGCGCGAAGGCCGCATCCCCTCCGTCCGGCTCACGCCGCGCCTCATGCGCTTCCACCTCTCGTCCGTGATGAGCGCGCTCGACGGCACACAAACCAAAACTCGCACCCGCCGCACGCCTCCGCCAGAGGCGACCGACGACACACAACTCTCGTTTGAAGATTTGATGTGAGGATGAATATTCGACGTGAAAAGACCCGCGCCTTCGTTTGAAAGCGCGGGTCTTTTCCCTTGGTTTAACTTGGCCGCGCGTCACTTGTTCGCGCGACGGCGGACGCCGCTTCTCAGCGCGCCGCTGAAGTCCACCCACTTCCCGTTCTGTTTCAGATAGACGCGCGGCTGCGTGAACGGATATTTTTTGGCGAAGGCCGGGTTGGCGGCGAGCAGCGGCCGGATCGTGGCGGCGTCGCCGGTCGTCACGCGCCAGCGTCCGCCTTCGCGCACGAGGTATTGCCGCGCCACGATCTTGGCCTCGCCCTCGAACGGCGCGCGGACGCGCCCGTACACTACCGAGTCGGCCATGCCCACGTCGCCCACCACGCGCACCGCCCCGATCTCCAGACGATCCAACTCGTACATCCCGCGCGTGCGTTTGAGCGCGCCGACGAAGCGTTCGCGCGTCACGCGTCGCTGCGACGCAGAGGGCAGCACTTCGTAAAGCGAATCGTAATCGCCGCTCTTCAACTGTTGAAACGCGCGCTCGACCGTGCCCCGCGCTTCCGCTTCACTCGAAGCGACGCCCGCCGGGGCGGCCGTCACCGCCGCCGGACTCACGACGAACGTCAACAGCAACAGCGCGGCCAGCAGCGCGACGGCGAAAGTAAACTTTTTATTATTCATCTCGATCTTCAAATCCTTCTTCCTCGTCCCTCAAACTCTCGTCGGTTTCGATGCCGCGCGGCCGCAGGCGGTTGCGCTCGTTCCAGAACCACGCCACGACGCCGAGCGTCGCCGCGACGAACGCCGCGTCCATGCGCCCCAGCAACAGACACGCCGCCGCGACGAGCAGGCACGCGCCCGCGACGATGCTCCAACGCGCGGCCGACGCGCGCGCCGCGAAACTCTCAGGCCGCGCCGCATCGCCCGCGCCCGGCTCAAACGCGCTCTCGTTGTCTTCCTTGAACGACAAAACTTTTAGCGGATCGTGACGGGGATGGATGTCTCGACGGTCGTCGGCGGGTAGCACTTCTCGTCGTCGCACGGCTGCACGCGGAGTCGCGCGGCGAGCGCGTGCTGTCCCGGCGCGGCGTCGCGTGGCACGCGCAGCGTGAACGTGATGCGCGTGTCGCCTTCGTAGACGGCGAGCGGCACTTCCGCGAAGGGGAACTTCTTAGTCAGCGGTTTCGGATAGACGATCTTCTCGGCCGTGATGCCCGCCTCCGGCTTGACCTCAAGCGACGTGGGGATCAGAAATTTCTCCGTCGCCGGGTTGGCGTTAACGTGATAACCGTCGGCGATAAGGAGGCGCACGGTGGCCTGCGTCGTCCCGCCCGCGCGCGCTTCCACCGTGTCCGCGCCCGCGCGCACGATCCCTTCGAGCGGCGACTTCGACGCGCCCGTCGCGGCGTTTGCGTTCGACGTTGCGGGTGCGTTCACGGAGTTCGCGGGCGTGTTCGTCGTCGTAGTCGTGTTAGAGGCACACGCCGACGACGCGACGAGCATCAGCGACGCGACGAGCAGCCACAGCGGCGACGTGTAAACTCGCTTATTAACCTTTGGGCGTTCCGCCTTCATCATTCTTCTCCCTCTTCCTCTTCCTCTTCCGACCCGTGTTTCTTGTCGGCGCGTTTGATGCCGAACTTTTCGAGGCGGTATTGCAGCGTGCGGAAGGTGAGGCCGAGCAGCTTCGCGGCCTTCGTGATGTTGTAGTCGGTGCGCTCCATCGCTTGCAGGATAAGATTGCGCTCGAACTCCTCGAACGAGATCCCTTCGTGCGGCAACTTGAACGTGCCCTCGGTCTGCGGGCGCACTTCCTGTCGCACTTCGAGCGGCAAGTCTTCGACCGTGATCAAGTCGGCCTCGGCCAGAAGGATGGCGCGCTCGATGGCCGATTCGAGTTGACGGACGTTGCCCGGCCAAGCGTATTCGAGCATCACGACGCGCGCCTCCGGCGTCAGCCCGCGGATGAGCCGCGACGTGTTGCGCGTGTGCTTCTTCAAGAAGAAGTTGATGAGCACTGGGATGTCTTCGCGCCGCTCGCGCAGAGGGGGGATGTCAATGGAGAGGACGTTGATGCGGTAGTAGAGGTCGTCGCGGAAGCGTCCGTCCTTGACCATCGCGAGCAGGTCGCGGTTGGTCGCGGCGACGACGCGCACGTCAATCTTGAGCGGGCGCGTGCCGCCGACGCGCCTGATCTCGCGCTCCTGTAAAGCGCGCAGCAGTTTCGCCTGCATCGAGATGTCGAGTTCGCCGATCTCGTCGAGGAAGAGCGTGCCGCGGTCGGCCACTTCAAACAAACCCTTCTTCTCGGCGTGCGCGCCGGTGAAGCTGCCCTTCTCGTGGCCGAAGAGTTCAGACTCCAAAAGGTTCTCGTTGATGGCGGCGCAGTTGACGGCCTGAAACATCTCGGCCGCGCGCGGACTCTGGTTGTGGATCGCGCGCGCGATCAACTCCTTGCCCGTCCCCGACTCGCCGCGGATCAAAACGGTCGAAGCCGAGCGCGCGACCTTCAAGACCATCTTCTTGACGGACTCCATCTCAGGCGAGTCGGAGATGATCTCGGAGTCGAGCGATTCGAGTTTGGTGAGCGCGCGGCGGATGGTGTCTAAGAGCGTATCGCGGTCGTAGGGCTTTTCGAGATAGTCGAACGCGCCGCGCCGCAGGGCTTCTTTGGCCGAGTCAATCGAGCCGTGCGCCGTGAGTAGGATGACGATGATGGACGAGTCGTAGGCGAGCAGGCGTTGGAGCAGTTCGATGCCGTCCATGCCGGTCATCTTCAGATCGGTGAGCACGAGATCGAAGCGTTTGTCCTTGACGATCTTGACGGCCGCCTCGCCCGACGCGGCCGTCATCAAGTCGTAGCCCTCGCCCGACAGGATCATCTCCAGAATCTCCCGCTGCCCCCGCTCGTCGTCCACTACGAGTATGCTTTTGCGTGCCATATATACCTCAGTGACAAGTGACAAGTGACGAGTGACGAGTGACAAGTTAGAAAGCAAGTCTTTTGTTTTAACTTGTCACTCGTCACTTGTCACTTGTCACTTCCTGCGTTGTTGGTAATGTAACCGTAAAAGTCGTGCCTTCGCCGTGCTTGCTGGTGATGGTGATCGTGCCGTCGTGATCGTCAACGGCTTTCTTGACGATGGCGAGGCCGAGTCCCGTGCCCGTCTCCTTCGTGGAGAAGTAAGGCTCGAACACCTGCGAGATGTTCTCGGCCTCGATGCCGCGCCCCGTGTCGGAGATGGAGACGCACGCGCGCCCCGGAGCACTCTCGGAGAGCGTGATCGTCAGACGCCCGCCCGCGCCGTCGTCCTCTCCGGCGTCGTCTTCAATCACGTCGCCTTCTGCGTCGTCACCTGTCGCGCCGTCGCCTTCCATTGCTTGCACCGCGTTGATAATAAGGTTTGTGAAGATGGAACGTAAAGATTCGGCGTCGCCCCGCACCGGCGGGATGTCGCCCTTCGCTTCGACGCGCGTCTCGATGTTGCTCTCGGCGGCCTGTCCTTCGACGATGCGCAGGGCGTCTTCGACCGTCTCGCGCAGGTTGACGGGGCGCATCTCAAGTTGCGCCGGGCGCGTGTACTTGAGGAACTCCGTGATGCGCGTGTTGATGCGCGCGACTTCCACCTTGAGTTGCGTGGTGAGACGCTCGACCATCGCGCGCTTCTGCGGGTCGCTCGGCGCGAGCGAGGTGCGCAGGTGATCGAGCGTGAGGTTGATGTAGTTGAGCGGGTTGCGTATCTCGTGCGCGATGGCCGAGGCGAGGCGGCCGACGACCGCCGAGCGTTCCGCGAGGTTGAGGCGGCCTTCGAGATCGCGCAGGCCGCCGAGTTGCGCGATCATCTCGTTGAAGACGGAGGCCAGCGCGCCCATCTCGTCGCGCCGCGTGGCCGAGGGGACGCGGAAGTTGAAATCGCCTGCGGCTACGCGCCGCGCCGCGTCGGACAATTCCTTGATCGGGCGCGTGAAACGCCAGACGAGGATCGCCGCGGCGAGCGTAGCGATGAGGAGGACGGCGAGCGTCGGCAGCAGCGTGCGCGCGGCCTGCCAGAGCGAGTGCGTGGTGTTCATCTGCGCCGAGCCGAGCACGACGATGATGTAGTTGAGTCCGCGCGAGGTGGCGGCGGAGATGGTGAAGGCGCGCGGCTCGCCCGCGACCGGCTGCACGTTCGCCGGTTGGTCGGCGTTGACGAGCCGCGGGAGATTCGCCGTGGCGACGGTGAAAGAGCGCACCGTGCCGTCTTCGAGTTGCTCCGGGTTGAGTTTGGGATCAAGACTGTCGTCAATGATGTCTTCGTCGTCGAGACGGTTCGGGACGCGCCCCTCGTCCCTGACGATGAGGACGTTCGTGACGCGCCCGGCGTGTTTTTCGCGCAGGAGGAAGCCGCGTTCCTGATCGAGTTCGTTGATGCGTTTGGTGGTGGGGAAGGTCTGCGCGGCAAGCGAGATGCCTGCGGCGAGCGCCTGCTCCTGCTCGGCGATGGTGCGCGCCACCTGCTGCTCCGCAAGGCGGTTCAGATAGAACTGCACTCCGAGCGTGGCGACGAGTAGACCGGCCAACACCAGTAGCAGACGCACACGGAAACTGTTTAAGAGTCTGAAAATTCCCATTCGAGACGTGACGTTTTAATACATCATTCCTTCAAGTTGAACGATAGACGCGTTCTGCTAAACAAAATTAACTAAAGGTGTTGCCCGCCACTAATTCGTGATGTTATAGTCGCAGGCGTCTCCAACGCAAACCCCCCGGAGACTCTAGGGGGATTGTCTCCCCACCACGCCAGTTACGAAGATTGTCAACTTGAACCGAAGGAACTGTTTGAAAGGACGGCTTAGCGAGCGTACTTTCAGCCCGACGAACTGTTCGTCCGAAGACCGTTTCAGGACACGCCGCTCGAAGCGCACACCCTCGCGTCAGCAAAATCGCATGGACGTGTCCACCAAATTCATGTGCCAGCAAACCGCGCGGACTTCCACCCCGGAAGAGTCGTGCGCTCTCGAAAGTAGCTTTAGCCTGAGAGGAATTTTTTGATGACCCGAATGCCACATCCCCCGTCCCCCTTTCTCGTCTCCCTTCTCTTAATCATCTGCGTCGCCGTCCCCGGTTTTGCTGCGGCCAAGAAATCCAAGTCAGCCGCCCCGGCCAAGTCGGCCAAATCCGCGAAGGTTGATAAAAAGTCGAAAGCAGACAGAGGCCGCGACAGCAAGACGGCCGCGCGGAAGCCTTCCGCGAGGGAGACGCGCGCCGAGCGCGCCGCCGCGTCGAAGAAGGGGCGCGCCGCCGAACGCGAAGAGCGCGCCGAACGCGGACGTGGCGGCAGAATCTCGAAACGCGAGCGTCTGGCACAGGCGCGGCGCGAGGCCGAGGAGCGCAGGCGTCGGGAAGAGGCCGCGCGTCGCGCGGAGATCGCGCGTCAGGCGGCGATTGCGCGCCAGCGCGCGTTCGACAAAGCGATCCGCGACGAAGTGCAGGCGAACATCTTGCGCGACGACGCGACGGGCGAAGACCCGGAAGTGCGTCGCGTGGCCGTGCAGGCGCTCGGCTATCACGCCGCCTCCGTCGTCGTGATGAACCCGCGCACGGGGCAGGTCTACACCATCGTCAATCAGGAGTGGGGCGTGCGTCGCGGCTTCAAACCGTGTTCGACGATCAAACTCATTACGGGTCTGGCGGGCGTCGTCGAGGGCGTCATTGATCCTATGATCGAGAACGCCTCTTACAGCAGCAACCGCATGAACCTGACCGACGCGCTGGCCTACTCGCACAACGGTTACTTTCAGCAGGTCGGCCGCCGCGTCGGCTTCGACCGCATGTCGAGCTACGCGCGCCAACTCGGTTACGGCGAGCGCACCGGCATCAACCACGTCAACGAGTACGCTGGGCGCGTGCCGCTCTTTAAGAACGATGTCGGGATGCTGCGCATGAGTTCGCACGGCGACGACTTCGAGGTCACGCCGCTGCAACTCGCCACGCTCGCGTCCGTCTTCGGTAACGGCGGCACGCTCCTGACGCCGCACCTGCCGCGCACGCCGCAGGAAGCCGCCAAGTTCAAGACCGAGGTGCGCCGCCAACTCAACATCCCGCAGGAGTCTCTGCGCCGGATGCTGCCGGGCATGATCGGCTCGGTCAACTACGGCACGGGGCGCAAGGCTCAAGACTCGCAGCAGACCATCGCCGGGAAGACCGGCACGTGCATCGGCGCTCAAGGCGTCTGGGACGGTTCTTTCACCTCCTACGCCCCCGTCGAAGACCCGCAACTCGCCATCGCCGTCATCGGTCGCGGGCCGGACGCGCGCCACGGCTTCCCGGCGTCGGTCGCCGGTCAAATCTACCGCGCGCTGGCCTACCGCTTCGGCAAGACCAACGGCAAGCCGTCGCTTCGTCTCACGCCGGAGATGCTCGCGCCGCGCCCGAAGGTTGACCCCAACGCGCTCGCCGACACGGAAGGGCAGGAAGACTCTGAGGGCGACGACGTGAACGCGTCGGCCGTGGATGCGAACGGAAGTTCGCGCCCGACGAACGACGGCCTCAAGCGCGTGCTGCTGCCCGTCGAGACGCGCCCGACCAGCGTCACAACTCGTCCGTCGAACGCGCCCGTCGCCGTGCCGTCGAAAGGCACGCAACCGCCCCCGTCGGACGTGCGCCCGCGCCGCGTCTTGAGCAACACCCCGTAACGAACTTATAACCGGAATAGAAGGAACAATGCGCCGCCCTTTGGTGTCTAATTGAGGACACAAAAGGCGGCGCATTTTTTTGCCGGCGGAAGTGGCGCGTGGCTTGACACGTTTCCGTCAGTTATTGCAGTATCACGGCGCAACGCGTTAAGGCTTGCGCTCGCTCCCACAATTCGTAAGAGACCCCGGTGTCGCCCCTCCCCAAAGGTCAGCACACCCGAACTCGCGCCGCGCGAGGGACGGCAACGAGCCGCGCTGCTTGCGCATCTGATTGACGCGCGAGGCTTGAAGCTGTTCACGCCCCCACAAGTAAGTAGCTCCGAATCACGCAGACGATTTTTGTTTGGAGGACATGCGACATCATGAGAAACCTGATCAGACTATTGACCTTGGCCGCGCTCGCCACCTTCTTCGCGCTGCCCGCGTTCGCGCAAGAGGCTGCCGCGCCCGCCGCCGCCAACCCCTGTGAAGAGGCCGCGCGCGGTGAGATGTACACCAAATATTACGAGTTGAAGGGCAAGAAGGACGCGAAGGGGCAGCCCGACGCCGACGCCCAGAAGCAAGCCTACGGGATCGGGCAAGAGTATTTGACGAAGTACGCGAGTTGCAACGACACCTACTCGAAAGCGGTGCAGAAGTTCGTTACGCAGTACGGCGATGCCGTGCGTAAGGTGGGCAACGTGGCCGAACTCAACGACGCCCTCTATGTCAAAAAGGATTATGCGAAAGCCTTTCAAGTCGGCAATCAGGTGATTGCGGCCGACCCCGAAAATCTGAGCCTGCTCATCCAACTCGGTTACGCCGGGTACAACGCACAGAGCCAGAAGCCGTCCGTCACCACCTACAGCCCGACCGCGCTCGGTTACGCGAAGAAGGCCATCGAGATGCTCGAAGCCGGTAAGACTCCGTCCGAGTGGGTGCTGTTCAAAACGAAAGACGAGGCGCTCGCTTACCTCAACTTCGCCGTCGGCGAATACATGATCAAGGCCGACCCGGCCGGCGCGGTTCCGTACTACTTGAAGTCGCTCTCGATGGAGACGCCCGTCAAGACCACTGCGCCCGCCTACGCCCGTCTCGCCGCGGCCTATCAGGTCGGGCAGTACGACCCTTTGCAGAAGGAGTTCACGGCCAAGTTCGGCGGCAAGCCGGAGACGGAAGAGAGCAAGTTCGCGCTCAACAATTTGAATCAGGTCATGGATCGCGTCATTGACGCTTACGCCCGCGCCGTCAATCTGGCGGGGAGCGATCCGAAGATGGCGGAGGACAAGAAGGTCTGGTTGGAAGCCCTGACCGGCTTCTACAAGTTCCGCAACAACGATTCGACCACCGGCCTCGACGCCTTCATCGCCAGCGCGACCTCGAAGCCTTTGCCCGCGCCTTTCACGCCGCAGCCCTACGTGCCCGCGCCGACGCCCGCGCCTTCCACGGGCGGCACGGCTTCCGATAGCGGCGACACCGGCTCAGGCAACGGTAACGGCGCGATGAACGCGACCACCGCGACCGCTCCGGCGGCGACTGCGCCCGCGCAGAGCACGACGGCGGCCAAGCCCAAGACGGCGACCAAAAAACCTTAACCAGACCTCCAAACAAGAATCGTCTCAGACCACACAAGCCGGGCGCGTCCGTGTTGCACACGACGCGCCCGGCTTTCGCGTCGGCCGGTGTCACGTTCGGCACGCACGCCGCCCGCCGGAAGTCTGCGACGCTTGACGCAAATGGGAAGTCTCCGACGCTTGACGCAAATGGACGAGACTTGGCAAGCTATTTCCGCATCGCCCGCATCAGAGCAGTGGAAGCAACAGAACCCGCAATGAACCCAAAACAGAAAACACTCGACGGCGCGTCGCGCCGGACGCAACACACACTGCGACACGCACTCGCTTTCACCATTGCCCCGCTTGCCTTGCTCTGTCTCATCGCGTTGCCGTCGGCGGCGCAGCAGCCCGCAACAACCGGTCGTTCCGCCGCGGCGCGCAGGCATCAGCAGGAGCAACTCACCGACGCGCAGGCCGACCTCTACGAACGCTGGCGCGCGAACATCAACCTCAATCAACCGGCGGCCTTCGAGGCCGGGCGCGAGTACGTCGGTAAATACCCGAACGGCGAGTACGGCGCGCGCGTGCGCGCGTGGGTCGAAGCTTACGAGCGTGCCGCGCGCAAGTTGCAGTTCGAGAGTTTGCTCTTCAAGGAGAAGAAGTACGCGGCGGCCTTCAACTTGGGCAAGCAAGTGCTGGCGAACGAGCCGGACAACTTGAGGACGATCATCAACCTCGCCTCCGCGGGCTACCTCGCGTCGAACGCGGGCGACGCTTCGTCCAACGCCGAGACGCTCGATTACGCGCGGCGCGCGACGGCATTGCTCGAAGGCGGCGCGAAGCCCTCCGACTGGAAGCCCTTCACCGGCCAGCCCGACGCGCTCGCGTATCTCAATTTCATCACCGGCGAACTGATCCTGAGAGAGACGCCCGCCGAGTCGGTCAACTATTTTCGCAAGGCCATCGCGTCCGAGGGCGCGGTCAAAAATACTCCGGTCATCTACTCGCGCCTCGCCGCCGCCTACGTCGCCAGCCGTTACGAGCCGCAGTCGAAAGAGTTCGAGGCGCGCTTCGGCGGCAAGGAGGCGACGCCGGAGAGCAAGGCCGCGCTCGAAGAGATCAACGCGACGGTTGACCTCATCACAGACGCCTACGCCCGCGCCGTCGCCCTGAGCGGGACGGCGGCGCAGTACGCCGAAGCGCGCGCGCGCTGGATGCAGGAACTCACACGCTTCTACAAATTCCGCAACAACGATTCCGCCGACGGTCTCGAAGCCTACATCGCGGGCGTGACGGCGAAACCGCTTCCGTAAAGATAAGGGGAACGGGGAAGGGAGAAAGGGTAAAGGTTAGGAAGCCGCGCTCGTCGCGCGTTGCTTTTCTTTCCCTTACCCTTTACCCCTTCGCCTTTTCCCTTATTCCTTTACCCCTTTCGGCTTTTCCCTTTCTTCTTTCCCTCCGCCGTTTGCTACAATCGCGCGCACTGTGGAAGATTCCGAAATGGCAGAACCCGATCTCGGCGCGTTGGAAGAAAAGCTCGGCTACACTTTCAACGACCGCACGCTCTTGGAGCGCGCTATGACGCACCGCTCTTGGGCGCACGAGCACGTCGCGCCCGGCGAGGAAGTGGAGGCGCGACGCCTGCACAACGAGGCGTTGGAGTTCGTCGGCGACTCGGTGCTCGGCCTCGCCGTCGCCGACTACCTGTTCCAGTCCACCGCCGACGCCACCGAAGGCGATCTCTCGCGCATGAAGCACCGGCTCGTGAGCACGGCGATGCTCGCACGCGTCGCGCGCCGCCTCGGCCTCGGCGAGTATTTGCGCATCGGGCGCGGCGAGGAGAAGACGGGCGGGCGGCGCAAGCGCGCTCTGCTGGCGGATGTCGTCGAGGCCATCATCGCCGCCGTCTATCTGGACGGCGGTTACAAGCGCGCGAGCGAGTTCGTCCACGCGTTGCTCAGTTCCGAGTTGACGGAGGCGAACCCGGAACAGGCCGCCGCCGCCGACTACAAGACGATGTTGCAGGAACGCGTGCAAGCGACTTTCCACGTCACGCCGACCTACAACGTCGTGGACACCGAAGGGCCGCCGCATCGCCGCCTGTTTCATGTCGAGGTCGTCTTCGCGGACAACACCGTGCCCGGCGCGGGCGCGACGATCAAGGCCGCCGAGATGGACGCCGCGCGGCGCGCGCTCGAAGAAGTGAACCTCTCGCCGCAGTCGGAAGTGCGGACGGCCGAAGCGGCGGATTGAAAAGTAAAGTTTGATGAAGAGACTGAAGACAGGCTGTAGAGATTGACGACAGGTTGGCAGGGCGCGCCGTTTGACCGCCCTGCGCTCGTTTACCTAACGATAATTTTATGAGCAATGATTCCCGTTCGACGATCATGGAAGAGCCGCCCCTAGAAACTTCTCCTGCGGGCAAGGCGTCGCGAAAGGGCGCGGCCGAGAGTGAGGCCGCGCGCGCGGCGGAGACGGCGCGAGCGCAGCCGCCGCCGGGGCCGCCGCGCAGCGTGTGGCGCGAGTATTTCGAGTCGCTCGTGGTGACGGCCATCATGGCGCTCTTCGGCATGACGTTCGTCGTGCAGGCGGTGAAAGTCCCGACCGGCTCGATGCAGAACACGATCACCATCGGCGATCACCTGCTCGTCAACAAGTTCATCTTCGCCCCCGGCTCGCCGTCCCTGCCGTTCCTGCCGCAGCGCGAGATCAGGCGCGGCGACATCGTGGTCTTCAAGTATCCCGGCAACCCCATCGAGCCGTGGATGGACAGGCCGAACGATCCGGGCAACAAGCAGTACGTTACCAACTACGTCAAGCGCGTCATCGGCCTGCCCGGCGACCGCATCGAACTGCGCGGCACGAGCGTCATCGTCAACGGCCAGCCGTTGCAAGAGCGCGTCATCACGGCCATCAACCACCCGAACGATCCGTCCACCGACGGCAACGAGGAACTCGCGCCGCTCACGATGGAAGCTGACCCACCGCCGCAGGGCGAAGGGGCGTACACCGTCGCCTACAGCCCCGCCTCGCGCCTCGTGGGCGAAGGCGACCATCGCAACCTGCCCATCTTCCAACTCTTCAAGGGGCAGAAGGCCATCGTCGTCCCGGCCGACTCTTACTTCATGATGGGCGACAACCGCGACAACAGTCTCGACAGCCGTTACTGGGGTTTCGTCCCGCGCGATCTCATCATCGGCCGCGCGCTGTTCGTCTACTGGTCTTACGACGAGAGCGCGCCCTCCGGCGGCTTCCCCTACATTCAGGACTTCATACGCAACACGCGTTGGGGTCGTACTGGCACGATGATCAAGTAGCACGTTAGAAACAAGAACAAGGAACGCGTCGCCCGCGACGCGAAGGGGGCAAGGTTTATGTTGGGGTCTCTGTGGCAACTAGGTGGGTTAGGTTGGAAGGAACTGGCGAAACGCGTCTGGTCGGAGATTAACGAGGACGACATCTTCGGCCGCTCCGCCCAACTCTCTTACTACTTTCTGCTCGCACTCTTCCCGCTCCTGCTGTTCATCACCGCCGTGCTCGGCCAGTTTGCCGACGCCGGCAGTGAACTGCGCGAAAACATGCTGAGTTTGCTCGGCTCGGTCGTCCCGCAGGAGGCGGGCGACCTCATTCAAGAGACGATCAAAAACGTGGAGGAAGGTTCGGGCGGCGGCAAAATCTCCTTCGGCATCCTCGCCACGCTCTGGGCGGCGTCGAACGGCATGACGGCCATCTGCCAGACGCTCAACATCGCATATGAAGTGGAAGAGACGCGCCCCTGGTGGAAGGTGCGGCTCGTCTCGCTCGGCCTGACGGTCGCGCTCGCCGTCCTCATCCTCTCTGCGCTCACGCTCACGCTCTTCGGCGGGCACATCGCCGACTACATCGCCGCGAGTTTCAGTTTCGGGCAGGTGTTCACTTGGGGCTGGAAGATTTTGCAGTGGCCGGTGGTGCTCCTCTTCGTGCTCGTCGCCTTCGGCCTCATCTACTATCTCGCGCCCGACGTGAAGGAACGCAGTTGGCACTGGGTCAGCCCCGGCGCGTCGGTCGCCGTCCTGCTCTGGCTCGTCGTCTCGTTCGCCTTCCGCGCCTACCTCAGTTACTTCAACTCATACAACGCCACCTACGGCTCGCTCGGCGCGGTCATCATCCTGATGCTCTGGTTCTACCTGACGGGCGCGGCCATTCTCATCGGCGGCGAAGTCAACTCGGAGATCGAACTGGCGACGACCGGCAAGCCGGAGAAGCAGGTAGACCCGGCGGCCGCCAAACCTTCCTCGCCGACCGCGCCCCGGCCGCAGACGAAGGGCGCGAAGACTTCCGTTGAAAAGACTCCCGGCGAACTCGCCGCCGCCGCGCGTCGCCGCGAACGTGAGCGGCGCAAGAAGAAGTAGGTCGAGTTATTGATCGCACGCGTTCGTTGAGCGCCGCGTCGTGTCGCCGCGCCGCAAAAGTTTCTTAGCTACACAATTCTCTTGACATAGTGCGCGCAATGCATATCATCCGCGGACTATGGCACAACCTTCTATCAACTTCGGCCCCAAAGCGAACCAAACCGTCGTCAGCGTCCACACCATCGGAGTGTTGACGGAAATTCTCAACGCCGCCAATCTCGACTCGTGTCTCATCACGAGCACGAGCCGGACGCCGCAGGATCAGGCGCGCATCATGTTCAATAACATCGTCAACAAAGGCGTGGCGGCGCAAAAGTCGCTCTACAGAGCGCCCGGCAAGGCGGTGATTGACGAATTCGTGAAGGCGAAGAACGCGGGCAAGAACAGCGATCAGATCAAGGCGGCGATGGAGGCCAAGATCAGGTCGCTCGGCCCGGCGAACGTGAGCCATCATTGCGCCGACCCGTCTACCCTGAACGTAGTGGACATCTCGCCGTCTTCGCTGTCGAACAAGACGGCGTTCGAGAAGGCGACCAAAGCGTCGCAGGCGAAGGGCGCGGTGAGCAAGTTTCTCACGCCCGGCAACAACGACCCCGCCTACCATCTGGAAATTCCCCAGCCGAAAGCCGACGCCTGACAAGCGTGACGCACAACTACTGCCGCCGCGCGACGGGGAAACATTCGGCCGCGCGCTATTCGCTGATCCCTGCGAGCGCGAGGCCGAGCAGCGTGAGCTTCTTGATGCCTTTATAGAGCGGTTCGATCTCGCAGTTTTCGGTGAGGACGTGTGAGTCTGCGCAGGGGCCTGCGCCGGTTGAAATCGAGGAGATGCCCGCGAGCAGCGCCGCGCTCGAATTGTTCGATCCCGTGATGGTGATCGGCGGGTTCTCGAAACCGAGCGCGAGGTGGACGGATTCGGCCGTGCGGACGAGCGGCGAGTTGCGGTGGTTGGGAATCTGCGCGGACGGGGAAGTGGAAATCACCTCGGTCTTCGTGGTCACGCCCGCGCGCTTCGCCTCGTCCTGAATGATCGCGTTGATCTTCTTTTCCAGATCGGCGATCACCTCGTTGTCGGTCGAGCGCAGGTCAACCGTGAACCACGCGTCGGCCGCCTTCGCGTTGACGACCTCCGAGCCGCCGAGCATCCCGACGTTCAAATTCGACGAAGGATTGCGCGGCACTTCCAAGTCGTAGATGCGCGTGATGGCGCGTGCGAGGGGGAGCGTGGCGGAATAGGGCGGCGTGCGCGAGCGCGTGTGGCCGCCGGGGCCGATGAAGTGGTGGCGATACCAGTTGATGCCGATGCCGCCGTAAGTGAAGCCCTCGTAGCCGCCGTCGAGCGCGATGTAGTGATCGATCCGCGCGCGGTTCTCTTTGATGTACTCCTCCGCGCCGCGCAAGGCCGTCTCCTCTTCCACCGTGAAGACGAACACGAGGTCGCCGCGTGTCTTGATGCGCGCCGCGTCGAGCGCGCGGATCATGGCGAGCAGGGCTTCGATGTTGCGCGTGTCGTCGCCGACGCCGGGGGCGTAGACACGGCCGTCGCGGATCGTCGCTTTAATCTTTAAGCCTTCCTGAAAAACCGTGTCGAGGTGCGCATCGAAGACGACGCGCGCGCCGCCGCCCGTGCCCTTGCGCTCCGCGATCAAGTTGCCCGTCGCGTCGTAATGGACGTTCGCCAGCTTGTAACCGCGCAGTATCTTTTCGATGTACTCGGCGCGCGTCCGCTCCTTGCCCGACGGCGCGTTGATCTCCGTGATCGCCACCCACTCGCGCAAGGTCTCGGCGCGCTCGCGGTCAACGTGGGCGAAGGCCGCTTTGACCGCGGGGCGGTTCAACATGGCTTTGGCTTGTTCCAACGTCACCTGCGCGCGGGCGTGGGTGGCGAGGCAGAGCACGAGAGCGGCGAGTCGGAACAAGTTGCGGGGCGTGCGGGTCATCAAGATCACTCCTCCGGGTGTGTCGAGACGGGACGGGGTTATCAACTCGGCCAGTAATGCTTGATCTTTTCCGGGAGATACTTGAAAGAGACGTGCTCGACGCGGCGTCGCCCGCCGCGTTCCATCTCCCGCACCATGCGATGTGCGGCCTCGGCGTTGCGCGTGTGGACGATGATCGTGGCGGCCGGTTGGACGTGCGGGTTGGCGGCGAGCCACGCGGCGACGGCGTAGCCGGTGCGCTCGTCGTCGGGCGCGGACGATTTGTAGTGTTCGGGCAGCAGGTCGTGGTCGAGGAAGATGGCGTCGTAGAAATTCTGCGAGAGCAGTTCGATGGCGCGGCGCGGCTCGACGGCGATGTCGAGGTGGTCGCCGGGGAAGCGTGCATCGAACCAGTCGTGCCGCGATTCGTCGTCGTCGAGGAGGAAGACGCGGATCGCGCCGCGCTGCCGCGAGATGTCGCCCCCCAGACCGAGCTTGCCGAGTAGTCCCTGCCAGATGCCCATAGCTGCAAGGAGCAAATTCGCACCCGCCCCGCGCGGGCGCGTGTTGCATTATCTCCATGATGAAATTAGTATGTCGGTCGGAAATATAGCATAGACGCGTTAGCCGCGACGACAGTAGCCCAGTCCCCCACAGCCGACCGAACTTTTAATTTATTGATGCCGTTCCCGTGGCCGCGCCGAGCCGCTGCGGGACACCAAGTTGCTTTTATAAACGATGGCGAAGTGCCCGTACTGTAAAAGACCACTGGCCGGTCTCGGCCTCAAGTGTCGCGCGTGCCGACGCTACGTGCTCGGCTGGCCGCACGTCCTGGTGATCTCTATCTTCATTCTCATCTCGCTCGCAGTCATCCTCGAATTAGTGCTCAGCCTGATTTGAGCGTGCGCGGATCACAGAAAAATCGGAAAGTTAAATGATAAAGCCGGGGCGAAATTGTGATGTTTCGCCGCGCCGGTAAGATCGTCTTGCAATCTCTGTTTCGGATGCTATAATCCGCCCCGTTCCCACAGGGATGAACGTGTTCGAGGAGTTCAAAAATTAAGGCCGCACACCCCGAAGACATACCCCGCGCGGCTTTGTTCCACAGTCCAATTAAGCATTCAACGCCGAGCAGGATGTCGTCCGACAACGCCAAAAAGTTACCGCTGCGCGCCGTGCCTGAGAAGGACGCGGCGACGCCCGCGTTGCCCTTCGACGGCACGCCCGGCGGCGACGATGATGCGGCGCAGTCCGACGCCTCCCCCTCGACGTGCGTCTACTGCTACGGGGCGGGGATGGAAGTGGTGGCGGGCAAGGGCGCGCGTCGCTGCCGCTGCCGCGAGCAGGGCGGCCGCACCAAGATGCTCGAAGGCGCGCGCATCCCGCGCCGTTACGACGGCTGCTCGCTCCACAACTATTTCCCCGCGCCCAACAACGGCACGCAACTCAAAGCCTTCAACTACGCCTTTCGCCTCGTGCGCGAATTCCCGGCCGTGGATCGAGGGCTGCTGTTCATGGGCACGGTCGGCGTCGGCAAGACGCACCTGTCGGTCGCCATCCTGCGCGGCCTGATGGAGCGCGGCGTGCCGTGCCTCTTCTACGAATTCGGCTCGCTCCTGAAAGAGATTCAAGACTCCTACAACAAAATCTCGCACACGTCCGAACTGCGCCTGCTCGCCCCGGTCTATCAGGCGGAGGTGCTCGTCTTGGATGAACTCGGCGCGTCGAAACCGACCGACTGGGTGCGCGACACCATGATGCAGATCATCGGCACGCGCTACAACGACAAGAAACTCACCATCTTCACCACCAACTACCTCGACGCACGCCGCGCCTCGACCGACGAGACGCTCGAAGACCGCGTCGGCGTACGCTTGCGTTCGCGCCTCTTCGAGATGTGCAAGACCGTCCACATCGAAGGCGAAGACTACCGCCGCCGCTACGACGAACAGCAGAAGTCTTAGCACCCCCGCCTCCCGTCGCGCCGTCCACCCGCCCTACTCCCGCGCTCAGCGGCATCGTTAACCTGCTCATCCACATCTCTAACACGCTCATCCACGTCATAACACTGCTCAGCGGCGTCTCTGCACCGCTCATCCGCACCTGTGACACGCTCAGCGACACCTTTCACACGCTCAGCGGCATGTTTACACTGCTCAGCGGCGTTTTTTACCTGCTCAGCGGCATGTTTCGCGTGCTCAGCGAGATGTTTCGCGTGCTCAGCGGGATGTTTGCACCGCTCAGCGGGATGTGTACACCGCGCAGCGGCTTCTGTAACGTGTGCAGCGGCGTCTCTAACGCGGGCAGTGGCTTCTTTTACACGCTCAGCGGCGTCTGTGGCGTGCGCGGCGGTGTCTGTGGGGTGTGCGATGGCATCTGTAACGCGCACGGCGGCGTTTGCCGCGTGCGCGGTCGCATCTGCGAGGGGCGCGGCGGGGCTGGCGGGCGGAGACAAGCCCCGCCACTGCTACAGTTTGCCGTTGCTATGGGGGGCTTTTAAGGTTTTTTCGCGCGGTAGCGTTTCATCTCGGCGAGATACTTTTCGAGCGAGGGCTTGAGCGCGGCGTCGAGGGCGATGGCCTGTTTGATGTCCTGCTCGGCCTGTTCGACTTTGCCCTGTTGGAGACGGATCACGCCGCGGTTGGCGTAGGCTTGCGCGAGCGAGGGGTTGATGGCAATCGCCATGTTGAAGTCGGCGAGCGCGCCCTTCTGGTCGCCGCCCTCTTCGCGCAGCGTGCCGCGGTTGACGTAGGCCACGGCGTCGCGCGGGTTGGCCGCAATCGCCGCGTCGAAATCGGCGAGCGCGCCGGGCGTGTCTTTCTTCGTCTTGCGGGCGATGCCGCGGTTGGTGTAGGCGTCGGCGTGCTGCGGGTTGAGTTCGAGGGCTTTGGTGAAGTCGGCGACGGCGCGGTCGAAGTCGCCGCGCGCCAGCAGGGCGTTGCCGCGCGCGACGTAGAAGTCAGCCTCGTCGGGCTTGAGTTCGATGGCCGTGTTCAAGTCTGCGACCGCCCCTTCGAGGTTTCGCATCAACTGCCGGACGATACCGCGGTTGTAATAGCCTTCGGCGAGTTTGGGGGCAATCGTGATGGCCTGCGTGTAGTCGGCGAGGGCTTTGTCTAACTCATTCTTCTCCTGCCGTGCGGCGGCGCGGTTGAAATAGCCGAGCGCGCCTTCGGGGTCGTGCTTGATCGCGTTGTCGTAGTCGGCAATCGCGCCGTCGGTGTCGCCTTTGGCCTTGCGCGCGTTGCCGCGGTTGTTGTAGCCCATGCTGAAGTCGGGCTTGAGTGCGAGCGTCGCGTTGAAGTCGGCGATGGCTTCGTCCCACTGTCCCAACTCCGCGCGGACGATGCCGCGGTTGTAGAAGGTGCGGAGGTCGGTCGGATTGGCCGCCACCGCCTGATCGAGACCGGCGAGCGCGGCTTTCAGATCGCCCTTCGACATGAGCAGGTTGGCGCGGTTGATGTGGATGGTGACGAAGGTGAGCGAGTCGGGCTTGCGCGTGAGCGCCTGATCGTAGTCGGCCAGCGCGCCGTCGAGGTCTTGCTGCGCCTGTTTGTCGAGGGCGCGGTTGTAAAAATCTTCGGCCGTCCGCGGCTGCTTCTGCGCGTGCGAGACGGACGCGCAGAAGACGAGGCAGAGCGAGAGACAGAGAAGGCGGCGCATGTGTTCAACTCCGTTCCGGGGGACGAGGTTCGTGCTCCCAAGAGCCATTATGTATAATGACCCGATTCATTTGATCGAAACAATTCAATTTTAAGCTAACGCGCGGCGGAATCGTAAATGCCCAAACGCACCGACATACACAAAATCCTCGTCATCGGCTCAGGCCCCATCGTCATCGGGCAGGCCGCGGAGTTCGACTATTCGGGCACGCAGGCGTGCCGGGTCTTGCGGCAGGAAGGCTACGAGGTGGTGCTCGTCAACTCGAACCCCGCGACGATCATGACCGACCCCGACACGGCCGACCACACCTACATCGAGCCGCTCACGCTCGCCTCCGTCACCGAGATCATACGCAAGGAGCGGCCGGACGCGCTGTTGCCGACCGTCGGTGGGCAGACTGCTCTGAACCTCGCCGTCGCGCTCGCAGACGCGGGCGTGCTCGACGAGTTCGGCGTCGAGATGATCGGGGCGAAGCGCGAGGCCGTGAAGATCGCCGAGGATCGTCAACTGTTCAAACAGGCGATGGACGAGGCGGGCTTGCCGATGCCGCGCGGCGGCTTCGCGCGCTCTTGGGCGGAGGCCGAACAACTCGTGGAGACGACCGGCTATCCTGCGATCATCCGGCCGAGTTTCACGCTCGGCGGGTGGGGCGGCGGCATCGCGTTCAACCCGGAGGAGTTCGAGGAGATCGTCAGGCACGGGCTGGCCGCCTCCCCGATCCACGAACTCCTGATCGAAGAATCAATCCTCGGCTGGAAGGAGTATGAACTCGAAGTCATGCGCGATCTGCATGACAACGTGGTGATCATCTGCTCGATTGAAAACTTCGATCCGATGGGCGTCCACACGGGCGACTCGATCACGGTCGCACCCGCGCAGACCTTGACGGACGTGGAGTATCAACGCCTGCGCGACATGTCCATCACGGTGATCCGCAAAGTCGGCGTCGAGACGGGCGGGTCGAACATCCAGTTCGCCGTCAACCCTGAGAACGGCGACGTGCGGATCATCGAGATGAACCCGCGCGTCTCGCGCTCGTCGGCGCTCGCGTCGAAGGCCACAGGATTTCCCATCGCGAAGATCGCGGCCAAGCTCGCCGTCGGCTACACGCTCGACGAGATTCCGAACGACATCACGAAGAAGACGCCCGCCAGTTTCGAGCCGACGATTGATTACGTGGTGGCGAAGATTCCGAAGTGGAACTTCGAGAAGTTTCGCGAGGCCGAAGACGTGCTCGGCACGCAGATGAAATCTGTCGGTGAAGTGATGGCGATTGGCCGCACGTTCAAGGAAGCGTTGTTTAAAGGTCTGCGCTCGCTCGAAGCGACGAAGCCGTTGCGGCTCGCAGACGTGCCCGCGGACGAGTTGCAGCGCAAGCTCGCGCGCCCCAACTCGCAACGCTTCTCCTATATCACCTACGCGTTGCAGCACGGCGTCTCCATCGAAGAGATTCACCGCCTCTCGAAGATTGACCCGTGGTTTCTGGAACAACTGCAAGACGTGATGTTGATCCAGGAGCGCATCGAGGGACGCGCGCTCGAAGAGATTTCGACGGAAGCCTTGCGCGAGGCGAAGGAAGTCGGCCTCTCGGACAGACGCATTGCGTATCTCACCAAGCGCACGGAGGACGAGGTGCGCGCGCATCGGAAGAGTCTCGGCATCGTTCCCGTCTACAAGCGCGTGGACACGTGCGGCGCGGAGTTTGAATCCTTCACGCCCTACCTCTATTCGACCTACGAGGAAGAGGACGAGAGCGCGCCGACCGACCGCCGCAAGATCATGATCCTCGGTTCAGGCCCGAACCGCATCGGGCAGGGCATCGAGTTCGATTACTGTTGCTGCCACGCCGCGTTCGCGCTCTCGGAGGCGGGCTTCGAGACGATCATGGTCAACTGCAACCCCGAAACCGTCTCGACCGACTACGACACCTCCGACCGTCTCTACTTCGAGCCGCTCACGTTCGAGGACGTGATGAACATCATTGACGTGGAGAAACCGGAAGGCGTCATCGTGCAGTTCGGCGGGCAGACGCCTCTGAATCTCGCCATGCGTCTGGACGAAGCGGGCGCACCCATCATCGGCACGTCGCCCGATTCGATTGACCTCGCGGAAGACCGCAAACGCTTCGGCAAACTCCTGACCACGCTCGGCATCCCGCAGCCCGAAAACGGCACGGCCACGTCGCCCGCCGAGGCCATCGTCGAGGCCGCGCGCATCGGCTATCCGGTGCTCGTGCGACCATCATACGTGCTCGGTGGGCGCGCGATGGCGATTGTTTATGATGAGCGGAGTTTGGACGAGTACATGCGGACGGCCGTGGACGCGTCGCCGCAGAAGCCGATCCTGATTGACAAGTTTCTCGAACGCGCGGCGGAGTTCGACGTGGACGCTCTGGCCGACGCGGAGACGTGCGTCGTCGCGGGGATTCAGGAGCACATCGAGGAAGCGGGGATTCATTCGGGCGACTCGTCGTGCGTGCTGCCGCCCGTGCGGATCGCGCCCGAACACGTCGAGACGATGCGCCACTACACGCGGATGCTGGCGGAGGCTTTGAAGGTGCGCGGCTTGCTGAACATCCAGTTTGCGATCAAGGACGACCGCGTGTACGTCTTGGAAGTGAACCCGCGCGCGTCGCGCACCGTGCCGTTCGTGTCGAAGGCGACGGGCGTGCCGCTGGCGCGCATCGCCGCGCTCGTGATGGCGGGGCGGCCGCTCGCGTCGTTCAACCTGCCGCCCGACTTGAGCGTCAGCCGTTTCTTCATCAAGTCGCCGGTCTTCCCGTTCGTCAAGTTCGCGGGCGTTGATCCCATACTCGGCCCGGAGATGCATTCGACGGGCGAGGTGATGGGCATCGGCGACACCTTCGGCGAAGCCTACGCCAAGGCGATGATAGGCGCGGGGCTGGAACTGCCGTCGTGTAACGGCACGGCCTTCATTAGCGTCAACGACTCGGACAAGGGACAGGCGGGCGTGCTCGCGCGCAAACTCGCGCGACTCGGCTTCCGGCTGACGGCGACCGTGGGGACGGCGGCGCGCTTGAACGAGGTGGGCTTGGACGTGGAGGCGGTCTTCAAGGTCAACGAGGGGCGGCCGAACATTGTGGACATGATCAAGCAGGGCGAGATCGCGCTGGTCATCAACACGCCGCTCGGGCGCGCGTCGCACTTCGACGAGCAGGCTATCCGCCGCGCCGCGCTGCAACACAACGTCCCGTGCGTGACGACCATGACCGGCGCGCAGGCGCTCGTCGAAGCCATCAGTGCGTGCGGCGATGGTGCGACGCTCAACCCGATCTCGTTGCAGGAATTGCACGCGGCCGCCGCGGCGGCCAAATAGTTTCAAGTTGCAGGTTTCAAGTTTCAAGTTAAAACCCAGTGCCTTTCAGACTTGAAACCTGAAACCTGAAACGTGAAACCTAACGAAGCGAACCGGAGGTGAGCAGAGTGGAGATCAACTCCCCGAAGAGCATCAAGCGGATTTTGAATGAGTGCAAGACGATTGCGGTGGTGGGGCTGTCGTCGAACACGTGGCGCGCGTCGAACAGCGTCTCGGCGTACATGCAGAGCAAGGGCTATCGCGTCATCCCGGTCAACCCGAACGAGACCGAAGTGCTCGACGAGAAGGCTTACGCGGCGCTGGCGGAAGTGCCGGAGAAGTTTGAACTCGTCAACGTGTTCCGCCGTTCCGAAGAGGCGGGGGCAGTGGTGGACGAGGCCATCCGCGCGGGGGCGAAGGCCGTCTGGCTGCAAGAGGGCGTCATTGATCAGGCGGCAGCCCGTCGCGCGCTCGACGCCGGACTGCTCGTCGTCATGGATCGCTGCATCCTCAAAGAACACGCGCGCATGCAACGCGCACTGCGGAACGTGGAAGCGGAAGAAGAATAAGGAACGTTGAAGGCGGAGCGACGAACGATGAATGAAAGACAACTCCTGTTGCTTCAGTTCATCGTTCGTCGCTCCGCCTTCATTGTTTAATTTATGGCCGACGGGATACGAGCGGTGGTGATTACGTCGAGCGACGCGTGCGCGCGGGGCGAGCGCGTGGACGAGTCGGGCGCGACGCTCGCGGAGTTGCTCCGTGAGTTGGGCGCGGAGATCGTGGCGGCGGAGGTGCTGGCAGACGATCTCGAACCGCTCAGGGATAAGCTGCGCGCCTACGCCGAACGCGCGGACGTGAACTTGATCGTGACGACGGGCGGGACGGGATTCAGCCCACGCGACAACACGCCGGAGGCGACGCGCGCCGTCATCGAACGCGACGCGCCGGGCTTAGCCGAGGCGATGCGCGCCGAGACTTTGCGGCAGACGCCGACAGCGATGATCTCGCGCGGCGTGTGCGGCATCCGCGCGGGCACGCTGATCATCAACTTGCCGGGCGCGCCGAAGGCCGTCCGCGAGTGTTTCGCGGTGATCCGCCCGGTGCTCGGCCACGCCGTCGCGCTGCTCGCCGGGCGTTCGCACGAGGAAGCGAAAGAAGCTTAAAGAGGGGAAGGGGTAAGGGGGAAGGGGTAAAGGGTGAAGACAAAAGCGGGGCGCAGCCATTCGATGCTGCGCCCCGCGGGTTGTTTTTACCGTATTCCTTTACCCCTTACCCTTTTCCCTTTTGTTTTATGCTTCTTTCGCCTCTTCGTGCGAACGCCCGGCGAGCAGCGCGACGG
>JAVEDE010000074.1 GCA_030841105.1 Pyrinomonadaceae bacterium
CAAACAGGCGCTCGCGGCAAAAGTCGATGGCCGCGAAGTTGACCTCGCGTTCAAGTTGGAAGGCCCGGCGGCGAACGGCGGCGACCACGGCGCGGCGACCATCGAGATCGAGCCGGTCTTGCCGCAGACGCGCGACGGTCTGGACGTGCTGCGCCATTCGACGGCGCACCTGCTGGCCGCCGCCGTCCTCGACCTCTTTCCGGGCACGCAACTCGGCATCGGCCCCGCGCTCCTAGATGATCCGCGCTATGGCTTCTTCTACGACGTGATCGCGCCGCGCCAGTTGACGGACGAAGACCTCCCCGTCATCGAAAAGCGCATGCGCGACATCGCCAAGCGCAACCTCGCGTACCGCCGCGAAGAGTTACCGAAGGCCGACGCCTTGCGCATCTTCGAGGAACGCGGCGAGCCTCTCAAATGTCAGTTGGTCGCGGACAAGGGCGGCGAGACGGTGAGCGTCTATCACATAGACAATTCGCCGTTCGTGGATTTCTGTCTCGGCCCGCACGTGCCGAACACGAACAAGTTGAAAGCCTTCAAGCTGCTCACGCTCTCCGGCGCGTACTGGATGGGCGACGCCGAGCAGGCGCAGATGCAGCGCATCTACGGCACGGCCTTTAACACGCAGGAAGAACTCGACGCGTGGCAGAAGCAGCGCGAGGAGGCCGAGCGTCGCGATCACCGTCGGCTCGGACGCGAACTCGATCTCTTCTCGATTCAGGACAACTACGGGCAGGGTCTTATCTTCTGGCATCCGAAGGGCGCGATGATCCGTAAGAAGATGGAAGATTACCTGTACGAAGAGTTGGTCAAACGCGACTACAGTTTCGTCTACACGCCGCACATCGCCAAACGCGAACTGTGGCAGGTGAGCGGCCACGAGCAGAACTACGGCGACTCAATGTTTGCGCCGACGAAACTCGAAGAGACGGAGTTTCGCTTGAAGCCGATGAACTGCCCGTTCCATATCGGCATCTTCAAGTCGCAGCAGCGTTCGTATCGCGATCTGCCGCAGCGTTACGCGGAGATGGGCACGGTCTATCGCGCGGAACTGTCGGGCACGCTGCACGGCCTGATGCGCGTGCGCGGCTTCACGGTGGACGACGCGCACCTCTTCTGCACGCCCGAACAGGTGCGCAAAGAGATCGGCGACTGCGTAGACTTCGTGCAGGAAGTCTTCCGCACGTTCGGCTTCGAGCGGGTCAAGTTCGAGTTGTCCGTCAAGGGCGACGAGACGAACAAGAACTACCTCGGCGCGGAAGAGGACTGGGCGCAGGCCGAGAGCGCGCTCGCCGACGCTCTGAACGCGCGCGGCGTCGCTTACGAGCGCATCGAGGGCGAGGCCGCCTTCTACGGGCCGAAGATTGACTTCAAGATCGAGGACGCCATCGGGCGTTTGTGGCAACTCGGCACGGTGCAGTGGGATTTCAATTTGCCGGAACGCTTCGAGCTTGAATACATCGGCGAAGACAACAAGCCGCACCGCCCCGTGATGGTGCATCGCGCGCTCTTCGGCTCAATCGAACGCTTTTTCGGCGTCCTCATCGAACACTACGCGGGCGCGTTCCCGCTGTGGCTCGCGCCCACGCAGGTGGCGGTGCTGCCGATCACGGATCGCATCAACGAGTACGCCGAGAGTGTTGCTAGGGAACTGCGCGGGGCGGGCTTGCGCGTCGAAGTGAACACGCGGAGCGAGAAGATCGGCGCGAAGATACGCGACGCGCAGTTGCAGAAAGTGCCGTTCATGCTCGTCTTAGGCGACCGCGAGATGGAGCAGGGCAACGTCGCCGTGCGCGAGCGCGTCACGGGCGACCTCGGCTCGATGCCGACGGAAGATTTCAAACGGATGGCGCGCGCCCTCGTCGAGTCACGCGCGTTGACGAATACCTAAGTTTCAAGTTGTCGGTTGCAAGTTTCAAGTCTGAATGTTCTTCATTCATTAACTTGAAACTTGAAATCTGAAATCTGAAACTCTTTAACTCAGGAGGTGGAGCAATCTCACCAAGTTTTCGCGGGCGCGGACAGCGCCCTGACACACGCCGGACACCCTCTGCCCGCATCAACGACCGGATTCGCGTGCCCGAAGTGCGCGTGATCGGCGACGATGGCGAGCAACTCGGCATCTTGAACACGCGCGACGCCATCCGCATGGCGCGCGATAAGGGTCTCGATCTGGTCGAGGTGGCGGCCACGGCCGACCCGCCCGTCTGTCGCATCATTGACTTCGGCAAGTTCCAGTATGAGAACAGCAAGAAGCAGAAAGAGGCGAAGAAGAAGCAGGTCACGATCACCGTCAAGGAAGTGAAGTTTCGCCCCGGCACGGACGATCACGACTACAACTTCAAGATGAAGCACGCGCGCGACTGGCTGACGGACGGCGACAAAGTTAAGGCGACGATCTTCTTCCGCGGGCGCGAGATCACGCACCGCGAACTCGGCGCGGAGTTGCTGCAACGTCTGGAAAAAGACCTGGCCGAGTTCGGCGAGGTCGAAGCGCGCCCGCGTATGGAGGGCAACCAGATGTTCTTCATCTTCACGCCGAAGAAGCAGAAGACCAGCGGCGGCGGCGGTGGTGGTGGCGGCGCGAAGCCCGAAGGTGGCGGCGGTGGCGGTGCGAAACCGGCCGCGCCCCAGCAGCAGACTCCGCCGATAGCGACGGAGACGAGCGGTGGCGGCGACGCGCCATCTCAATAAGATATTTTTTAGACACGAAGGAGCAGTTATTATGCCGAAACTCAAAACACACAAGGGCGCGGCCAAACGCGTGCGCACGACCGCGAGCGGCAAGTTCAAACGCGGCCACTCGCACGCGCGCCACATCCTGACGAGCAAGACCGCGAAACGTAAACGCCAGCTCGACATTGACACGCTCGTGTCCGAGTCCGACGAGCAGCGCTTTAGAGACATGCTGCCCTACGGGAGAAGCTAGGAGAGTGACAAGTGACAGGTGACAAGTGACAAGTAAAAAACTTGTCTTTAGCTTGTCACTTGTCACCTGTCACTTGTCACTGAATTTTTAGGAGGAGAATGTTATGCCGAGGGCAAAACGTGGAAATAAGCGCACGGAAAAGCGCAAGAAGATACTTAAATTAGCGAAGGGCTATCGCGGTAACAAGTCGAAACTTTATCGCTATGCTAGTGAGGCGGTAGACCGCGCGCTGAATTTCGCTTACACCGGACGCAAGTTGAAGAAGCGCGACTTCCGCAGCCTGTGGATCGTGCGCATCGGCGCGGCCGCGCGTTTGAACGGCATGAACTATTCGCAGTTCATGCACGGCCTGAAAGTCGCCGGGATCGAACTCGACCGCAAAGTTCTGGCCGACCTCGCCGCCAACTCGCCCGACGCCTTCGCAGAACTGGCCGGGCAGGCGAAAAACGCGATCAGCAACGGACAACAGCAAGCGGCAGCTTAAAAGCCGTGAATCGTGAATGGTGAATCGTGAATAGATAAAACTGTTTTCTACTATTCACCATTCACCATTCACGATTCACGAGATTGAGGTTTCTGAATGAGTTCGGGAATCGTGGGGCAACAGCCTGAGACGGTGCGCGAAGCGTTCGAGCAAGAGTTCGGACGCTTCGCTCGTTTTCGCGCCGGGGGCGCAGAAGAGTTGACGTTCGCCGAGGCCGAGACGGCCTTGCGCGAGTTGGCCGAACTGCGCACGCGGCACACCGGGAAAAAGAGCGCGCTCGCCGGGTTGAAGAAACTGATCGGGCGCGTCGCGGCCGAAGAACGCGCGGCGGTCGGCCAGCAGATTCAACAACTCGAAAACGAGATCGTCGCGGCATTGGAAGAGTCGAAGCAGACGCTCGACGCGCACGTCGCCGCCTTGCGCGTCGAGCGCGAGTTGTTGGACGTGACGTTGCCGGGGCGTCGCACGCGGCGCGGGCATCAGCATCCGATCACGCTCATCCGCCAGCGCATCGAGGACATCTTCGTCGCGATGGGCTACACGGTCGAGGACGGGCCTGAGATCGAGACCGACTTCTACAACTTCGACGCGCTCAACATCCCGCCGACGCACCCGGCGCGCAGCCCGCAGGACACCTTCTACACTACGGAAGGCTTCGCCCTGCGTTCACAAACTTCGACCGTGCAGATTCACGCCATGCAGCGGCGCAAGCCGCCCCTGCGCGTCATCGCGCCCGGCAAAGTCTTCCGCCGCGACACGCCCGACGCGACGCACAACCCGATGTTCTTCCAACTCGAAGGGCTGCTCGTTGATCGCGGCATCACGATGGGGCATTTGAAAGGCACGGTCACGGAATTCTTGCGCCGCCTCTACGGGCCGCAGACGCGGACGCGTTTCCGCCCGTCCTACTTCCCGTTCACCGAGCCGAGCGCGGAGTTCGACTTCAGTTGCTTCAAGTGCAACGGCGCGGGCTGCCGTCTCTGCAAGGGGTCGGGCTGGATCGAACTGGGCGGCTCAGGCATGGTGCATCCGAACGTGCTGCGCGCCGTCGGGATTGATCCGCAGGAGTTCTCCGGCTTCGCCTTCGGCTTCGGCATTGACCGCATGTGCATGCTGAACTTCGGCCTCGACGACATCCGCCTCCTCTTCGAGAACGACGTGCGCTTCCTCGAACAGTTTAACTAACAGTGACAGGTGACAGGTGACGAGTGACAAGTTAAAACAAAAAACTTGTCTTCAACTTGTCACTTGTCACCTGTCACTTGTCACTGCTTTCTTATGAACATCAGCTACAACTGGCTACGCGAATTGACGGGTGCGCGCTTGACGGCGGGCGAACTGCGCGAGCGTTTGACGATGGCGGGGCTTGAGGTGGAAGCCCTGCACGAGGCGGGCGACGATTTCGTGTTGGGGATCGCCGGGCTGTCGAACCGCCCCGATTGGCTGTCGCATCTGGGCGTCGCGCGTGAAGTGTGTGTGCTGGCGGGCGGCGAGGTGCGCCTGCCGGAGATGCGCGCGGCGCGCGAGGAAGGGAAGACGGAGAGCTTCACGTCCGTCGAGGTGGAGGCCGTTGATCTGTGCACGCGCTTCACGGCGCGCGTCGTGCGCGGGGTGAGCATCGCGCCGTCGCCCGCATGGCTCGTCGCGCGCTTGCAAGCAGTCGGGCAGCGTTCGATCAACAACGTCGCCGACATCACCAACTACGTGATGCTTGAACTGGGGCAGCCGCTCCACGCCTTCGACTTAGAGAAGTTGAACGAGCATCGTCTCGTCGTTCGTCGCGCGCGCGCGGGCGAACGGTTGACGACGCTCGACGAAGTTGAGCGCGAACTCGACGCGGAGATGCTGGTCATCGCCGACGCCGCGCGCGCCGTCGCGCTGGCGGGCGTGATGGGCGGCGCGGACACGGAAATCTCCGACACGACGCGTGACGTTTTGATCGAAGCGGCGCACTTCGCGCCCGCTTCCGTCAGGCGCACTTCGCGCGCTCTGGGCTTGCAGACAGAGGCATCGGATCGCTTCGAGCGCGGCGTTGACCCCGAAGGGCAGTTGCGCGCGCAGGCGCGCACCGTCGCGCTCATCACCGAACTGGCGGGCGGCACGGCGACGACTGACGCAATTGACCTCTACCCGCAACCGGCGACGCCTACGATTGTCCCGCTACGCTTCTCGCGGGTCAGGGAATTAACGGGGCTTGACGTACCGGCGCGCGATTCGATTCGCATACTCGGCGCGCTCGGCATCGAACGGGCGGGCGCGGGGTCATCCGCTGACGGCGGCGTGCGAAATGAGGCCGCGGAGTCTGAAGCGGCGGCAGACTTCGTCAGCCCTTCGTGGCGCACGGACATTCGCATCGAAGAAGATTTGGTCGAAGAGGTCGGGCGTCATTTCGGTTACGACAAGGTTTCGGACACGCTGCCCGCAGCGAACGTCGCGGGCGAGTATCGCGCGCACGAAGGGCGCAGGCGCGAGGCGCGGCGCGCTCTGAACGCGTGCGGGTTCGACGAGGCTTTGACGTTCAGTTTCATCGACACCGCGCATGACGAAGAGTTCGAGTTGCTGCCGGGACTCGTCCGGCGCGCCGACGACTCGTCGCGGCTCGTGACCCTCGCCAACCCGGTCATCGAGGG
>JAVEDE010000041.1 GCA_030841105.1 Pyrinomonadaceae bacterium
TTGCTGAATTCACAACCAAAACATTTAATCGTTAATCGTAAATCGTGAATACACTCAACCTGCTTTATCTATTCACGATTAACGATTCACGATTCACGGCTTTTCTGCAAGAAACCCGCGCACGGTCGTTCTAGGAGGCGGGGGCGGTCAGTTGACGCGCCCGCCCGTCGAATTGAATCTTCGAGGAGACCCCTTTTATGCGCTGCCGACAAATCGCCGCCCGCCTCTGCTTCAGCCTTCTGATGTTCTATGCCATCGCCGCCGCCGACACGACATACGCGCAGGGCATCATCGTGCCGCGCCCGTGCGAGACGTGCCCGCGCCCGCCGCGCCCGCCGCAACTGCCGCCCGCGCTGCCCGTCAAGTCCATCAAACTCGACACGCGGATCAACGCGCAGGTGGCGACGACGCACGTCGAACAAATCTTCCGCAACGACTCGGACGCGACGCTCGAAGGCACATACTTTTTCCCCATCCCTGAGTCGGCCTCGATCTCCGAGTTCGCCATCTGGGACGGCGACCGCAGGCTCGTCGGCGAAGTGCGCTCGCGCGAGGAGGCGCGGCGCATCTACGACGAGATCGTGCGCAAGCAACGCGACCCCGGTCTCCTCGAATACGCGGGGAAGGACTTGTTTCAGGCCAGCATCTTCCCCATCCCGCCGCGCTCGGACAAGAAGTTGGAGTTGACTTACACGCAGGTCTTGCGCGCGCAGTCGGGCACGGTCTCGTACCGTTACCCGCTCGGCACAAACCACAACCTCGCGACAATCGGCCGCGTGTCGGGCGCGCTCGAAATCGAGGGCAACAAGCCGCTACGCAACATCTACTCGCCGAGCCACGCCGTTGACGTGCGCCCTTCGCAGGGCGGGCAGCACGCGCGCGTCTCCTTCGAGACGAATGCCGCGGGGCGCGAGCCGCAGGACTTCCAGCTCTTCTACACGCTCTCCGGCGAAGACTTCGGGCTGTCGCTCCTGACGCACCGCGAGCCGGGCAAGGACGGTTATTTCCTCTTGATGATCTCGCCGAAAGACAACTGGGCGGAGAGCGAGTACACGGCGAAAGACATCGTGTTCGTGATTGACACTTCCGGCTCGATGGCCGAGGAAGGGAAGATGGAGAAGGCTCGCGCCGCGATGCTCTTCGGCGTCAAGACCCTGCGCGCAGACGACCGTTTTAACGTCATCTCGTTCGCGGGCGAAGAACATTTGATGGAGTCCGGTCTCATTCAGGCGGACGAGCGCGGGCGTGCGCGCGGCATCGAGTTCGTGCAGAAGTTGCGGCCGACGGGCGGGACGAACATCAACGGCGCGCTCGAAGCCGGACTCAAACAGTTCGACTCGTCGAGCGACCGGCCGAAGCTGCTTGTCTTCATGACGGACGGGCTGCCGACCGTCGGCGTGACGAACCCGCAGCGAATCGTGGACAACGCGCGGTCGGCGCGCTCCGGCAATACGCGCCTCTTCACCTTCGGCGTCGGCTACGACGTGAACACCGCGCTCTTAGACAAACTCGCGAGCGAGAACGGCGGCACGGCCGATTACATCGAGCCGAAAGAAGACCTTGAGTTGAAGGTCTCGAACTTCTTCGCCAAAGTCAGTTACCCGGTGCTCACCGATCTCGCGCTCGACATGGGCGGCGTGGAAACCGATCTGATCTACCCGCGCGCGATGCCCGATCTTTTCCGCGGCGCGCAGGTGACGCTCATCGGTCGCTATCGCAACCCGAACGATCTCAGGGACGTGCGCCTGCGTCTCTCTGGGCGGAGCGCGCGCGAGCGGCGCAGCTTCGCTTACGAGAATCTGCGCTTCCCCTCGAACTCGGACGAGAACGATTTCCTGCCGCGCCTGTGGGCGACGCGCCGCGTCGGCTGGCTGATGGAGCAGATTCGCTCGAACGGCGAGGCGCGCGAGTTGCGCGACGAAGTGGTTGACCTCGGCACGCGCTACGGCATCGTCACGCCTTACACGTCTTACCTCGCGCTCGAACCCGGCGCGGTCTATGCGGCCGACGCCGTGACGGTCACGTCTGACCGGAACATGACCACGCGTTCGATAGACGGGCTGGCGGCTAAACAGATGCCGTCGGGACAGGGTCGAAACCAGCCGCGCAGGGCGCAAGCCAAGTCCAGCGTGGGCGGCGCGGGGGGTGGTGGTGGCGGCAACGCGCCCGTGATGAACGCGCCGGTGGAATCCGCGCCGCCGCCCGCGATGCCGAGACCCGTTCCCACGCCGATGCCGACGACGGGCGCGGCGGCCGTCAAGGACAGCAAGCGCGAGCGTGCGCGTCAGGAAAGCGTGCGCGCCGACGAAGATGACGAGTCTACGGCGTCGTCGGGCGTGATGCGTAAGGTCGCGGGCAAGACCTTCTACCTGCGCGACGACGTGTGGACGGATGCGGAGTTTAAGACGGACGTGAATTTACCGGAGACGACGCTCGTCTTCGGCAGCGACGCCTACTTCGACCTCCTCAAACGCGAACGGAAGCTGGCCGAATTCTTCGCCCTTGGCGAGCGCGTGGTCGTCGTCTACAAAGGACAGGTCTACCGCGTCAACGCCGCGCCGTAAGAGATAGGAAAGGGGAAAGGGAAAGGGGGAAGGGGTAAAGGTGGAAAGCAAGCGGCGCACGATGAACGCGCCTCCTTGTTTTTACCTTTACCCTTTCCTCCTTTTCCCTTTCCCCGGATGCTTTCGCCGCCTTGTCTCGCAGCCCCCGGTTCGTGTAAAACAAATCCCTCTCACCGAAAAATCGAACCGGGGCATCGCGATCACCAAACTGCGTTCGGAGAAAACTGTCGTATGAATGGGGAGAAAGTTGTGCGTCGCCGCCGTCGCCGTCGAAGTGGAGCGGGCGCGGTGGCGTCGTGTTTGTTTGCCGTCGCGCTGGCGTTCGTCGTCGTACCGGCGGGCGCGCAGAAGCCGCAGGGCGAAGGGTGGACGAGCACGCGGCACGGCGCGGCGGGCAAGGACTTGAACACGGTCTATTTCACGGATGCCAAGCGCGGCTGGATGGCGGGCGACGGCGGTCTCGTCTATCGCACCGAAGACGGCGGGCGCACTTGGGTCAGGCAAACGGTCGGCACGGACGAGCAGATCAACGACCTCTACTTTCGCGACAAAGAGGACGGCTATCTCGTCGCGGGAAACGCTATTTACGTCACGGCCGACAGCGGGCGCAGTTGGCGCGAGGCGCGTCGCTTCAGCGCGTCGGATGTCGGCGGCGGGGGCGCGCCCGAACTCTACAGCGTGCGCTTCGCGAGCAAGAAGCGCGGCTGGATCGTCGGCTCAGTCAGCCGCCGCGATGTCGTCACGGACAGTCTCGTGCTGCACACGGACGACGCGGGCGAGACGTGGCGCAGGCAACTCGTCCCCTCGCGCGACGAGTTGATTCACCTCGACTTCGCGGACGACAAACGCGGCTGGATCGTCGGCGACAAAGGTACGATCCTCGCCACGACCGACGGCGGTCTGAACTGGTCGCGGCAGCGCACGGGCACGGACGCGACGCTCTATCACGTGCATTTCGTAGACGACGAACGCGGGTGGGCGGTGGGCGAGCGCGGCACGATCCTGCGCACCGTGAACGGCGGCGAGGTGTGGGCGGCGGTCGCGTCGGGGCTACCGCGCACGACGTTGTTGAGCGTCCAGTTCGCGGGCAAAGAGCAGGGCTGGATCGTCGGACGCGGCGGCGTCATTCTGCGCTCGGACGACGAGGGGCGCACATGGGTGCAGCAGGAGAGCGGGACGAAGCATCACCTCTACGCACTCTTCGTCGGCAAAAAACAGAACTGGGCGGTCGGCGGCGACGGCATGGTCTTGCAGTACGAGCGTTGACGGAAAGGGATGAGGGCGGAGGGATGAGGGATGAAGTAAAAGCCTGCTAGCGGTTTGGGACGGAGGGAGGTTTAAGATGAAAGAGGTGCTCGAAGATTTTCGACTGACGATTGAAGAGGCGGCCGCGCGGCTGCACGCGCTGGACGACGCGGCGGCGCGCACGGCGCGCGGCGACGACGCAGGCGCGTGGACGCCGAAAGAGATCGTCGGGCATCTGATAGACTCTGCGTCGAACAACCACGGGCGTTTCGTGCGCGCGCAGTTCACGGACGATCTCAACTTCCCCGGCTATGAACAGGAGGAGTGGGCGCGGGCGCAACGCTACAACGAAGAGCCGTGGCCGCAGCTCGTCGAACTCTGGAAGCATTACAACCTGCACCTGCTGCACGTCATGGCCTGCGCGCCGGAGGAGACGAGGCGACGGCCGCGCGCCAAGCATTCGCTCGACCGGATCGCGTGGCAGACAATTGACGCGAACCAGACGACAACGCTCGAATATCTGATGACCGATTACGTAGGGCATTTGAAGAGCCACCTGCGACAGATTTTCAGCGATGACGTGTGATGGTAGTTGGAAGGAAAAGAATCTAACCGCGGAGGCGGAGTTTGCAAACTAAAGACGCGAAGGGCGCAGTGGCAACAACCTCTGCGCCCTTCGCGTTCTCTGTCTGCGCGGGTGAAGTTGAAACTCCCGGCCGCTCTTACCGCGCGCCGCTCACTTCTTCGCCTGCAACTCCTTGAGCAGTTCCTCGCGGAAGTAGCCGACGGGGATCGTGCCCTGCTTCATGAAGAGGACGTGAAAGTCTTTGGGCGAGAAGCGTTCGCCCGCAAGGCCGGCGGCCTCTTTGCGCAGGGCGAAGATTTGATCTTTGCCGAGGCGATAGGTGATGGCCTGTGTCGGCCACTTGGAGTAGCGGAAGATGGCGCGCTCGGCCGAGTCGCAACTGGCGCGCTTGGCCGGTTTCGCCGTCGCCGCCTGGTCGCGGCACGAGCCGGGCTGGAAGTCCACCACCTGCGAGAAGAGATCAACGGCGTCGTCGTAGGACATGCGCCCGGTGTGGATGCCGGTGTCAATGCGGACGCGCAGGTCGCGGTAGAGCTTGCCCTTGAGTTGATAGAGCCTCTCTTCGGGCGAGTAGAAGCCGTTGGGGAAGCCGGGTTGCGGTTCGGCCATGAGGGCTTCGGAGTAGAGACCCCAGCCCTCGGCCGCCATCGAATCCTGCCACATCGAGGAAGAGTCTTCGACCGCGCCGGGCGTGAGCCAGCGCGCGTGCGCGATGCGGTCGCGGTACTGCGTCATCACCTTGTAGTGCCAGTCGTGGCCGGGGAAGCCTTCGTGCGCGGAGAGGTCTGCGAGCGAGGCGCGGTTGTTCTCCTTGAGCACGGCCTCGTCGTCCTTGCCGGACGTGGTGACGTAGAAGCGGCCGACGCCGGACGTTTTGAAGGGCGGCGCGGGGTAATAGGCCGCGCCGTCAATCGAAGCGCGCAGAGGCGGCGGCGTCTCCACCACTTCCAGCTTGTAGTCGGTGGGCACGTCGAAGACGCCGGACTTGCGCCCGTACTCGACGAGGCGGAAGGCGGCCTCTTCGTACCACTTGACCATCTCCGCGTCCGACTTCGGATAGTCCTTGCCGAGTTCGTCGAAGACGGCGAGCACGGCAGCGTTGCCGTCTTCCGGCAACTCCATCGTCTTCTTCTTGCCGATCTCTCGCGCGAGCGTCGTCATCTCGGCTTGCGTCGCGTTTACGATCGCCATTGACTCGTCGAAGAGTTTCCCGGCCGTCGTGTCCGGCATGCGTAGGTTGTTCTTGAGCGCCCAGTTGTACTCGTCCTCGCCCATCGCGAAACGGTCTTGGCGAAACTGAGTCTTGACGTTGGCGGCGGTCGGCTGGCTCGCGTTGTCGAAGAAGTTCTGCGCGACGAAATCGCGCAGGCCGCGGTACGCGCCCGCCGCGCCCTTCGCGGCCTCGTTCAACCCTTTCAACAACTCGTCGCGCCCCGACGCGTCCGCGGCGACGCGTTCGGCGGCGAGTTCGGGCAGCGTCTTCTCGAAATACTTGGCGGTCGCCTCGGCCGTCGTGATGCCGTTGCGGAACAGCATGCGGTGGTCGGGCGTGTTGCCGGATTTGACGCCCGCGGCCAACTGCTCCTGCGCCACCTGAAAATAACGCGGCACGGCTTGCAGTCGTTTGACGACGAGCGACCACTCTTCGGGCGTGCCGTAACTCTTCTCGCCCGTCTGCGTCATGCCTTGCAGTTGCCAGTCAACGGCGCGGAAAGGTTCGTCCGTGTAGGTGTCGAGCGCGCGCTGCTGGTACTTGCGCGTCTGGTGTTGGCGGAGCAGGAAGCGCACTTGCGCGAGCGCGACTTCGCGGTCAATGCGCAGTGTGGGAGAGAGCGTGTCGGGGGCGAGCGTGTCGAGCGACTTCTGCGTGTCGGCGAGCCACTTGTCTTCCGCTTCGATGGCAGCGGCTGAGTGATCGCGCAGTTGGCCGTCCACCTCGCGCAAGGACGGATCGAGTGCCGCGCCGCCGAGGTAGGTGTTGACGGTCGGGTTGCGGCGCAGGAACTCGCGCACGTAGGCGTCGTGAATCTTCTTGAAGTTCTCGTCGCCGCCGCCGGTGGCGGTCTGCGCTTGATTCGTGTTCTGCTGCGCCGTCTGCGGCGGCTGTTGCACGCAGGAGGAGGAGAAGGCGGCGGAAGTTAAGGCGAGCGCGGCCGTGAGTAGTAGAAGTTTTCGCATGTGTCGTCTCCCAGAGAAAAGGCCGAGGGCGGTTAAATCGAGCCGGGGGCGGGGCTGAAAATTAGGGGGCAACCTGCCGCCCGCGCGCGCGCATCAGAATTGGCGAGCATAGCAATGACCCAATGAATCGCCGGGGGCGGTTCGCAAAGTTGGGCAATTCTCCTGTGGTTTCCGCCCGGTGTGAGAGCACACACCGGGCGGTTTTTTGTTTGCCCGTTGCCCGTCGTCAATTGTTCGTCGTTTTTGTTCGCGGCAAATCGTCGCCTTCATCTACCTCAACTCGCTCGGTAAACACAAAAACAACTGACGACTGGTCACGGTCTACTTAGCGACTACTGACTAATTTTCCGCCCCGTGAACATGAGCGGCGGGACGATGGGCATGTTGGTGCGGATCGTGCCGCTGAGGTTGTCGCCTTCGCGTCGGCCTTCAATGTTGGCCTGAATTGACATCCCTTGAATTTTGAGCGCGACTGCGGCGGTGATGGTGTCGCCGTTCTGCTGGATGGTGTCGAGCGGGGCTTCGCCCCAAGACGAACTCATCCGTGCGCGCAAGCCCCCCGCGCCGTCTTCTTCCACGAAGAGCGTCGCCGTCTGCGGCCCCAAAGGCGACGTGATTTCCAGTTGCCACGACCCGACGAAGCCCGCCTGATCTCCCGCTGTTGTTGATGTGCTGCTCATATCACTCCCGTTGCTGTTTGTAGTGTCGGTCATCTCTCTATAGCGACGCGGGCGCGTTTTCTTTGCGCTTGCCCGCGCTGTCGTAAATCTCGATCTCTTCGGCGTAGCTTTTGATGTCGTCCGCGAGCGCGCCCGCATCGCCGACGATGACGATGGCCGCGCGGTCGGGCGTGACGTACTGGCGCGCGACGCGCAAGACTTCCTCGCGCGTCACCGCGCTGACGCGTTCGCGGTAGATGTGCAGGTAGTCGTCGGGCAGATCGTGCATCTTGATCTGGATCAACTGGTCAATCAAACCGTCGAGCGTTTCCAGACGGATGGGGAAGATGCCCGTCAGGTAGGTCTGCGCGTCGAGCAGTTCCTTCTCGGTCACGAGGTCTTCGCGGATGCGACCGAGTTCGTAGAAAAATTCTTTGAGCGACTCGCCCGTGACGGGTGTACGCACTTCGGCGGTGGCGCGGAAACTACCCGCAGCGCGGCGCGCGTCGAGGCTCGTGTACGCGCCGTAGGTGTAGCCCTTGTCTTCGCGCAAGTTCATGAAGATGCGCGAGGAGGCGTTCGCGCCGAGCACTGTGTGCATCACGAGCACGGGGAAATAGTCGGGGTCGGTGCGCGTGATCCCGGCGTTGGCGATGATGATGTTCGACTGCGCCGAGCCGGGGCGATCCACGAGGTGGAGCGTGCGGTGCGTGCGCACGGGCGGGGCGGGGAACTCGGCCGACTCCACCTCGCCCGCCTCCCACGCGCCGAAGAGTTCTTCAATGCGCCGCATCGCGTCGTCGCGCCGGATGTCGCCGCCGACGACGAGCACGGCGTTGTTGGGGATGAAGCGGCGGCGGTGGAAACTGACGAGGTCGTCGCGCGACATGGCGGCGATGGATTCGGGCGTGGCCGAGACGACGCTGTACGGATGTTCGCCGTACATGACGCGCGCGAGCCGCTCGTTGGCGAGGAAGGAGGGCTGGCCGCGCTGCGCGATCAAATTTTGCAGCGCGTTCTGCTTCGTCAACTCCAACTCGTCGGCGGGGAACGAAGGGCGCAAAGTGATGTCGGCCATCAACTCCAGAATCTGTCCGTTGAACTGCGAGAGGGCAGAGGCGGCGACCGTGGTGTTGTCGGAACTCGCGCCCGCTCCGAGCGTCGCACCGATGCGCGCCACGTCGTCGGCGATCCGGCGGCTGGTGCGCGTCTGTGTCCCTTCATTGAGCATGCCCGTCACGATGTCGGTCAGTCCGGGCAGGTCGTGCGGGTCGTGCGAGTCGCCGGTGCGGAAGGCGAGCCGGTAAGTGACGAACGGCAGCCGCGAGTTCTCCACGAAGACGACGCGCAGGCCGTTGGCGAGCGTCGTCTCGAAGGGCGCGGGCAAATTCAAAGGGCGCGGCGCGAGCGGCGCGGGCGGCTCGCGGCGAAAAGTTTCGAGTTGGGTGTCGGGCATCATAAGACAACAGTGACGAGTGACAAGTGACGAGTGACGAGCAAGAACAAGTTTAGTGACGGGTGACAAGTTAAAGACGAGTTAAGGACAAGCTCTGTGTTTTAAACTTGTCACTCGTCACTTGTCACTCGTCACTTTAGCAATCGGCGTCTCCGGCGATTCGGTGGGGGGCGCGGGTTGTTTGGGAGGGGGCGGCGGCACTTGCGGGGGCGGCGCGCCGGGCTGCTCTGCTTCTTCCGGTGTCGGAGCGGAGGCGTCGGCCGCCGGTTCGGCCTGCGCCGTGCCTTCGGGCGACGGGATGATCTCGATGAAGGCGTGGTTGTCCGTGTGCAGGTAGCGCGCCACCACTTCCTTGATGTCGGCGGCCGTGACGCCGAGGTAGCGTTCGATCTCCGTGTTGACGAGGTGCGGGTCGCCGTCGTAGAGCGTGTACTCGGCGAGTCGCTGCGCGCGGTACATGGTGGTCTGGCGGCCGCGCACGGAGTCGTTCAAAAGCGTGTTGCGCAGTTTCTCCATCTCTTCCGCGCTCGGCCCTTCGGCGGCGAGGCGCGCGATCTCTTCGTTGATGGTGCGGCGGATCTCTTCGGTCGAGCGGCCGGGCTTCGGGATGGCGAACAGGTAGAGCGACGAAGGGCCGCGGCGTTCGCCGATGCCGCCCTGCACGGCGACGACCGACTCGTCGCCCTTCACGAGTTTTTGATAGAGCCGCGAGCTTTCGCCTTCGAGCAAAAGTTCGCTGGCGAGCGTCAGCGCGTAGGCGTCCGCGGTGCGGCGCGCGGGAGCTTTCCAGCCGAGCATCAGCGCGGGGAGTTGTGCGAACGGGTCGGGATACTTCTCGGACGGCGCGGCCACCTCCAAAGGTTCGCTCACGTCAACTCCCGGCGGCGCGGGCTGGCGCGGGATGGTCGCGAAATATTTCTCGACGAGCGCGCGCGCTTCCTGCGAATCGAAGTCGCCGACGATGACGAGCACGGCGTTGTTCGGCGCGTAGTAGATGCGAAAGAACTCGCGTATGTCTTCGATGGTCGCATCGTCGAGGTCTTGCATCGAGCCGATGGTCGAGTGGGCGTTGGCCGGGTTTCGGTAGATGAGCTCGTTGAGGCGCAGGAAGGCGTTGGAGTAGGGGCGGTTGTCGTAGTTGAGCCGCTTCTCCTCCTGCACGGCGTTGCGCTGGTTGTCGAGATTCTCCTGCGTCACTTTCAGCGAGCGCATGCGGTCGCTCTCCAGCCAGAGCGCGAGCGGGAGTTGGTTGGCCGGGAGCGTCTCGTAGTAGTTGGTGCGCTCGGAGGAGGTCGTGCCGTTCATCGTGCCGCCGGAGTTGAAGATGTACTGGAAGTGCGCGGCCTTGGGGACGTTCTCCGAGCCTTGAAACATCATGTGTTCGAAGAGGTGCGCGAAGCCCGTGCGCCCCGCGCGTTCGTTGCGCGAGCCGACATCGTAATAGACGCAGATCGAGACGACGGGGACGATGTGGTCTTCGCTCAAGACGACGCGCAGGCCGTTCTCCAACGTGAACTGTTCGACGGGAATATGCGGCAGTGTAAAAGTCGCTGACAAATTAAGACCTCAGTATAAATTGAAATGATAAATGACGATGACGTATTGCGAGACGGGTCGCCCGTCTTCTTTGCGCGCCGGTTCAAACTCGATGCGGCGCGCGGCCTTCATCGCTTCCTCGGTCACGCCGTAAGGCAGACCTTCCAGCACCTCCATCTCGTCGCGCACACGGCCGTCCGCGCCGAGGATGATGCGTAGTTTGACTGCGCCCCGCACCCCGTATTCACGCGCCCCGCGCGGGTAGCCCGGAGTAGGCTTCGACTTGATGACGGCGCGCACCGCGACTTCCTTACCCGTCAGCGGCTCGTCGTCGCCTCTCTTTTCGTCGCGCGCCTTGTCCTTCGCGCCGTCTTTCGCCCTATCCTTCGAGTCATCTTTCTTCTCGTCCTGCGGCTCGGACTTTTCGGCGCGTTCGTCCTTCGGCGGATCGGCGCGACGGACGATGCGGCGCGACTGCGCGAACGTGTCCGCCGTGGATGCGCCCGCCGCGGCGACGACGAGGATGACGATGAGTGTGGAAATGCGTTTCATAAATCTCTCACATGCTTTTGAAGGCCAAAGCACGGGCGCGGGTTGCAAGCCGCACGCGGCGGCGACCGTGCGCGCAAAACTTTATGGCTGCGGGGGCGTGTTGATCATGCCGCGCAGTTCGGCGCGCAGGCGTTCGATCTCGTGGAGTTTTTGCTGCACGCGGTCGAAGAGCGGGGTCTGCGATTTGATGCCCTCGTCAATGAGGAAGGCGGCGGCCTCCGCGCGCGAGCGGAAGACGCCCGCCTGCACGAGATTCTCCAACTTCTCCTGCGCCTCGTGCGAGACTTTGACGGCGACCACGTAATCGTCCTTCGCGGACATGGCGCGCTCGATGGTGCGGCTGATGTCGCGCCCGATGGAGGAAAGCGATTCGGGGATGCGCGAGGCGATGTCGCGCACCGAAGAAGAGACGCGCTCGCGGTCGGCGTGCGTGTGCCCCGCTTCGTCTTCGTCGTCGCGCAGCATCAGGTCGTCAATCATCTCGCCCTGATTCAAGGGGTCGTGCGGGTTGTTGGGGTTGTTCGGATCGTAAGGATTGCTCATGCGAAAAGTCTCCTTCACTTCAAACTCGCGCCCCGCGCGCCACTTGGCGACGGGCGTCGGGCTGCCGTTGCAATGTTGTGTCTGATTGCTACCGTGCATTTTAATTTATCGGAGGGAAACTAACAAACAGCCAGTCCCGGAGCGGAGGGTGAAAGGGGAAGAGGTCAAGGGAAAAGTAAAAAGAACATGTTGAGTTTAGCGAAACTTGTCTTGCTCCTGTCCCGTTTCACCTTTCACCTTTCATCTTCCGCTTGTTCCCCTTCCGATAAAATGGATGCCGACGTGCGCCGGGGAGACGCAACCTTGCCGCCTTTTCACTCATCCAGTACTATACAAAAACTGCCATCGGCGGCGGTCGCACCCGGCGACCAGACGCTTCCGGCGCGTGTCGGTTTTTCGGTCTCAGCGGAAAATGGTCTTGAGAGGTTTGCCCGTAGTGAAACAAAAAATATCATCCGCCCTCGTCGCGCTCTTACTCGTCGCGCTTTCGCTCCCCTCGTTCGTCATCGCCCAGCAACAACCCGCGCCCGGCCGCACCGGCGCGCCGGGGCAGCAGCAGCAGTTGCCGCCCAACGTCGCTCCGTCGAATCCAGCGGCCAGACGCCCGCGCCCGCGCGTGCCCGCCGCATCAGGCGCGACCGCTGCCATCGAAGAGGACTTCGCCGAAGCTTTGAGCATCGTGCAGGAGAACTACGTTGACGGCGTGAAGATTGATTACAACTCGGCCTTCAAGTCGTCCATCATCGGCATGCTGCGCTCGCTCGACCCGCACTCGAACTACTACGACTCGAAGGAATTCGAGGAGTTACAGGCCGACTGGCGTTCGGAGTATTACGGCATCGGCGCGACCATCGGCGACCGCACCATCGCGGGGCAGACAGACACCTACATTCTCGCGACCTTCCCCGGCGCGCCCGCCACGCGCGCGGGACTCCGGTTCGCTGACCGCATCATCGAAGTGAACGGCGAGACGATCAAGGGCAAGAGTTCGAGCGACGTGCGCGACCGACTGCGCGGCCCGAAGGGTTCGACCGTCAAGGTCACGGTCGAGCGCGCCTCGTCGAAGGCTTTGGAGACGGTCGAGATCACGCGCGATGCCGTCGGCCAGCCGACCATTCCCGATTCTTACCTCCTGAAGCCCGGCGTCGGCTACATTGACATGACGCGCGGCTTCAACCGCAGCACGGCGGAAGAGTTCATCGCCGCGCTCGAAGATTTACGCAAGCAGGGCATGACCTCGCTCGTCCTCGATTTGCGCGGCAACCCCGGTGGCCTGCTCGATCAGGCGGTCAAAGTCGCCGAACGCTTTCTTCAACGCGGGCAGGTGATCTTGTCGCAGAAGGGACGCGTCGCGGGCAGCGACCGCACCTACGAGTCGCGCAACACGACGCCCGACAACGTGCCGCTCGTCGTCCTCGTCAATCGCAACTCCGCCTCGGCCTCCGAGATCGTGGCGGGCGCGTTGCAGGATCATGACCGCGCGCTCATCATCGGCGAGACGAGTTTCGGCAAGGGTCTCGTCCAGAGCATCATCCCGCTCGAATACGGCACGGCCGTGACGCTCACTTCCTCGAAGTACTACACGCCTTCGGGTCGCCTGATCCAGCGCGACTACACGAACGAGGGACTCTACGATTACTACACGCGCGGCGGCGTTGGCAGTCTCGACGATGAAGCGAAGGCAGCGGCGGCGAAACCCGCCGGCCCCGAAAGCCTGACGGACACGGGGCGCAAGGTGTACGGCGGCGGCGGCATCTCGCCCGACGAACCGATCAAACCGCGCGTCATCGAACCCGCGCAGCAACGCATGATCGATCCCATCTTCGGCTTCGTGCGCGAACTCGTCAACGGCCGCATCAAGGGTTTTGAGGATTACAAAATCGCGCGCGGCATTGATTACGAGCACGACGTGAAGGCCGACGAGTACCCGGTGACTGACAACCTCTTCAAGGCGTTCAAGGCTTACGTCGCGAGCGACGAGACGTTCAAACTCAAGGACGCGCAGATTGACCGCAGCCGCGACTTCATCGCGCGCCAGATGCGCTACGACATCGCCACCGCCGCCTACGGCACGGTGACGGCCTCGCAGGTGCAGGTGGCGGACGACCCGCAGGTCGCCAAGGCTATCGAAGTGTTGCCGCGCGCGAAGGAACTCTCCGTCGCCGCCATGCGCGGGCGCAACCCCGAACGCAAGACCTTTGAATAAAACGCGTCCCGTCCGGTTGGTGAACAAATGAAGAGGCCGTCAACTTCAACAGTTGACGGCCTCTTTGCTTGTGGGCGCTCATGCGGCGCGCGCGTGTAACGTTCGTCAGTCGTTACCCGTCTGGCTGTGCGGCGCGGCGACGGGTTTGGATTCGGGCGACCCGTGCTGGCGCAGCCAGATCGAGAGCAGGACGATGGCGGCGACCGAGAGAAATTCGCTCTGCCAGTTTTGAAACGACTCGAACCAGAAGCGCGACGTGCCGACGTATTCGACCGTGGAGACGACGGGCGCGCCGTGCGCCTTCTGATCCTCGTTGTATTCCTTTGCGCCGCCCGCGGCGTGCAGCGCGAACGACATCAGGAAGAGGAGGAACAGCACGGCGAAGAGTGAGTTCTGGTAGAGCTTCAAGGCCAGCCCGCCGCGCCTGACCGGCCACGGCGCGTCCTTCTTATTTTTGGCGGCGGCGGGGTCTTCGTCCTGCGGCGCGGCCTTGTCCGGGTCTTTCGATTCCGCAGAGCCTCTCTGGAAGAGGTAGGCCGTGAGGATGACGTAGGCGGCCATCTGGAGAAACTCGCTCTCCCAGTTTTCAAACACCGCCTCGACGAAGTGCCCGGTCGTGTGGTATTCCGCGTAGCCGACGGTCGGCTGCCCGTGCTCCTGCTGATCCTGATTGTACTCATGGAAGCCCGTGATGCTCTGCCCCAGCAGGGCGACGAGGAACAGCGCCAACATCACCACGGTCAAACCATTGTCGCGAAAAAATCGCCCCATAAATTTTCTCCCCCGATAGTCTCGCCCGTTAAGTAACGTACTCGCCGCGCGTCCGGCCTACTTGCCCTTGCCGAAGAAATCCGCGACGCCGACGGTCATCCCGGCGAACAAGCCCGCGCGCGGCGCGTCCGGGGTGAGGCCGAAGCGCACGCCGCCGTCGAGTTGCAGGCGGCGGTTGACTTTGTAAGTCGCGGCGGCGAGCGCGTAGACGCCGCGCGGCTGCGCCTCGTCTAGACTCTGGCCGGAGAACTCGCCCGCGAAACCGAAGTTGTTTTCAAACTCGCGCGAGAAGGCGAACGCCGCCTGCCCGCCCGACTCGCGCCCCTCGCCGTCCTCGCGCCCGTGGTTGAGATACGCCCCGTTGAAATCGAGATCGAAGCGGCCGACTTTCTTGCTCAGGAGAAAGACGAGCGCGTGATCGTAGCGTCCCGTGCCGAGTCCCTTCTCCTCGCTCGCAGTGGGAAGTTTGACGTAGTAGGCGAAGGCGAGCGCGGGATGATGTGTCGTGTCTTTGAGCGCGACGACTTGCAGCCCGACGCGCGTGTCGCCCACTCCGGTCTCGCGCTCGCGCGTCGCTTCGTCGGTTTCGGATTTGAAGGTATCGAGGTCGAGTTCGAGCAGGAGTCGCGAGGAGGCGGCGAAGCGCAGGGCGAGCGGCGCGCTCTGCTCCGTGTGCAGTTCACGCCCGCGGAAGTCGGCATCGTAGCCGTACTCGACTTGGAGGACGCCCGCCTTCTGAATCTCCGCAGGGTTCGCCACGCCCGGCCGCCCCGGCTTGATGAACTCTTCCTCTTCCGCCTGCCCGCCCTGCTGCGGCGGCGCGGGCGAAGCGTGCGAGACGGCCGTCATCGCCGCTGGAACTGTCGTCGCGTGCGCGTCTTTTAAAATGTCCGTGACGGGAAAGTCTTTCAGGGAGTTGACGGCGGGCGAGTTGAACTGTTGCTGCGCCCGCGCGCACGGGGCGAGCGCGAAGAGCGCGAAGATGACCGGCAGCGCAAAACTCAAACCGCGAAGGCGCGGGCGAGGGCGCGCGATCCGTCCACGCCCGCTTCGCAAATTGTTCGTATCTCCCATTTTGTTCCCCCCTTTTGTTTGCCGGATGAACCGGCACTCACGGCTAATCCTGTTCGGCGAACTGCTGCGACTGCGGTTGCGGCTGCGGTTCTTCATCGTCGGCCGGGCGCTTCAGTTCGTCGAAGTCGAGTTCGGCGGAAGGCCGCGTGTCGGCCTTGAGCACGCGCCGCATCTGTTCGAGCGCGTGCCGGTTCTCGTCTGCGTCGGCGGAGGCCACGCAGTCCGAGGGGATGACGAGATGAAAGTCGCGCATGTAGGCGTCGTTGGCGGTGAAGAGGACGCAGATGTCACCGGTCAGCCCGGTCAGGATCAGGATTTTGACTTGGAGGTAGTCGAGCAGCGTGTCGAGCGTGGTGGAGAAGAAGCCGGAGTGCTTGGGCTTGAGGACGAAGTAGTCGTCTTCGTCCGGCCGGAGCAGTTCGGCGACGGGCTTGCCGCGCACGTCTTCTTCGAGACAGTGCTTGAGCAGTTTGTTGAAGTCCGATTGCCACCTGCCGAAGTTGTCGTTGACGTAGATGACGGGGACGCCCGCACGTTTCGCGCGCCGCTTGAGCGCGGCCAACTTCTCGGCCGCCGGGAGCGCGTGCTTGAACAGTTGTTCGCCGCTGTCGAATTCGAGATCGTTGATCACGTCAATCAGCAGCAGCGCGACCTCCGCCTTGTCGGGCACGTTCCCGTGGAGGTCTTCATTTTTCGCCGGCACGCCCTTCTCGCCTCCCCTTCGCACGTCGAATCATCAGGCCGTTCAGGCGTGCATAGTACCCGAACTTCCCGCGGAAGTGGGAGTAAAAAAACGTCCGCAGACAGTTGTCCGTGGTCGGTTGTCTCATGCTTCGCCCGACGAATAACGCCGGGTAGAGCGAACAACTAACGACGGACAACTGTCTGCGGACAATTAACTACGACCAGCTACAAACAGCCTCAGACGTAAGCCGGGGCTTTCGCCTCGCTCTTCTTCCTGCGCCAGACGGCGAGGAGCGCGCCCATCGTGAGGAAGGCGAAGAGGTGATAGCCGATGTTGATGAGGTAGAGGCCGACGGGTCGGAACTCGAAGAAGACCGTGTTCAGGTTGGTGGTCACGACGAAGCCGAGCCACAGCCACAGCCCCGTCTTCGCGCCGTCCACGGCGTTCTCCGCGCTCGTGTAGCGCACGATGTGCGCGAGCACGTAGGCGGCGACGAGCGAGCCGACGAAGGCCAGCGCGAGTTGGAGACCCGCGCCCTCGGCCTGAATGCGCGCGAGTTGCTCCGGCGTCCAGCGCATGATCTCGATGAACTTGCCGCCGAACAGGAGCGGCGAATACCAGAGTCCGCCGAGCACCCAGTAGAGAAGCGCGGAGGCGACGACTGCCGCGTAGTTGATCTTCATGTCATTTTCTCCAGATTGAAGTCGGACGAAAAAAACTCACTTGGCCGACGGGTCGAACTGCATGATCCCGAAGACGTTGCCCTCCGTGTCCTCGCAATAGGCGATGTAGCCGATGCCCGGCACAGCGCCCTTCGGGATGACGATCTTGCCGCCGTGCTCCGTGATCTTTTGCGCGTAGTCGTCCACGGAAGGCACGTCAATGGTGTTGGTGGCAGAGGTCTGCGGCAGCGGGTTGTCGGAGCGTTTCATCAGGCCGCCGTCAATGCCCGGCTGCCCCTGCTCGCCCGTCGTCAGCAGCCAGTAACTCTGCGGCCCGTCCCAACGTTGCGTCTTCCACCCGAAGACTTCATCGTAAAACTTCACGGCGCGTTCCGGGTCGTCCGCGCTCAATTCAAAATGGATCACTCTCGGCATGTTCGATTCTCTCCTTCTTCGCTCGGTAAGATTGTGTGCGTTGCCCCCTCATGCGCCGGAAGGCGTGCGGGGACAGACGGCGTCGGCGCGTTGCCAAACCGCGGCGAGGGTGTTTCGTTTATGGCGAGGGTTCGGGCGCGACTAATGAAGCGAGTCGCGGTCAAGTCCGGCGAGGGAAAGCGCGTCCGTTTTAGGTCGCGCGTGTAAATCCGTTTGGCTGAGAAGCGTGTCTCTTGAGTTCGGGATAAAAAGAAAGGTGAGTTAACCCCTTGAACGTTAACTCACCTCTCAACCCGCCCTGTGCTCGTTCCACACCCGAAAGGCTCGTTCGGATGATTTTCACTTGCGCGTTTGAAGCCTTACGCGCATGACGTTAGTGCGCGGCGAGCCACTGGCCGAACACGTCCGACTCTTCCTGCTTGCCGCTCCAACGCGCGCGGTTCTTGCCCGTCAACGCAAGCACCATCGCCTGATGCTGCCCGGCGCGGTCGCCGAGCCGCTCGAAGTAGTTGTAGAGACGGTCAATCTTCTGCACCGACTCGCGCGCCGCCTCGACCGTCTTGAACGAGAGCACGTTGCGGAAGAAGCGCGTGTAGACGTTCTGCTCGCGCCCCGTCGTCGTGTAGAGATCGAAGTAGCCGGTCAAGCGTCCGGCGGACTGCAAGACCTGCGCGACGTAGGACGGGCGCGCGCCGACCTGCCTGACGATTTGCGCGATGTCGGTCGTGCCCGCTTCGTAAAGCGCGAGAATCTGTTCCTTCTTCGTGCGCGCTTCGGCGTCGTGTGCTGTCGCCTCGTCAACCTCGCGCTCGACGACGCTCGCCGCTTCCGCTTCCCGCGTCGCATCGGCGTATTCGAGTTCGAACGTCAACGGCTGTTCCTGAATCAGTTCTTCTGTCGTCATCATGTGCTTACCTCTTACTTCCCGGAGCCGCCGCGCGCGGGGCAGGTTCGACTACTGCTCTCCGCCGCCCCGCCGCGACCTGACTCCCCTTGGATAACTCGATTTAGCTCGCGCGACGCATCGGCTGTTGCTGCTCGGCCGCGCCGCCCTGCAAGTTCTTCAAGTGGTCAATGAAGGATGATGCGGCCTTCTTCGACAACTCTTCCGTGCGGCAGCGAAGCACCTGCTGGCACTCCTCTTCCACGTCCACGCCCGCCTCGCGCGCGAGCGCGCGGATCATGCCGAGCTGTTTCGGCGTGACGAGGTCGCCCATGGACTTCGCCAGAGGGTCGCGCGGAAACTCGTTCTGCGGCGCAGAACCCGTCTGCTCGATCACTTCCGACTCGCGCTGGTACAACTCGCGGCCGATGCCGAACTTGATGGCCGCGCGCTTCAAGGCGTCGTGCTCGGCCTTCTTGATGCCGGTCTCGTTGTCGGCCGTGCCCGTGCCGACGCCCTCGCGCGTCACGCCGTCAATCGAGATGGCGGCGGTGACGGCGACCATGTCGCCGATCTGGACGATGCCGCGCACGGAGTGCGACCAGGTAGGCGCAACGCGGTCGAGGAGGTCGGCGACCGTGTGCCACTCGACGTATTCAACCATGTGTGCGCTGCCGTTGCGGTCGCGCCAGCCCTCGCGCGTCTTGATCAGCTTCGGGTCAATCGGCTGGCGCAGCGTGCGCAGCGTGTTCGTGAAAGCGAGCGGCACGACCGGCGCGCCCGCGCTCAAAGCGGCGTGTTCTTCCGCGGTGACGAAATCCAGATCATCTTCCGGCTCGATCACGGCGTTTGCTTGTCTCTTGCTCATCTCTTCTTGCTCCTCTTCATGTCTGTGATCCGCAAGCGAACTCACCGAGGGGTTATGCGCTGTCGTGGCGGCTTCAGTTTCGCCACTTTGATTCACTGTCCCCGGTTCGTCCTGCTCCCGTCCGAAACGCGTCGCCGCGGCGTCGGCCACCTGCTGCTGCTGTTGCGGCGTGGCTTCCGCCTGACGCGCGCGCTTCTCGGATGCGGTCGAGTTAGTGTTGGGCGTTTCCGCCGGTTCGGTTGCCGCCGCGCGTGCGGCGGGCGTCTGCGGTTGCTGTTTCGTCACAGCCTCCGAATTCTTCGCAATGAGCGAGTGCTTGACGGCGAGGACGTGCTCGCAACGAAACGTCGCGTCTTCCGCCGACTGCTCCTCGAATTCCAGACAGGAGCAACGCACTTTGCCCGCGTCGTCGCGCCACACTTCGTAGCTGCTGCGCTTGCCGCGCAGAGAAGGCGTCGTCACGCGAAAGCGGTCGCCCTCGCGCGTGACCAGACCCATCGCCGCGATCCCTTGCGCGCGTTTGTCGCGCATGATCGCCTTCTTGTCGGTCGTCGTGTTGGTCGCGGTTGCTGCAGCTGTCGTCATGGCTCTTAGCTCCTTCGAAATTCCTTAAAACTTACGCCGCGCGCTCGACGGGCATTTCGCTCAACGTCGTCTGCGCCTGCTTCGGCTGTTGCTGCGCCGGGTTTACTACGGCCGCAGGCGCGGCGGCGCGTTCCGCCAGACGGCGTTCGAGGTCAACGATGCGCGCCTCCAACTCCTCCACGCGCCGCCCCTGCCGGTGCACCGTCTTGAACAAGCCGTCGAATGTTTCCCAGATGTGATCGCTCATTTGACCCTCTCGCTTTCCGCCTTGTGCCACAGAGTTTGAAACGCTCTGTTTCATACGTGAAACAGTGTACCATGAGACGTTTTTTGTTGCAAGCATAAAACAAGGTCTTGCGTCTGGGATTTTCCTGTGATATGTTCTGAAATTAGTGGAGGGGCGACTTGCAGCTTCCTGTAGCTGTGGGTCGTATTAGAAGGAGGCCAAAATGGCAGAATCTAGCAACAAAAGTCTGGTCAATACGGTGGAACTGGGGCGGGCGATCCGCCGCAAACGCGAGGAAGCGGGCTTGAGTCTGCGCGACGTGGCGAACGAGACGCAGGTGTCGGCCTCGACGCTCTCGCGCATCGAAAACGGCACGGGCAAGCCCGACGCCGACAACATCGCGCGTCTCACCTCTTGGCTCGACATGCCGATGGAGCGCATCATGAGTGGCCGCCAGCCCGACGCCGACGGCAACGACCCGGCCAAAGCGGTCGTCTACTTCCCGCACGAAGCGACGCCCGACATCGTGGAAGCGCACCTGCGCGCCGACCGCAACCTCTCGGCCGAGACCGCCAAAGCCCTCTCCGAACTCTTCCGCGTCGCCTACGCCCAATTCTCCCACCCCGGCGAAGACCCCCGCGCCGCAGGGCGCAACAAGCGTAAGTAACCGACACGCTCAGTTCCCAAGTTTATTAGGCGCTCGATCCCGGTGGATTGAGCGCCTTTGTTTAGGAGATAACAATGGCTCTTAGCGACCTCTGGCTAACCGCGCGAGATCAACTGTCTGACAAGCTAGTAAAGCAAATAATTTCATTTGCAGGCTCAGGCCAACTTCGTGACAGTAATGATGCCTCAAGTGAATTTCGTGACTACCTCTCACGCGTTCCTTCCGCTTTTTTGGCGCGGTATGCTGATGAATGTTTGCGAGAGTCGTTTGAAGGTTCGGGTTTCGCCCTTCAAGACATCGTCAACCAAGTTGGTAAGCGATTGGGGTTCAGCATCACGTATGGTCGCTACCGTGGTGTCCAATCTCAAATCGGGTTTGATGGCCTCTGGCGTTTCCCGAGTGGTCATGCAGTCATAGTTGAGGTGAAAACAACTGATACCTATCGCATAAACTTAGACTCCGTCGCTAATTATCGCCGTGCCTTGATCAATCAAGGAGATTGCTTAGAAGACCAATCTTCGATCTTATTCATTGTTGGGCGCGAAGACACTGGCGGACTTGAGGCACAAATCAGAGGCTCAAGGCACGCCTGGGATATCCGGTTAATAAGTATTGATGCGCTTCTGCGTTTGTTGGCATTAAAAGAAGAAGTTGAAGACTTGAGGATTATTGAAAAAATTTGTGCTGTTCTTATCCCGCGAGAATTTACAAGAGTTGACAGTATTGTTGATATTGTTTTTTCCACAGCAGAAGATGTGAGGCAAGAGGAGGTAATAGCGGAATTAGAAGAGCAAGAGGGAGGTGAAGAGTCTGATGTTGAAGGAAGGCAGAGAGTCACTCCCGTTAATTTTCATGAAGCATGCATCACGCGAATTGAAAAGCATCTTGAACAGTCCCTCATAAAACATTCTCGAACATCCTATTCATCACCAGACGGAAACATAGCTCTCACCTGCGCTGTGTCTAAAGAGTATGTTAGGCACGGGCAACAGTCATACTGGTTTGCCTTTCATCCGAATCAGAAAGAGCATCTTGAGGTTAGTAAGCGAGCGTTGGTAGCTTTCGGATGTGGTTCCGAACAAACAATCATCTTAATTCCATACGTTGACTTTAGCTCATGGCTCAGCAGCATGAACATGACAAGCGGAAAAGACAGATTCTATTGGCATGTGAGCATATCTCGTGAGGGTGAACAGTTAATCCTACATAGACGCGCAGGGTTCGAGCGGATAAATCTTACAGGATATCTATTACGAGCACATTAGATTAAATCCAGTTCAGAACGAGCGAGAGGAAAGGTTGCTGTGAAGGTATGGAGGTTTACGGGGTGACTTTTAGCGGCGCGCGGTTAACAGGCAGAGACACGTGGGTAGCGCTGGCTGAGCGGGAGCGTCGCGAGAGTGTCGGCTGCACGCCGGGATGGGTATAATCGCACGATGGACGAAGAGAAGTTTCCGCCGACATTTAAGGGGCGACAGTATGAGGTGCGCGCGATGGGGTTGCGCGACTTCGCGGGGTTGCGTCGCGACGACGAGCCGCTCGACCCGTTTGCGCTGGCGCACTTCGCAAAGTTGATGGTGATCGGGTTCGAGCAGATACAGGGGTTGTCGGAGGAGACGCGGGAGCATTTGTTGGGCGTGGGTTCGGACGCGTGGTCGGGCGGGACGTGTTCGCGCCCGCTGCCGAACGGGTGGCGGCTGGTGCTGTTGAACCCGAAGCACGGCGCGGCGCGCAACAACGCGACGCTGATGGAGGAAGTCTGTCACGTCTTCCTCGGCCATAAGGCGAACCGTTTGTCCATCGTCGCGCAGAACAAGCAGGGCAAGACCGTGGCGCGCGATTACAACGAGGCGGACGAGGAGGCGGCTTACGCGGTGGGCGCGGCCGCGCTCGTGCCGTTCTCGTCGCTGCGCCGGTTCGTCCTTGCGGGCAAGACTTCGACGGAGATCGCGCGGCAATTTAACGTGAGCCGCGAGTTGGTCGAATACCGCATGAAGGTGTCGCGCCTGTGGAGCGAGTATCGCGCGCGCCACGCCGAAGAGGTCGAGGCGCGCTGGGCGGCGCGGCAGGCTTACGCGAACTCGAACAACGGCCATGCCCGTTGAGTCGCCACCCGACGCCGCGACGCGCGAACGCCTGCTCACACTCCGCGACACGATCAAGCGCGTCATCAACTACCGCACCTTTTACCTGCGCTACTGCCCGCCGAACGCACACCCCGCGGGCAATCGCCTGCAAACGCTCTGCCCCATCCCCGCGCACGCGCACAGCGGCACAGGCCATCCGAGCCTCTCCATAGACCTCACGCGCGGACTCTTCCACTGCTTCTCGCGCGACGAGGGCGGCGACGCGATCCGCTTCTACGAGTTGATGCACGGCGTGAAGTTCGCACGCGCCGTGCGCGAACTGGCGCGCGAACTCGGGCTGGCCGGACGCGGCCGCGACGTGCCTTCGCTCGCGCAGCGCGCCGCGCCCGACGTTGACGAAGGCGGGGCGTCGTCCGGGGAAGCGGAACTCGAACCGCTCACGGCGGAGCAGTTGGGCGTCGTGTGCGAGACGCTGCTCGCGGCGTGTCGCGCGGAAGATCAGAGCGAGGGCTTGGGCTATCTCGCGCGTCGCGGGATTGACGCCGGGACGGCCGCGCGCGCAGGCGTCGTCTATTTCCCACGACGCGCTTATAGGCGCGTGATGCGCAAGATGCAGTCGGCGTTCCCGCTCGAAGAGTTGCGGCGCAGCGGCCTGTTCAACGCGCGCGCGCACCTGACGTTCTACCGACACCGCCTCCTGTTCCCGTTCCGCGTCGAGGGGCGCGCGATCTATTTGCAGGCGCGCACCACGGCCGCCGGGGTCGAGCCGCGCTGGCACAACATGCGCGGCGTCGTCCCGTCGCTCTACAACGTTGACTGTCTAAACGAACTGGCGAGCGGCAGCGTTGTCTATCTCGTCGAAGGTTTTACCGACACGCTGACGCTCTTGGCGCACGGCTTCCCGGCGGTCGGACTCGTCGGCGCGGGCGGCTTGAAAGAGGAGTGGCTCGCGCCGCTCGGCCGCTGCCGCACGGTCGCCGCGCTCGACCCCGACGCGGCCGGGCGTCGCGCCGCCGAACGCTACGCCGAACTCTTCGCCGCGCGCGGCCTCGCGCTCGCGCGCATCACGCTTCCTGCGGACGTCAACGATTTCTTCCGCCAACGGCCGTCGGCGGCGTTGGAGTTCGCCCTGTTGACGGAGGCCGCGATAGAAGGGATGAAGGATGAGGGATGAACGGAACGCACAAACTTCGCAAGGTCTGCTTTCTCATACATCCTCCCAACTTCATCCTTGCTCTGCCGCGTCCTTCATCTATAATCTGAGTTTGGCGTCGGCGCACGGTCGCGCGCCTACGGGGAAGGGTCGGAGTGGACGGCGTTTGTTATGACGGAACAGATCACAGATGCGGCGGAGAGGACGGCGGCGGGCGAAACCCTGACCGTCGTTGACAAGCTGCGGATGCTGCTCGACATCACGAAGAAGATCAGCCGCTCGCTCGACGTGGACGAAGTGCTCGAACTCGTGATGGACACGCTCGGCTCGCTCCTCCCTTATGACGCGGCGGGCATCTACATGATCGAGTGCAAGGCGCAGGGCGACGACGAACTCGGCGCGCTCAAAGGTTTCAGCACCACCTCCGTGCGCGGCTACGACATCAACGAATTGACCGAACTGCACCTGAAGGTCGGCGAGGGGCTGCTCGGCTACGCGGCGCAGACGGGCGAGCCTGTGATCGTGCATGACGTGAGCCAAGACCCGCGCTACGTCAACGCGCGGCGCGAAACCTGCTCGGAGATGGTCGCGCCGATCATCTCGAACGACAAGGTGATCGGCGCGTTCGATCTGGAAAGCGACCGGAAGGACGCCTACAACGAGGACGATCTGGAAATCCTGATGCTGCTCGCCTCGCAGGTCGCCATCATCATCGAGAAGGCGATGCTGCACGAGCAGTCGGTCGAGAAGAAACGTTTACAGGCGCAACTCGAAGTCGCGCGCCACGTCCAACTCGAACTGCTGCCCTCGCGCGACCCGCAACTCGAAGGCTTCGACATCAGCGCGTACAACTTCTCGACCGAAGAAGTCTCCGGCGACTACTACGATTTCGTCAGCCTCTACGAAGATCATCTCGGCATCGTCATCGCCGACGTGTCGGGGAAGGGCGTGCCCGCCGCGCTCCTGATGGCCTTCCTGCGCGCCAGCCTTCGCGCGGCGATCCACATCGGTTATGCGCCGAACATCTCGATGTCGAAGGTCAACTACCTGCTCTGGGAGTCCATCGAAAACAACCAGTACGTGACGGCCTTCTACGGCGCGCTCGACGCGACGAACCGCACGCTCGCCTACGCCAACGCCGGGCACAACTGGCCGCTCCTGATGGATGCGGAAGGCAACGCACGCTTCATCGAACGCGGCGGCATCCCGCTCGGCATGTTTCGCGACACGCGCTACTACGAATACTACCTGCCCATCCAGGCCGGGCAGATCATCGTGCTCTACACCGACGGCATCACGGAGGCCACGAACGAGGCGGGTGTGGAGTACGGGCGGGCGCGGCTCGAACTCAAGGTGCGCGAGGGGCGCGAGTTGAGCGCGCGCAAGTTGATAGACTTCCTGCACGCAGACGTGCTCGAATGGACGGACGGGCGCGGCGCGAGCGACGACGTGACGTTCGTCGTCATCAAGGCTCTCTGATTATTTGCCGGTTGAAGCACCGGGACTCGACGCGGTGAAAATTTTAAAACGAAACGGGGCGGCCTTTTTCAAGGTCGCCCCGCCGCGTCTAAACTTGCCGGTGAAAAATCAGTGTGCGGTCGGTGAACTGTGCGCGTGGTCGCCGCCGGGGGCGAGCGCGGCACGGTAGCGGCCGTATTGAAACTCGGCTTCCGTCTCGGTGAAAGCGTAAACGTCAAAGCCGTAAGCGTCGAAGTAAGCTGCCAAGTCATCGGACGAGCGGAGAAATATTTCGGGAGCGTAACCCGCTTCTTCGCGAATCTCCAGCAGGCGCTCGACCACCTCTAGCGGAGCAAATACTCGCACAGGGTCTCTGTAGGTTGCCATAAACCGTAGCGCCTCCTTCCGGTCAATACGGGATGCCGTCATCAACTCGTTAAGCACATCCCGTGCCTTGCCTCCTGTTTGATGTACGCCGGAAAGGGCGCAGTTGTTTGCCCGCCGCATCTTTTTTTCGTTACAGGCTTTACGAAAGTTTGCTCGGAACGGTACAGTAGTAAAGTCCCGTCGCCGGGCAGCCCGCCGACGGTTAACTCACGGACACGAACCGCCCGACTTTTCTCATCAATCCATATTCTCGTAAGCGCTCGCTAAATTTATGTCCACTCACACGCCGCCCGCCGCACACGCAGCGGGCACACCAGCAAGCGACGCGGGCGCGACGACGCCCGCCCCTCTCAATTTCGTCCACGTCCTTCAGACGATGCTCGCCGTCTCAGACAAGATCAGCGATCTGATCTTCTCGCCGGGGCGGCCGCCGCAGGTCGAATTGTTGGGGAAATTGCAGGGCGTCCCTTATCCCGGCCTCGAAAAACTGACGCCCGCGCACACCTCCGGCATCTCCAAGATCATCATGGGGAAGAATCCGGCGGCGGTCGAGAGCCTCGAAAAGTTCGGCTCGGCCGACGTTTCTTTCAGCGCGCCCGGCCTCTCGCGTTTCCGCGTCAACATCTTCATGCAGCGCGGCACGCATGCCATCGTGATGCGCGTCATCCCACAAGACCCGCCCGGCTGGCAGGAACTCAACCTCCCGCCGCAACTCAAAGAGATCACCGGACTCAAGAACGGCCTCGTCCTCGTCACCGGCCCCACCGGCTCCGGCAAGTCGTCCACGCTCGCGGCCATCATTGACCTCATCAACCAGGAGAAGTACTACCACATCGTCACCATCGAAGACCCCATCGAGTTTCTACACCGCCACAAGAATTCGACCATCCACCAGCGCGAACTACACTCGGACACGTCCGACTTTTCGCGCGCCCTGCGCGCCGCGCTGCGCCAAGCGCCGAAAGTGATTCTCGTCGGCGAGATGCGCGACCGCGAGACGATTGAAGTCGCGCTCGAAGCGGCCGAGACGGGTCACCTCGTCCTCTCCACCCTCCACACGATTGACGCGTCGAAAACCGTTGACCGCATCATCGGCGTCTTCCCGAAGAACGAAGAGGCGGCGATCCGCGCGCGCCTGTCACAGACCTTCCGCTTCATCGTCTCGCAGCGTCTCGTCCCGCGCGCCGACGGCAAGGGACGCGTCGCGGCCATCGAGATTCTCAAATCCACGGCGCGCACGCGCGAGTACATGGAGCGGGGCGAGAGCGAAGGTCGCTCGCTCATTGACGCCATGGAGCAGGGCGAACTCGAAGGCATGCAGACCTTCGACAACGTGTTGGAGAAAATGATCCGCAACGGCACGCTCAACAAAGACGAAGCCCTCTCCTACGCCTCGAATCAGGGTAACCTCCGCCTCAAACTCGCGGACTTCGGCGGCTCGCCGCAGGAGAAACCCAACGCCTCCGCCCCCGCCGCGCCGCCCGCGCGCCCCGGCGGCGGCAACTCGATGCTCGACATGCTGGATAGATAAAGCAGGGGAAGGGGGAAGGGGTAAGGGGTAAAGGTAGAAAGCAAGCGACGCACGACGAGCGCGCCTCCTTCGATGAACGCGCCTCCTTCGATGAACGCTCCTCCTTCGATGAACGCTCCTCTTTGTTTTTACCTTTCTCCCTTCCCCCTTCCCCCTTCCCCCTTTCCCCTTCCCCTTTACCCCTTCCCCTTTCCTCCTTTCCCTGTCAGATTTCCCCTCTGCCTTTCCCCTCTGCGCTCCGGCATCGCGGGGCGGCGTTGGCGCGTCTAAACTTCGTATGCGAACAAGGTTTAAAAGGCACGCCGTTTTAATTTTCATCTTCGCCGCGTTGATGTGCGCGGCTCTGTTCGTCGCCTCGTGCGGCAACAAGCGTTCGACGCGTAAAGGCATTCCGGCGGCCGTCGCCGTCGCGCCCGCGAAGCGCGAGTTGACGCCGCTGCCGTCGCGCCCTCTGTCGCCCGCGCTCGAAGCCGTGCGCCGCCGCGTGATGCAGACGGTCGCCGCGACGCGCGAACTCGCCTGGCAGCGCGACGCGGGGATGAGTGAACTGTCCGGTTGGGAGTACGGCACGCGCGCGAAGGAGTTGGCCGACACGTTCGCGGGCGAAGAGTTGCGCGGGTTGAGCCGACTCGCCGTCGCGGGCGGGATGCTGCCCGAAGGGACAGACCTCGCCATGCTCGCCGCGAGTTTCACCGCCGCCTCTGCGGGTGCGGCCTATTCGCCGCTCGACAAGCGCGTGCTGATCCTCGCAGGGCAGGGCGCGGACGCCCCCGCGCGCGACGAGTCGCTCATCACGCACGAGTACGTCCACGCGCTCCAAGACCAGCACTTCGATTTGCTCAAACTACTCGCCACGCGCCCTTACAACTTCGACCGCGCAGAGGCCGTCTTCGCCGTCGTCGAAGGCGACGCGATGAACGTGCAGCGACGCCGCGAGCAGACGGACGCAGTGTGGTCGCGCCGCCCGCTCGAAGAGATCGGGCAGAACGAGAACGCGCGCTTCGGCGACTACCGCCGCGAGATCGGCTCGCTCTTCCCGCCGCTCCTCACAGAGACTTTCATCTTCCGCTACCGCGACGGCACGCGCTTCGTAGAGGCCGTGCGCCGCAAGTCGGGCGCGCGCGGCGTGGACGAACTCTTCCGCCGCCCGCCCGCTTCGAGCGAGCAAGTGCTGCATCCCGAAAAATATTTCGCGGGCGAGCAGCCGCGCGAAACGGGCGTGGACGCCGATCAGTTCAACACGAACGGCTGGACGGTGGCGGCCACAACACCGCTCGGCGAACTCGGCGTGCGCGGGCTGCTCTTAAAATCCCTCAACGCCACGGAAGCGACGCGCGCCGCCGCGGGTTGGGGCGGCGACCGCGCTTACCTCTTCGAGCGCGCACGCAGCACACCGCTCTTCGTCTGGAAGACCTACTGGGACAAGCCCGCCGAGGCCGCAGAATTCTTCCGCGCCTACAACACCCTCCGCGAGAAAAGCGGCGAACGCCGCGACGCGGCGAGCGATACCTCACAAGTCGTCTGGCGCGAAGGCGCACGGCTCACCATCGTCCGGCTCGAAGGCGACCAAGTGCTGATCGTGCGCGGCGCAGACGCAGACGCCCGCGGCGCACTTGAGTTCGCGCTACGCTAACTCCCTGCAAACTCCCCGGCGCGGCTTCGCCCGACAGCCCATTCTCGCCTCTAAATCCGGCAATAATATATTTGACTCAACGAACAATTCACAGATGCTTCAAGTTGAACTCTGATTGCATCCGCGGCTGCATCTGTCAGTAGACATGGATGGCTAAGAATATAGTCCTGAATGATAATAAATTTGGCTAATGTATGGAATTGTACATTAGGCCGTCCCCCTTATGTGTTACTGTAGGGTTCTCCCTCACAATTGAAATCATATCTCTCGGCATCTGGCGCTGCTTAGCATCCAATTCCTTCTGTCGTCTGCTGTGTAAGTTATAACGGCCGGGAAATGAAGGTAAAGGTATCTATGCAAGCGACGAATAATCTATCCGACGGCACGCGCACAACTATCCTGCTGATTGCAGAGGATGAGGACGTGTATCCCAATCTTAAACACAATCTTCGGGCGGCGGGCTTTGGCGTGCTGCTGGCGGTTGAGACAACAGACGCCTACGAGTGGATGGGCGGCGGATATGTCCACGCCGATATAGTTCTGATCGACCTCGTGGGCAAGACCACTAATGATGCTTTAAGCATCGGGCGAGAAGTTCGCCAGCACGCCAAGTACGACGGGCACACGCCGCTCGTCGTGATGGCTGAGAAGTACGACAAAGACGTAGAAGGCACAGACGTTAATGTCGAAGGTAACGACTGGGTACATTACCTCGGTGAAGACTCCAAGCAGTTGCAAAATCTTCTCACCCGCCTGAAATAGCTGATTTTACCAACCGGAGAATTATCCGCTTCCTGCCGATTCTGCTGAGTCAAATACATGATTGCCCTAAACACCTCGACTTTGCCCGGCTTCCACACCCGCTCCCACCGCCCGGCCGCATCGCTTCACCTGCCACTCACGCACGTCCAAAAGTAGCCCCGCAACCTCCAAAAGCCCTTTCCAGACGTTTCGCAACGACTTTTGGACGTTCCTTAGTCGCTCAGGGACGTCCCGCACTCACTTTGCAACCTCCCGCATTAACAAACGGACGTCCAACAGTCGCAATTGGACGTCCATTTGTTACAAATGAACCTCCCACACTAATAATTGGACGTCCCGCGGTAACAAATGAACCTCCCGCAGTAACAATTGGACGTCCAATTGCGACCATTGGACGTCCAATTGCGACCATTGGACGTCCAATTGCTTCCGAGGAACGTCCGTTACTAACAAATGAACCTCCATTTGTTACCGAGGAACGTCCCGCAGTAACAAATGGACGTCCAATTGTTACTGCGGGACGTCCATTTGTTACTGAGGAACATCCCGAAGCGACTTATAAACGTCTCCAAATGATACGCGCGCCTCGCCGGGCAGGGTTTTCACGTTAAATAGTTCACACTCTATCCGCGCCGACGGCTTTGCCTCATAAATCCCAAAATCTTAGGTAGTGGTTCGTTTGAAATTGAACTAAGAAATAAGCAAGCGGGCGACCGTCTCGACAATCTTCCCTACGTCTTGCGGCTTGCGTAAGAACTCGTTGACGCCCGCCAACTTTGCCTCCCTGCTACATTCACTCGCGGAAAACATGATAATCGGCATCGCTCTCCGGCGTGGGAGCGTGCGCGCGTAGCGCACCAGATCAAGACCGCTCACGCTCGGCAACTCGTTATCGCACAGCAAGAGGTGATAGGTTGCCTCGCTCGCCATCCTGAGCACGGCGACCGCGCCGTCGCCACAATGCGAGACGCGCCAGCCTTCCGCTTCCAACGTCTCTTCAATCGCTTGAGCGATAACTGAGTGATCTTCAACTAGCAGAATGTGAGGCATATGATTAACACGGGGCTTGCGCTGTCCTTGAGGCACAAGCCCCGCGCGCCCCTGCTAACTGCGACGCCAGCCGAGCAGGGGCAAGACGAACTTGCGCGCGGTCTGCTATGATGCCGCGCGTTCAGTTATTGAAAATTAGTGACGGTCATGCGTAGCTCAACCTCAACCTCTACCGAGTGAATGAGCATCGCCGTTCAGAATGAAAGGTTCATTCTCACGGCGACCACGTTGAGCAAAGTTAGCATATCGCCATTTGGCGAGTATGGCAAGTTTCAAGTTCCATCAGGAGGCCGCGCCTGATGGGAACAAAACCGCGCACGAAGCCGAAGCGTCTTGCCGAGAAGCTATTGAGGATACGTGTCGCGCTCGGACTCTCTCAGCCGGAGTTAGTCAAGCGGCTTGGGGTTGAAGGTGAGATCACGTTTAAGCAGATTTCAAAGTATGAGACAGGACTACGCGAGCCGACGTTGATCATCCTGTTAAAGTATGCCCGCATCGCTGGGGTCAGTATGGAATCCCTTGCCGACGATAAAATGGACTTACCTATCAAACTTCCAGCTAGCCGAAAGTAATATTAAATTTAGGGCGTAACGTAATGGTGAAATTATATTGCTCCGCTATCTCACCCTTCGCCCCGCCAGTAAGCTGAACCTTTACGACGTACTTATCTGCCGTAAGCATACGCAGTCTAGGAAAGGGAATCCTTACCCCCGCTCTCTGCTCAATAGGGTGATCGTACACACCGAATGTGCCATCAGGAAACGGAGTCGCCAAGATCAATGTTTTCGTCTCGCCGCGCGCGAAATTTACTACGGGTTGGGACTCGTCTAACCAAACACCATCAGCCACGCCCGCAAAGCCAGTGACCCCCTCCATTGGATTCTTGACACCCTTTCCTAAGTTCTCATAGAACTTGAAAGGCTCGTAATTGATGTGCGCTCGGATGTCCTTAGCTTCGGCTAATTCCTTACCGCGTTCATGTGCGTTCCGAAATTCCACCACTATTGTTAGTACGCCTAGATCTGCTAACCCTTCCTTGAAAGTTCGTGTGGCAGGATCGTAGATAACGGGGTGTTGTCCATAATGGACTGGAATTAGATTCGGCTGAGGCTCAGGAGTTGGCGTTGCCGTTGGCTGTTGAGCGACATCTGGGCGATAGTTGTTTTTGATTGTCGCGATTAAATCATCCAGACCTTTCTTTCCTAGATACCTACCAGCTTGGCGAATCTTTATCTCATCTTGTGGCGTTAGCGAGAAAGCTACGCCATAGCTGTTAATCAATTCAATATATCTCGCGGTGGGTTTCTTCTCGCGTCTGCCGAGCTTAATAGAACTTATCAGATTGTTTCTTGTGAACGGTTTAACGTCCTGTTGGCATATTGCTGCTTGGGTCTGTTGGATAAATGCAAAGACTATTAAGCAGATAAATAGGCGCAAAGTCTTTCCGCTAATCTTCATTGCCATATTCTAGCACTTCCCAAACAGCCTATCTTCGGCACTACAAGGTATTCCTTGCGATGCTTTTGGTCGCCTGCTACGGGGCTTCGGAGCGGAAGGCGAGGGGGCGACAGTCGGAGAAATACTTACTTGTGGTGTGGGTGTTATCGTTGGTGGTGGCGTCGCGCTTGTGGGAGAAGGCGCGGCGCTTGTGGGAGAAGGTGTGCCAACTACGACAGGCGGCTCTATCTGCGCTTGGCTTGGTGCGGGTCTTACAGAGACCGCTATGATAGACGCAGCGATCACGTATAGCGACAGTATGCCTAGAAACAATGTTGCCCGCTTCCGGGTGGCCTCCATCCACGGCCAAAAAACGCCGTACACCAGCAGCACTGCCAACGTTAAGAACACCAGCCAAAGTGGTACATCGTTAAGGCGGCCTAGTAGATACACGGCTACTGCACCAGCCCCGGCAAGAAACCAAGACCTACTTGGGTGCAACAGATCGAGAGACTTTTGAGACTCTTGCGGCGAGTCCCGGCCATTATCGTGCGACATGCTACAAGCGTAGCACGAAATTCCCACCTGTAAACCCCGACTTTTGGCTCAAAACACAGACTTTTGGGTCAGCCCTATACATATGAGTCAAAGCCCGTCGACGTGAGTTTTATTTGCGCGGGGCGATTTCGTTGGCGGCGATGAGGGCGGAGTGTGTGACGGCGGCGAGGCCGTGGCCGGGGAAGGTCGTGTCGCCGACGGTGTATAGGTTGGGGAAGGGCGTGCGGTGTGTGAAGGCGTTCGCGCCGGAGTTGGCGAGCGTCTGCGGGATGCCGCCCGTCATGCCGAGCTTGCGGCGGGTCTGTTCGTAGAAGGTGCGCGGCGTCGCCGTCTCGATCACTTCCGCGCCCGCGCCGAGTTCGGGGAGCGCGGCGTGCAGACGTGTCCAGCACGCTTCGAGCATACGCTGATCTTCGGCCTCGTGCTCGCTCTCGTCGGTGTGGTAGGCGAACCAATCGGCCGCGTCGGTGTAGTACGAGACGGTGACGGCGCGTTTCGACGCAGGGGCGCGCGCAGCGTCCCAAACGGGCGACGCGCTGAACATGAACTGCGCGCGCGGGGCGTCGTAAGGTTCGCCCTCCTGCCAACTGTCGAGCGCAAGGAGATGTTCGGCGGGGAGACGCGCGACGGCCGCGTCGTCCGCGCCGAGGTAGAGCAGGTACGCGCCCCAGCCGCGCGCCGCTTTCAGACGTTCGCGCAAGGGCGCGGGCGTGCGCGCGTGGCCGACGAGTTTGCCGTAGGTGTCCCAGACGGTGAGATTGCTGACGACGGCGCGCGTGGCGCGCAGCGCCTCGCCGCTCAACAGATCAACTCCGGCGACGCGCCCGTCCGCGTCGAAGGCTAGACGCAGCGCGGTCGTGTCGAAGCGTATGCGACCGCCGCTCTGTTTGATGGAATCGGTGAGCGCGCGGGCGAGCGCGGACGCGCCGCCACGCAAGGCGTAGAGATCCCGGCGCGGCAGGTCGAGCGCGACGGCCGCATACAGGTAAGAACACTCGTCGCTCGCGCAGCCCGCGTAGAGTTGTAGTTGCGCGTCAACGAAGCGTCGGAAGCGCGTGGACGTGCCTGCGAGGTGTGCGGCGGCCGTGTGTGTTTGCAGGGCGAGGACGCGCGGGGCGTGGCGCGCTTCGGCCGCGAGAAGTTTCATGCGTGCGAACTTTCCGAGCGTGGCGAGTTCGGGCGCGCGGCGTGCGCTGCGTTGCAAGGTATCAGCGACGGGCGCGAGTTCGCGGTAGAAGTTGACGGCGGCCTCAGCGCATTCGGGAAAGGCGCGGCTCAACTCCGTCTCGAACTCATCAACATTGATCTTGTCGCCCGCGTCGCCTGCCTCGCCCGCGCCGACCCTGACTTCGGTCGCGTCGGGCAGGCGCACGACGTAGGCGGGCGTGAGACGGCGCGCTTCCGGCGGCGCGACCGGCAACTCGGAGAAGACGCGCGCGTGGATCTCTCCCGCGCCCCAACCGGCGTAGAGTCCGGCGGTCGTCTCGAAGCGGTAGCCGAATTGCTCGAACGTCGTCGCGCAGCCGCCGCCTTCCGACTCCTTCTCCACCACACACACGTCCACGCCGCGCGCGGCGAGCAGCGCGGCCGCCGTCAAGCCGCCAATCCCCGCGCCGACGACGACCACTTCGTGTGTCATTGAATGTTATATGTGAAGGCCGGAGAGTGCGCGCACGAACGCGCCGAGCAACATGCCCGCCGTCGGCGGCGTAGTGGGCTGCGTGGGAATCAGTGTTTTGAGGTAAGGCTGTGCGACGATAATGACCGCCTGTATGCCGTTGAAGGCGGCGTGGATGGCGAAGCAGGGAAGCAGTCGGCCGGTGCGCGCGCGCACCCACGTCAACGCGAAACTGAGCACCGTCACCGCCGCGATCACGCCGACGTTATTCCAGTACTGGACGTAGTGAATACCCGCGAACATGAGCGAGACGATGATGATCGCCCACTTCATCCCGGCGGCGCGTGCGAGCGGCGGGAAGAGCACGCCGCGATAGACCGTCTCTTCGACGATGGGCGCGGTGGCGACGGCGAGAAAAGCGAGGCTGAACCGCGCCGCGTTGGAACTGGAGATGATCTTGTCAATGTCCGTCTCCTGCCCGCCGAACACGGTCGCCAGCAGGATGCCGAAAAGCCACAGGCCGATTGCCAGCGCGACGCACGTCCAGAGGCCGAACCGCCCGCCCCAACTCCACCCGACTGCTTCGCGGAACGGTCTCTTGCCGAACCCCGTCACCACCGCCCACGCGACGCCGAACGTCAACAGGTGGATCGGAACCGTCATGGCGATGTTGAGCAGGATGAACAGCGGGTCGGATTCCAGCGCGCGCTGCAACCCCGCCGCGTTCATCGCCGAGGGGCGCACGATGAAATAGAGGATGAGAGCCGCCACGCCGCCCAACAACATCAACCCCACGCTGGCGAACCAGATGCCGAAGCCCGCCGTGAGTCCCCACGCCGGATCGTCCGCGCGCCCTCCGGCCGACGCCGTAGCGGTGGTAGCGTCAGCGGCGAACGTCGCCGGAGTTCCCGGCGCGTTGTATACAACCGGCGTTGTCGTCGGCGTCGTCTCTGCGGCGGGCGCGTGCGTCACGTTGTCGGAAATAAGTTCGGGCTGAGTTTCAATCGGTGTGTCCACGATAATTTCGAGTGTAAGAGACGGGAGGGTGAGCGTCAACCGGAAGACACGGAAAGGCGAAGGGGTAAAGGGGAAAGGGAAAGGTAGGAAACAAGCGACGCACAACGAGCGCCTTCTTGTTTTTACCTTCCCCTTTTACCTTTCCCCCTTACCCTGTTCTCATCCCTGCTGCCCCTTTCACCCTTCCTTGAGTCGTGCGGCGGCGAGCGTGAGGCCGATGATCGTCTTGGCGTCTTCGATCTCGCCCGCCTCGATCATCTCAAGGGCGCGTGCGACGCTCAGGCGCACGATCTCCAGGTTCTCGTCCTCCTCCGGGTTGGGCTTCGTCTCCGTCAGGTCGGTGGCAAGGTAGACCCACATCTTCTCGCCGCAGAAGCCGGGCGAGACGAAGAACTCCGACAGCTTCTCCCAACCTTCGGCCACCAGCCCCAACTCTTCCTCCAACTCGCGCGCCGCGCACTCCTCCGGCGGCTCGAACTCCCCTCGGCTGCCCGCAGGGATTTCCAGCAGGTACTTCACCGTCGGGTGTCGGTATTGCCTGACGAGCGACACCGTGTTGTCGTCGTGCACGGCGACGATGGCCGCGCTGCCGGGGTGGCGCACGACCTCGCGCTGGTGCTCGCGCCCGTCCTCGCGCACCGTGTCGAGCGTGACCGTGAAGATGCGTCCGCGATACACGTCTTCGCTCGCCAACACTTCCGGCGCTTCCTTGCCTGATGTGTCCATAAAATTCCTTCCCGTCAAACGCAGTTAAAGTTTGTGCGTTCGGATTGACTACTCGAATGAATTGCTCCGGCGATCAATCTAAGGCTTTACGTCTCGCGATTCAACTCGCGCGCAGGCTTTGCATCTTGCGATTCAACTCGCGCCAAGACTCTACGCCTGATCGTTCACACGCCGCGCTTCAACCCGCCGCGACGCTCCAAGATGCGCTTGATTTCGCCGACGAGATACAGCGACCCCGTGACGCAGACGATGCCCCCGCGCGGCGTAGCCCTCTCGGCCGCGCGCAGTGCTCTGGCGGGCGACTCGAAGAAAGCCGCTGCGCCGTCGCTCTTGCTGGGATGCGCGGAGGCAAGTTTTCTGAGCGCGCCGAGAGTGGCCGTGCGCGGGTTCGTCAGGCGCGTGAGATATAAAAGGTTGGCGACGGGAAAAAGCGCGGCGGCGATCTCATCCAACTCCTTGTCGCGCATCGCGCCGAACAGGAGCGTGATGAATTTGCCCCCGGCGAACTCGTCCAGATAGTCGCTCAGGGCGCGCGCGCCCGCCGCGTTGTGCGCGCCGTCAAGGAGCACGTCGGGACGACCGTTGAAGAGTTCGAGGCGTCCGGCGTGCCGCGTCGTTTCGAGTCCTTCGATGATCGCCTCGCGCTCGATGGGGAAGCCACGTTCACGCAAAACTTCCGCCAGTGAGATGGCGACGCTTGCGTTCGTCAATTGATGCCGTCCGCGCAGAGACATCCGCACATGCTCGTAAACGTCGCTCTCCGTCTTGAACGTCGCGAGCAGAGAATAGCCCGCGTGCTCGTCGTGCGCGCGCACGTCTTCCGTGGCGAAGCGCGGGGTGACGTGACATTCGCGGCAACGCGCAAGGATGACGGCGCGAGCGGCGTCGGCTTGCGGCGCGACGACGACCGACGCGCCCGCGCGGATGATGGCGGCCTTCTCGGCGGCAATCGCTTCGAGCGTCGTGCCGAGATACTCTTGATGGTCGAGCGCGACGGGCGTGATGGCGAGCAGGGAAGCGCGCGCTGAAGTAGTCGCGTCGAGCCGTCCGCCGAGTCCGGTTTCAAGGATGGCGAGTTCGACCTGCGCTTCGCGGAAGGCGAGCAGGGCGATGGCCGTCACCTGCTCGAAGAAGGTCGGCAGCGCGCCCGTCCGGGTTTTCAACTCGGTGGCGGCGGCGCGCACCCGTGTGGCGAGGCGCGCGAACTCGCGGCGCGTGATGTCGTGCCCGCCGATGCGTACACGCTCGGTGATCGAGATGAGGTGCGGGGAAGTGTAGAGACCCGTGCGTAGATTCGCGGCGCGGCAGATGCCGTCGAGCATCGCGGCGGTCGAGCCTTTGCCGTTCGTGCCTGCAATCTGGACGGCGGGGTAAGCGCGTTCGGGATGGCCGAGCGCGGCGAGCAGGCGTTCGATGTTGTCGAGGCCGAGTTTGATCGCGAGCGTTTCGTGGCCGAGGCTGAGGAGATAGTTGACGGCTTCGTCAAAGCGCATGGGCGACGTCTACTTGGGAAGCGAAGGCGAGGGGCGGGCGTTAGTTTTCCGACTGCGACTTTGCGGCCGGGACGGTCGCTTCGGACGGTTGTTCGTCGAGCACCGTGCGGGCGGCGCGGGCGTTGTAGCCGTTGTTGCGTCGCCCGGCGAAGTTGATGTCCACGTCGAGTTTCGGCGCGCTGATCTCCGGGTTCACCATGAAGCCGAGCAGCTTGACGATGAGGGCGCGCATCTCGCGCCGGTCAACCACGGCGTCGAGCATGCCGTGTTCGAGTAGAAACTCGGAGCGTTGGAAATCTTTCGGCAACTTCTGGCGGATGGTCTGTTCGATGACGCGCGGCCCGGCGAAACCGATCAAGGCTTTCGGCTCGGCGATGATCACGTCGCCGAGCATGGCGAAGCTGGCGGTGACGCCGCCGGTCGTCGGGTCGGTCAGGACGGAGATGAAGGGCAGGCGCGACTTGTCGAGTTGCGCGAGCGCGGCGGAGACTTTCGCCATCTGCAAGAGCGAGAGCGTGCCCTCCTGCATGCGCGCGCCGCCGGAAGAGGTGATGGTGATAACGGCCGCGCGCTCTTTGATCGCGCGCTCCACGAGGCGCGTCACCTTCTCGCCGACCGCCGAACCCATCGAGCCGCCGAGGAAACTGAAATCCATCGCGCCCGCAAAAACCGTGTGGCCGTCAATCGTGCCGCGCGCGTTGATGATCGCTTCCGGCAAGCCCGTGGCGCGCTTGGCCTGTTCGAGTCGCTGCGGGTAAGGCTTGGTGTCAACGAAGTTGAGCGGGTCGTGGGAGATGACTTCGGCGTCGAGTTCCTCGTAGTCGGCGTTGTCGTAGAGGATGGCGAGGCGTTCGCGCGCGCCGATGCGAAAGTGGTGGCCGCAACGCGGGCAGACGTTGAGCGACTCTTCGAGTTCGCGCTTGTAGAGCGCGTCGTCGCACTCCGGGCACTTGCGGAAGACGCCTTCGGTCTTGACGACGCGCTCGTCCGCCGGAACGACTTCAATCTTCTGTCCCTTTTTGCGGAACCATGTCATAGGCGCAGAGTATAAACGAAGAACGCGCGGATCGTCAGTAGCCGGGCAGGCTGTCAGTGGTCAGTTGTCAATTGTCCGTTGTTTGTGACTGCTAAATAAATTACTAAAGCTCGAATTGCTCAACTGACCACGGACAAAGAACGACGGACAACTGACCACGGACAACCGGCAGCTTTTCTATCTCTCCGCGTTGAGCGCGCCGCGGATAAGCGTGGGCGGCAGTTGCCCGGTGGGCGTGTTGCCGCCGTGCGTGGGCGGTTGATCGGACGCGCCGTTGTCGCCGTTGCCGTTCGAGCGGTTCTCGACGGCCTCGACTAAGAGCGCGACGATGTTGCGCTCGGTCTCGTCCCAGTCGCCCGTCAGCGTGCAGCCCGCGGCATTGCGATGGCCGCCGCCGCCGAATTTCTCCGCGATGCGCGCCACGTTCACGTCGCCCTTCGAACGCAAACTCGTGCGGTAGACGCCCGGCGCGGTCTCTTTCAGAAACGCGCATGCCTCCACCTCGCCGACGCTCATCGGGTAATTGACGAAGCCGTCCGAATCCTCGTCCGAAGCCGCGGCGCGCTCCTGCATCGCCAGCGTTTGACGCAGGCAGGCAACGCGTCCCGACTCGTCGTGGCGCGCGGTCGGCAACACCTGGCTCAACAGTTCGAGCTTGCTCCAGGGGTAGTTGTTGAAGACGGCCTGCGACACCTTCGCCGGTTTGACGCCCGCGCGCAGCAGTTCGGACGCGACCTTGAAGGTGCGCTCCGTCGTGTTCGAGTAGTGGAATGATCCCGTATCGGTGACGAGCGCGGTGTAGACGCACTCTGCGATCTCTTTCGACGGGCGCACGCCGATGGCCTTACATAGGTTGTAGATCATCTCGCCGACGGCCGAGGCGGTCGAGTCAATCCAGTTGATCGTGCCGAAGAGGGAAGTCGTCGCATGGTGGTCTATGTTGACGACGAACTGCTTGTCGAGTTCGTCGAGGCCGGGGCGCGTGATGTCGGAACATTCGATGACGAAGACGGCGTCGTACTCGCGATCCACGGCGGGAGTGACGCGAATGGTCTCCGCGCCGGGGAGTTTGCCGTAGGAGTGCGGCACGGGGTCGCGCATGATCACTTCCGGCTCTTTGCCGAGTGCCTTGAGCAACCAGTAGAGGCCGAGCGACGAGCCGAGACCGTCGCCGTCGGGACGAATGTGCGAGGTGATGGCAAAGCGGCGCTTCGCCTCAATCAATTCGACGACTTGAACAAGCATGGTTTTCAAAGAGTGACAGGTGACAAGTGACAAGTGACAAGAAAGAACCGCGAATCGTGAATCGTGAATCGTAAATAGAAAGAACAGGTCTTACTTCTATTCACGATTTACGATTGACGCGCCTTCTCTTGTCACCTGTCACCTGTCACTCGTCACTGCCTTTCTCCTCTCCGGTTTCCGCGTCGGCGTCGTGGGGAGGGGCGGGCTGCTCTTCGGGAGCGAAGACGATCTCACGGAGGATGTCGTCCACGCGAGCGGCCTTTTCTTCGACGGTGTCGCGGATAAAATGTATTTCGGGCGCGTGCCGCAGGTTCAGGTTGATGGCGAGTTGGCGGCGGACATAAGGCGACGCTTTGCGCAACGCTTTGAGCGCGACGATGGCCTCTTCCTCCGTGCCGCTCACGGTCACGAAGACGCGCGCCTCGCGCAAATTGTCCGACATCCGCACGTCCGTCACCGTGGCAATCGCCACCCGCGGATCGTCCAACTCATAGCCCACGATCTGCGCGATCTCCTCGCGCACATGTTCGGCAACTTTCTCCGGCCTTCGCATGATAAAACAGTGACGAGTGACGGGTGACAAGTGACGAGCCAGAAACAAGACAAGTTTAAAGATCAGATTTCCGCTTTAACTTGTCACCCGTCACTTGTCACCTGTCACTGTTCTTAAAGCTCCGTCGCCGCCACCTTCTCGATGACGTAAGACTCGATCTGATCGCCGACTTTGACGTCGTTGAAGTTTTCGAGCGAGATGCCGCACTCGAAGCCCTCGCGGACTTCGCCCACGTCGTCCTTGAAACGACGCAAGGAGGCGATGCCGCCCTCCCACGCGACGACGCCGTCGCGGATGAGGCGCGCACGCGTGTTGCGGCGGATCAGGCCGTCCAAGACCATGCAGCCCGCCACCGTGCCCGCGCGCGGCACTTTGAACACGTCGCGCACTTCGGCCTTGCCGAGTATCTTCTCCGACTCGATGGCTTCGAGCATGCCGATCATGGCCGCGCGAATCTCTTCCTCCACCTTGTAGATGATTGAGTGGAGACGGATGTCCACGTGTTCGAGCTTCGCCAGTTCGGCCGCGCGCACTTCCGGTCGCACGTTGAAGCCGATGATGACGACCGCCGAGTTCGACGCGCCCGCTTGCGTGGCCGAGGCGAGCAACACATCCGACTCCGTGATCGCGCCGACGCCCGAACGCACAACGAAGACCTTCACCGCGTCGGTCGAGAGTTTCGTCAAAGTGCTCTTCAACACTTCGACCGAGCCTTGCACGTCGGCCTTTAAGACGACGCGCAGTTCTTTGACTTCCTTCTCGCCGAGCGCTTCGATGCCGCGCTTCGTCGTTTGCAGCAGCGTGTTCTGGCGCGTCACCATCTGGCGATGCTCCGAGATGCTCTGCGCGCGCGTGATGTCGTCAACGACCTGGAACGACTCGCCCGCCTGCGGCACGCCTTGCAGGCCGAGCACCTCGACGGGCGTAGCTGGGCCAGCCTCAGTGATGCTCGCGCCCTTGTCGTCGAACATCGCGCGCACCTTGCCGAAGACCTGACCGGCGATGAACGGATCGTGGACACGCAGCGTCCCCTGTTGGACGAGGACGGTGGCGACCGAGCCGCGACCGCGGTCGAGTTTCGCTTCGAGCACGACGCCGGAGGCGCGTCGCGTCGGGCTGGCGCGCAGGTTGAGAATGTCGGTCGTCAGGAGAATGGTTTCGAGCAGGGTGTCGAGGTTCTCGCGCTTCTTGGCGGAGACTTCGACCATCTCCACGTCGCCGCCGAAGTCAATCGCTTGCAAGCCGTGTCCGGCCAACTCCGAGCGCACGCGCTGCGGGTTGGCGTCCGGCCGGTCAATCTTATTGATGGCGACGATGATCGGCACGCCCGCCGCGCGCGAGTGCTCGATGGCCTCGATGGTCTGCGGCATCACGCCGTCGTCGGCCGCGACGACGAGCACCACCACGTCGGTCGCCTTCGCGCCGCGCGCGCGCATCATCGTGAAGGCTTCGTGGCCGGGCGTGTCTAAAAAGACCACGCGGCGCATCTCTTCAGGGTTGTCGGGGTTCTTCACCTGCACGCTGTACGCGCCGATGTGCTGCGTGATGCCGCCCGCTTCGCCCGCCGCCACGTCCGTGGCGCGGATGCCGTCGAGCAGAGAGGTCTTGCCGTGGTCAACGTGTCCCATGACGGTGACGACGGGGGCACGCGTCAGTTCCAAGTCGTCCGCGCCCGTCTCGATCAACTCCTCGAACTCTTCCTCGACCTGCATCTCTTCAAACGGCACGAAGGTCACTTCGTAGCCGAAACGCTGGCCGAGATCGACGGCCACTTTGTTGTCGAGCGGCTGGTTGATCGTGGCGAACACGCCGCGCTGCAACAGGAGCGTCACCACGTCCTTCGGCTTGATGCCGATCTTCTCGGCGAACTCTTTGACGGTCGAGCCTTCGACGATGCGCGCGACTTTGGCCGTCCCGACCGCGCCGCCGCCTGCGCCGACGTTCAACGAACCGGCGATGCGTTCTTCGAGCGTGAGGGCTTTGGGCGGCACGACGAAATCGCGGTCGAAGCGTCCGCCGCGACCTTTGAAGCCGCCGCGAGAGTCGCCACCGCCGGCCGGGCCGCCGCGTCCACGCGCGCCAGCACGCGGTCGCGGCCTGCGCGCATCGGCGGGCGGGGTGTAGACGGTCTGCGGGTTCGCGCTTTCGCCGGGCGTGCCGGTGGCGCGCGCCGCGT
>JAVEDE010000102.1 GCA_030841105.1 Pyrinomonadaceae bacterium
TGACGTTGGCGGCGACTCTTTAATGTGCGGAAGCGTGGGTTATTAATCCGTCTTCTCTTTAATGTGCGTGAGGCGTCGTTCGTTAATCCGTCTTCTGCCCGACGACGAGCGTGGCCTTGATGGTGAGCGCGAATTCGGCCTCGTTGCGTTCCTCGTCAATGATTCGTTCGACCTCCGAGAGCACGCGCGCGCGCGCCGCCTCGTCTTCGCCGAGCGGTTCGAGCCAGTTCTGCAAGAGGAAGTCGCGGACGAGCGGCGCGTTGAGAAACTCTTCGCCCGACGCGTAGTCGAACTGCTCGATGTTCGTCCACGTCTGGACGAGATCGAGACCTTCGCGGACGGCGAGCGTTTCCACGTCGGCGACGGTCGGGCGTTCGTTAATCAGTTGTTCCACGACGGGCGACTGTTCGAGCATCTCCGCGTTCAACAGGGCTTCCCAGTAGACCGAATAGAACTCGCCGAAGCTCGAAGCGGTCGGCAGCACGAAGGCCACGGTCGCGCCGGGGGCAGCGACGCGCACCATCTCGGCCAACACTTCCGGCAGGCGCTCCGCCTCGACGAGCGACGCGTCGCCGACGACGAGATCGAACTGCTCGTCCTCGAACGCCAACGCTTCGAGTTGCGCCGCGCGAAACTCCGTCACCTCGGCCAACTTCGTCGCCGCCGCCTTCGCCCGCGCCAGCGCGAGTTGCGCCTCGCTCTCGTCCACGCCGATCAAAGTGAGGTCTTGCCCCGCGCGCTCTTTGAGCGCCAGCGCGTGCCCGCCCGTGCCCGCCGCGACGTACAGCGCGTGTCCCGCCTTCGGCACTTGCACGTGATCGTCCAACAGCCCCGCGAAACGCTCGCCCCAGTCGGTCGCGATGTACAGGTCATGCAGGAAAGCCAACTCTTTGTCCGTCTTGTTCTCACTCATAAAAAATCTTCACCCGTCGTCCGTCGTCAGTTGTTTCCTCGCCCCTTAACTCGAACTCTGAGACGGAGGGCGTCTGTCCGTATATCGCAAGCAACTGACAACGTCCGACTGACGTTTCAATCGTCCTTCTCCTTGTAGTATTCGTGCCCGCGCAGTTGTTCCGGCAGGCAGGCCATTTCGTCCCTGGCGCGCGGGTCGTCGTGGACGTAACGATAGCCGCTGCCGTAGCCGGAGCGCTTCATCAGGGGCGTGACGGCGTTGCGCAGGTGCAGTGGGACGGGTTCGCGCGCGGTCTCCTGCGCGTCTTCGGCGGCGGCGAAGTAGGCGCGTTTGACGCTGTTCGACTTGGGCGCGCGCGCCAGATAGATCGTCGCCTGCGAGAGCGGGTAGAGCGCTTCGGGCAGACCGATGAGCGCGGTGATCTGCGCGGCGGCGGCGGCCTGCACCATCGCCTGCGGGTCGGCCAGCCCCACGTCCTCGGAGGCGAGGATGCAGAGACGGCGCGCGATGAAGAGAGGGTCAGCCCCGCCCTCGATGAGCCGCGCGAGCCAGTAGAGCGCGGCGTTCGCATCCGAGTTACGCAAGGATTTAATGAGCGCGGAGGCGAGGTTGTAATGTTCCTCGCCGCCCTTGTCGTAGGCGTAGCGGGCGCGCCCCAACGCCTCGACCGCCGTCTCGTCGGTGATGTGGCGCACGCCTTGCTCGTCGGGCGCGGTTGACTCTACCGCCGCTTCGAGTCCGGTGAGCGCGACGCGCGCGTCGCCGCCCGCCGCGCGCGCAAAACGCGCGAGCACTTCGTCGGACACTTGCGGGTGCAGGTTCGCCAGCCCGCGCGCTTCGTCCGTCAGCGCGCGGCGGATGAGCGCGGTGATGTCTGCTTCGGTCAGTGGTTCGAGCGAGAGCACGCGCGAGCGCGAGAGCAACGCGCTGATGACCTCGAACGAGGGGTTCTCGGTCGTCGCGCCGATGAGCGTCACCGTGCCTTCTTCGACTGCGGGCAGCAGCGCGTCCTGCTGCGCCTTGTTGAAGCGGTGAATCTCGTCAACGAAGAGCACGGTACGTCGCCCGGCGCGTTTGGTCTCGCGCGCCTCGGCGATGGCGGCGCGCAAATCCTTGACGCCGGAGAAGACGGCCGAGAGCGGGATAAACTCCGCGTCGCTGTGGCGCGCGAGCAGGCGCGCGAGCGTCGTCTTGCCCGTGCCGGGCGCACCCCAGAGGATAAGCGACGGCAGCGCGCCCTCGCCTTCGATCAGGCGGCGCAGGATGCGACCCTCGCCGATCAGGTGGCGTTGCCCGACGAACTCTTCGAGCGCGCGCGGCCGCATACGCTCGGCGAGCGGCGCGTCGGCGGCTGTAGCCGTTGCGGCAGACTCCGCGGGGGCTTCGTCGGGTTCGTCAAACAGTCTGTCGGTTTTACGTCGCGGCATCCTTATATTTCCATGTCGAATTACAACCGGAAAATTAATGCCCGCGCGGGCGCGTTTCCGGCGTAAAAATTCTGTCGCTTATCGGTAGATTTGCTATCATAGCTTAACACAAATTTCGGACACGTTGGGGAGCGCGGACGGGGTGGAATTCGTCCGAAGTCTTGGATGGAACGTTCGCCGCGCGTTGTTCGTATAGGAGGGCGAGCGCGCGGACGGGGCACAATATTTCCGACGCGCGCGAGGGAAATTTAAGATACGGAAGTTGAGGTGGAAGAGATGAATGATATGTGGAGAGTGATCGGAATCATCGCGCTCGGATTGGTAGTTCTGGTGATCGGCGTGCCTCTGCTGCTCGCGGCGGCCGGGGTCGTCCTCGGCGGCATCGGCATGATCATCGGGCTGGCCGTCGCAGTAATCAAACTCGCCGTCGTGGTCGCCGTCGGCTATCTCGCACTCGTCGCCATCCGCGCCCTGATGCGCTGAGACGACACGCGAATTCAGACATTAAAACGCGCCCGCTCTTTCTTCCACCTTCGAGCGGGCGCGTCGTCTTACCGGCAACCTAAAATCAATCAATTGCGGAGAGCTTATGTACTGCCAGACGTGCGGCACGGAAATCCAGACGGGACTCAACTATTGCAACCGCTGCGGCGCGGTGGTGAACACGTCTCTGGCGACCAGACAAGAGACAAGCGTAGTTGACATCAAAAGCCCCGTGCGCTCGCTCGCAGGGGCGATCACGATGACCACCTTGTTCGGCTTCATGATCCTCTTCTTCGCTCTGGGCGGTCTGGCTTCAGCCGAAAGGCCGCTGCCCGCCGACCTGTTGGGCGTCATGAGCGTCGTCGGCATGTTGACGATTCTCATCATAGATGTGATGCTGATTCGCATTCTCTCGCGCCTCGTGCAACTCCCGGTCGCCGCCCCGTCCCTGCAAGCACAACCCAAACGCTCCGAATCGAGAGACCTCAACGCGCCGCAGCAGCAGCAGGCGCAAACCTACATGCCCGCGACGACCGACCCGCTACCCGTCGCCAGCGTCACCGACCACACGACGCGCACCTTCCACCCCATCTACAAAGAGCCACGCGTTAAAAGCTAGTCTCGCATTTCAGTCGAAAGTTAATTCGCGCACGACGCGCACCTTGAACGTCGCAGCCGACGCGCGGCTCAAGAGTTTAACGTGCGCGCGGCTGTGTCTCCGTTTATGTCTTAGCCTCGACGGCGAGGCGCAACTCGCGGAACATGCGCGCTAAATCTTTCGGCTGGTAATGGGCGTTGAGGCCGCTCGGATTCGGCAGCACCCAGACGGACGTGTCGCCGATGGTCTCAGGCTGGAGGCCGAGCGCGGCCTTGGGGCGTGCGAACGCCGTCCGGTATGCGCCGACGCCGAGCACGGCGAGAAATGCGGGACGGTAGCGTCGCACTTTAGTCGCCAACTTCCGCCCGCCTTCGACGTACTCGGCGGCGTCGAGTTCAGCGGCCGTCGCGGTCGCGCGCTCGACAACGTTGGTGATGCCGTAGCCTTGCGCGAGCAGTTCGCGTTCCTCGAAAGGCGAGAGCAGCCTGTCGGTGAAGCCGGAGGCATGGAGCGCAGGCCAGAAGCGATTGCCGGGGCGGGCGAAGTGGTGGCCGACGGCCGCCGTGTACAGTCCGGGGTTGATGCCGCAAAACAGCACGCGCAAGTTCGGCGCGATCACCGACGGCACGGTCTTCCCCGCGGCGGCCAGCAGTTCTTCCTTCGTAGGCTTACGAATGTGCGGCTTCTCCGTCATGCACACACTTGATTAAACGTTGAAGCGGAAGTTAACGATGTCGCCTTCCTGCATGACGTACTCTTTGCCTTCGAGGCGGAGCAAGCCCTGTTCGCGGGCGGCGGCGTAAGAGCCTGCGCGCGTGAGATCGTCATAGCTGACGATCTCGGCGCGGATGAAGCCGCGCTCGATGTCGGAGTGGATCGTGCCGGCGGCCTGCGGGGCGCGCGTGCCGCGCGGGATCGTCCACGCGCGCACCTCTTTCTCGCCCGCCGTCAAAAAAGACATGAGGCCGAGCAGCCGGTATGCGCTCTTGATCAGATCGCCCACGCCGCTGCCTTCGACGCCGAGCGACTGCAAATAGCCGCTGCGATCTTCGGGCGAGAGTTCGACGAGTTCGGCCTCGATCTGCGCGCAGATGACGACCGACTCGGCCGCCTCGCTCTCTGCGAGCGCGCGCACCGCTTTGACGTGCGCGTTCTCTTCGGGCGCGGCGAGCGTGGCCTCGTCAACGTTGGCCGCGTAGATGGTCGGCTTCATCGTGAGGAGGAAGAGCGTGCGCGCCGTGGCGCGTTCCTCGTCCGTCATCTGGACGAGGCGCGCGGGCTGCCCCTCGGAGAGCACTGGGAGGAGTTTGTCTATCAACGCGATCTCGGCAAGCGCGGTCTTGTCGCCGCCCTTGGCGGTCTTTTGCGCGCGGTCGCGGCGGCGTTCGACGGAGGCGAGGTCGGCGAGCGCGAGTTCGATCTGGATGGTCTCGATGTCGCGTTCGGGGTTGACCGAGCCTTCGACGTGGACGATGTTCTCGTCCTCGAAGCAGCGCACGACCTGAATCACCGCGTCCGTCTCGCGGATGTTGGCGAGAAACTGGTTGCCGAGTCCTTCGCCTTTGGATGCGCCGCGCACCAGCCCCGCGATGTCTACGAACTCGACGGTCGCCGGGACGATGGTCGTTGTCTTAACGATCACGGCGAGCGGGTCGAGCCGTTCGTCCGGGACGGCTACGACGCCGACGTTCGGGTCAATGGTGGCGAACGGGTAGTTGGCGGCGAGCGCGGAAGTCTGCGCCGTGAGCGCGTTAAAGAGCGTGGACTTGCCGACGTTCGGCAGCCCGACAATACCTGCGCGGAGCATGAAAGCACCTCTCTGAAATAAACACACGCGATGTGTTTGCGGATGAAATCTTTTACACCGTGGGGCGCGGAAAGGCAAAAGCAGAAAGAGGCTGCGGACTTCGCGCGCGGGTTCGCGTATAATCTCGCGCGCCGGTGGCCGGACGCGATGAGAGCACTCGTCGCCGTCGTCCTGTGGTTAACATTCGGTCGTCGTCGTCCCGTTCTTAATTTTCGTTCACACACGTTTCGCGTCGGACGCACTTTCACATGTCATTCATACTCGCGCTCGTCGCCATCGCGAGCGGCGCGCTCGTCACCTACCTCTACGACCGCGACGCGCACTTTCTCGCGCGCCTCGCGGCCGGGGCGTGTATAGGCTTCGCCGCGCTCGGCCTCGTCGGCTTTATCTCGGCCTCTTTCCTCGGACTGACGCCCGCGTCGCTCGTCCTCGCGGCCGCCGTGGTCGGCGCGCCGCTCTTACTGTTAGTTAAAAGTGAATGGCGCGCGCGCGTCGGGTTCGACGCCGGGGAGGCGTGGCGCGACGTGGGCGGCGCGTTTGCGCGACCGCAGGCGGGGACGACGGGTGTGCTCATTCTCTTCGTCGCGTGCGCGTTCGTCTTCTGGCAGGTGTTCGGGCGGGCGATGTTCGTGCGCGACGGCGAGATGTTCACGGGCGTTGATAACAACCTCGGCGATCTGCCGTTTCACCTGAGCATCATCACGGGCTTCGCCTACGGGGATAATTTCCCGCCGGTGCATCCTGAGTACGCGGGCGCGCGTTTGACCTACCCGTTCGTCGTTGACTTCGTGGCGGCGATGTTCGTGCGCGCAGGGGCGACGCTTGCAGGCGCGCTCTTCTGGGAGAACTTCGTGCTCGCGCTCGCGCTCGTCGGGTTGCTCTATCGCTTCGCTTTGAAGTTGACACGCGACCGCGTGGCCGCGCTCATCACGCCCGCGCTGGCGCTCTTGAGCGGCGGCCTCGGTTGGTGGATGCTCGCGCGGGAGTGGGGCGGCGGCAGTCTCGGACTCTTCGAGTTGCTCGGCCGCCTGCCGCACGATTACACGATCACTTCCAACGGCGCGTTCCGCTGGGGCAACGCGATCACGACGCTGCTCGTGCCGCAACGCGGGCTATTGCTCGGCCTGCCGCTCGCGCTCGTCGTCGTCACGCAGTGGTGGCTGGCGACGGAAGACGAAGAAGGGGGAAAGGAAGGAGAAAGGGTAAAGGGTAAAGGGGAAGGGGGAAAGGCGAAATCGCGGAAGAGAGAGAGGCGCATTTCGACGAACGCCGTCGAGCCGCCGATCCCGACATTTCACCTTTTCCACTTACCCTTCACCCTTTCCACGTTCGAGCGACGAATGATCGGCGCGGGTGTCGTGGCCGGTCTGTTGCCGCTGGCGCACGCGCACAGCTTCGTCGTGTTGATGTTGATGGGCGGGTGTCTGGCGTTGCTGTTCCCGCGTTGGCGCGCGTGGTTCATCTTCTTCGCGGTCGCGCTCTTGATCGCCGCGCCGCAGATGTGGTGGGCGACGCGCGGGAGCGCGGCGCGCGCGGGGAGTTTCTTCGGGTGGCAGTTCGGTTGGGATCGCGGCGAGCAGAACGCGCTGTGGTTCTGGTTCAAGAACACCGGACTGTTCATCCCTCTGCTCGTCGCCGCGCTCATGTGGCGCGGACGCGGCGACGGTAGCAGCAACGGCGACGGTAGCAGCGGCGCGGTCGTGCCGAAGCGTCTACTACTTTTTTACCTGCCCTTCACGCTGCTGTTCGTCATCTCGAACGCGGGGAAAATCTCGCCGTGGATTTGGGACAACATCAAGGTGCTCTATTACTGGTACGTCGCCTCCGTGCCACTCGTCGCGTTGCTGCTGGCGCGGCTGTGGCGTCTGCACCCGGCGACGCGCGCGTTGGCGTGCGTCCTGTTGTTGACGTTGACGCTCGCGGGCGCGCTCGACGTGTGGCGCGTCGTGTCGGAGGCGTCGGAGCAACGCGAGTTCGACCACGCCGGTCTCGTGTTTGCCGAGATCGTCAAAAGCGAGACCGCGCCGCGTTCACTGATTCTTCACGCGCCGACTTATAATCACCCCGTTTATTTGACGGGGCGACGCGCGCTGATGGGCTACGCGGGGCATCTCTGGTCGCAGGGCATTGACTACGCGCCGCGTGAGGCCGAACTCAGGCGCATGTACGCGGGCGCGCCCGACGCGGAGAGCCTGTTGGCGAAATACGGCGTCGAGTACGCGGTCGTCAGTCCGCTCGAACGCAGCGCGGTGCAGGTCAACGAACAGTTCTTCAGACGCTTCACGAAAGTTGGGGAGACAGGTGGGTACAGCCTCTACAAAATCGCGCGGCAGTAAGCAGAAGGGGCGACGGGCGAACGCCGCGCCGGACGACAACGAGACGGAGCATCTCGCCGACGCCAACACGGAGTCGGCGGACGCGGGCGGCGAGATGTCGCGGCGCGCGTGGTGGATCGCTTGCGCGTTGGTGATGCTCGTCGCCGCGCTCGTGCGTCTCTACCAACTCGAACTCCGGCCGATGCACCACGACGAGGGCGTCAACGGCTTCTTCCTCAACAACCTGATCCGCACGGGCGTCTTCCGCTACGACCCCACCAACTATCACGGCCCGACGCTCTACTATTTCACGCTGCCGCTCGCCTTCGTCGCCGAACGTCTCGGCGTGTACGGCACGTGGACGGTGCGCCTGTTGCCGCTCATCTTCGGGCTGGCGACGGTGTGGCTCACGCTCGGCCTGCGTCGTTACATCGGGCGCGTCGGCGCGCTCACGGCCGGGGCGTTGCTCGCGCTCTCGCCCGGCGTCGTCTTCTTCTCGCGCTACTTCATACACGAGATGATGTTCGTGTTCTTCACGCTCGGCATCGTCGTGGCCGCGTTGCGTTTCTACGAATCGGGCGCGCCGACGCAACCGACGGACGCGCGCGCGGGCTACGGGGCGGCCGCCATCTCGCTGTTCCTCGTCGGCGCGTCACTCGTTGCGACTTACAGGCCGAAGTTAGAGACGTTCGCGCTGGCTTTTATCGTCGTCAACAGCGTCGCACTGATCTTCGCGCTCAGACGATACGACGGCGCGCGTTCGATCTACCTCGTGCTCGCCGCCGTCTCAGCCGCGCTCCTGTTTGCGACGAAAGAGACGGCTTTCATTTCCGTGGGCGTCCTCTTGATCGCGTGGGCGTTGGCGTGGGGCTACTCGTCGCTCGCCGCGCGGCAAGGGTGGTTTGGCGCGCGCGCGTCTGCGACGGGCAAGCGCGCGCGCTCTAAGCAAAGCGTGAAGACGGGCGCGGGCGTCGTCGGCGATGTCGCCACGCCCGGACTCGTGGAGCGGTTCGGCGGTTGGCCGCGCATCCTCATCCTGCTGACGACCGCGCTCGGCATCTTCCTCTTCGTCAACGTCGTCTTCTACTCGTCGTTCTTCACGAACCCGAAAGGCGTCCATGATTCCATCGAGGCGTTTAAGGTCTGGAAGAAGACGGGCGAGAGCGGCTTTCACGGCTACGGCCCGCACAAGTATCTGGAGTGGCTCGTGGCGAGCAACAGGTATCTGGAATGGCTCGTGCGAGACGGCAAGGGCGTCGCGCCGACATACGATTGGGAGTCGGGCGAAGAGCCGTTGCTGTTCCTACTGGCATGCGCGGGCGCGCTCGTCGCGCTACTTCGCGAGCCGCGCCGCCGCTTCCCACTCTTCGCCGCGCTCTGGGGCTTCGGCCTGCTCGCCGCCTATTCGCTCATCAAATACAAGACGCCCTGGCTCGTGCTCAGCATGCTCGTGCCGTTCGCCATCGCGGGCGGCTACGCGATTGATTGGCTCTACCGGAGGCGCACGGCAGGTGCGCGCCCGCTCGCGCTCGGCGTGCTCGGCGTCGCACTCGTCGTCGCGGCCGTCCAGACCGCGCGGCTCAACTACGTGCATTACGACGACGACCGTTACATCTACGTCTACGCGCACACGAAGCGCGAGTATCTGGATTTGATCAACGAGGTCAACCGCATCGCCGAGCGCGCCGGGACGAAATACGAGACGAACATCAACGTGGCCGCGCCCGAATACTGGCCGATGCCCTGGTACTTTCGCGACTACAAACGCGTCGGCTATCAGAGCCGCGTCATCCCGACGACGACCGACGCGGTGGTCATCACCAGTTCGACGCAGAGCGCCGAGATGCAGGCCACCAACGGCGCGAATTATCAACTCGTCGGCACTTACCCGATGCGCCCGGGCGTGACCCTCAACCTCTACGCCCGGCGCGACCTCGCGGGGCGATAGTTCCGTCGCCCCGGCGCGTTTGAACATCGCCGCGCCCGCCGTGACAAAAATTCAACACCTCCCGTTTCGTCAAAGTTATTGACGGAAAATCCGGCGGGGTGTTAATGTCCGCATCCAGTTAACAAACAACGTCTACAGTTCGTTTTTGCGAGGCCAACCCCCGGCCTTAGTTTTCGCAAAACCCCCGGCCGCGAACTGTCGTCAAACTTAAACCCCCGACGAGACCAAACCCGCCGTTCGATCCGGCGTTGCCGTTCTACCGTGTCGAAAGTTTCTGTTTGAGAAAGATTCTGTCTCCGCACGCTTGCGCTCCCGGTGTTAGCTCCGTCTCTTGAGCGCGACGCGCTGAGGGAATTGCGTGCCTTTTTCGGGCGCAACGCGTTCGCAATGTGAATGCAATTGAAATAGAGCTTGACGCGCCGCCAAATGGGGGCGGACTCAAGTATTTCTCAACCACGCGGGCGTAGTCTCCGAAGCATCAACGTCGGAATAGGTTTTCACATACCCAATCGCGCTCGCTGTTCCCGATCCCCGACGACAGGTGGCGGCGAGAGGAAGACACGAAGGCGTCACGCCATGCTCAACGCACGGGCACTCCTCGGTGTGGCACGCACAAGTAAGGATGAACGATCCTCTGGAGGGACACGTCAATGAATACCCGCCGAATTTTTCTCGCCACCGTTTTGGGGCTGCTCGTTTTAACCGTCGTCATGCCCGGCCTGTTCGGTTCAGCCGTCGAAGCCGTGAAGCAGGACTTGATTAACGCCCCGCGCAGCGGCGGCGTGCGCCCGCCCGAAAAGGACGTGCGCGGCGGCGTGCACGGCGTGCCCAAAAGTCCGGTCGCGCGTGCGCTCTCCGAGACGCAGGCGAAGAATTTGAAAGCGCTGCAAGCGGAAGTCGGCGGCGCGCCGCTCGTCGTGCAGTACAACGCTTTGACGAGTACGCCGCGCCACCTCTTCAGCCGCGCGGGCTATCTCACGCCGCCTGCCGGGGGCGACGCCGAAGTGGTCGCGCGCTCGTTTCTCAAACGCTGGCAGGGCATCTTCCGCTTCACCGACGCCGATCTCGACTCGCTGAAAATCAAGAGCCGCTCGCGCCTTCAAGACATGGGGACGGACGTGTTGGTCTTCGAGCAGCACGTCGGCGGCGTGCCGGTGTACAAGGGCGAGGTGCTGGTCAACGTCAACCGCGAGGGTCGCGTCTTGAGCGTCGGCAGCGACAGCTTCCCGCAGTTGAAGGTGACGAACGCTGTCGCCATTTCGCCCGCCGCGGCCATCGAGTATGCCGCGAGAGACATGGGGCTGACGGGCTACAACGGCCAGTCGCTCGGCGCGACGCGCGTGCTCGCCGCTTACGGCAAACTCAAGGCGCGCTACGTCGAGGGGCAGAAATTCAGCGGCGGCAATTTGTTCACGGACGACATCGTGGTGACGCGCACAGTCTTCCCGCTCGGCGCGGAAGCGCGCCACGCCTACAAGTTCAACCTGACCACGCCGCAATATTCCGGCATCGTCTGGGAGAACGTCGTGGACGCGGAGACCGGCGAGGTCTTGCACCGCTTCAGCCTGACGATGTTTCAGGGGGCGACCAAGCGTGAGAAGGGAAAGGGACTCAACCGCCCGCTGCTGCCGTCGTTCGGCCCCGTGGGAGGAGGTCCCATTGACAGTCGCCGCTCGTCCTTCCGGCCGGACGTGCAAGACTTAGTTGAGAGCTTCAACCCGGCCGGGACGGCGCAGGCGAAAGTTTTCGATAGCTCGCCCGCCGGACTGAGCGGTCGGCGCGGCGTGGGGCGCGCCACCACGCGCGGCCAGCGACCCACCTACACGCCGGAGGCTGCGAATCCCGTCACCGTGGCGCGCAACAGCGGGCGCGGCTTCATGGAATCAATGGTGCGCGCGCGCACCGAGAATGCGTTCTCCGTCATCGGCGGCGCGCTCTTCCCGGTCATTTACAACACGCCGTTCGGGCAGGTCTTGCGCGGCATGCCCGACGCGGCCAACCCTTCGCCCGCCTCGCCCTTCGGCTGGTACTATCTGCCGACCGGCACGGGTGGAGCCGAGATCACCCAAGAAGACACCGGCCGCGCCTCCACGAAGAACTACGGCTACACGATGGCCGACGAGGCCAAGCGGCGCAACACGCCCGAGAACGCGCCCGTGCCCTGCACCGGCACGTTACCGGCGCGCGACTGCGACCAGCCCTTCTCGGCCACCCTGACGCCGCTCGTGGGCGCGCCCAGATCGTTGCCCGACGGCCGCTCGCTCTCGGCAGTCTTCGAGTCGAACTACACGGAGGGCAATAACGTCCTCGTCTCGGACGACCGCGCCAACGACGACGAGACGACGAACGGCATCCGCGGCTACGATCCGAACCGGCAGTTCATCGCCACGCGCTTCGACTTCGTGAACAGCTACGAGTTCGGCGGCGCGGACGCGGCGGGCATGGGGCCGGGCGGCGGCGATTGCCTCCCGCTCGTCGGCCCCTGCGACGTGGTCTTCCCCGCGACGGCCGACCCGGACATCTTCCCCGGCACGCTCTCGCTCTTCTACTACAACAACATCGTCCACGATTACATGTACAGTCTCGGTTTCACCGAGGCCACCTTCAACTTCCAGCAGGACAACTTCGGACGCGGCGGCGCGGGGCGCGACGGCGTGGTAGCGCAGGTGCAGGACGGCTCAGGCACGGACAACGCCAACATGTCGCCGACGACCGAAGGCGCGAAGCCGCGCATGCAGATGTACGTCTTCACCGAGACGACCTTCCGCCGCACCGACGGCTCGTTCGACTTCGACATCGTGGGTCACGAGCACATGCACGCGATCAACAACCGCGCCGTCGGCAAGGGCGACACGGGCTGCGTCGGCAACGGCCTCGCGGGTGAGTCCGGCGGTCAGGGCGAAGGCTGGGGCGACTACCTCGCCTGCTCGATGGCCGACGACGACGTGGAGGGCGAGTACGCCACGGGCGAGTACGACGTCGGCATCCGCCGCATCCCTTACACCAACTATCGCTGGTCTTACAATTCACTCAACGGGCAGGGACTCACGCGCCGCGACCGCAGTTACAACCCGCTCGCCGTGCCCGACCTGAACCCCGGCGCGATTCCTTTCGAGGTACACGACGGCGGCGAGTACTGGGCTGCGACGCTGTGGGACATGCGCGAGTTGCTGGTCGTCAAGCAGAAGGTCGGCAACGCCTACCCCGGCATCTTCTTCGACGGCACGCGCCGTCTCGGCACGGGCACGACTTTCTATATCGGCGACCGTCAGGTGCAGTCGGTTGATACTAAGCACCCGATTGAATATCGCCCCGAGTTCAATACGCACGTGCAGGGACTCGACCCGACCGTGCCGCCCGACCCGAACATCATCGCCGCGCAACACATCGTGCGCCCCGGCCAAGTGGCCGCGGAGATTCAAGCCAACGGCAACCGCAACGGGCCGCTCTCGACCGCGCTCCGGCGCGGCGCGTTCCTAGCCGACGTGCTGATGATGCGCGGCATGCAACTGTCGCCCTGCAACCCGACCTTCGTTGACTCGCGCGACTCGATCCTCTTGGCCGACCGCGAACTCTACGGCGGCGAAAACCACGCCGTCATCTGGCGCGCGTTCGCCAGCCACGGCGTCGGCGCGCTCGCCACCTCTTCGTCGAACGGCGGCGCGGGCGGCACGGTCGTCGAAGACTTTTCCGTCCCGGCGGGCGTCACGGCCTGCGAGCAGCAGGGGCCGCTTGCGCCCCCTGCGTTCACCCTGTCCAACACCGTCGCCAACACGGCGACCGTCACCATCGCCCCGGTCGTGGGCGCGGCGCGCTTCATCATCTCGCGCGCCGAGACGGCCAACGGCCAGTTCGTCACCATCGCCGACGTGCCCGCTGACCCCATCAACCCGACCGTCTACAACGACAACAACGGCGGGCAGGGGCTAGTTTTGAACAAGACCTACTTTTATCAGGTGCGCGCCTCGCGCGACGCCGCGATGGACTGCGTTTCGGGCGCGCTGACGCAAAGCATCACGATCACCGTCGGCGTTCTCATCAAGCCCGCGCCGATCTTTACGGGCATCAACGAAGTCTTCGACCCGAAGGCTTGTAACCTCCTCGTCATCGGCTGGGGGCCGGCGACTTCCGCCAACCCGACGGCCGACATCGTCTACGACATCTACCGCTCGGAGACGGCCACCGATCCGGGGCCGAGCATCGAGAACCCGACCAACCCGTCCGATGCGCCGCTCGAACCGACTTTCGAGCCGACGGCGCAGAACCGCATCGCCACGGGCGTCCGCGGCACGTCCTACCTCGACTCAGGACTCAAGCGCAACCGCGTCTACTATTACATCGTGCAGGCGAGAGACGCGGACGCCGGTAAGATTGACACGAACAACACTGGCAACCGGAAGGCGAAGTTCAACGCGCCGTCGTCGCCCGGCATCACGAACACGCCGGTCTTCGCCTTCGAGGACTTCGAGGAGGGCGCGGCCGGGCAGGACGACTCGAACCTGCGCTTCACGCCGCCGCTCGTTGACGCGGGCAACGACCCGAAGGCCGAGATCGCCAACTTCCAGCGCGTCACGGGCGTGCAGGTCTCGACCGGCTCGGAGTCGTCCATCATCACGAGCATGATGTACGGGCCGGACTTCAACCCCGGCGACTCGGCCGCGAACTGCGGCGGCGAGGGCGGCGGGCAGAGCGACTTCTCCACCACCATCGGCCCCGTCACGCTGAGTCCCGACTCCGTGATGGAGTTCGACCACTTCTTCATCACCGAGGCGGGCTTCGACGGCGGCGTGATGGAGATCAAGATCGGCGGCGACGCGACCTTCAACTCGACGCCGTTCACGGACAACGTGACCACCTTCGACCTCGGCAACTTCATCGTCGAAGGCGGCTACAACGGGCGTCTCAACGGCGACTTGCCGGAAGTGCCGCAAGACGGCTCGATCTTGCTCGGCCGTCGCGCGTACACGGGCGCGAAGCCCACCCTGCACCACGTCCGCATCCCGCTCGAAGCCTTCGCGGCGGGCGGCGTGCATAACCCGCAGGGGTTGCCCGTTCGCATCCGCTTCCGCATGGTCTCTGACGTGGCGAGCGTCCCGGCGTGCAACGCGGGCTGGTTTATAGACAACCTGGCGATCAACAACCTCGACCCGGCCAGTTGCCCGACGCTCGGCGCAATCGGCGTCGGCGATCTGATCATCAGCGAGTTCCGCTTCAGCGGCCCGAACGGAGAGAACGACGAGTTCGTCGAGTTGTACAACAAGACGGAGTCGCCCATCATCGTCAACGCCTTCGACGGCTCGGCCGGGTTCACGGTGGCCGCGCCCAACGGGGCTGGCGGCATCAGCATCCTCGCCACCATCCCGAGCGGCGTGACCATCCCGGCGCGCGGCCATTACCTCGTCGCCAACAGCACGGGCTACAGCCTCTCGAACTACGGAGGCACGGACAAAGCCATGCCCGACGCGACCTACACGGGCGACATCCCGAACCAATCGGGCGTCGCCGTCTTCAGGACGAGCACGTCCACTAACTTCACGGCCGAGAACCGCCTCGACGCCGCCGGGTTCGTTTCGAGCAACCCGCTCTACCGGGAAGGGGGAGGTATCCAACCCACCGGCATTTTGATCGCGGAGCACAGTTTCGTCCGCAACCTCACGACCGGATTCCCGCGCGACACGAACGACAACGCGACCGACTTCGTACTCGTCCACACGGCGGGCGCGATGGTTGATCAAGTCCAGTCGGTGCTCGGCGCGCCGGGGCCGGAGAACCGTTTCAGTCCCATCCAGCGCAACGCCGCGATCAAGGCTTCACTGATTGATCCGGGCTGCGCGGGCGGCGGTGCGGCGACGAGCGCGTGCGCGCGCGTGCGCACGGGGGCTGGGGCGAACCCGCAGAACGCAGCCTTCGGCACGCTGCTCATTCGCCGTCGCTTCCGCAACACGACGAATGAGCCGGTGCGCCAACTCCGCTTCCGCGTCGTCAACTTCTCGACGCTCGGCAGTCGCGGGGCGGGCGAGGCCGACCTGCGCGTCCTCTCCTCGTCCGATGTGGAGGCGACCGACTCGAACGGCAATCCCATCACGATAGAAGGGGTGACGCTCGAAGAGAACCCGCCCGCGCAACCCAATGGCGGGGGCTTGAACTCGACCGTCAGGGTGTCGCGCATCACGATGGGGACGCCGCTTGCGCCGGGCGCGCCCATCAACTTGCAGTTCCGGCTGGGGGTGATGGCCGACGGCAACTTCCGCTTCCTCCTCAACGTCGAAGCGTTGCCGTAAACACGTAACTCTCGCCCCGCGGCCTGAGTTGCAATTCAACTAAACGCGCCGCCGCAGACTTAAGCGAGTCTGCGGCGGCGCGGTTTTATCAGGTGGCTGAGATTCGCCGGTCGCGTCGCAGTGAAAACTAACTCGCCTCTCGTCAGCAGTAACGTCGTTTGACCTGAGAGTGTGGTTGACTAGGCTGCCCTCTGCAACATATAGTGTGCGTCTCCCGCGCCGCGCCTAGCGGCTGTGCTTTTAGAGAAATAGTTCGCATCCCCTGTCAGCGTCTTCCGGCAGACGAAAGTTGCACGAATGTTCAGACTACAGAGACTAGAAATCACCGGCTTCAAATCCTTCGCCGACTATACCGACCTCGTGTTCACGGGCGAGGGCGTCACGGGCGTCGTCGGCCCGAACGGCTGCGGCAAGTCGAACGTGGCCGACGCCATCGCGTGGGTCTTGGGCGAGCAGCGCGTCAAGCACCTGCGCGGCGCGGAGATGAAAGACGTCATCTTCCAAGGCTCGCGCAACCGACAGCCGAGCGGCATGGCCGAAGTCGTCCTCCATCTCGTGCGCGACGAGGCGTCGGACGAAGAGCCGGACATAGACGACATTGACAGCACGCTCGAAGAGATAGACGAGCGCAGCGAACTCGTCGAAGAGAAACTGTTGCCGGAAGTGTCTGCGAACGAGACCGCCGCTGTTGTCGTCGCCGCCGCTGATGCGCCCGCCGCCGACGGTCAGGCGATTGACGGCGTGGCGTCGGTTGACGGCGCGACGGTTGATGAGATCGCCGCTGGCGGAAATGAAACTGCGCTGGCGGTCGTCGCCGAAGGCAGTCAAAGTCCCGAAGCGTTGACGGCGAAAGTTCAGCAGCACCACAAGCGTCACTGGCGTCCGCGCCGTCTCGCGCTCGGCTTCGCGCCGGGCGAGACCGTGACGGTGACGCGCCGACTCTACCGCGACGGCGAGAGCGAGTATCTTTTGAACGGGCGCACCTGTCGCCTGCGCGACATACAAGATTTGTTTTCCGGCACTGGCCTGGCGGGCGCGCACTACGCGATCATCGAGCAGGGGCGCATCGGGCAGATACTTTCGGCCAAGCCGATGGATCGCCGCTCGCTCATCGAAGAGGCCGCCGGGATCACGAAGTTTCGTGTGCGACAGCGCGCGGCCGAAGCGCGGCTCGAAGGCGCGCGCTCGAATCTGCGTCGCGTCTCGGACATCGTCTCGGAGATCGAGCGGCAGGTCGGGAGTCTGCGCCGTCAGGCGGCGAAGGCGCGTCGCTACCGGACGCTGCGCGAAGAGTTGCGCGAACTGCTGCGCCACGTCTACGCGGCCGACGAGCGCGCGCTGACCATCTCGCTGGAAGAACTGCGCGCGCACCTCGCCGCCTCAGGCGAAGAAGTGACCGCGCTCGCGGCGCGTCTGGAAGCGCACGAGGAAGAAGCGCGGCGTGCGACCGGGGAAGCGCGCGAGTGCGAAGAGGAACTCGCGGCGGCGCGCGGGGCGGTGGCCGACGCGGCGCTCAGGCGCGACCGGCGCGAGCGTGAACGCGCTTACCAACTCGAACAGGCCGCATCTCTGGAGCGGCGCGCGTCCGACATCACGGGGCAGATGGAGATGGTGCGCGAGCGTCTGGCGACGGTCGAGGCGGAGCGCGAGATGCTGCGCGAGGGCGACGCGCAGTTGCGCGTGGAAGCTGAAACGACCGCGCGCGACTTGCAGGCGGCCGAGGCCGTCTACGCGCGCCGCGTCGCCGAAGTGTCCGAGGCCGAGACGCGCATCGAAGCGGCGCGCGCAGAGTTGCTCACGCACACGGCCGTCGCGGAACGTCTCTCGGAAATCAATCGTCAGTTGGAGGCGACGCTCGAACGTTTAGCTTTACAGGCCGAAGGGCTTGACCGCGAGGGCGAACGCGCGCGCGCCGCGCACGCCGAGTTCACCGAGCAGGCCGAGACGCTGGCCGAAGAGATCAAGGAGGCGCGCGCGCGGCTCGACGTGTTGAACGTCGAACGCGGCGCGGCGTCGGAGGGTGTGGCCGCCGCGCGCAGTCTGGTGTCGGCGACGCTGACGGAGTATGCGCGGATGCGCGAAGAGGCCGCGCGCGTGCGCAACCGCCTCGACACGCTGGCCGAACTCGACGAGAAACGTTCGCTCTACTCGCAGGCCGTGCAGCGCATCTTTTCGGCCGAGCACGCGGACGAGGCAGAGGTTGATCCTTCGAAAGATTTTCACACCATCGGCACGCTCGCGGACATGCTGCAAGTCGCGCCGCAGTGGGAGCACGCCGTCGAGAGCATCTTCGGCTCGTACCTGCAAACCGTGATCGTGCCGACGCCCGACGACGCCTTCCGCGCCGCCGCGTGGCTCGAAGCGAACAACGCCGGTCGCGCCACCTTCCTCGTCGCCGGACTCCACGGCGCGAGCGCGGAGACGGACAACGACTATCGCTCACGCGGCACACTCGCGGATGACAGGACGGACGGTTTGCGTCTCGGCGACTTGCTCGGCGCGCCGCGCGAGATCGCATCGGTGCTGGCGCGCACGCTGCCGCGCGAGATGGGGGCGCGCCTGTCGGATGATCTGGAAGGCGCGATGTCTTTGTCGTTTGCGACCGGCGACATGTGCGTGACGCCGCGCGGCGAATGGGTGGCGGGCGGGCAACTGCTCGGCGCGGGCAATTCGCACGCGGTCGAAGAAGGTACGGGGCTGCTCGCCTTCAAACGCGAGATGCGCGAACTCGAATCGCGCGCCGCAGACCTCGCCTCGGAAGTCGTCTCGGCGGAGGATTCCGTCAGCGCAGCGCGCGCGCGTCTGGTCGAACTGGAAGATGCGCTTGTCCTCGTCGCCGAGCAGATCGGGCGCGAGGAGCGCGAGCAGGTAGCGCGCGAACTCAACGCCGCGCAACTCGCGCAGGAGATCGAACGCGCCGCGCGCCACTTGCGCGTGGTGGCCGACGATGCGGCGCGTCTTGCGGAGGAGCGGCGCGAGTTGGAGGCGCGACGCACGCTAGGGTTGGCGGAAGCAGAGGCGGCCGAAGCCGCGCGTCTGGCCGCCACGCAGTCGGTCGCGGAGGCGGCGGAACTGTTGGCCGCAGAGCGCCGCGCCGCCGAAGTCGAAGGCGAGCAGTTGAACCGGCAGCGCATGGCATCGGCCGCCGCTGCGGAACGTCGCCGCGCGACGGCCGCCGAACTCCGGCGCATGGAGACGGAGAACGCCGACCTCGAAGCGCGGCTCGAACGCCACGCCGCAGAGATCGAAGAGACGACCGCGCGGCTCGAAGAGTTGCGGCGCGCGATGGCCGAGTTGGACGAGTCGGCCGGTTCGGTGGAGAGCGAACGCGCCGCGCGCGAGTCGGAAGTGGCGACGGCGGCCGAGCGTCTGGCGGAAGCGCGCGCCCGCGCCGACGCTCTCTCCGACGAGTTGACCGAGTTGAACCATCGCGCCGCGGCGGCACGCGACGCGCGCGCCACGCTCGAAGTTAATCGCGCGGAGACGGCGGCGCGGCTCAATTATTTGCACGAGGCGTGCATGGCCGAACTCGCGCAGTCGCTCGAAGAGATCGTGTCGGCCTATGAGCCGGACGCGGAGTTTGATCTGGAAGCGGGTCGCGGGCGGGTCGAAGAGTTGCGCGCGCGGGTCGAGAGTTTCGGCGCGGTCAACATGATGGCGCTCGAAGAACTCGCCGAGTCGGAAGAACGCCTGACGTTCTTGACGACGCAGCGGCAGGACATCGTTGACGGCATCAGTTCGACCGAGGAAGCCCTGCGCGAGATCAAGCGGCGTTCGCGCGAACGCTTCCGGCAGGCGTTTGAAGAGATCAACCGCAACTTCGGGCAACTGTTCGTCGAACTCTTCGGCGGCGGTCGCGGCGAGATGAGCATGATTGACGCCGACGACGTGTTGGAGTCGGGCATTGACATCATCGCGCAGCCGCCGGGCAAGCGTCTGCAAAACGTGTTGCTGCTCTCCGGCGGCGAGAAGGCGATGGCCGCGCTGTCGCTCGTGCTCGCCATCTTCCGCTATCGCCCGTCGCCCTTCTGCCTGCTCGACGAAGTTGACGCACCGCTCGACGAGGCCAACATCGGACGCTTCACCGCCAAGATCGCGGAGATGGCAACGAACACGCAGTTCATCGTCATCACACACAACAAGCGCACGATGGAGATCGCGCGCGCCCTCTACGGCGTGACGATGGAAGAAGTCGGCGTGTCGAAACTTGTCTCGGTCAGGTTTGAATAAACGTGAAGCCTGAAAAATTGTTTAAGGCCGCACTCGTCGCCGCGCTTCTCATCCAGAGCGCGGCGATTGACGCTACAGCGGCGGCGCAAAGTAAAAAGAACGCCAAGCGTCCGGCGGCGACGGGCGTGCCTAAGTCAACGCCCGCGCAGTCGTCGGGCGCGACGCCGGATGTCACGCCGACGCCCGCGCCCGGTAAAGCAAACAGGCGGGAAGCGATGCCCGCGCCGTCTCCCATCGTAAAGACGAATGAGGCGGAAGCGGACGCGCCTGCCGCGGCAGCAACGACGACGGCGGTGCGTTACTCCTACGAATTCAACCAACCTAGTTTCAACATCCGCCGCATCTTGATCGAACACGACGCGGCCGGGCGCGGCCAAATCACTTTCGCGCGCAAGGACAGCGAAGAACTCTTCACCGACCCGCTGCAAATCTCGCCCGCCGCGCTCGCGCGTCTCTTGGCCGCGTGGGAGTCTCTGAAGTTTCTCGACTCGGACACGAACTATCAGGACGAGAAACAGTTCCCGCACCTCGGCACGATGACCTTGCGGATGAAGCACGGCACGCGCGAACGCAAAGCGGAGTTCAACTGGACGCACGACGAAAGCGCGTCCGCGCTCGTCAAAGAGTATCGCGGCATCGGCGAACAGCAACTCTTCGTCTTCGACGTGACGCTGGCGCGGCAGTACCAACCCTCCGACACGGTGAAACTTTTCAAACGCCTCGAAAGCCTCCTCGGCCGCAACGAACTCTCAGACACCGCACCGCTCATCCCGCTCCTGCGCGACCTCTCCACGGACGAACGCATCCCGCTCATGGCGCGCAACCACGCCACGCGCCTGCTCAAGAAAATAGAGAAGTAATAGCATGGCGGTAGCTTGCGGCGGCGGTTGGTTGTAGTAATATTTCGGTTCAGGGGGCTGAACATGAAGACTTACACATACATCGTCGAGAAGTGCTCCGAGACGGGCTTCTACGTCGGCCATGTGCCGGGCTTCCCCGGCGCGCACAGTCAGGCCGAGACGCTTGATGAGTTGCAGCAGAATATGCAGGAAGTGATCGAGATGCTGCTGGAAGACGGCGAGCCGCAATCGGACGCCGAATTCATCGGCACCCAGATGGTGAAGGTCGCCTGAGGATGGGCAAGTATCCCGTCCTGAAACCCAGAGAGGTGGCGGCCATTCTGGAAAAACTCGGCTTCAACGAAGCCCGCCAACGCGGCTCGCATAAACAGTACCGTCATCCGGACGGGCGTAGTACGACAGTTCCGTTCCACGGAAGCCGCGACATCTCGCCGATCCTCCTACGACAAATCGCTAAAGACATCGGATTATCCATCGAAGAGATGTTGAGCAACAGGTAACAGCGTGCGCCGTAGGCAGGGTGTCAGGCCGCGCTGTCTTCCACCTCTTCGGTGGCGGGCGGCGGGGCGGGCATGAAGCGCACGCGGCGGATGCGGTGGCGGTCAACGCGCTCGACGGTGAAGGTCGCGCCGTCGTGCTCGACCGTCTCGCCCTGTTTGAGGATGTGCCCGGCGCGCGCGAGGAGGAATCCGGCGAGCGTCGTGTAGCCCGCGTCTTCCGGCAGTTTCAACTTGAACTTGCGGTTGGCGTCGCGGACGGCGAGCATGCCGTCGAGGATGAAGTGATCGTCCTCTTCGACGATCTGCGCGCGCACCTCTTCGTCGTACTCGTCGTCAATCTCGCCCACGATCTCTTCGAGCAAATCTTCGAGCGTGAGGATGCCCTCGATGCCGCCGTGCTCGTCAATGGCGAAGGCGAGGTGCGTGCGCGCCGCCTGCATCTGCGCGAGCACCGCGCCGAGCCGCGCGGTGGCGGGCACGAACATCGGCGGGTGGAGCATCGCCTCCATGTCAAACTCTTTGCGCCCCGAAGTCTTGAGGCACGGCATGATGTCCTTCATGAAGAGGACGCCCACGATGTCGTCAAGCCCGTCGCGGTAGACGGGCAGGCGCGAGTAGCCGGTCTCGCAAAAAGTTTCTTCAACTTCCGCGAGCGTCGCCGTGGCGGGGATCGCCGCGACGGTCGTGCGCGGGATCATCGCCTCGCGCACTTCGGCCTCCGAGAAGTCGAAGACGCGGTTGATCAACGTCTGCTCTTCTTCCTCCAAGTGCCCGCCCTTGTGCGAGGCGTTGATGAGTTGGCGAATCTCCTCTTCCGTGTAGATCGAGGCGTGCGCGCTCGACGCGTTCATGCCGAAGGGACGCACTACGGCTGCGCTCGCCCAGTCGAGCGCGCGGATCGGCCAACTGAACAACTTGTAGAAGACTTCCATCGGCAAGGCCGACCACATCGCCACTTTCTCTGCGCGTTCCAGCCCGACGAGCTTGGGCGCTTGCTCGCCGAAGACGATGTGCAGCGAGGTCAGGATCGCGTAGGCGATGACGAACGCGAGAGCGTGCCGCCACCACTCGCCGATGTTGAGCCGTGAGAACGGCGCTTCGAGCAGCAGCGCGATGGTCGGTTCGCCTAGGATGGCGAGCGCGAGCGAGGCGAGCGTGATGCCGAGTTGCGAAGCGGAGAGATAGGCGTTGAGGTTGTCGAGGATGCGGATCAGGCGTTGCGCGCGGCGGTCGCCGCCCTCGACCAGCGTCTCGATGCGCGAGCGGCGCACGCCGACGAGCGCGAACTCGGCCGCGACGAAGAATCCGTTAATGGCGACGATCAGGACGGTGGCGAATAATTTGAGAGCCGTTATCATTATCTTCGCGGCGCGGCGATCAAATTGGCGCTAACCTCCGCATGTCGAGTTGTGGTGTTGAAAGATCGCGTTCAAGATTATTGCCACGCACCGTGGCACGTCAACTTAAAAAGCAGAAGTCGGAATACACGAGTCGAGAGTCAGAATACGGAAGTCAGGATTCGTGAAGGCAGGGGTCGTAACGCATAGCCGCATTGATTCTTATTCCGACTCCTGTTTTCTGACTCCCGACTCCCGCCCCATTCTTTCGCAGAACTCGATGAGACGGTTTTCCGCCCAGAAGCGATCCTCGCCCGTGGTGTGTCCGTCGCCGACGAAGCCGACATGGCCGCCGTGTTGGGGAGCGAGCAGCAACACACTGTCGTTCGCGCGGACGGACGGGTGGCGGAGCGAGTCGAAGGGGATGAAAGGGTCGTCTTCGGCGTGGATGATGAGCGTGGGAACTTGTATGCGCGGGATGAGCGGGAGCGAACTTGAGCGCGCGTAATAGTCGGCCGCATCGCGAAAGCCGCCGTGCGGGGCGGTGTAGCGTTCGTCGAACTGGCGCAGCGTGCGGACGAGCGCGAGTTCGCTCGCGTCGTAGCGTTCGGGGTAGAGGCGCGCGGCCTCGCGCATGCGCCGCTTGAGACTGCGGATGAACTTGCGCTGGTAGACCCAGTTGGAACGCTGCTCGATGGCCGTGGCCGAGGCGGCCAACTCGACCGAGGGCGAGACGGCGCAGACGCCTTTCAGTGCGGCGGGGAAGTCCGCGCCGTATTCGCCCGCCAGCTTGAGACTCATGTTGCCGCCGAGCGAGAAGCCCGCGAGAAAGATGTCGTTCAAGCGGTCGCGCGCGACGAGTTCTTTGATGAGCGCGCCGAGGTCTGCGGAGAGGCCGCTGTTGTAGAGCGTCTGGGTCAGGTGGAGCGTGTCGCCGCAGGTGCGTAGGTTGAGGCGCAGCACGTTGAAGCCCGCACGGTGCGCCTTGAGCGCGGTGCTCATCATGTAGATTGACTCGCTCGAACCTTCGAGGCCGTGGACGAGCAGGAGCGTCGGGCACGCGCGCGGGTCACTCTGCCAGCGACAGTGGACGAGCACGCGGACGCCCGCTTCGACTTCAAACAGGCGCGCTTCGTCCGTGCGCAGTTCGCGCAGGCGACGCCGACGCGGCCACGTGAAAGCGACGAGCGTCTGCGCGTGGCCGCTCTTGAACAGAGGGTGCGGCGTGAAAGGTTTCGCACGCAACGCACGCGCGACTTCAGAGAGGCGTGCGGCGGGCGCGGCCGAAACGTCGCCCGCGCCGTTCGCGCGCACAGCTTCCTCTTGCACAATTTCCATTTTCGCTTTGTCTCTACGCCAGACGCGGCGGCTCGGAGACGGGCGGGTCGCCTGCGGGCTGTGGCGTCGCGTCGGGTTCACGGACGGGGGCTTTCGGTTCGGCGTCGGGGGGCAAAGGCAGTGGTTCGGGTTGCGCCGGGTCGGGTGCGAGCGGGTCGTGCGGCTGCGGCGTGGGCGGCAGTTCGGGCTGTTGCTCCGGCTGCGGCGGATCGGTGTTCGGGTTGCGGCTCATGAGTTCGTCCTGTGGTTGAATTTAGAGGATGAATGATGAAGGCGCGCGCGCGACACGTCAAGCGCGCGAACGGCGGAGGTGAATATTAAGCGCGCGAAGGGCGGCGTGGATAATGTTAACCGGCGACTTCCGAAGCCCGCTCGCGTTCCGGGTCGGCGTCCGTCGTTACGCTGGCGGCGGCGCGTTGCAGGTCGGCGACGACGAAACGGATCATGCGGTAGCTGACGTGGCGTGGCAGCGCGTCGCGTAGCGGCTTGAGGCGTTCGTCGCCGAGACGCCGCACGGCCTCTTCGATGAGCGCGCGGTCGCGGTCGCCGACGTGCTGCGAGATGTCGAAGGGTCGGCCTTCGAGGATGCAGTCGGCGAGATGTTTCTCGACGGTCATCTCCGCGATGCCGCGCTCTCGGCTGATCTCTTCGATGGTCATGCCCGTCTGGTAGAAGGCGTAGGTCTCGTCAATCGTGCTGACGCGCGGCGCGTTGACCGCCTTGGCAGACGCGGCCGCCGCAGCGACGCGCGAGCCGCGCGACTCGTAGGGCGAAGGTGCGTTGACGACGGAGACGGCGGGCAACGCGAGTTCGACGGAGGCACGTTCGCGCATCACGTCGCGGCCGAGGGCGGTGAGGGCGACGGTCGGGTAATTGCCGCCCGTGACGTGGAGCGCGCCCGCGGCGACGAGCGCGTCAACGTAGAGGAGTATCTCGTCCTGCGTCATGTTGGAGAGCAGGCCGTAGGTCGAGAGTCGTTCGAGTCCGAACTGCGAGATTTTGGCCGAGCGCGAGCCGCGCAAGCAGGCGGCCAGTATGCCCTTGCCGTAACGCCCCTCCATGCGCGCCGCGCACGCGAGAATTTTCCGCACGCACAACGTCTCGTCTTCACCGAGCGCACGCGCGCCCGTAATCTGCACCACGCTATTCGACTCCGCACCAAAACTCTCCGCCTCGCGCCGCCTGTGATCGGCGAGCGACTGCCGGTCGAGTTCGTTTTCCAGATCGCTGGCGAAGGGCGTGTTCTCGATGACAAACTTGTCGAGCCGCGTGCGCGGTGAAGCGGGAGCGGTCGTTGATGAGACGGCCGCCGTCGCGGAGCGCGCCGAACTGAACGGCGACTCCTCGTCGCCTTCATAGCCGCCCTCCATTTCGTCGCCGTAGTATTCGATGGTGCGCCCGTCTTCATCGGCAACGGCGACGGCTGAGGCGGCCTTCGTCGCGCCCCCTTTGACGCAGACGCCGCACGTGCCGCAGGTCGGTTTGTGCGAGCGGTCGCCGAAGTAGTCGAGGATGAAGGCGCGATAGCAGCGGTCTGCGTAACAGAAGCTGATCATCTCGCGGAGCTTGCGTTGTTCGAGCGCGGCGCGGCGTGCGAGGTCTTGCGGGCGGATGCGTAGATGCGAAACGGGACGCTCGTCGAGCAGTTGCAGACCGCGCGTGCGCCGCGCGGACTTGTAAGAGATCAAGTTCGCCGCCGCGAGCGACGAGAGCGAGCGGCGCACGGAGGCGGTGTCGAGTCCGGCCGATTCGGCAAACTCGTTGACATCAATCTCCGAGTCGGCGCGTTCGTTCAACTCGTAACCGCCGAGCAGTGCGAACAGCACTTGCTTGTCGCGCGCGCTGCGTTTCGCGCCGACGGCTTCGCGCGCGAGGTGCGCGGGCATCAGCAGGCGCACCTCCGCGCGGTTCTCGCCCGCCGCGCCGCGCTCGACGTGCCCGGCCTTCTCCAAGATGATCAGCGCAGACTGCACGGCCATCTCGTTGCGCACGCCCGCGCGCATGGCGATCTCGCGCGTCGAGAGTTCGATGTGCTGCTGGCGCGTGGCGACGAGCGCTTCGTAAACCTTGGCGATGATTTCGGGCGGCGGGTAAGAGCCTTCGATGAAGGAGTCCTGCGTGCGCGTGTCTGCGGAGTTGAAGAGCAGGACGCCCTCGGAGGGCAACCCGTCGCGCCCGGCGCGGCCGATCTCTTGATAGTAGGCTTCGATTGAGCCGGGCAGGTGGTAGTGGATGACGAAGCGTATGTCGGCCTTGTCAATACCCATGCCGAAGGCGTTCGTGGCGACGATCATCTGCACGCGCCCGGACATGAAATCGTCCTGCGCGCGCGTGCGCTCGGCCTCCTCCATCCCCGCGTGATAGGCGACGACGCTTAAGCCCGCATCTTTCAAACGCCGCGCCACCTGCTCGACCGACTTGCGCGTCGAAGAGTAGATGATGCCTGAGCCGCCTTTGGCTTGAGCCGCGAGCGATTTGACGTGTGCGATCTTCTCGCGCTCCTTCTGCGTGTGGACGACGCGGATCGAGAGGTTCGGGCGGTCAAAGCCGGAGACGAAGGCGCGCGGCTCGCGCAGGCCGAGTTGCTCGATGATGTCGGCGCGGACGTGCGGCGTGGCGGTCGCCGTGAGCGCGACGACCTGCGGCCGCCCGATCTCTTCGATGGCCGACTTGAGGCGCAGGAAGTCCGGGCGGAAGTCGTGCCCCCACGTCGAGACGCAGTGGGCTTCGTCCACGGCGAAGAGAGAGACGTTGACGCTCTTCAAGGCTTCGACGAAGTGTGCGCTGCGGAAGCGTTCGGGCGCGACGTAGACGAGTTTATATTTGCCCTGTCTGATCCCCGCGATGCGCGCCTTCTGCTCCTCGAAGTCCACGGAACTGTTGATGAAGGTGGCGGGGAGTCCGCGCGCGTGCAACGCGTCAACCTGATCCTTCATCAGCGCGATGAGCGGCGAGACGACGACGGTTGCGCCCTCTTTCATCAGCGCGGGCAGTTGGAAACAGAGCGACTTGCCGCCGCCCGTCGGCATCACGACCACCGTGTCGTGACCGTCGAGGATGGCGTCAATCACTTCGCGCTGGCCGGTGCGAAAGGCGTCGAAGCCGAAGTGTAGGCGCAGGGCGGCGGGGGCTGAATCGAGTTTTGACATCAAGGGTGAATGCTCGCGTGCAAGTTGTCGGGAGACACCGTAGATTTTACCGCAACGGCGGCGGGGCGTCACACCGCGCGGGATTCGTCTCACTATTGACAGTGTTTATGAGCGGTTCTATGCTGCGCGTGCGTCGTCTCTGAGACCTCAACCCTCAACGGCAGCCACATAGGAGCAAATTCACATGAAGCCTCATCGTATTCTCACTCACTTGCAAACTTTCAAGCCGACAGTATTAGCCGCCGCGCTGCTCGCCGCTTTCCTCGGCCTGTGCGCCTTCGGCATCGTGTCGAGCACGGCGCAATCAACGCCGAAGGAGGAACGAGAGTTAGAGGATAAAATCCCGAAGCATCTGCCGATCAAAGTTAAGGTCAAGAATTTGAACAGCGAGAAATGGGCGCGCGACTTAGAGATCGAAATCGAGAACAGATCGGATAAGCCGATCTATTACCTAGGGTTAACAGTGATCTTGCCAGATGTATTAACTGAAAACAATCACAAGTTGGGCTTCCCACTACAATATGGCAGAGGGAATTTAATTGACTACAATGCACCGCTTCAGCGTGATGATGTGCCGATCAAACCGGGTGAAAGTTATATATTCAGAATCCCTAGCCATCTTTATCAGGAGTGGGATCGCTTCGTCACAAGACGTGCGCTCCCGAAAAATAAGCCTAAGAAGATCCGACTCGTATTCAAGAGTCTCAACTTTGGAGATGGCACGGGGTTCGGAACAACGGATGGCATACCCGTGGATATTCATCAGAAGCAGATAGGTAGTTCTTGTGTGAAAGATGAGAAGATCGGGGGAAATGTTATGTACGTGCTAACCTCATCACCGAATTCCCCCTCCTAATGCATTACCCAAACTATCAGCAAACTTTTTACCGGCGAGCTTTCTGCCGGTAAATTTTTTTGTGGCTAATGTTCCTAAGACAATATCTAGTGCTTCCCTCGTTAGTCCTGACATTTGCGGGTGTTCGGGTTCTTGTAATCGTTTAATGGATGTTAAGGTCACTTGTTGCGGGATGACAATAAATAAGGCTGGCTCAGCACCCTGTAGTGATGCAAGAGGGCGGTGTGCCACGTACTACACCGAGGATGTATCCTGTAATGACGAATTCGGCACATACTGCGAAGAAGATTTTTTACTTAGTTGCGCCTCAGTGCCGACACCCACGCCGACTCCGACGCCGACACCCAACCCGACGCCCACCCCTACACCTACGCCGACGCCCTCCTGCGACCCCGCCCCGGCGACGCAGCCGAATCCTAGTTGCTACCCCTTCGGGCCATGCCCGCCGCAGGGCACGCGCGGTTGGTTACTCGCATAATCCTTGACGCGAACGGTGTGCGGTTCTATGCTGCTCTTACTTCGTCAATGAGACCTCAACCCTCAACGGCACAAAGGAGCAACTTACATGAAGCCTCATCGCCTCATCTCTCGCTTACGAAACTTCAAGCCGACTGTTGTAGCCGCTGCGCTGCTCGCCGCCTTCCTCGGCCTGTGCGCGGTCGGCATCGTGTCGAGCACGGCGCAATCAACGCCGAAGGAGGAACGAGAGTTAGAAGATAAAATCCCGAAGCATCTGCCGATTAAAGTTAAGGTCAAGAACATTGAGAAAGTGAAAGACTTAAATAATGAGCAATGGATGCGTGATGTGGAAATTGAGGTGCAGAATATCGGCAGCAAGCCGATCTATTATCTGCGGCTCAGTCTCTATTTCGTTGACGTGAAACTAGAGTCTGGTACCGAGCTTGGCTTCCCGATAGGCTACGGCAACTCACGGTTCGTTGACTTTGACAAACGGGCGACGCCGCAAGAGGCACCGTTACGGCCTGGGGAGACTTACGTCTACCAATTCTCTAAGCGGTGGGCTGGAAGGTGGGAAAAGTTCAAGGCTATCCATAGGCTACCCCACCCTAAAAAAATAGGACTCCAGTTCGAGATTCTCAGCTACGGAGACGGCACTGGGTTCATCGGCACAGGTGGTGTGATGGTGCCCAACTCACAAACCTCTAATTCTCAATGCGGTGACCAAAGAAAAAACGGCGCAGTCCTCGGAGCCATGCCGGAAACATTACCGGATCGCCCACGCGCTAAGCAATTTCAGTTCGGCTCCTTCTTACCGGCAAATTTCCTGCCGGTAAATTTTTCTGAGGCCGACCTATCTGAACTATCGCCCCGTACACCCTCTATTCAGTCTGGCATATGCTGCCCTAGTACGTCCTGCTTCTACCTGAAGCTAACACTCCGCAGCAACTGCTTCTGTGAGGATGAACTCGACGATCCGCCCCTGGAAGCCAACTCAACAGCCTGTGGAACCTCTGGAGGGTCGTGCGGCACTCAAGGCGTGAGACAATTCATCTGTAGTGACAACGAGCACACTTGTGCGACTTACTTTATTAAATCCTGCGCCGCCCCGCCGCCCACGCCAACACCAACTCCGACTCCGACGCCCACGCCGACGCCCTCTTGCGACCCCGATCCATCAACACAACCAAATGACACGTGCGTCCCCTTCGGGCCGTGCCCGCCCTCCGGCACGCGCGGCTGGCAGTGCCGCTCCTGCCCTTCCGGCTACCCGGTGGATAACCCCGCCTATCGGGATACTAACGGTTGCTCGGACGGTTATTACAACGACGGGCAATATTGCTGCGTGCCCGTCAACCCGACGCCGACACCGACGCCGGGCGACGGGTGTGTTTCAGGTTATAACGAATCGGGCGAATACTGCTCGTGCCCGCCGCCGGAGTACGCCTGCGCCGACCAGCCGCAGACGACCTGCCCCTACGCGACCGCCCACCCCTGCGGCGCGACCCCCGTGCTGGTGGACGTGCTCGGCGACGGCCTCTTACTCACCGGCCTCGCGGGCGGCGTGGCCTTCGACATCAACGGCAACCCGGACGGCGCGCGCGAGCGCGTCTCGTGGACGCATGCCGGCTCGGACGACTCGTGGCTCGCGCTCGACCGCGACGGCGACGGAATGATCAGCAACGGGCGGGAATTGTTCGGCAACTACACGTGGCAGCCGCGCTCCCCGGTGCGCAACGGCTTCCTCGCGCTGGCCGAGTATGACAAGGCGGCGCGCGGCGGCAACGGCGACGGCGTGTTGAGCGCGGGCGACGCCATCTTCGCCTCGCTGCGTTTGTGGCGCGACGCGAATCACAACGGCGTCTCCGAGGCGGACGAACTGCGCCCGCTCGCGTCGCTGCAAGTTGATTCAATCTCGCTCGACTACAAGGAGTCGAAGCGCACGGACGCGCACGGCAACAGTTTTCGCTACCGCGCCAAAGTTTCGGACGCGCGCGGGGCAAAAGTGGGGCGTTGGGCGTGGGACGTGTTCCTCGTCTCCGCCCCGTAGTGTGCCCTAGTGCGTCGCGCGTTTCTGTCGCAGCGAGAGCCGCCCGCCGGTCTGAACAGACGGGCGGGCGGTTCGCTTGTTTTTCCTGTAATCTATTCGCGCGCCGGTTCACCACACGGCGATAACTCTCAGGCGGGGCGCGATGGACAAACAGACTTGGCGGGCGCGTACGAAACACGACTTGATGATCGAGGTGTGGGAGCATCTCGACTGCGAGACCGTGGGCGCACCGGAGTTGGAGGCGATTGCAGAGGCGGTGCGCGCACGCTTCGGCGAAGGCGCGGAGGAGAGTCCGGCGGTGGTCGCGCGCCTCTTGGCGGACGAGGGCGCGGAGTTGCGCCACGCAGAGGTGTTGGAGATGGACGCGCGCTGGCGCAGCGCAGACCCCTACGAGGCGATGTTTCGTAACGTCCTCAAGTTCTCCAACTTCGACGAGGCCGCCGCCTCGCTTAAGCGTCTGGATAATCTGCGCCTACAGTTCGGGCGCAAGAAGGACAAGGAAGGCTTGCGCCGCGTGCGCGAGACGGTCTTGAAGGGCAAGCAGCGCGCGCAGATGATCGCGCGCAACCCCGCCGTCAACGAACGCAAGCGCGCCGAGAAAGAGGAGATCGCAGAGTGGTTCACGGTCTGGCTCAGGCAGCCGGAAATCTTCGACGACTGGCTGCACCTGCGCCGCCGCGCCGGAGAGTTCCGCGCACGCTTCGACGACGCAGACGCCGCGCGCTAAAGGCGCGGCCTTCGGGGTTATGTGCGCGGCCGCGATCGGCGTTAAAATAGACGCGTCCGCTCCCCTAAAATTTCACAAGTCGAATCGCACACGGATCAGCCCAACTTTGGAGGTAGTGTATGAGAGTGTCTTATCGAGCGACGCGGCGGACGGGCGTCGTCGCCTTGCTGTTATCGTTAATTTTATTGTCGAACGGCGCGGTGTTCGCGCAGGCGCTTGCGTCGAAGAAGGCGGGGACGCGAAAGACCGCGGCGGGCAAGGCGACGGCGGCCGAGGCCGCGCAGTTTGTCGCGCACGCCGAGCAGCGTTTGACGGAACTCAACCTCAAGGTCAACCGCGCGAGTTGGATTCAGGAAAACTTCATCACGGACGACACGGAAGCTCTCGCCGCCGACGCCAACAACGACCTGACGGCCGCCGTCACGGAGTTGGCCGAGCAGGCGACGAAATTCGACAACCTCAAACTCCCCGCCGACACGGCGCGCAAGTTGAAGCTGCTGAAACTCGCGCTGACCGTCCCCGCGCCCTCGAACCCTGCCGAGCGCGACGAGTTGACGAAGATCACCGCCTCGCTGTCGAGCGACTACGGCAAAGGTAAATACTGTCCCGACGGCGAGCGCGGAAAATGCCTGACGCTTCAAGAGATGGAGCCGATCATGGCGGAGAGCCGCGACCCGGAAGAGTTGAAACGCATCTGGCTCGGCTGGCACGCCATCTCGCCGCCCTTCAAACAGAAGTACGCGCGCTTCGTCGTCCTCGGCAACATGGGCGCGCGCGAGATGGGCTTCAAAGATCTGGGCGCGCTCTGGCGTTCCAACTACGACATGCCGCCCGACGAGTTCGCGGCCGAGATGGAGCGTCTGTGGCTGCAAGTCAAACCGCTCTACGACTCGCTCTACACCTACACGCGCTGGAAGCTCTCGGAGAAGTACGGCAAGCAACTCGTGCCGGAGAACGGGGCGATCCCCGCGCACCTGTTGGGCAACATGTGGAGTCAGACGTGGAGCAACATCTACCCGCTGCTGAAACCCGAACGGAGCGACCCCGGTTACGACCTCACCAAAATCCTCTTGGAGAAGAAGACCGACGCGAAACAGATGGTGCGCTACGGCGAGGGCTTCTTCACCTCGCTCGGACTCGACCCGCTGCCGCCGACTTTCTGGGAGCGTTCGCTGTTCGTCAAACCGCAGGACAGGGATGTGGTCTGCCACGCGAGCGCGTGGGACGTGGACGCGCGACAGGACGTGCGCCTCAAGATGTGCATCAAGATCACTGCGGAAGATTTCTCGGTCGTCCACCACGAACTCGGCCACAACTACTACCAGATGGCCTACGCGCCGCAAACGATGCTCTACCAGAACAGCGCCAACGACGGTTTCCACGAAGCCATCGGCGACGCCGTCGCGCTCTCGGTCACGCCCGAATATTTGAAGAAGATCAACCTGATTGACAAAGTGCCGGACGAGAGCGCGGACACGGGACTGCTCCTGCGGCTCGCGCTCGACAAGGTGGCGTTTTTGCCCTTCGGCTATCTAGTGGATCAGTGGCGTTGGAAAGTTTTCTCCGGCGAGGTCACGCCGGAGAACTACAACAAGGCTTGGTGGGAGTTGCGGACGAAGTATCAGGGCATCGCGCCGCCCGCCGCGCGCAGCGAGGCCGACTTCGACGCGGGCGCGAAGTATCACGTCCCCGCCAACACGCCTTACGCGCGCTACTTCCTCGCAGCCATCCTACAGTTCCAGTTTCACCGCGCGCTCTGCCGCGAGGCGGGCTTCAAAGGGCCTCTCAACCGCTGCTCCATCTACGGCAACAAGGCCGCGGGCGCGAAACTCAAACAGATGCTCGCCATGGGACAGAGCCGCCCCTGGCCGGAAGCCTTGAAGGCTTTGACGGGCGAAGACAAGATGGACGCCACCGCCATCATTGACTACTTCGCCCCGCTCAAACGCTGGCTCGACGAACAGAACGCGCGCCACGCGCAACGCGCGTCCAACGGGAAATAAAGATGCGGTTTGCCGAATCCGTGTTGGCGGATTTCGGAATGCGGAGCGCGTAATCCGTGATGGCGAAATGCGGATTTCCGATTGTGGCTGGAAAAGCTGTTCCCAATTTTCCAACCCGCAATCGGAAATCCGCATTTCGCATTTATTTTGTCCTTACGCACCCGGCGCGGGCGGGGCGGGCACGTCGCCTGCGGCCTTTTTCCTGCGCGGCGCGCGTTCCATATGCCGCGCGCTTTCCCACGCCGCCAGTTTGGCCGCGTCATCGCGGAACTTGTTGCGGACGGCCGCGTCCAGTTTCTCCAATTCCTGCTCGCCGCGCTTGAGCGTCTCTTCGAGCGCGACGCCCGCCGCCAGACGCGCGTTCGCGCCCGTCGTCTGCTCGTCAATGGCCGCCTCGAAAGCGTTAATACTCTCGTTCAGCCGTTCCAGAAAATCCGCGGGCAGGTCGTACTCGACAAAGCGCGCCTTGAGCGGCAGCGCGGCCTCTGCGAAAGAGCGCGCCGTCCCGAGCAACTTCTGATCGCTGCTGCTGGCGGGCGGGCGGTGGAAACTGTCTCTCACGTCAGGGTGGTCGAGTCCGATGGCCTCGACCGTGTCGCTGATGGCCGCGACTTGTGTCTGCACGGCGAGGCGCGCGTCTTTGCGATTCGTGGTGCTCTGTTGGTGCGCGCGTTGTTTGGTGGCGCGCGTCGTGGCGTGCGTTTCGGCTTCGGCGACGGCGGCCGTGAGGCGCGCGAGAGCCTGCCCGCCTTTGCTCGACTCAGGGAAACTCGCACTGACAGTCTCGCCGAAGTTGGCCGCGTGTGCCAGACGCTCAAAGCGTCTTCTCTGCTTGTCATTCATAATGAGGCGCTCCTTTGAGGTGAAGGGAAGGAGCGAGGTTTACCTTCCGGGGGTTGAGGTAGAAGGGCGACACGCGCCCCGTGAGATGGAGCAAATTATACTCATTTCCCTCAAGCCCGCCAGAAAAATCTGTTTTTTCGAGCCGGATTCGACATCTACGCTCCCTGCCGCCCCACTACCCCGCCAAAAACTGTAAAATATCTCGCCGGAACACAAAAATGAGCACCGGATCACGCAAATGTGGAGTCGGATCACGAAAATGAGCGACCGGAACATCAAAATGTGTCACCGGAACGTCAAAATGTGTCACCGGATCACGAAAATGAGCACCGGATCATGAAAATGTCGAACCGGATCACAAAAATGTCGAACCGGCGCACGAAAATGTCCCACCGGATCACACGAATGTCGCACCGGAACACAAAAATGAGCACCGGATCACGCGAATGTGGAGTTGGCGCACAAAAATGCGCGCCGGAGCGCGCAAACTTGGGCAAAAGATATGTTTGAGTTGCCGGAAGCAGTAGGAAGCAGAGATAGTTGTCTGACAATCTAAATTGGGCAACAATATAGTTGACTCACCTGACGCAGATATGACAAGAAGACCTTACCCGGCGAGCAGTGGCCTTTTCTTTCCGGCTTAACCTGCGTGTAGTTAAAGGGCGAGGTGCTAACAGAGCATCCTGCCAAACTAGGAGCGGCTTTTGACACATATTAGGCGTGTTAGGCCGCATCAATCGGCTTTTGCTGCTCTATTATGTAGTTAGACGGAACGTGTCGGCTTTTCATGCTCAATAATGGAGTTAGGCCGAATCATTCGGTCTAATATGCGTTAGGCGCTCCAATCTATCCGGACATTGGCAAATAAAATGAAAGAAGCGAACTTATGGATGCAGCAATAATCGTAGCCGTGCTTTCAATTCTCTTCACCTTAGGAGGAGTCTTTTGGCAAGTTCGAGCCAAGAGAATGGATGATAAGCGTGCTGTCCAATTGCAACGGCTCGATAAGCAGTTGAGTGATTTATATGGCCCTTTATATGCGTTATATGAATCAGGCGATAGACAATGGCGAGCTTTTCTTAAGGAATTCTCCAACTGTAAAGACCCAGAGTTTCTGGGCTTTTTCCCAATAGAGAATGAAAAAGAATTTGACCCGCCTGATAGGGAAAAGTTAAGAATATTTCGTCTATGGACGGAAAATGTTTTTATGCTCACAAACACGCGCATGGAAGAAATAATTATTAATAACGCGGAGCTTTTAATAGGTGAAGAAATGCCACAGCCCTTTTTAAATTTCTGTGTACATGTATCTGCTCTAAGGTCTTCAGTCGCCGAATGGAACTCTCCAAACTTCGATCAAGATGATTGGAAGAAACACATAGCCATCTTTCCGCACCCAGCGGGCCATCTTTATATTTATATAAAAGTTTCTTTCGAAATACTTAAAAAGGAGCAGAGCCTACTACTTTCGGGAGCAAAGAGTCACATCAACGAAAAAGAATTAGATAGGCAGATCAAAAACAAAATTGACGAAGTAACGGCGGCGTGGTTAAGGAATAAAAAGAAAGAGTTGCCTCATTCTGCTCGAAAGCTGACATCTTCTTCAGAAGATAAAGAAGTGCCACAATCACAGGCCGCGCCTAACAACTCATTCAACGCGACGCCTCGATAGCATAGCCTTCATCGCTTCCTTTGCGAATCCGGTAGAATGCTGTCCGCTCAGCGCGCTTTAATTCGGGCGTTAGGCGCTTCGTTGATAGTACTGACACCTCCCTGGAGGAAAACGGCTAAAATGCTCCCTATCGAAAACACGAGAAGCTCGCACTACAATTTCGCCCACATTGCTATGCCGATCCTATCCCTCGGAAATCCCAAAAAGCTTTATAAAGATTTATCCAAAGGCGCTGGCTTGAAATACTTGGTCTTAATTTGGGAAGGTTTAGAATCAAGGATGAATGTTAAGTATCCACACGATGGGCTGAATTTGAGCAAGGAAGCTTCCGGCGATGAACTTGAAGCTTTTATCATTCGAATGCCAAGGCCTAAATCAGTTCCCGAAGCATTTTTCCTCGGAGTAGTCTTTGGGGTAAAGAAAAGCTTCTTGAAGAAGGAAGTTACATCTGTCCGCTATTTCACATTGGAATTAGGTGAGAGTCCGATTGACGCTTCTACTCAATACCATTTCTGTGAATGGTCTGGTCGCGTTGTTTCACCAGACCATCATAATTATGGACAGCTCGAAAGCGCGGATAGTTCATTGTTTGTCGAAGCAATTCGTCAAACCACCAGCACCTAACAACGGCATGCACCCGACGCCCCGCCACGCCGCTCCTCATGTACGTTGAATGTGGGCGCAGGTGATGCCTGGCGTTGGGTGTCTATTCTAGTAATCGAAGAAACGGAGTAAGAAATGAGTAACAGAAAGGCTATTGTGTGTACTACTCGTGCTGGATTAGGATTAATACTCCTGCTGCTCACTATATCTGCTCACAAAATAGTGGCCGCATGGACGCTCCGGCCCTCAGCCGCCCAAACCACATCTCAATGGGAGCGGATTAGTACAGAGGATGAAGATTTTTCCGTCAATATGCCGGTGCGACCTTCGTTCATTGAAAAAGAGCGTTATGTCCATGACGGTGTCAAAGTTTCCCGCGCGCTGATCAGTGGTGTCTATCATAACGGGGTAGTGTTCATCGCTCGGATTTACGAAGTTCCCGAGCTCAAGCAACTTTCAAATGAAAGGCTGTCGGGTGACTGCCGCAGGCTCGCGGGTTTACGCAATATTGAAGGCCGCGACATAGACAAATCTAGCTTCAGAGGCAAAGAGTATCTCAAGCAAAGTGATAATCATACTCACATCATTCAGTGCTATCTAACTAAAAAGCGCTTTTACGTTATTGAGGCGGCGGCAAGGAACAAAGATAATTCAAGTATCAAGAGGTTTCTGTCTTCATTAAGTCTCGGGGGCGGAAAAACCGCAGAGGATCCTTCGAATGATTCCGCCCACAGCCAAACTTCCACGCCGATAGTGACAGACACCTCAAAAGTTTATTACGAGAAGGAGGTCACGTATCCGGCCGTCATCATAAACAAACCGATTCATTCTTATACTCCCATAGCGCGTGCCGCCAGAATAAGTGGCAGTGTCAAACTACGGGCGGTGTTATCCGCATCAGGCGAGGTGCTCAATATCGAAGTGCTGAAGGGTCTGGGTGCGGGCTTATCTGAGAGCGCTATTGAGTCGGCGAAAAAAATAACATTTCTTCCGGCAGAAAAGGATGGCCGGACAGTCTCCCAATATGCCGAAGTGGTTTATCACTTCGCCATCGAGTAACAGCTTTTTGCCGAGCACGACACCCAACAACGGCATGCACCCGACCTCGAACAGCGTCGCCTTCATCCGTTAGCTTGAATGCTTGTTTAGTTGAATGCGTGGCGGGTGATGCCGGGCGTTGGGCGTCAGGGAGATTTTGATGTGGCCTTTTCGTCGAAAGGATAAACGCCAAGTGGGCAGCCGCGATGAAACCATCCTGCGTGTGTTACTGGATACGAAGGAGTTGTGTTCATTTACCTCCTCGGAACTGCCCGCGGAAAAGAAGCCCGTCGCGAAGCTGAAAGGCGAGCAGCACCTTCTTCATTTTGTTGACAGTGCCGGCAATGCTCGCTCCTTCGATCTGTCGTCAGTCTTCGCGGAGGGCGGCAGGTTCCTGCATATGTCCGTCCGTGTTGGGCCGACCTTTGCCGTTCAAGCAGACGGCATCGTCACCGGGAGCGAAGATGAGAACCCGCAAGAAGGTTATCAGAGTGGCGCTACTATAGGCGTCCGCTTCCAGCCGTTCATGCTCCCCGAGTTCGCAGGCGATACGAGGGAACTCGCAGGCAAGGGGCTGTTCTATAGAGGTCTGCATTTCTCTGGATCAATCACACCGGGAAATGTCTCGGTGCTTTGCCTGTGCGATTATTGCAAGAAGAGCTTTCGGTTGCAGTCGTTCCACGCTGGCTTCGCCGATTTGACATATCTTTACTGCTCTGGTGGCCCGCACACGTTGGTCGCCAGCAGCTACATCGAAGACGCGCCGCCAATATTGGGTAAAGCGGACATGGCATCCGTCGCCCGTTTTGAACGGCGCCTCCCTCAGTGCAAAGAGTGCGGAGGCTCCTTTCGCTACCTGAATCCGTTGCGGTGTCCACATTGCCGAGAACCGTTCATTGATTTCGAGCGTCACCCACAAGAGCGGGAGAAAGAGTATTACGGCAATCATCTTTACGGCAGTTCAATACAGGTGTTTGAGAAGTCAATGCCATGACACTGCCGCCCAACAACTCATCGCACCTGACCGCCCGATAGCATTTCTCTCAGGATATGTCCTCGCGGCGTGGGCTGGATGTCGTTCGCGGCCGGCAGGTGAATTCGGGCGTTAGACCGCAGTAGGAGATGCTTTGGCGACGAACTTTTATCCTTCTAACCACGAAACATCTTGGCAACAGAGATTGACCAGATTCTTCCTTTGGGTCTCGGTGCTCGCGTGGGGAGTTCTCCTGGGCGCGAAGGTGTTCGACCTGCGGGTTCTCGTAGGCGCCTGGAGCGCCTCGCCGCCACAGTCATTAGTACTGTTGCCTTACGGGCCGCAGTACCCGGTAGATACCGGCGAGTTCTTCATCCCAAGTTCGGCGGCATTGCTCGTGGCCGCCTCTGGGGCATTAATTAGTGGATGGAAAACGCCTTGGAAGTATCGCGTATGGTTAATGCTGTCAGCAGCAATGATTCTGGTTACTTTGATCTTCACTGTTTCTGTTTTCTGGCCGCGAAACGCCGCTTTGTGGCAGGTGGCTAAAGGCGCTCCCACTGCGATGAAAGACCGGGATGCGATAATCCTGATGGTTCGTGAATGGGTAAGGTATGATTGGGTACGAGTCGCCATGGCAACGATCGGCTTTGTTTCCTCTGTTCGAGCTATAAGCATTCCATTCCCGCCTCTTTTAGCGGCAGTCCCCACACCCCTAATTGTCAAGCTCATGTATGCCGTAAGCATCGGTGCCGTAGCTCTCTTCATTGCCTATTTCCTGTCGAGCTTGTAGCGCACAAGTGCGCGTTGATACCTTGCGGCGCCATGCGGCCTAACAAGGGGATGAACCGGACTCGCATCTGGTCAAAATCGAGGTGGTGTTAAGTCTGATGCCGAGCCTCACAAACAGGCTTCCCAGTTTAACCGCCTGAGATTGACCGGCGGTTGATAAAGAGGGATCGGTGTCATTGTTTTGTACGGGTTGGCAATGTCGTATCAGAAATAGGTTCATTGATTCAAGCCTCCTCTCTACACAGGTGAGAGTCTGTCTTCCGACGCTTGATGCTGTTTCGCACGTCTCAGAAAGGCCACAGCGCCTTAGAATCCGGCTTAGCCGCTTTCATTTGTTAATGATCTTTAGGCTCAAGATATTTCTTGAAGTTTTTTGGCGGGAGTGTTTGTGAAGTTGCCGAACGCCGTGCATCAACGCTGTGGGCGTTCAACTTCGCCACGGACAAGTTCACGATAAGAAGTATGCCGATTCGCGTTCGGGCGCATGCCGTTGTGAGGCGCGGCTGCGGCTGAAATCTTGCCGGCAGACATGGTGTGCCGTCACTCGTCGCCGGGCTGTCGGAAGAAATCTTCTTCCGCCTGTTCTGTCAAGAAGAACAGGCGGTGCTCTCTGGCCTTATGATCCGTGACGATAAACATCCTGTTGTGCTCGGCGCTCCTCGGTTCTTCGACCATAAACCTCCAGTCCAACTCGGCCTCCTCGTAAAACTTCTGCCAGTAGTCGGCCGTCCAGCCCGACCCTTCACCACCTCCGTGCCGGAAATATATCTCTTTGAACAACCCTTTCCCGACCTGTTTGAAAGTTGGCTCGTCCATCCGTTTCTCCACCTCACGATCCAAGCGGCTGGGAGTTTCAGACCTGCACCTCTCCAGGTCGTTCGTGTGAAAGAAGCGCCTAACGCCCGAATTAACCGGGCGGGAAAGATTGTATCAAGCCTTCAAGTCTTGCGGATGAAAGGCGAGCTATTCGCGCTCCGGTTGAATGAGTTGTTAGGCTGCGCCCTTTGAATGTTAAATCTGCGCTGAGATAATCAGGGGGCCTACGACCGATGCTGCGAATGGAGAGTAAGCCCCTGTCCAACCGGAACTATTCTCTGAGGCCGGACTTTGCCATGATCGTCGTGACGTAGCCCGCAAGGATCTGCGCCTGCTGGAAGGCGCCGAGTGTATCCGAACCCCATCCGTCAACGATCTTGTCAAGATGTCCCATTAGTTGCTCGTTAAACTGAGCGACCATCGCCTCAATTTTATCTCGAGGCGTTTTATTCAAGGTCGCATAAACTGCCGCGAGGTCGCTGCGTGTGCCGTCCAATTCCCCCTGACTGATGCTGCCGTCGGTTACCAGAGATTGAAAAGGGGGGTTTTTCAAAGTAGCAGAAACGGAACCCATCAAAGTAATAAATCCCGATGCATCCATATCGTCTTCTCCTTTTGCGAAACACTTGAGATAAAGCTGATGGATAAAGGCCATCAGCATCTAGAGAACTGAAGAACAATATGGATGCTGACCCTTGCTGTCAAATATTTGATAGCTAGAGAATGGAGCAGCCTAACGCTCGAATTAACCGGCGAGCAATCAATGAGAGAAACATTCAATCTGGCGAATGACATCCATGCTTATTGCGAGTCCGGTTGAATGAGTTGTTGGGCGGCGTCCTACGATACCTTTTTCAACGCTTGATGCTTTTTATATGGAAGATACAGTAAAAGCCATCCGGCGATCACCAACGATGTAAATAATATGACAACCCACTTGATTTCAAAGGCCACTAAAAGCCAACCAATGATTAGGAGGGAAGCTAATAAGGAAAGGATAGCTTTTCCTCTCCACTGAAATACTTCCTTGCCATCAAAGTAACCCCTCCTCATGTTTTCGCCCCAAAGCCAAATATCAAACCACATTAAGAAAGTGAAAGCGACAGCACCGATTGCCAAATGTTTCAGAGTGAGTTTGCCTAATATTTCCTTTGTATTGGGGTCATATAGTAGCTGAGCAAGGGCGAACGCCCCGCCATTAACGGCAAAAAGTAAATTGTATCTCTTCATCTTGCCATCAATATAAGTGCCGAGTCCCTGTAGCTTGTCTTTTTCGTCAATCAACATGTTTCCTCCAACTAAGGAACCTCCGTTATTTCCAAGCCAACTTCTTGTTCAATCCAAAGCCGCCCAACGCACATTGTACCGCGGGGTGCGGCCTAACTACGCTAGAGAGCGTGAAACGGCCGCACCCCGCGGTACAACTCCGTCATGGAGCAGCCACAGTCGCTAGGCTCGCCCTCACACGCCCGCGTGTGGTTTAAGACGTTCCCGCTTAAGACGCGCCCCCCGGCGGCGGCCACGCGTAGGCGGCCTTGACGGCGTTGTAGTTGGCGTCGAGGGCGGGTTCGAGCAGGAGCAGGGCAGCGATAAAGCTATAGAGCGATAATCGGATTATCTATTCTCTCCAACAATCTCCGTGAAGCGCGGATCATCACGAATCCACTCTAAATCCGGATCAACCCTCGCCCACTCCACGTCAAATGCGGGTAGTTGTGCCGCACGGCTTAGATTCTCGATAGCGGCGTCCGTATTACCGGAAACTGATTCAACACATGCAAGGGTATACCAGGCATCAGGCTCAAACAGCTCACGAGCCTGTGTAATATATTGGGTTGATTCCGTCTGATGGCCGAGTTTTTTATGAATAGATGCTAAGGTCAATAAATTGGTAGCAGACAGAGGGTCAAGTTGCTGAGACTTCTCCGCAACGGATAGTGCTTCCACATCACGATCAAACAGACGCAGCAAATCACTTAAAGAGTCATAGCCATACGATTCGTTCGGAGCAATTTCAATCGCCTTGTGGCATGCAGCTTCCGCCTCATCGTAACGATTCAACCCTCTGAGCGCATTACCTAGATTGCTATAAGCTAAGGCATAGTTTGGATCAACCTCCATTGCGTTGCGATATGCGGTTTCTGCCTCTTCATATCGCTTTAAACCATTAAGCGCGTTGCCCAGATTGTTATGAGCAAGGGCAAGGTTAGGATCAAGTTCAATCGCCTTGCGGCATGTAACTTCTGCCTCTTCATATCGCTTTAAACCAATCAGCACGTAGCCCAGATTGTTATGAGCGATGGCAAAATTGGGATCAATTTCAATCGCCTTACGATATGCAGCCTCCGCCTCATCGTATCGCTTCAAATCACTCAGCACGATGCCCAGATTATAAGTGGAAGATGCGCGTTCAGGGTCAATTTCAATAGCCTTGCGATAAAGGGCTTCGGCTTTGTGAAAATCTTTTGCTTCGTGAGCTTCCCATCCCCGAAGAGCCAAGTCTAAAGCGTTAATCTTTTTATCCTCGTTGAGTTTCGCGGATGGTTCTTTGGCGGCATCAACAATCTCTCCTAAGATGGGCGTTGCATATTGAGGGTCAAATTTCTGTAGTTGATTAATGATTTGATCCCTGCGTTCCTCAATCGAGCCGATCATCTTTTGCACGTCGAACTCGACGATGGGGCGAATCTCGTTCATCATCTCGTCGAAGCCTTCAATCTCGACGAGAAATCCGCGTTTGTCCCGCAGCAATTTTTTAACCGCGTCATTAGGCTCTTCACCGCGCCGAATACACCAGTAGAGATCATTCTCTGCGGGAATCTCCGAGAGAACTTTCAGCACGGATTCGTCACCACCGCCATAGCCTACGACGATCAGGCCGTACTCGTTGAGCACCTGCCTGAGTTGTCTCGCCATGTTGGGGTCTTGCTCTGCCAATTCACTATTTGTGTTCTTGAGCTTGGAGTAAAGATAATCGCCGTGCAGTTTCAAAATTTTGGTGCGTTGAGCGGTGAAGCGCATCTCAGCGGCAAGAATTCCGTAGGCATAAACGACCGGGCGGATGCCGGTGAAGGTGGTACAGGCGCTATAAATCAGGTCATCGAAGTTTGTGGTGACGATGGTGTTGACGAGACCCCGCGCCATCAAGTTAGCCAGCACGACGTAACCGAAAGACGGCTCGCGGTCTTTGATCATGTCCTCAATGTGGCGTTGTCTACCGAACTCCTTCGGCTCGAACTTCTCGAAGTATTTGCAATAGTCACTGCCGTCCGCTTTGCACCAATCCTGCCCGGCCAGCCAATCGTTTCTCTCCTTCTCGGTTTTCAACTTGTCGGGGCAGCTTTGAATAATGATCTGCTCCTTGAATTGACGGATCATCTCGCTCGCTACCGGGATGCCGGATTGTCTTGAAGCGCCAGCGCCCAGAAAGAATGAGAAGCGCGGGGGATTAGGCCCTTTGATTTTATAAGCCAGTTCACGAATCGAAGCGCGGAGGATGTCTAGCATCTTGAAACCTCTGTGAGTATTGAGGTCGGGAGTATCGCAATGTAGCACATGGAAACACTGAGCGTACAACGGAAGCATGATGTTTCAGTTGTGCGCTCAACAGCTTTTATTTATTGCTTTGTTCCACCTCGTATTTGACTCTGAGGTAGAGTGTGAATTGCACGACCGGCTCGATCACGATGGGGTTGATCACGGCGTCGAAGCCGTCGGCGTTGAGGGGGTTGAAGAAAAACGTGCGGCTCTTGCGCGCGCGCTGGATGATGTATTTGTCTTCGTCGTAACTTCTGCGGCTGACATCCTCCGCCTCGTAGGCCGTGTAGGAGTCGTACATCTCAGTGGGGAAGTAGGCGCTGTATCGCTCCGCGAAGATTTGCGCCGGGGGTTGAAGTTTAATGCCCAAGAGCTTTTCGTGCCGCGCCATCTTCTGCTTGATCAAACGCGCGGCCTCTTCCGCCAGACGGTTGTGGACGACGCCCGTGTCGCGCACGATGTAGTCAACCTTAATCAGATCGAAGATTTTCGACTGCGCCGCCGCGACGAGCAACTTGTCAAGCAAGAGCTTGTCCTGATAATGCACGTTGACGTTTTTCTTAAGCTCGAAGCCGACCAACTTCTCCTTCGCCACGTTGCCCTCTAACTGGAAGCCGTAAATCTTGTTCTGCGCCGCGAAGTCAACGAAGATGTCGCCGGACGCGATGCCCAGCCGCTTCAAGTCGCCGGAGAACTGGCCGATTGTGGCGTCCATTTTCTGATTGCACTCGGCGACGGTGACGCACTCCTGCGCGAGGCCGAACACGGCGACGTGCTCGTCGGCCTTGACGTTCATCAACACGCTGGCCTCGACGAACATGCTGGTGGCGGACGGGGGAGCGTCCTCCTTCGCCAGCACGCGCTTGTTCCGTTCGTTCTGCTCGGCTCTGGCGTTGCCGCCGGATTGCGAATAGCCGATGTTGCCGCTGGCCTGCGCCGTGCAGACGCCTTGACCGGCCAAGATCAACAACAAGGCGAGTATCGTTTTATTCATCATTAGCTCCTGACAGGCTCGATGCGAAATGTTACGACTTCCCGCCTTGTTTGTGATGTAGCCAGGCAGAGATCAAGCTACGGTTGGACGGCAGACTCTCTGCGCCGTGAGGCCGAGTCAGTCGCCGCGCGCTCTATCTGCCAGAGGTGTGTTTTCGACAACAGAGCTTTCGGCTTCTTCCCGATCAAAATCCCCGCCACCCCTTTGACGGTCGTCCCCAGAGACAACGCGTCCGTCAGGGCTAACAGACGCCCGTCCGGGCTGAGGCTCGCCGTGACGACCGCGTCGTTGTCCAGTTCCAGCAGCAGTTCGCCGCGCAGACTCCACAGGCGCACGACCGCCCCGGTGGTGATGAGAAAGTCGCCCGCCGGACTCCAGAAAAATTTGTCGTAGTAGTAAGCAAGGCCGTCGCGCGCTTTGTCGTCGCGCAGGGTGTTGACGAGCGCGCCGGTGCGCGCGTCCCACAGGTGCGCGATGGCACGCAGCTTTCTGTTCGGCAGGATGGGAGACAGTGCGGTGCTGTTGTTGGTGGCTTTGGTGAGCAGGATTTTACCGTCGGGGCTGTAAGCGAAAGTCAGATCATCTTCAAACTTTTCCTTCGCCGCTTTGTCGTCGAGCTTGGCGACGAGCGCGCTCGTCGCCGCGTCCCAGATGTTGATCTCTCGCTGCTTGATTGACTTCGTGACGAAGGAGTCGTCCTTTGGATTCCAGACGGCGAAATAGTGCTGCTCTTTCTTTGTGCCGATGGTGTGACGGAGCGTGCCGGTCGCCGCTTCCCAGATTTTCACGATGCCGTCAAAACTCGTGGTGGCGACGAACTTGCTGTCGTGGCTGAAACGCACTCCGTAAACGATGTCTGTCTGCGGCGCGAGGTTGGCGACGAGCGCGCCGGTCGCCGTGTTCCACAGGCGCGGCGTGCGATCTTCGTGCGAGGTGACGATGAGACGCCCGTCCGCGCTGAATTCGCCGAGCGCGTCGCCCCCTCCGCGTCGCTTCTTTCCCGCCTCGACGTAAGGCTCAAGCGTAAACTTCAACTCGCCCGTCTCTAAATTATAGACCTGCGCGTCAACGTCTTTGTGCGCGCGCACGAGCAGGGCTTTGCCGTCGGGGCTGGTGATGCGGTCGCCGATGTAGGCGGTGGGCAGTTCCAGAGTGTTTTCGTAAGCGCCCGGCGATCTGTATTCGTCTACGTACTGACCCGTGCCGCTATCATAAACCGAGATGACCTCTTGCTTGAATTTCGTTTCGTAACGATTGATCGGCTCTGTGCCATCGCCGAACTGGCGCAGCAACTTGCCGTCGGCGACGTCGTAGAGGCGCACGCGGTCGGAAAGAATGATCAGCATGCGGCCGTCCGGCGTGAAAGAGAGCGCCTTCGGCAGCGGCGCGCCCGAAGTTTTGATCGTCGCGCGCACCTTCGTCGTCGCGGCGTCGTACAGGAGCACGTCCCCGTTGTACACGGCGAAAGTCCTTGCATCCGGACTCCACCAGTTCGTATAGCCGTCCGGCATCGTGTGCAGAAGTTTGGCCGACACCTTCGTCGTCTGCGCCGCGCCCGCCTGTTGAAACAAAACGAACAGCGCGGCGGCGACACACGCGCGAGTTGTGAACGATAGAGTTTTACGCATAAGCCTCCTTATTGACGTGTCCGACAGGAAATGACCCGATTAAATATGAAGACGATGATCCTGACGCCGCGGTTACGCCCGCCGCGCGAGGGAATCGTGGGAACATGATCAACTGCCATGCCCGCCCTGGGGCGCAACACGACCGGGTTCGTAATCATCTGTCGGGATACTCGTCCGAGCCTTGCACCCACATGAAGGATTGCAGGTCAATCATGTCGCGCGGTTTGAGGTCGCGCTGGTCTCGGCGGATGGTCTCGGCGAATTGGAGGAAGTTCGAGTAGGTGTCCCAGTTGGGGCGTGATTGGTAGTGGAAGTCGAAGCCGTAGGCGCGTGCGGCCGTGCGCGTGACGTTCGGTTTGAGGAAGATGTGCGTTTCGGGCTGCGCGATGAAACCGAAGACTGTGACGAGCGGCCACGTCAGCACGCGCGTCTGTTTGCGCGGCAGCGCGGCGACCGTCTCGACCCAACGCTCGAACTTGCGCTGTGCGCCCCCCGCGCCGTGGAGAAACTCGTAGAGTCCCTCTGCGAAGAGGCGCGCGCCCTCGCCCGTTTTGATCGCGTCGCGCAGCGCCATCTTCTCGAACGAGAAGATCATGCTGTGGCGGCTGCGCTGCTCGACGCGCACCGCGCGCCCGGCAACTTCCGCAAACTCGCCCGCGCGCAGCAGTCGTCGAAACTCCGCCCGCCCCAACGCCTCCTCCCAACGCTCGTGCGACTCCCACTTGTAGTCGCGCTCCCAATTCAAGTAGGTCGCGTCAATGAAACCCTGCGGGAAATATTTGAGGAACTTGCGCCGACATGCGGCCGCGCCGGGATGTTGTGTGGACACTGCTGCTGTCACCTCCTGGTGAGCTTTGCGCCTGTGCGTATTCAGCGTGAGGTTAATGTCTCGAAGACTTTACGCACGCTGGGCACGCACAGGCGCAAAGGGAAAGGCGCGTCGCTAGTTTTGAATAGACTCTTAAGCTCCCCTTCGCCTTTCATGATTCCGCCCGTGACTACCCCAACACCTCGGCGACGCCGACGACCAGATTGGCGACGGTGTGGGCGCGCGCTTCCTCGCCGCGCCGGAAGTTGACGGCTGTCTGATACGCGCCGCCTGCCGGTTCTGCGTAAACCTCGATCAGTTCGTCCGTCAGATTAATGATCCAGACTTCCGCGACCCCGGCCTTCGCGTAGAGCGGAACTTTGACTTGCCGGTCGTAGCCGAGCGTCGTGTCCGCGACTTCGATGACGAGGAGCACGTCGGCCGGGGTCGGGAGCGCGTCCCGGTAAAAGTCATCACGCAGACGGAGCAAGGCGAGATCAGGTTGCGGCTCGGAGAAGTCGTCGAGCCGGATCGGGTCTTGGGTGCTGATGAGCGCAATATCGCCTACAGTCCGGTTCAAAAACCTGTTGAGAAATTTGACGCAAGCGGCGTGGCGGCTGCCTATCGGCGACATCTCGATTATCTCTCCCTCGATCAACTCAAGGCGGGCGTCCTTCGTAAAGACGCCCGCCTCGCCCATGCGCTCGAACTCGGCCACGCTAAAGTAATACTTGCTGATTTCGGGGAGCGACATAACTTAGTCTTCCTCTTCGCCCCTGATCCGGCCTTCGGCGCGCGCCTGTTCGACGATCTTGTGCGTGAGTTGGCCGGGCACCGGGTCGTAGTGGGAGAACTCCATGTGGTAAGAGCCGCGCGCGGCGGTGATGGAGTTGAGTTTGGATTGGTAGTCGAGCATCTCGGCCATCGGCACTTGCGCCTTGATGACCTGATTCTTGCCGCGCATCTCCATGCCCTGCACGCGCCCGCGCCGCGAGTTGAGATCGCCCATGATGTCGCCGCTCGCCTCGACCGGCGCGACGACTTCCACGTCCATGATCGGTTCGAGCAGCGAGGGCTTCACCTTATCAATCGCCGCGCGAAACGCCTTGCGCCCCGCCGCGCGGAAACTGTGCTCGTCCGAGTCAACGTTGTGGTAAGAGCCGTCAATGAGCGTGACCTTGAAATCAACGAGCGGGTAGCCCGCAATCGCGCCGCCGGACGCCGCCTCGACGATGCCTTTCTCGATGGCCGGGCGGAACTGCTGCGGGACGCTCCCGCCGAAAATCTTGTCCACGAACTCGAAGCCGCCGCCGCGCTCCAAAGGCTCGAAGATGACTTTGCAGTCGCCGAACTGGCCGCGCCCGCCCGTCTGCTTCTTGTGTCGCCCCTGCACCTCTGCGCTCGCCGTGATCGTCTCCTTGTAAGGAACTTTCGGCGGGTGGAGCGCGACCTCGACGTGATAGCGATCCTTCAACTTCTGCACGACCGTCTCGACGTGCAGTTGACCCGAACCGGAGAGGATGAACTCTTTGGTCTGCGCGTCGCGCGTGAAGTGGAGCGACGGGTCTTCTTCCAGAATCTTGTGCAGCGCGACGCTGATCTTCTCCTCGTCCTGCCGCGACTTCGGCTCGATGGCGAAGGCGATGGCGGCTTCGGGGTAGGCAAGCGCGTCGTAGACGACGGGCGCGGCGCGGTCGGCGAGCGTGTCGCCCGTCTGCGTCTCTTTGAGTTTGACGCAGGCGATGATGTCGCCCGCGCCCGCCTCGTCAATCTTGTCGAGTTGCTTGCCCTGCATCGAGTGGAGCGCGCCGAGTCGTTCGGTGACGCCGCGCGTCGTGTTCTGCACGGTGGCGTCGTGTTTGACGTGGCCGCTGATGACTTTCAAGACCGTGATGCGACCGGCGAAGGGGTCGGCCACGGTGCGGAAGACGTAGGCCGAGAAAGGTTCGCTCTCGTTGTACTTGCGCGCGACGGTCTCCGCCCCGGCGTCCGTCGAGGCGTGGCCGTGCTCGGCTTCGTGCGTGTCGGGCGCGGGCGCGTAGTCAATGATGCCTTCGAGGAGGCTTTGCAGGCCGACGAGCGTGAGGCTCGAACAGGCGAAGACGGGGCACAGTTTGCTCGCGGCGATGGCCTTCGAGATGTTCGGGATGATGTCGGCCTCTTCGAGCGTGCCGTTCTCGAAATACTTCTCCATCAGGGCGTCGTCGGATTCGGCGATCACTTCGATGAGCCGTTCGCGTTCACGATCAACAAGGTCGCGCCCGGCTTCGGGTATCTCGCGCTCCTTGGCCTTGCCCTGTTCGTCGAACTCGTAAGCCTTCATGTGAACGATGTCCACGACGCCTTTGAAGTCGGCCTCCTTGCCGATGGGGAGCGTGAAGGGGACGATGGCGCGGCTGAAGGTGTGGCGCGCGCTGTCTAAGGCCGCGCCGAAGTCCGCGCGCTCCTTGTCGAGTTTGTTGATGACCATGATGCGCGGCACGATGAACTCGTTAGCGTAAGCCCAAGTCTTCTCCGTCTGCACCTCGACGCCGTTCACGCCGTCAACGACGACGAGCGCGCAATCGGCGACGCGCAGGGCAGGGCGCGCGTGCGCGACGAAGGCGGCGTAGCCGGGGGTGTCTATGAAGTTGATCTTGTGATCGCGGAATTCGAGATGTGCGAGCGCGGTGTTCAAAGTGATCTGGCGCGCGATTGAGTCTTCCTCGTAGTCGGTGACGGTCGTGCCCTCTGCGACTTTGCCCCAGCGCGGGGTTGCGCCCGTCACGTAGAGCAGGGAACTGATGAGTTGCGTCTTGCCCGCATCGCCGTGGCCGATAGCGGCGAGGTTGCGAATCTGGTTGGTCGGATAGACTTTCATAGGCGGAAGAAAAGCATCCTTTCAGAGGGATTGAATTGCGCCGAGAAAAAGCGTTCCGAGCGCGGCTGACAGCTTGCTTGAAAGAGTTGCGGAATCGCGCTCCGGGTGTAGGGCAAATTTATCCGAGCAGGGGGGGGAAAGCAAGCGGGCGCGGGAAGAGATAAAAGGGGGTAAAGGGAAAAGGGTAAGGGGTAAGGGAAAAGAAAAGGGGAAAAGGTTTTTTCTTAACCCTTTCCCCTTTTCCCCTTACCCTTTCCCCTCAATTTTAAGGTTGGCCGAAGCGCAGGCGGTATTCGACGGACGACGCGAAGCCGCGCACCATCGTGCGGTAGTCTTCGGGGTTGGCGTCGAGGACGCGCAGCCACGCTTTGAAGCCGTCGGCGTCAGGGTCGCGGCGCAGGTAGCCGAAATACTGCATGGCGACGAACGCGGAGTTGTATTCGCGCCGGCTCACCTCCGCGCTCTCGACGAACTCGCGGAGCACTTGCGCGCGGCTCTTCGCGCCGACGGCGAGGGCAGCGACGAGTTCGTTGCGGTTCGGGAGCACGACGCCTGCCGTCTCCGCGAGGCGGTCAACGAAGAGTTCGTCGGTCGTGCCGTCGAAGCGGGCGCGAAACTCCGCGCGCCCCGTGAAGTCGTTGGTGAAGGCGTCTTTCTTGGTTGCCACTTCTTCGGCGGTCGCGCCGGTTACGCGCCGCATGTCCGGGATGATCTCGGAGTAGAGCGGTAGGCGGCCGAACGCGACCTTGTAGAAGCGGTAGACGAAGAAGCCTTTGGTTTGAAACTCCAGCGAGCGGAAGAAGGCCGACGAGACGGTGATGCGGTCGCAGGCGGGCGAGTTATCGGTGCAGCGTCGGAGGACGCCCGTCCACGCCTCGAAGCCCGCGGGTTCGGGTTCGCGCGAGAGGAAGTCTATGTAGTGCATGCCGACGAAGAACGCGTCGTCGTCCAGCGGGTTTGCGGGCGCGCGCGCGGCGTCGTTGTCGTTGATGGTGACGGACGCGTCCGTCTGCGTGTCGAGCGACGCGCCGCTCGGATTGCTCAGCTTGACGGTGAGCGTCTCGGCGCTCTCCTGATGCGCGTCGTCGAAGACTGGGAGCGAGACGCTCTTCGTAGTTTCGCCGGGGGCGAACGAGAGCGTCTCAATCGTGGTGGCGAAGTCGCAGCGCGAAGAGGCGAGGCCGGTGTTGTTGTCGCAGCGCACGAGCACGCTGCTCTGGTCAATTGTCGAGAACTCGACCGTCGCGGCGTCCGTCGTGTCGCCCGTGCGTGTGACGGTCACCTGCGCGCTCCCCGCGCCCTCGTTCGCGTTGAAATTCGACACGCTGAAGCGCAACGTGTTGCGGCGCGAAGAAGGCGTCGGTGACGTCGAAGGTGTCGGCGTCGCGGACGGCGAAGGCGTCGCCGTGGGCGTGGGTGTCGCAGTTGGAGACGGGGTTGCCGTGGGCGTTGGTGTCGGCGTGGGCGTTGGTGTCGGCGTGGGTGTGGCAGTAGCCGAAGGTGTTGGTGTCGCAGTCGGCGACGGGGTGGGGTTGTCGGACGACGATTTCGTCTGCGACGAGAGCGATTTCAGATACGTCACGAGGGCGTCGAAGTCGCTCGCGGAAAGGTGCGAGGTCTTGCCGTGCGTGTCCTTGATGACCTGCACGTTGTTGGCGGCGAGCGCGGGGTTGATCTGCCCGCCCACGACGAGCGGCAGGAGGTTGTTTGTGCCGAGACGATCAATCTGCGGCTTCCCGTTTTGCAGGACGACCGGGCTGTCGAGGCTGACTAAAATCTGCCCGTTGCCGTCGCCCGCCAGCCCGCCGCCGCTGTCGCCAAAGGTGACCGGCACTTCCGTCGGCAAGTTGTTCGCGCCGCGCCGGTGGTCTGTCCGGACGGTGCGGAAGTTGAAGCCGCGCTCGCCGGGCAAGAGCAGCGGTGAATCGGGCGCGAGCAGTATCTCGCGCGCCGTGTGCGCGAAGCCGTGATGCAGCCACTTGGGCACGCTGTCCCACCACGTCCGCAAATGTTTAGTGTTGCGGCTCGAAAAATTCTGCGGCGTCCCCACGTCCTGCGGCGGGCCGAAGCGCGTGAAGAAGTAGTCGTTTTCGGGACGGAAGAACGGGCCGTCGCCGTCCACCGTGGTTTCGGCGATGACGCCGGGTTCGTGAATGTTGAAATCCTGAAAGGTGTCGTCGAGCGCGCCGTTCGTAAACTTGTTGCCGTTATGGTGGCACTCGGCACAGCCCGCGCCGCCCTGCGCGACCGAGTTGGTGAAAATCTGTTTGCCGCGCGCGACCTCGGCGGCCGTGTCGGCGTCGGGGAACTGGTTGAGCGGGTTGGGCAGTTGGCGCGTCTCGTTCTGCGACCAGAGGATTTGCAGGTAGGCCAGATCGTAATAGCCCACCTTGCGCGCCTTGCCGTTGAGGTCGGGACGGCCAATCGCCGCCGAGTTCTCTTCGGTCTTGCGCAGCACGTATTCCTCGCGCGCGCGGAAACGATCTTCGGCGTTCGCCTGCGGGAAGAGCGGCGTCGGGTCGCGCTCGCCGAGGAGCACCTCGCCGTTGCAGGCCGAGGCGTAGGCCATCATGTCGTTGTTCAAGCCCTCGTACCACTCCGGCCAGTTGTCGGAGATGTCCTTATTCTGCGGGCAGACTTTGACGCCGCCGACGGCGTTCGCCGCGACGTTCCACTGGCAGCCGTCCTGTCGGCCGTCCCAGTGGCAGAAGCCGCACGACTTTTGATTGTCGTCCGAGTAGGCGTCGGAGAAGAACCAACGCAAGCCCGCCTCCTCGTCCGTGGCGAACAAGCCTTGCCCGTGCGAGCTGTTCTTCGTCGGGTCGGGCGTCGAGGGCGTGACGCCGACGGCCAGATAGCCCTGCCGCCGCAGTCGTCCCTGCGCGTCAACGGATAGGAAAGACACGTCCTCTGTCTGCAAGTTGGCAACGTAGAGGCGCGAACCATCGGCGGAGACTTCGACGCCCTGCGGCGTGATGCCGCCCGTCAACTCGATGCCCGTCTCGCTCAAAATTTGCGAGGGGTCGGCCGGGTTCTGGTTGATGCGAAACGCCTCGACCTTCTCCGAATGCGCGTGCGTGACAAAGAGCATGTCGCCTTTGACGACCATCTGTTCAGGGCCGCTGCCGCGAATGATCTTCTGCCCGGCGGCGTGGTCGCCGAGGTCAACGTACTTGCCGGGCGTGACGAGTTGCGAGATGTCGCGGTCGCGATCCACGTAGCGGTAGACGAAAAGATTGGTCGCGGTGTCGAAGACGTTAAACTCGCTGCCGATGTCGTCGAAGGTGGTGGCCTTCGTCGCGTCGGTCATGACGGGCGTGTAGCCGAGCGGCTGCCCGTTGTTGCGGATGACCGTCCCCTGCGCGTTCTTCGTCGGCAGGCCGTGCCCCGTCTCGCGCTCGTTCAGCTTCGTGTTCGTCTCCTGCCCGGAGACGATGCCCCAGCGGCCTGCGATCTTCACGTCGGTTGCCAGACCGCCGACGGGCAGGTTCTTGGCGAGCGTGTTCGCGTCCCCTTCGACGTTGATGGCGGCGATGGTGTGGCCGAGCGTGTTGGCGACGTAGAGAGTCTTGCCGTCCGCGCTGAGGTCGAGGTCGCGCGGGTTGGCGCGTTCGAGATCGGTCGTGCCGGTCGGAATCTCCGCGATGGGCACGAAGAAGGGGCCGGGTTCGACGCGGAAGGCGCGCACGATGTCTTTGAAGCGGTCGGTGACGTAGAGCCGCGTGCCGGTCGCGTTGAAGATCAATTTCTCGCCGTGAAAGCCCGTCTCGAACTCGCCGATCACTTCGTCCGTCGTCGTGTTGATGACGGATGCAAAGTTGCCGTACTGGTTGAGCACGACGAGATAGCGGCTCGCGTAGATCGAGGGGTTCGGCGGCGCGACCTTCAAGCCGATGGGGCGCGTGCCGCGCGTCTGCCCGAAGGGGCGCAGGTCAATCCACTTCGAGACGGACTGGCTGGCCGTGTCCACCACCGCGACGCGCCAGTCGGGGTAGCCCTCGCGGCCGGGGAGCGTGATGTAGAGTTTGCGCCCGTCGGGCGAGAGCGTGAGGGCGCGCGGCTGGCTGCGGAAGGGTTGCTCGCGGAACGGCCAGAACTGGTTGCCGCTCTTGACGACCGGGTTGTTCGGGTCAATGCGCGTGCCCGGATCGGGTCGCCCGTCAATGTAGCCCGCGCCGTACATGATCTTGGTGTAGCGTTCGTGCCCGGCGCGCACGCCCGCCCGTTCCGCGCCGACGATGTTTTTCACGGGGTCGCTCGTCGGGCCGGTGATGATCCGGCCGCGCGAGTCGGTCTTGACGGCGGTGGTGAAGAAACGCAGGTCGAAGGGCGCTTCTTCGGTCGGCGCGAGAACCTTGCGCTCGAACGGGGCGGAGAGCGTTAAATTCGATTGGCTGGCGCTGGCCGCCCCGCCGTGGAAGATGAACGACGCGAGGCCGACGCAGACGGCCGCCACGAGGACGACGAATTTCACATTGTTGCGCATACTCTAAACTCCTGCTTGAAGGCGGCTGACCCGATGCCAGTTAAGAACTACCGTGCGCGTTTCGGGAAGGCGCGGGGCGACTCAAAAAAACGCGAAAGTTTGACTCGGCAAGTGCAACGACCATGCCAACCCGCGCGCCAGCGCAAAATAAGGAGAATCGAGACTTTTTGGCCGGTTTTCTGAGGAATCAGAAGTTTGTACAAAATGGCTGTGAGTGCGAACAAAGTATGCGAACGCTGTCTGAGGCGGGGATAAGTTGTGTAAAATTCTAATTTAGTTGATAGTGCGAACGGACTATCCAGTGCGAACGCTGTATGCGGGAAAATCTCCGCCTAAAAATCCCATATGCCCTGCGACTGACACGTTCCGATCCCTTTCGCGGGCGTTAAACGTAATACCGAGTTAACAACTTTCGCCTGTCAAATTCGTATTGAGTATAGAGATGAAAAAAGGCAAGAACACTTGGCCGGAAATAGTGGACATCAACAAAGGAGATTCAATGACGAGCAGCAAATACCTCATCGCGGGGATTGTGCTACTGATAATTGTGGTTTTGGTCGGGACGACGACCGCCTACGCCAACATAGATTACGCGCAGGAGGGGACGGTGAAGGTCGTCACTTACTTCGGCCGCATCGAGCGCGTCTACACCCCTTCGGACGGGTGGTTCACGACGCTCGCGCCGGGGCGTGAGAGTCATGAAGTCAACATCAGGTCTTTCACAGAGAGCGCGCCCGTGCGCGTGACGAGCAAAGACAACGCGGCCTTGAACGTCAACATTGACGTGACCGCTTATACCGACGCCGCGAAGGTCGAAGAGTATGTGCGCAAGTACAGTTTCGACGAGGCGGAACGGCACAAGCGGCGCAACGAGATTCTCAAAGGTTTGTTGCAGACCGAGGCGCGCAACGCCTTCTCGGAGTTTAACGCCTACGAGATTTACGCGAACCAAGAGGGGATTCAAAAGCGCATCGTTGATGCGCTCAAGCCGCAACTCGCGAGCCAACTCCAACTCGTGATGGAGAGCGTGCAACTCGGAAACCCGGACTTCGCTGACGACCGCATCGAGGCGGCCGCTTCCGAGGTGGTCGCCAACGAGAAACAGAAGCAGGCCGAGGAGGCCAAACTCGAAGCCGCCAAAATCTCCGCCCAGACCAAGCAGATCGAGGCGCAGACTTACGCCAACCCCGCACTGCTCGACATCAAGCGGCTCGAACTCCAACTTGAGATCGAACGCGCCCGCTCCGAAGGCATCAAGAACCATCAGGGCGCGCTGACCATCATGTACGGCGGCGGGCAGGGCGTGCAGTTGCAAGTGCCTTCGGGGAGGTGATAAGGGGATGAAATTATTGGTCATGTTGTGGGCGGGCGTCGAGGTGTTGCAACTCTTCGTCATCGGCGTGCTGCTCGTCAACCAGCGCAAGTTGCAGCGGCGTCTCGAAGAGGGGCAGTATTTCGCCGGGCACCCGCCGCGCTCGATTACGGAGGAAAGCAATTGAGAGAAGCGACGGCCGAGCAGTTGGAAGTTTACACGGACGGGCAGTGCCCGCTCTGCCGTTGGATGCGCGCGCGCGTCGAACCCTTCGACCGCGACGGGCGACTCGAATGGCTCGACTTGAACTCACCCGACGCGCTCCGCCGCGCCGCGCCGCACACGCACGCGCAGTTGGCCGAGGAGATGTACACGCGTCGCAAGCCGGACGGCGCGTGGGCGAAAGGCTTCTTCGCGTGGATCGAAGTGTTGCGCGTGCTGCCGCGCTTCCACTGGCTGGCGTGGGTCTTTGCGCGCTGGCCTTTCACTGCGCTCGGCCCGGTCTTCTACCGCCAACTCGCACGTCGCCGCTATCAACTCTTCGGCATCCCCCCGCCCTGCGACGCCACGGGCGTCTGCCAGCTACACACGAAGAAGTGATGAACCAAGACAAGTAAATGGTGAATGGTTAATAGTGAATGGAGAAAACTGCTTTCTTTAATTCACCACTGACCATTCACTATTGACCTGTCTTAATTCATCACTCCGCCCTCATCCCTTTGTCCCATCCCTCACCCCTATTTTGAAGCCATCCCGCGCGCGTCGCCGCGCATCCTAGTTCTGCCAACATATTCGCGCGCGATTGGCGCGAAAGGTACACACCAGCGCGCGCGGCGGGCGATCTCCGGCCGGCGCGTTTTCTTGCGAGCTACGGGGGTGTAATTTGATAGGTTTGTGCCCGACGTTTTGGTAGAGAACTTCGGGGTTGAGGGAAATTGAAATGTTTAATAAGAGAAAAATCTTTTCGGCGTTTGCGGCTCTCGTGTTGATTGTCGCCGCCGTCCCGGCGTTTGCCGCCACAGACGGCGGCGCGGAGAATAAGGCGAAGCGCGTGCGCGCGATCAGCGGTGCGCCGCTTGACCTCGCCATCCTCGTACAGGACGACCTCGTGTCGCGCGTGGGCAACGAGATTGACGCGACGCGCGAGTTCATCCGCACGCTGCCCGCGGGTTCGCGCGTGATGGTCGGCTATTTGACGACCGGCACGTTGCAGGTGCGGCAGGCGTTCACGGAAGACCTGGAACAGGCCGGGCGCGCGCTGCGCATTCCGGTCGGGAACGTGACGGCCGCGCCGTACAACCCTTACGTGGAAGTCATCGAAGCCCTGCGCCACTTCGAGGCGGCGGGTAAGAACCGCAAGGCCGTGCTGCTCATCTCAGATGGTCTCGACACGTCGCGCGGTTTCGACTCGTTCAGCACCATCAACAGCATGGACATGGAACGCGCCGTGCGCGAGGCGAAGCGTCGGCAGGTCGCCGTCTACTCGTTTTACGCGCCGTCGGCCGGACTCACGAGTTACAACCGGCAGGCGATCAGCTTCGGCCAGAGCGCGCTCAACCGCATCTCTGACGAGACGGGCGGCCGCGCCTACTTTCAAGGCACGAGCTACGTCACCTTCAACGCCTACTTCGAACGTCTGAGCCGGACGCTCAACGGGTCGGACGGCGCTTACTGAACTTTCCGTCTACGCGCACACGCGCGGTCTTGATTAAAGACTTTCCAGACGCCGCCGGGAGTTATTAACTCCCGGCGGCGTCTCGCCGTTTTACCGCCTGATTCGCCCGCGAAAAAGTTTTGCCGCGTGCCGCCGACAGGTGTTAAAGTGAGCCCCACCATAGCGCACCCCGCGACGGGCGGCGCGCCTCAACAGTGGCGGAACATGAAGACTAACAGCGGCCGCGAATACTGCTTGATCGTGGAAGGCCCGTACCTGACGGAAGTCGAGGCCGAACACGCGCTGCGCGATCCGTTCCTCGAAGATTGGGTCGAGCAGACGGGCAGATTTCGCATACATAATCTGAAAGAGATCGAAGTTGTGCCCGGCGTCTCTCTCGGCATGCTCGGCGTGCGCCTGCTGGACGAAGAGTTGTTCGAGATCGCGAGCACAGACCCCGAACACCCGCTCACTGAGCACAAGTCGAAGGGCGTCGCCGAGGCCATCGTGCGCCACGGCATGTTCGACGAAGTGAGCGTCGAGCCGCGCGAGGAAGGCAATGAAGGCGAGGAAGGCGACGGCGGCGGCGAAGGTTAGACTTGGAGATTCATACGGGCGGCGCACGGCCTCGCATGAAAAGAAAATTGCGCGCGCAGTTGTAAGCGGGGAAGCCTGAGTGTTGAAGACTCGCTCTCCGCTCACGCTTGCACCAACGCGAACGTGAGCGGAAAGCGAGCCTCCGCGCCTCTGGTTCAATCTCCCCGGCGACTTGTCGAATAACCCTCCCCCGCGAACTGATTTTCAGGCCGAACGGTGTTACACTTCGTTGCCTGATCAAACAATGAATAGTTTCTTGCACGGGCGCGTGAGCGTCGTCGTCGGCGATATCACGCGGCAGGCGACGGACGCTTTGGTGAACGCCGCGAATTCGTCTCTGCTCGGCGGCGGCGGCGTGGACGGCGCGATTCATCGCGCGGGCGGCGCAGAGATTCTCGAAGCGTGTCGCGTCATCCGCAACACGCGTTATCCGGAAGGGCTGCTGACGGGCGAGGCCGTCATCACGACGGGCGGGCGACTCGCGGCGCGCCACGTGATCCACACGGTCGGCCCCATCTGGGGACAGCACGCGGGACGTGAGGCCGAACTGCTCGCCGCCTGTTATCGCAACTCGCTCGCGCTGGCCGTCGAACACGCCGTCGCCTCGATAGCCTTTCCCGCCATCTCGACGGGCGTCTACGGCTACCCGGCGGAAGAGGCGGCGCAAGTGTCGTCGCAGGCGATTCGAGAATTTTTGACGCGGGAAGAGGACGGCGCAGCGAACGCAGAGGCGCGTCCGAAACTCGAAGAAGTGCGACTGGTATTTTTTACGCCGCCGAGCGCGGAGATTTTTTTACGCAATCATAAATTTGAATAGAGTGTCATGAGGATCGAACAAGTGGAAAACAAGTTGGGGCACGCGCTGCCCGAAACGTTGAGCGCGTTGGGGCGTCTGTCGTGGAATTACTGGTGGAGTTGGGCGGCTGACGGCGCGGCGGTCTTCCGCGACCTCGACCCGCAGGTGTGGGAAGAGTGCGAGTTGAACCCACGCTGCCTGCTCTTAGACGTGTCCGAGTATCGCCTGATGCAGATGGCGACCGACCCCGTTTACATCGAGCGCGTGCGCTCGCTCGGCGAGCGGTTCACGCGCTACATGAATCCGCAGACGAAGACGTGGGCGCGCGAGGGTGCGCCCGGACTCACGCACGACAATCCGGTCGCCTATTTTTGCGCCGAGTTCGGCGTCCACACTTCGCTGCCGCTCTACTCCGGCGGCCTCGGCATGCTCGCGGGCGATCATCTCAAATCCGCCAGCGACCTCGGACTGCCGCTCGTCGCCGTCGGGCTGCTCTATCATCACGGCTACTTCCGCCAACGCCTCCGCCGCGACGGCTGGCAGGAAGAGCACTACGGCACGATCAACCCGGCCAAGCTTCCCATTCAACTGCTGAACGACCCGGAGACCGGCCAGCCCCTACGCGTCGAACTCGAAATACGCGGGCGGCTCGTCCGCTTTCAGGCGTGGCAGGTGTTGGTCGGGCGCGTGAAGCTGTACCTGCTCGACTCGAACCTCGAAGAGAACGAACACATTGATCGCCTCATCACGGGTCATCTCTACGGCGGCGACCGCGAGACACGCTGCGTGCAGGAGATGGTCTTAGGGATCGCGGGCGTCAGGCTGCTGCGCAAACTCGGCATCGAGCCGCACGTCTTTCATCTCAACGAAGGCCACTCCGCTTTCCTCACGCTCGAACTCACGCGCGAACTCGTGGCGCAGGGGAAGACTTTCAACGAGGCCGCGAAAGAGGTGCGCGCGCGTTGCGTGTTCACGACGCACACGCCGGTGGCCGCGGGTCACGACGAATTTCTGCCGTCGCTCGTCGAACATTGTTTCGGGCGCGGCTACACCGAGTCGCTGACGCTCACGCACGAACAGTTTCTCGATCTCGGCCGCGTGCAGACGGGCGACGAGGATGAGTTGTTCGGTCTGACGCCGCTCGCTCTGAAGATGTGCCGCACGACGAACGGCGTGAGCCGCAAGCACGGCGAAGTGTCGCGCGAGTTGTGGCAGAAGATGTTCCCCACGCTCAGCGTGGACGAAGTGCCGATCACGCACGTGACGAACGGCGTCCACGCGCCGACGTGGGTCTCGCCGCTCTTGCGCCGTTTGTATGAAGACCACGTTGCGCCCGATTGGGAGGAGCACGAGTGCGAGGCCGAAGTCTGGCGGCGCGGCGTGGCGAACATCCCCGACGAAGAGTTGTGGCGCGTCCACGGCCTGATGAAGCAGAAGCTCATCGCCTTCATCCGCGAGCGGCAATACTTCGCGCGCTTGCAGCGCGGCGAGGGCATGGAGTTTGTCGAGGCGGCGCGCGAGACGTTCGACCCAGACGCATTGACCATCGGGTTCGCGCGTCGCGTCGCCGCCTACAAGCGTTGGAGTCTGATCCTGACAGACCCCGACCGCCTGTTGAAGTTGATCAACGATGCAGAGCGACCCGTGCAGTTCGTCTTCGCGGGCAAGGCGCACCCGCAGGATCAGGGCGCGAAGCAAATCTTGCAGCAACTCGCGCTCTGGAAACTCGACCCGCAGGTCGTCAACCGCACGGTCTTCCTGCAAGACTACGATCAGGAGATCGCGCGCAAGATGGTGCAGGGCGTTGACGTGTGGTTGAACGTGCCGCGCCGCCCGCTCGAAGCGTCGGGCACGAGCGGCGAGAAGGTGGCAATGAACGGCGGGCTGAACTTCTCCATCCTCGACGGCTGGTGGCCGGAAGGCTACGACGGCACGAACGGCTGGGCGATTGCCGACATGCACGCCGAAGGCGAGAGCCACGAGGAGGACATGCGCGACGCCGAATCGCTCTACGCGCTCTTGGAAGAACAACTCGTGCCCGCTTACTACGAGCGCGACGCGAGCGGCATCCCGCGCCGCTGGGTGGGGATGATGAAGCGCGCCATCGAGACGCTCGTGCCGCAGTTCAACAGCGACCGCATGGTGCAAGAGTACGCGCGGAAGATTTACACGGGCGCGGTGGCGAGCGAAGCCACGGAGGCTTTGCACGTCCCGGTCGGGGCGTAAGGCGCTAATGAGTGAGGTCAAGCGGATGAAGGAAACGGACGGCACGAACGACGCGGCGGCGACACAGACCGATGCTAACGGCGGCGACGTCGGCGACTTGGAAACTGCCGGGGAGACGACCGCCGCAGAGATGATCGGCGGCGCGCCCGACACGCGACCCGTCGGCGTTGACACGCTTGCCGACATCAAAATCTCCGAAGAGCAAGAGTAAGAAAAACTCACCGCCGAAGGCGCAGAGCAAAGCCGCAGGGAAGCAGTGCGAAGTCATAGAGGGGCGTAGAGAGTCTTTCACTTAAACGCTCGTGATCAGCTTTCGCGTGTAATCAGACGAAGATCATCTCACACGAAGATCATCTTGATCCCTGCGACGACGAGGACGACGGCGAGTAGGCGGCGAATCGTGACACTCGCGAGTCGCCGACTGCCGAACTCCGAGCCGATGATGCCGCCCGCGACGGCCGCGAGGGCGAAGTAGGGAAGCGCGGGCGGGAGCGCGTGTAGCGTGGTCAAGTTTCCCGACAGCCCGGCGATTGAGTTGACAAGGATGAAGGCGGCGGAGACGCCCGCCGTGCGCCGCGTGTCAGCCCAGTTCATCAACAGCAGAAGCGGACTCAAAAAGATTCCGCCGCCCACCCCGGTCAGACCCGACAACAATCCGATCAAGCCGCCCGACAGCATCGCCAGCGCGAGCGGCGCGGCGCGCGTCGCCACCGCCGCGGCTTCGGCCTTTGCACGCGTGAAGAGAAAGAGCCGGAAGGCCGCGTAGAGCAGCGTGACGCCGACGATCTGTTTGTAGACGGTGGTCGGCAGGCTGATCGCGCCGCCGACGAAGGCGAGCGGGATCGAGGCGACGGCGAAAGGCCAGAAGAGCGACCAAGAGAAACAGCCCGCGCGCCGGAAGCGGAAGGTGGCGATGGAGGCGACGAGGACGTTCAGGCAGAGCGCGGTCGGTTTCATCGTGGCGGGCGCGAGGCCGAAGAGAGCCATCGCGGCCAGATAACCGGACGCCCCGCCGTGGCCGACCGAAGAATAGAGCGCGGCGGCCGTGAGGATGAGCAGGGCGAGGATGGCGATGTCGGTCGGGTTCATCGGGGAGACGTTAGAAGCAGGGGCGGGCGTTTGCAAGTCGGAAGATTCGAGGCGCGGGAGACGTTCGCAAGGGCGGAGACATTGAGGTGAATTTAAGTCGCCGCCGCGATGGGTTCGCCGGAGAGCTTGAGGTGCGTGACGCGATTCTTGCCGCCGTTCTTCACCTCGTACATCGCCTCGTCGGCCTGCTTGAGCATGAGGTCAACGGTGCGCGGCGGCGTCGTCCACGTCACCACGCCGATGCTGAACGTGATCGGCCAGCCGTACTCGCGCATCGTGTCCGTCAGGTGTTGGTGGACGCGAGCGACGACCACCTGCGCCGCCGCCTCGCCCGTCTCCGGCATCAGAATGACGAACTCGTCGCCGCCGAGACGCGCCACCACGTCAATCTCGCGGATGTTGTTTTTGATCGTCTGCGTCACACTGCGGAGCACCGTGTCGCCGATGCTGTGGCCGTAGTTGTCGTTGATGAGTTTGAAGTCGTCCACGTCCATGTAGGCGACGGTGAAGGGGTGGCGGTGGCGACGCGCGCGGTTGATCTCCTGCTGCGAGGCCTCGAAGAACGAGCGGCGGTTGATGACGCCCGTGAGATCGTCTGTGCGCGCGAGTTCGCGTTCCTGATCGTGCGAGCGGCGCAGCGCGGAGACGAAGTAGGCGACGAAGAGGAAGGCGGCGAGTTGCGCGAGCACGTTGAGATAGGGGAGGAGCGGGCGCGCGTCGTAGTGGCCGGTGGATTTTTCGGTGATGAAATAACCGGCCGCGCTGGCGAGCGAGACGAAGAGGGCGGCGCGCCGCCCGACGAGCCACGCGACGAGCGAGATGGGCAGCAGGTAAAAGATGTAGAGCGCGGTGTCAGTCCCCGTCAGGTAGTTGATGACGCATTGCAGGACGACGAGGAGAAGACCGAGGATGATGAGGAATAGTTTTGAACGCTGGCCGAGCCGTTCCAGGATCGTCATAAAAAACAATTCTCCGAGCGGTCTGGGGGTAAACGCTGAGAGCACGTTCGTATAACGCGCCAGAGTTTAACCTTTTGCTTCGATGTGCGCACCATGTTTTTGGGTTGTCGAAAAGTTTGCGTGCCGTTCACGACCACGCGCCGTCGCCCGAATGATTCACGCGCCCGCGCGCCCGTGTTAGACTTTTGAGTCTCGTCAGCCAGCGCCAGCGCATCAACCGGCGCGAGTGTTGCCCTGTATCGTTCGTCCGAATTCCTGTAATGAAAACCTGCCCACAATGCGGAACGAGTTACGAGAGCGCGGCGACGTTTTGCCCGCGCGACGGCGACGTGCTGGAAGAGACTGAGGCGGGCGAGGAGATGGTCGGGCGCGTGCTCGACGGGCAGTACGAGATCGAATCCTTCATCGCGCGCGGCGGCATGGGCACGCTCTACCGCGCGCGTCACATCCTCTTAGGCGACCGCGTGGCGATCAAGACGCTCAAGCCGGAGATGCGTCACAACGCCGAGTGGCTGCGCCGCTTTCAGCGCGAGGGGCGCGCGGCGCGTCGCTTCCGTCACCCGAACGCCGTCACCGTCTACGATCTGCGGACGGGCGCGGACGGCCTCACCTACATGGTGATGGAATACGTCGAAGGCCACTCGCTCGATCAAGAGTTGAAGCAGCGCGGGCGTCTGTCGCCCACAGAGGCGTGGCAAATTCTCGAACCCATCGTCGGCGCGCTTGAAGCGGCGCACGCGCATGGCGTCGTTCACCGCGACCTCAAGCCGGAGAACGTGATGTTGAACCGCGTGGCCGGGGGCGAGTTGCAGGTGAAACTGCTCGACCTCGGCATCGCCAAACTGCGCGACGTGGCGGAGACGCACGTCGGCGATGGCGGCGGCGCGCTCACGTTGGCCGGGCAGATTCTCGGCACGCCCTATTACATGTCGCCCGAACAGTGGGGCGAGCCGTCGCGCGACGGCAACGCGGAGATTGACGGGCGCGCGGACATCTACAGCCTCGGCGTCATCCTCTACGAGTTGGTCACGGGCGCGAAGCCTTTCGTCGGCCACACGCTCGGCGAGTTGCGGCAGGGGCACGTCAGCCGTCACGTGCCGCAGTTGCACACGGTCGTCGCGGGCGTGCCGGAGGAGTTCGCGCGTGCGGTCGAGCGCGCGATGGCGAAGGATCGAGCGGATCGACCGGCGACCGCGGGCGTGTTCGCGTCGGAAGTGCGCGCCGCGCTCGGCCTCGCGTCGGGCGCGAACCGGCACGACCCCATGATCGCGGTGCTGCCTGACTTTGAATCGTCGCAGACTCTCATCCGTGAGGACGACGCAACAACGGCGGCGGCGGTGACGCCCGCGCCACGTGCAGGCAGCGAAACCACGCCGCAAGCATTAGCGACACAACTCACGGCGGCCACCGCTGCGGAACAGGCGCGCGCCCGAACGCCGGTTGCGACGCCGATGCCGACAACGACGCCGCCGACGCCCGCATCCCACGCGCACCTTTACGCGCAGCCTGCGGCGCGACGCTCGCTCGCCAAGTTGACGGTCGTCGCGCTCGCGTTGTTAGTGGCAGGCGGCGTCGTTGCGGGCAGCTGGCTCGCGTGGAACAGTTGGCAGGCGCGGCGCGCGTCGGGGAATGGCGAGGGCGGAACAGTTGCGAAGGGGACGGTTGACGCGCCGCCCGCGCGCTTCGAGTTGATGAACTACTGGGTCGAAGCATTCGACGACGCGGAGCAGGGCGAAGGGCGACGCGTCGCGGCGAAGGAGTTAACTCTGCCGTCGGGGCAGCAGTTCAAGTTTCATTTCGTGGCGCGCGAACGCGGCTATCTCTACATCGTCGGCCCCGGCAAGGGCAACGCGCCGACGACTTTTCTGACCGCGCGCCCCGCCGGCATCATGAAGACGAACCTCGCCCCGGCGGGCGCGGATTTCACCTTCCCCTACGGCGACGGGCAGGTGCTTGAACTCGACAAGAATCCCGGCACGGAAGAGTACGTCGTTATTTTTTCGCGGACGCCACTGCTTGCGCCCGCCTTCCTCGCCACGGAAGCGGGGCACGAACTGACGCCCGCCGAGTTGAAAGAGTTGGAGGACTTGCGGGCGCGAGCTAAAACCGCGCTGCCCTTTGCCGACGTAAAAGATTCGGATGCGAAGGGCGGGGCGGCGGTGGCCGTCGCCGTGGGTTCGGCGGGCGCGCCGTCCGAGCCGGTCATCTTCGACATACGGATCGAACATCGTTAGTCGCACGAGTTAGTCAAGCGAGTTCATCGCGAAGAAGTTGGTCGCGCGAGTTCATCGCGCATGAGTTGCGTGGCCTGTGTGGCAAGTGGCCGCGCCCTCGAATGAACGCCACACGCCTTGTTGCTTTGACGACGGAAGGAGTGATTCGGAACATGCGTTGCAAACTTTTCTCACAGCTTCTCCTGATTGCGCTCGTCTGTGTCGTCCCGGTCGTCGCGCAGGAGGGGCAGCAGCCGCAACCGACGCCGCAGGACGAAGAGATCATGACGCGCGGCGCGTTTCTCACGACGCGCACGAAGACGGGAAACAAAGAGGCGGCGAAAGCGAGCGGCGGCGCGGGCGCGGCCGTGACGACGCCGGAGACAGCAAACGCCCCGGCAGTCGCCGCGAACAATTCGTCGAGCAACAATTCGAAAAAGAGCATCGCTAAAACGTCCGGCAACGCGCGCGCGAAGAAGACCCCCGGCAAGAGCGAGCGCCCCGCTAAGGATGATAAAGTCGTCGCCGAAGTGAGACCTCCCGGCGGCGGCAGAACTACCGGCGAAGTCGAGTCGAAGCCGCGCCAGCTTGGGTTGGGTTATACCTTCTTCACGCTCGGCGACAACGGTCTGGCCGTCCGCACCGATTCCTCGCGCCAGTTCCGCACGGGCGAGGCCATCCGCGTCGCGCTCGAAACCAACACCGACGGCTACCTCTACATCTTCCACACGGAGAACGACGGCGCGCCCTCGATGATCTTCCCCGACACGCGCCTGAACGGCGGCGGCAATTTCGTCCGCGCGCACGTCCCCTACGAAATCCCTTCGAGCGCAGAGGCCACGGAAGAGATGCGCTGGTTCGTCTTCAAAGACCCGCCCGCCGCCGAACGTCTCTATATCGTGCTCGCGCGCCAGCCGCTCGCGGGCGTGCCGACGGGCGAAGCCCTCGCCAACTATTGCTTCGACGCACAACACACGTGCCCTTGGCGACCGGCCGCGGCGGCATGGACGGAACTCAAGGCGGCGCAGGAGCGCGAGCAGGTGGCCGTCAGTAAAGTTAACGATCAGGGTCGCGCGCGGACGGCGGACGAGCGCGAGGCGACCTCGCGCGGCCTCGGTTTGGGAGCGGGCGCGCCGACGCCCTCCGTCATTCGCCTGACCGCTTCGCCCAACGCGAAGATGCTCGTCACGGCGATTGATTTGATTCACAAGTAAGCACGCAGATCATCAGGGTCAGCACATAGTCATTAGTTAACACGTAGTCATTAGTCAGTACGGAGACATTATGAAACCCCGAAGTATTTGTTTGACGTTCCTCCTCGCCTGCGCCGTCGTCGCCGCGCCGCTCAACACGGTCGCCGCCGCCGCGCCCGCCGTCGTTGTTGAACCGGCGGCGTCGCAGGGCGAGCAACCCGGCGGCGGCATGGAGTCTCTGCGGCAGGGACGTAAGTTGTTGAAGCAGGGGCGTGCGGATCAGGCACTCCCTCTGTTGGAGTCCGCGCTCAGAAGTTTCAACGCGTCGGGTTCGGTGCGCGGTCAGGCCGCGACGCACGACGCGCTCGGCGATCTCTATTCGCGGCAGGGGCAGCACCGCACCGCGCTCTCGAACTATCAGAAGGCTTACGAGTTGTTTCAACAGGCGGGCAACAAGCCGGGGTCAATCATCGCCAAGCGCGTCGTCGGCATCGGCGACGAAGACTTCAACGCCAACCTGATGCTCGCCAAGATCGGCGAGGCTCATTATCGCGCGGGCAACGTCGAAGAGTCGGGCGCGGCCTACACGCGCATGCGCGTGACGAAGCCGGACACTAGCACGCTCGGCGTGGCGAAGAAGGGCGGCGGCCTGTTCGGCAGCATCGGCGGCTTGGGGCGCGGCATCGCGCGCGGCGACGCCTCCGTCTCGACGGGCGTCAGCGCGGTCGGCACGATCAGTCAGGTGCAGCAGACTTTTGAACTCTACCGCCAGAGCATCCTCTACGCGACCTACGAACTCGGACTCGGCCGCGTCAACTACTTCAACGACGAGTTTGCCGACGCGCGCAAACACTTCGCGAACGCGCTCGACTCGACGAGCGGCAGCGTCCCGCTGATCGGCAAGATCGGGCAGATGCGCCGCTTCCGCGTCGCGGCCAACACGAGCCTCGGCGATGTCGCGCTCCGTCAGGGCAACATCAAAGACGCGCTCAAGTTTTACACCGATGCGGCCAAGGGCGCGCAGGCCGACAAGCGGCTCGACCTACAGTGGCCGGCGCAGCGCGGCGTCGGCAAGGCGAACCTGATGCTCGCCGCGCAGGCCACGGACGCGGCGAAGAAGTCGAAGGCGTTACAGGATGCCTTCGCCGCCTACCGCACGGCGTTGCAGACCATCGAGACGATCCGGCAAGGCTCTCTGCGCGCGGACGAAGCGCGCACGACTTTTCTCGCCACCACCCGCGACGTGTTCGACGAGGCTTCGGGCGCGCTCGCCGCCGCCGCCCTCAACGCAGCGACGGACAAGAACGCCCCGCTCGCGGGCGACGCGCTCGCGCTTGCGGCCGAGTCGTTCCGCATCGTCGAACAGGGTCGCGCCCGTTCGCTCCTCGACATGCTGAGCGAGACCGGCACGACCATCACCGAAGGCGTCCCCGCCGAACTCGTCCGCCGCAAGCAGGAGAACCTCGAACGCCAGCAGGAGATCGCGCAGCAGATCACGGGCGTTAGCCTGACGGGCGAGCCGCCCGCCGAAGGCATCGAGAAACTCGAAGAACAGTTGGAGTCGCTCTCGGTCGAATATGACAGTCTGGAAAATCAGATCAGGGCGGCCAGCCCGCGCTACGGCGCGCTCACCTCGGCGCAACCGCTGACGCTCGCAGAGGTGCAGCAGAAGGTCTTGGACGCCGACACCGTGCTGCTCGAATACAGTCTCGGCCGCGATCAGTCGTACCTGTGGGCGGTGACGCAGACGGGCGTCACCCTGCGCCAGTTGCCCGCGCGCGACAAACTCGACGCGCTCGCGATGGGCTTACGCGATAAGATCGTGCCGCAGAGTTTGCGCCGCTCGCTGCTCGACGCGGGCAGCCAGACGCGCGGCATGTTGGAGGAGCGCGGCATCGCCCTATCAAACAACGCGACGACCGCTAACGTCGCCGCCTTCGCCGAAACTTCCAACGCGCTCTATCAAGCGACGGTCGCCCCTGCCGCTTCGCTCGTCGCCAACAAGCGTCTGCTCGTCGTCGCCGACGGCGCGCTCAACTACGTCCCGTTCGAGTCGCTCGTCACGGCCGCAGGCGGCGGGGGCGACTATTCCACGCTGCCCTATCTCGTCCGCACCAACGAAGTAATCTACGCGCCGTCGGCGTCGGTCGTGGCGGCGATCAGGCAACAGGCCGCGGCGGGCGGTGCTGCTGCTGCCGCGGCGAACTCGCGCGGCCTGCTCCTCGTCGCCGATCCGATCTTCGACGCCTCTGATCCACGCGCGAAGATTTTGCAGGGCGTCGGCGCGAACGCATCCGCCGGTCAATCGGGCGAGATGCTTGCGGTCAACAGCGCGGTCGGAGATTTGACGGGCGCGCCGGACACGGCCGCCGCTGCCGGTAGCAGTAACGTTCGGCTCGCGCGCTTGAACGGCACGCGCGCAGAGGCGCAACAGATCGCCGCCTTCGCGCGCACGTCCGGCCTCGCGCCCGACGTCTGGCTCGACCTCGACGCCAGCGAGAGCAAGGTGAAGACGACGGACGTGAGCAAGTACCGCATCCTGCACGTCGCCACGCACGGGCTGCTGAACACGGAACGCCCGCAGTTCACAGGCGTCGTCCTCTCGCTCGTCGGCAACCGCAGCGGCGGCGACGGCTTCCTCCGCACCGACGAAATCTTCAACCTCAAGCTCGGCTCGCCGCTCGTGATGCTGTCGGCGTGCGAGACGGGCTTAGGGCGAGAGCGACGCGGCGAGGGCGTCATCGGGTTGACGCGCGCTTTCATGTACGCGGGCGCGCCGACAGTCGGCGTCAGTTTGTGGTCGGTCTCGGACAAGTCAACGGCGGATTTGATGACCGACTTCTACAAGCGTCTGCTGACGAAGCAGACGCCCGCCGCGCCGTCGGCCGCGATGCGCGCCGCGCAACTCGCCATGATCGAGGGGAAGAAATACAGCGCGCCGTTCCACTGGGCGCCTTTCGTCCTCGTCGGCGACTGGCGTTGATCAAGCAGTAAGTCCTGAACGCGACGTGAGAAGGCCGCGAGATCGGAAGAGCA
>JAVEDE010000017.1 GCA_030841105.1 Pyrinomonadaceae bacterium
GGGGCGCTGCGATTAGTTGCAGCGCCCCGCTTCCTCTTTTTACCTTTACCCCTTCCCCTTTTCCCTTTCCCCAAGTCTTATAAGTTTTGGACGATGAAGTCCGTCATCATCTGTCGCATGTGTTTGAGCAGGAGCGGGTCGGTCACGCCGTGGCGCGACTTGGGATAGAGCATGAGTTGAAACGGCTTGTTCGCCTTCTGCAATTCGTAGGCGAACTGGATGGTGTTCTGGACGTGAACGTTGTCGTCCATCGTGCCGTGAATGAGCAGCAGTTTGCCGTGCAAGTCTTTCGCTGCAAAGAGCGGCGAACTCTTGCGGTAGCCTTCGGGGTTGTTCTGCGGCGTGCCCATGTAACGCTCTGTGTAGATGCTGTCGTAATCGCGCCAGTCGGAGACCGTGCCCCCGGCGATGCCGATCTTGAAGCTCTGGCTGTGAGTCAGCGCGTAGGAGGTCATGTAGCCGCCGTAGCTCCAACCCCACAGACCGATTCGCGAGCCGTCAACGTAGGGCTGCGACTTCAACCAAGACACGCCGTCTTCCAAGTCGCGCAATTCCAACTCGCCGAAGTTGTGGTAGACCGGCCAAGCGGATTCCACGCCCTTGTTGCTCGCCGTGCGGTTGTCGCAAATCCAGACGATGTAGCCCTTCTGCGCGAGCAACTGATGCCAGAGGTAGCCGACGCCGCCCCAACGGTCGGCCACCTGCGCGGCCTGCGGCCCGCTGTAGGTGAACGACATCACAGGGTATTTTTTCGACGGGTCGAAGTCAGGCGGGCGAATCATCATCGCTTCCATCGTGAAGCCGTCGCGCGTCTTGACCTGCATCAGTTCGGCCTTGCCGAGTTTGTACTGACTTAGAGTCGGAACTTTGTTTTCGGCCAGCACGCGCACGAGTTTGCCGCTCGCGTCGTAGAGACGCACCTGCTGCGGCGTGTTGATGTCGCTCCAATAGTGGACGTAGTGCGTGAAGGTCGGGTTGAAATCAACACGGTGACCGCCCGGCCCTTGCGTGATGCGCGTCAGTCCCGTGCCGTCGAGTTTGATGCGGTAGGCATTCGGCGAAATCTGGCTCGCCTCCGTGCCCGTGAAATAGAGGATGCCTTTCGCCTCGTCCACGCCCTGAATCGAACGTATCTCCCACTTGCCGTCCGTCACCTGCCGGATCAACTTGCCGTCGGCCGAATAGTGATAGAGGTGCTGCCAGCCGTTGCGGTCGCTCAGCCAGAGGAACGAGCCGTCTTTCAAATAACGCGGGTTGTCGTCCTTCGCTTCGACCCACGCTTTGGTCTCTTCGCGAAAGAGTGTCGTGGTCTTGCCGTCCGACGCGTTGGCGTGGTTGAGGTCGAGATACTTCTGCTCGCGATCCTGCGCGTGGAAGATGACCCGGCGACTGTCGGGCGTCCAGCCGACGCGCGTGATCAAGAGGTCTTCGGGCATGTACTTGCCCGTGTCCGCCCAGCGCGTCGCGCCGCCGGAGGCGTTGACGATGCCGAGTTTGACTATCGGGTTCGGGTCGCCCGCCTTCGGGTACGGCGTGATCTCCAACTCCTGCCGGACGGGGATGTGATCCACCACGGCGAACTCGTGCACCGGCGTTTCATCCAGACGCAGGTAGGCGATCATGTTCGAGTCGGGACTCCACCAGTAACCCTCGAAATTGCCGCGCCCGTAGAGTTCTTCCTGATACACCCAGTCGAGGCGTCCGTTCAGGATTTTGGGCGAGCCGTCGCTCGTGAGCGCGCGCTCCTTCTGCGTGGCGAAGTCAACGATGTAGATGTTGTTGCCGCGCACGTAAGAGACCATGCGCCCGTCGGGGCTGAACGTCTCGCCGACCTCTTCGTCCGGCGTGTTCGTCAGACGCCACGCGCGGTCGCTGCCGAACTCGTAATAGAAGAGATCGTTGGCGTGGTTCAAGAGCGCGCCCGTCTGCGTCGGGTTCAACTGGTAGTTGGTGCGGTTGGCGAGACGGCGCGCGTCCTCTTTCGACATGCCGGGCAAAGCGTTGAGCGCGGCCTCCATCTTCGCGGCATCGAAGAAGGCCGACGACTCGCCCGTCAGGGCGTTGACGCGCAGGAGGCGCGGCGTGCCCGGCTTCGACGGGTCGCCCGCGACGAGATAAGTCTTGCCGTCCTTGAGCCAGCGCGGGGCGGGCGTCGAGCCGCTGAAGTTGACGCGCTTGACCGGATCAAAGAGATCGTCAATGGTCAGCATCTTCTCCTGCGCGAAGGCGTGGGAGGCCATGCTGAACAAGATAAAGGCGAGTGTGAAAAGTGTCAGACGATTACGCACGGTTGAATTCTCCTGCTGGTTTAAGTTGAACGCGGCGTCATTTTTTTAATGACCGGAGTGAGTATGACCAAGAGCACGGCGGCGGCGATGGTGATGGCCGCGATGATGCCGAACAGATTGACGAGCGCGCCTTCGTCTTCGCTGAAGAAGCCCGACGCCCAGCCCGCGACGTAGTTGCCGAAGGAGATGGACAAGAACCACACGCCCATCATCAGGCCGACCATCCGGCCGGGCGAGAGTTTCGTGACCGTGCTCAAGCCCACCGGACTCAGGCACAACTCGCCGAGCGTTTGCAGCAAGTAGACGAAGACGAGCCAGAACGGGCTAACCTTGCCCGCGCCCGTCAGGGTCGAGGCGAAGGCGACGAGCGCGAAGGCGAGTCCGGCGAACAAGAGTCCGACGGCGAACTTGGCGGGGCTGGAAGGATTCCGTCGCCCCATTTTGATCCAGAGTCCGGCGAAGACCGGCGCGAGCAGAATCACGAACGTCGGCTGCACCGATTGAAACCAACTCGACGGAAACTCGAAGCCAAAGATGTTCGTGCGCGTCAAGCGATCCGCAAAGAGCGTCAGGCTCGTCGCCGCCTGCTCGAACGACGCCCAGAAGATGACGGAGAAGGCGAACAGGATGAAGATGATCAGCACGCGCTTCAACTCGTCGCCGTTCAGGTGGCGGACGACGCCCACGATGTAGCCGAAGGCCGTGCCGACGACCGTCGGGAAGAGACTCGTGACGAAACTGCCGCCCACGAAGTAGCCGAGCGAGAGTCCGGCCGCGCCGCCGAGGACGGCGAAGACGAGCGTCAGCGTATCCGCGTCGCTTCCCTTCACGGCGTCTCTAGTCTTGGCGATGTCCTCTTTCTTCTTGACCGGCCGCTCGCCGATGCCTTTCAAACGCGTGCCGCTCAAGACGTACTGCACGAGGCCGAGCGCCATGCCGATGCCCGCGGCGGCGAAGCCGTAGTGCCAGTCAATTCTCTGCCCCAGATAACCGCAGACGAGCGGCGCAATGAGCGCGCCGAGGTTGATGCCCATGTAGAAAATGGAGAAGCCCGCGTCGCGCCGTTCGTCGCCTTCGGCGTACATCTGCCCGACCATCGCGCTGATGTTCGGCTTGAGTAAACCCGTGCCGAGGGCGATCAGCGCGAGTCCGCCGTAGAAGGCGATCATCGAATGAAAGACCATCGAGAAGTGGCCGCAGGCGATGATGATGCCGCCGATGAGAACGGCGCGTCGCGTGCCCAGATACTTGTCTGCGAGCCAGCCGCCGACGAGCGGCGTCCAGTAGACGGAGGAGGCGTAAGTGCCGAAGACGAGACCGGCGTACTTGGTGTCGAAGGCAAGGCCGCCCTGCGCGACGGCCGTCGTCATGTAGAGCACGAGGATGGCGCGCATGCCGTAGTAGCTGAAACGCTCCCACATCTCCGTGAAAAAGAGCGTGCTCAGCCCGCGCGGATGACCGCCGAGTCCGCTCGTGTCGGTGGCGGCGACGGGACTCATCCCGGTTGCGTCTACGGTCGTACTCATATGCTTAGTTGTCTCCCTCTCAATTCTAACGGGTTCTGACTCGCACGCGGGCGCGCGAGTCTAGCGAGCGTCACTCTGAAAGTTCGGGGGAGAAGGTGTTGTTAACTTTGAACGCTCGGAGCATTCAGCCAAAATCAACCGCCACTGTCAAGAAGTCCCGGTTGATACGCAGCGCGGGCGCAGACAGTTTCAACCACGGCCGGAGGGTTTCCCACACGCCTCAGGCCACGCGCCGCGGCGCGGGTGCGTCGCTTGACAGCCGCCGCCGGACGGGCGTATAAGCGCGTTTGAGAAAAGGCGTGGTGAGTTAAGGCGACTTGCGGCCACGTAAAATAAACAGCTAAACAGCACGGCTCTTCCGACGAAGCACCACCTACTTCAAGACGCTTTTTTGAAGTCCCGCGTTGTTTGGCGCGGGAGTTTTTTTTGGAGTGACAAGTGACGTGTGACAAGTGACAAGTTAAAGCAAAAGAGTTGTCTTTAAACTTGCCCTGATTCTTGCTTGTCACCTGTCACTCGTCACTTGTCACTGCTTTCTTATGGAAAAATTTCGAGACTTACTCGCGGGCGATCAGATCACGGTGTTCGACGGCGCGATGGGCACACAGCTCTACGCCAAAGGCATCTACATCAACCGCTCCTACGACGAGTTGAATTTGACGAACCCCGATCTCGTGCGCGAGGTGCATCAGGAGTACGTGCGCGCGGGCGCGGACGTGATCGAGACGAACACCTTCGGCGCGACCGCGCACAACTTGCAGCAGTACGGGCTGGACGGAAGCCTCCGCGAGTTGAACATCACCGCCGCACGACTCGCGCGCGAGGCCGCGGGCGAACGCTGCCACGTCGCGGGCGCAATCGGCCCGCTCGGCCTGCGTATCGAACCCTACGGCCCCACCTCTTTCGACGAAGCGAAGGAGATGTTCAAGCAGCAAATCTCCGCGCTGCTCGAAGGCGGCGTTGACCTCTTCGTCCTCGAAACCTTCTCCGACATCTCCGAAATACGTCAGGCTCTACAGGCCGTGCGCGAACTATGCGATTTGCCCGTCGTCGCGCAGATGACCATCCTCTCGGACGGTAACACCTCCTACGGCACGACGCCCGAAGTCTTCACCACGCGCCTCGACGAGTGGGGCGCGGACGTGATCGGACTCAACTGCGGCGTCGGCCCGGCCGACGTGCTTACGGCCATCGAGAAGATGCGCGCCGTGACGGACAAGAAACTGTCCGCGCAGCCGAACGCCGGATTGCCGCGCGACGTGCAGGGGCGACAGTTTTACATGTGCTCACCGGAGTACATGGCGAAGTACGCGAAGCGTCTCATACAGGCGGGCGTGAAAGTGATCGGCGGCTGCTGCGGCACGACGCCCGCGCACGTCAAACTCATCTCCGACGCCGTGCGCGCCGTCTCGCCGCGCAAGCAACGCGCCGCCGCGGCCAAGCCCGCACGCCCCGCGCGCGTCGAAGAGTTGCAGCCCGCAGACATACAGGTCGTGCCGCTCGCGGAGCGTTCCAACTGGGCGCGTCGGATCGCCAACGGCGAGTTCGTCACCACGGTCGAAGTGCTGCCGCCGAAAGGCTGCGACGCCGCGAAGACGCTCGATCAAATTCGCCTGCTCAAGACCGCGGGCGTCAACGCCGTCAACATCCCCGACGGGCCGCGCGCGCAGACGCGCATGAGCGCGCAGGCCACCGCGCTTCTCGTCGAACGCGAGATCGGCCTCGAAGCCGTGCTCCACTATTGCTGCCGCGACCGCAACCTGCTCGGCATGATGTCCGACCTGCTCGGCGCGGCCGCGCTCGGCCTGCGCAACCTGCTCTTGATCACCGGCGACCCGCCGAAGATGGGGCCGTACCCGGACGCCACCGCCGTCTTCGATATTGACTCGATCGGCCTGACCAACATGGTCAGCAAACTCAACCACGGTCTCGACCTCGGCAACAATCCGATCGGCTGCCCCACCTCTTTCTGCATCGGCGTCGGCGTCAACCCCGGCGCGATCAACTTGGAAGAGGAGATCAAGCGTTTCGAGTACAAGGTCGAGGCGGGCGCGGAGTACGCCATCACGCAGCCCGTCTTCGACGTGGGACAACTGCGCGACTTCCTCAAGTTGATCGAGCACGTCCGCATCCCCGTCATCGCGGGCATCTGGCCGCTCGTCTCCTACCGCAACGCCGAGTTTCTTCACAACGAAGTGCCGGGCGTCCGCGTCACGCCTGCGATCATGGAACGCATGCGCCGCGCCTCCGACACCGGCAAAGAGGCCGCCCGCGACGAGGGCTTACAGATCGCGCGCGAGTCTCTGCTCGAAGTGCGCGACCTGATTCAAGGCGTGCAAGTCTCCGCTCCTTTCAACAACGTCCGCTACGCGCTCGAAGTCTTCGAGGCACTGCCGGAGTTCGGTCACAGGGAGACGTCCGCGTCTCATATTTAGCTGCTAAAAAGTCGTTGACCGCCTCCCCGAAAAGCAATAGTATCTGCCTGCAACGTCGCAGACCCGACCGCCCTACGTATTCCTTCGTGGGTAGTTGTCTCGTTGTTATCAACCTCAATCTACAGACGTGCCATCAACATATTCCCGCGCGCTGGAAGAAAACCGATGCGATCCAAAAACCCCCTGAATCCGCAACTAATCAGCCCGTCGCTCCGCTTGCTCATGTTCCTGCTCACGCTCTCGGTCTATGCCGGCGCGCAGCCTCAATCTGCGATCCCGACGCAGAACGCGCCACCATCACAACCTAGCGTTCAGGTCACTCCGCAGACGGATTTAACAGATGTCGCGGTCAAACTGCCTCCGACTTCACGCGGTATCTACACATTCAACACGAAGGAAGTCCGTTTCGAAGCGGAGACGGTGGTTGTAGGCTACGGCGATTCCGTCGTCAAGATGCTCGCCGAAAACGGCATCCGGCAAGACGTGACCGCGCTCAGTCTGGTGTATGACCTGAACCCCGGCCTCGCGGATATCGAGAAGATCAAGATTGGAGAGAAGTTGGTCATCCCCGATGTCGAAGGCAGCGCGCAATTGGAGCGCGCGTTAGCCAGTGGTTATCGTGTGTTACTGGTGCGCCAACTCGCCGCGGAGCAGACACTGGTGGAGAGAAAGCAGGAATTGGATGCGTTGCAATCCAAATTATCCACGCTCACCGACGAACACTTTACCCGCCCCGAAGATAAAACAGAATTTTTGTCGGCCGTGCAGGAATCGAGCGCTTCCATTGACGCGCTTCGCAACCCGAAGGAAGGCATCAGTAGCAAAGTTCTGCTACAGGCGGCCATCGAGCTTCAGCAAATCAAGACGGTGCTCGGCGGAGCGGCCGACCGCGGCGAACCACTCTCGCCCGACGTGTTGGGACGGATCAAGCCGAATCTGGAAAATCTGCGCGCGACTGCCGATGAAGTGCGCGCCGGTCGCAGCCCTCTAGTGCCCACGGTCATCCGCACCAAACATGCGGTCAGCGGGCAGCCCGTGTCGCAGCTCAGGGTGTGGTATGCGCCGACGGGCGACCGCAAATTAAAGCACCCTTGCAGTGAACTGTCGCCCCTCACCAACGAAGCCATTACACGCGGCGAGTACGTGTTTTGGGCGACCAGAGACGATGATGTTGTTTCAGACGAGGTAACGAGATTTATCCGTATTGATACGCAAACCACCCCGATTGACCTGTACATTAAAAAGTAGCGAACGATGGATAATAAATATCTCTCAAGAGGTGTCCAACTCGTCACGGCGCTGCTCGCCGCCTTCGGGGGCTTCCTCTTGAACATCGCCCCCCCGGACGAAACCGGCGTGAAATTCGCGGTCGGCATCAGTTCCTTTCTGATGCTGCTTGTCTTTCTGTTCATTGCCGCGCTCACCCAGAACAGTTTAGCCCCGTCGCGAAAAAAATACTGGCTCGGCGTGGCCGGACTCTGCGCGCTGATCTTTATCGCGACGGCCTTCCTTTATCGCTCGAACTTTGAAAAGCTGACTTTCCTCTACCCGCCCGACGACAGCGCACAAGTTCGCTACGTCAACGGTACAGAGCGAACGCCCAATGCCGAAGAACAGATGCGCCAGCGTCCGACCTTAAGTCGTGCCCAGTTGCTCGATAAATTCGGCGAGGCCAACCGGCACGAAACGTGGACGCAGGACTCCATTGACCGCGCCCGCACGACTCTCGTCGTCAACTACGTAGTGATGGTCTTGAGTCTCGCTCTAACTTTCTTCTGCCTCACCGAAGGTATCCTCTTGCGCCCTGTCACTCCTTAATTTTCACCCGCGAACTATCTGCGACTAGACCGTGGCAATATTTATTGGTTGCAATTTTCGCGTCGAAGAGTAGAATGCCGCGCGTTAAGTGCAGGAGACACTGCCGCGCGGCGCGTTACCTCAAGCGAGTTTTTAACCCCCCGCGCGAATTGACGGCCTCGGCGCAACCCTCAACGCGCACGTCGCCGAAGCGTCCGACCCACAGACTCACGCCCCGTTAAAAAAATCGCCAACTTCACCGGCGCGCCCGGCGGCCTCCACGTGTGCGCGGCGGCAGGAGCACGACCTTGAACGCTCACGCCACGAACGCTCACGCCGGAAACCCTCATGCCCTGAAGGCTCACAACACGAACGCCTACGCAAGGCGATTCGTCGCCTCTCTCCTCGCCGCCCTCGCGGTCTGCCTGTGGGTCGCGGCCGTGCGCTCGCAGAGCGGCGCGTTGCGTCGCGTCACTGTGACGCCGGAACACGCGCTCAACCTCAACCCCACCATCAGCGGCGACGGGCGGCGCGTCGCGTTTGAATCAACCGCCGACCTGACGGGCGCGGGCGGCGGCAGAGATGCGGGCGGCGCGGCGGGGTTTCACACTTTCCGCGCCAACCTCTCCGCAGAAACCGCTGCGTTCGACACCGTGGCCGCCTCACGCGCGCCAGCCCCGGCCGTGTCGCGCGACGGCTCGCGCCTCGCCTTCGCCAGCCGCGAAAACCTGACGGGCGAAAACGCCGACGGCAACTCCGAGATATTTTTGTTTGCCGACGGACGCCTGCAAGAACTCACACACACCACGCCCCACGACCCGGCCGAGCGCACCGCCGACGGCAATTTCCAACCCTCTATCTCCGACGACGGCACGCTCGTCGCCTTCTCGTCAAACCGCGACCTCACCGGCGCAAACCCCGACACGAACCTCGAAATATTTCTCTTCGACACGACCATCCGCCGCACCACGCAACTCACCGACACGACCGGCACGCTCAACTCGACCGACGCGAAGATCAGCGGCGACGGCACGCGCGTCGCCTTCATCCGCGACGCCCAAGCGACCGACGGCGAGACTTCACATCCGCGCGATTTGATGTTGTTTGATCGCGCGGACAATTCGACGCGCGTCGTTGCCGGCGGCGTTGAAGAGTTGTCCCTCACCTACGGCCGCGCGATCAGCACCGACGGGCGGCGCGTGGTCTATGCGGCGCGCACGGCGGCGCGGACGACGCAGGTGTTTCTCTACGACGGGCGCAACGATCAACTACGGCAACTCACCTCGCTCGGCTCGCGCGCCGCGGACGTTCCGCTTCACCCGACCATCAGCGGCGACGGCGCGCGCGTCGCTTTCGCCACCCGCCGCAACGTCTCCGGCGGCAACGCGGACGCGAGCGTCGAGTTGTACGTCTATGATCTTCCCGACGCAAAATTTTCCCGCGTCACGAGCGCGCCCTCAAACGCGACCGCCGAAGTCATCTCTTCCCTCAACGAGGACGGCTCGCTCGTCGCCTTCAACTTCCCGCGCGTGCTCACCGACACAATTTCCGCGAGCGAGTTCGCCAACAACTCCGAGATTTATCTGGCGCATCTCGACGCCCGCGCGCCCTTCTCTTCCGACCTGCAAGTGCTGCACGGCGCGTCTCTCGGCAAAGAGCCATCGAGCGTGAAAGCCATCGCGCCCGATCAAATCGCGATTGCGAAAGGCGTCAACCTCGCCCTCTACGCCACGCGCTCGCGGCCTCTGCCCGGCGGCTCGTTTCCACGCACGCTCGGCGGCGCGTCGCTCACAGTGAACGGGCGGCAGGCGCAACTCTTTTACGCCTCGCCCACGCAGATCAACTTCCACGTCCCCGCCGAAATTGAAACTGGCACGGCGCAAGTCGTCGTGCGTAATCACGACGGGCACGAATCGCGCGCGTCCGTCGAGGTGCTTCGCGCCGCGCCCGGCGTCTTCACCGAGAACAGCGACGGCAGCGGCGCGGCCGTCGCGCTCGACGCGCAGACGTTCCTACGCAGCCCCTTCGATCCGGTTGACGCCGCAGACCGCCCGCGACGTTTGATCATCTTCTCAACCGGCGTGCGGCACGCTGAATCAATCGGCGTCACCATCGGCGGGCACACGTTGGCCGTTGAAAACATCCTGCCTTCGCCAGACCTGCCCGGTCTGGACGAGATACACGTCCTCCTCACGCGCGCTCTGGCCGGAGCGGGGAGCGTTCCGCTCGTCGTGCGCGCCGACGGGCGCGAGAGCAATTTGTCGAGCGTCAATTTCACAGGCACGCGACGCGCCGCCAGCATTGCGCTTGAGCCTCAATCAACTTCGCTCGGCGTCGGCCGCTCCGTGCGTTTCGCGGCGACGGTGCGTGATGCTGACGGCATCGAGATCGTAAACGCGCCCGTCCGCTTCAACTCGTCCGACGAGAGCATCGCCATCGTTGACGCGGGCGGCGTCGCGCGCGGCATTCAGGCCGGGACGGTGACGATCACGGCCGCTTCCGGCGAAGTCTCCGCGACGGCGCGGCTGACAGTCTTCCCGCTCGCGCTCGTCCTCAACGAGATACTCGCCGACCCGCCCGACGGCGCGGCGGGCGACGCCAACCACGACGGCACGCGCAGTTCGACGCAAGACGAGTTCATCGAACTCGTCAACGCCTCGACGATTGATCTAGACCTCGGCGGCTATCAACTCACCACACGCAACGCGGGCGGCGCGGACATCGTGCGCCACACCTTCACGGCCGACACCATCGTCGCGCCCGGCGCGGCCGTCGTCGTCTTCGGCGGCGCGCAGGCCGCCACGTTCGACCCCGCGCACACGGCGTTCGCAGGCGCGCTCGTCCTGACCGCTTCGACCGGCAGTCTGTCTCTCACAAACGGCGGCAGCGTCGTCAAACTGCTCGACCCGTCGGGCGCAACAATCGAACAGTTGGCTTACGGCGGCGCGGGCGAACCCGAAGGCGACCGCAACCAATCGCTCACACGCGCGCCCGACATCAACGGCGATTTCACCCCGCACGAACTTGCGCCCGCGAGCGGCGGGCGTCCTCATTCGCCGGGCACGCGCGTTGACGCGTCGCCGTTTTCGATCAGCGTCCCCGTCGCACGCATCGAAGTCGCGCCCGCGGCCGCGAGCATCGAACTCGGCTCGCAACAACAGTTCACGGCGCGCGCTTTCGACGCCGCCGGAGTCGAACTTCAAGGAGTTATCTTCCGCTGGCAATCGAGCGACACGACGGCGGCGACGATTGACGGCGACGGCCTCGCGCGCTCGTTGGCTGCGGGCGACACGAACATCACGGCTACGGCGCGCGGCGTTCGATCAACGCCCGCGACGCTGCGTGTGCTACCGCCCAAACCGAAAGTTGCGCGCGTGGAAGTCGCGCCGCTCACGGCTTCGCTCAATCGCGGCGGCACGACTCAATTCAGAGCGCGCGCCTTCGACCCCGAAGGGCTTCCCATTGACGACGCGAATTTTTCGTGGTCTTCGAGCAACACGCTGATCGCGGCGATTGACTCCGCAGGGCTTGCGCGCGGCGCGGGCGCGGGCACGGCGACGATTGTGGCTTCAACCTCTGACGGCGCGGGCGGCACGGTCGCGGCGCAGGCGTCGCTCGAAGTGCGCGTTCCGCTCGTCCTCAACGAAATACTCGCCGACGTGCCGCCCGACGATCCGGCTACACAGGCCGTCGAAGGCGACGCCAACCGCGACGGCGTGCGCAACGCGGACGACGACGAGTTCGTCGAGGTGCTGAATCATTCGCCGTCGCCCGTGGACATCTCCGGCGTCTTCGTCTCGGACACGACCGCCAAACGTTTCACCTTCCCCGCGGGCACGATTCTCGCGGGCGGGAGTTCGCTCGTCGTCTACGGCGGAGGCGCGCCGCCGCGTGACGACGCCGCGTTCGGCGGCGCAAGCATCTACACTGCCGCGTCGCTCGGCCTGAACGACGGGGGCGACACAATTTCGCTCAAACTAGTCGTCGGCGATGCGGAGTTGATCATCGCATCCCAAAGCTACGGCACGGCCGCCGCGCAGAACACGCCGCCCGCGCCGGTTGACCAATCGTTGACGCGCTCGCCCGACGCCGCCGAGGCTTCGACGGGCGGCGACTTCATCGCGCACACGCACGCGTTGAACGCCGCGACGCGCCCCCATTCGCCCGGCACGCGCGCCGACGGCACGCCGTTCAATTCGCCACCTCTCACGCGCATCTCAGTCGAACCCGCCAACGCCACAATCGAGATCGGCGCGGCGCAAACTTTTCGCGCGCGTGCTTACGCCACGCTCGACGGCATCGAACGCGAAGTGTCGAACGTCTCGTTCGTCTGGGACTCGGACGACGCGCGCAAGGCATCCGTCGCGCCCGCGAGTGGGGCGGAGACGACGGCGCGTGCCGCGTCGGCGGGCGGCGTTCTCATCCGCGCACGCGCGAGCGGGCGAGAAGCCGCGGCGTCGCTGACGATCAATCCACCGCCGCCCGTCCTCACACGCCTCCTGCTGTCGCCCGACATCGCGACGATCAGCGTGGGCGGCGCGCAGCAATTCACGGCGCGTGCGTTCGATCAATACGAACAACCGTTCCCCGTCTCTGCGTTCAACTTCGATTCGGACAACACAGAGGTGGCGTCGGTCGAGTCCGTCATGCAAAGTCCGGCGAGCGGCGAAGCGCGCGCAATTGTGAGCGGGCGTGCAAGCGGCACGGCGCGCATCACGGCTTCCGCGAGCGACAGCAGCGGCCGGAACGTGTCGAGCAACGCGGCCACCCTCACAGTGAATCCGCCGCCCCCGTCCGTCGCGCGGATCGAGGTCACGCCGCAGTCTGCGACCATCGGCACGGGCGCGACTCAGCAGTTCAACGCGAAGGCTTACGATCAAAATGCTCAGGAGATGCCGGGCGTCACTTTCAACTGGACGACGGGCGACGCGGGCGTTGCGACGATTGACCCGAACGGACTGGCAATGGGTCGTGCGGCAGGGGCGACCGGGGTGACGGCCGTCTCTGCGAACGTCGCGAGCGCGCCCGCGCGTTTGACGGTCATGCCGCCGCCCGCACCGTCCGCGGGTCAAGTGATCATCAACGAGGCGCTCGTCGCCTTCGCCACGTCGAGCACGCAGGCACGCAGGGATTTCTTAGAGCTTTACAACACGACCGGGCAGACGCTCGACATCACCGGCCTCGTCGTCACGTTCCGCCCGTCCGGCTCCGGCAACACGCCTCAATCGGTCACGCTCGACGCGGCGGCGGGCGACAGATTCTTGATTCCGCCTCGCGGCTACTTCCTCATCGCGGGCGGCGCGGACACCTTCGGCGCGGCGGCCGACTTCAACGCGTCGAGTTTCGATCTCAACAACACGACGGGCGGAATCAAGATCGAGATCGGCGGCGTCAAGTTAGACGGGCTGGCATATCAAAGCGGCGCGACGCCCCCGGCCGCGCCGTTCAACGCTTACGGCGCGGGGACGATTTTCACCTTCACGAGCGGCGCGACCAACGATCTCATCCGCAGCCCGAACGCGTCCGACACGCACAACAACGCGACCGATTTTCGACGCAACGGCACGGCCTCTAGCGTCAGCCCGAAAGCGGCGAATCCTTAAAAGCAGTGACGAGTGATAAGTGACAAGTGACAAGTGACCAGATAAAAGCAAGCGGTTATAAAGATTTGCTCGTGTGGCAAAAGGGCATTGCTTTAGTGAAGGAGGTATATAGAATCACGGGTGTCTTTCCAGCGGAGGAAAAATTTGGGCTTGTCTCGCAAATGCGCAGAGCCGCAGTTTCGATACCTTCGAACATAGCCGAGGGACAAGCACGCCATACAAAAGGAGAATTCATTCAATTCATCTCCCATGCAGAAGGCTCGGTCGCGGAGCTAGACACGCAGTTGATAATTTCTATTCAACTGAGTTATTGCCCGCAAGCCCAAGCTGAAAGCGCATTTGAACTTCTGAGTGAATTACGGAGGATGCTTAACGCTCTGCGCAGAAGGCTCACCAGCCCCTAGCCAGCGTCTTCTTGTCACTTGTCACTTGTCACTCGTCACTGTCTTAATCGTCTTCTTCGATGGAGAAGGAGGTTTCTTGCTTGGTCTGCTGGCGGAGGCTTTGGAGTTTGGCGGCGACTTTGCTACTGAGGCGTTCGCTGCGGGCTTTCGCGGCGTCGGATTCGGGCGCGTCGAAAATATCTTCAAACCACGACTGGCGCTCGGCTGACTTGGGGGCGTCGTCGGTCGTGGTCTCTACCGCCCGCTCCGTCTCTCGCTCCGTATCCCCCGTTTGTGTGGTGGAGTCGTCGCGGGCTGCGTCGCTTTCTGACGGGCGCGAGAGTAGCTCCTGAAACTCTCTCTCGTAGTGGTCGCGCGTGTCGCTTAATTCGTCGGCGATGTTGAGGGCGGCGAAGACGGCGATCTTGGCGAGGTCGTGCGCCGTGGTGTGCGCGGAGATGAGGCGCATGCGCTCGTCAACGAGTCCGGCGATGCGCTTGATGTGCTCGACTTCGCGGTTCGTGCGCAGGCTGTAAACCTGATTGAAGATGTTCACTTCAACCGATTTGAACGAGGGCTTAGGGGCGTCGCTGCTCATAAAGAAATCCGTTTACCTGACCACGCCCGCGAGCGGGCTGGACGCGCTGGCGTAGAGGCGTTTCGGCATGCGCCCGGCGAGATAGGCGAGGCGTCCGGCGCGGATGGCGAGACGCATCGCGTCGGCCATACGTGCGGCGTCGCGCGCTTCGGCAATCGCGGTGTTCATCAGCACGGCGTCCGCGCCGAGTTCCATCGCAATCGCCGCGTCGCTCGCCGTGCCGACGCCCGCGTCAACGATGATGAGGGCTTCGGGTAACTGCTCGCGCATGATCGCGAGGTTCGCAGGGTTCTGCACGCCGAGACCCGAACCGATAGGCGCGGCGAGCGGCATCACGGCGGCGCAACCCGCGTCCAACAACTTCTTCGCCATGATCAGGTCATCGCTGAAATACGGCAACACCGTGAAGCCCTCTCGGACTAAGACGCGCGCGGCTTCGAGCGTCTGCTCGTTGTCGGGAAAGAGCGTCGTTTGGTCGCCGATCACTTCGAGTTTGACGAGATCGGTGTGCAGAGCTTCGCGCGCGAGGCGTGCGGTGCGGATGGCCTCCTCGGCCGTGTAACACCCGGCGGTGTTCGGCAGGATGGCGAGCGCGGGGTCGAGGTGATCGAGGAACGACTCGCTGCTGCGGTCAAGCGGCACGCGGCGCACGGCCACCGTCACCATCTGCGCGCCCGACGCGCGATGCGCCGCCTTCATCTCCTCGAAGCTGCGATACTTCCCCGTCCCGATGATCAGGCGCGAAGTGAAAGTGCGTCCGCCGATCTCGAAAGTTTCCGTTTGCGTGGTTAAGGTAGTTGACATATGCAGTTGAAATATTCCCGCCGGGTTCGATTCGAGATTATAGCAACTAAACCTCCACGAACGGCAAAGGGAGCGGCGCGCAAAATGCGATGCCGCTCCCCAGCGCCGACGAGTAATGCGGGTTTTACTCTTTTTACTTCGCCCCGTTCCCGTCGCCGTTGCCGCCCGTCGGTTTCCCGCCGTTCTCGCCGCCCCCGTTGGGCAGACGGTCGCGGAAGAGGTTGAGCAGGAGGAGCGTGCCGAGGCCGCCGCCCGCGCCGTCGCCGTTGCTGCCCGTCGCCATCACGTCGGGCGTGATGCGGACGCCCTTCTCGCCGATCACGCGGAGCGTCTCGACGAGCGCGACGCCCTGCGCGCCGAGCGCGTTGACCTGTTCGTGATAAGCGACGCCCTGCGCCTCGCCCATCAAACGCACCTTCTCTGCTTCGGCCTTGCCGGTGGCGAGAATGTAGTGCGCCTCGCCGTCGGCTTCGGCCTTGCGCTGCTCGGAGCGTTTGCCCGCGATGTCCACGCCGACGGTCGCCGCCATGAGGTCTTTCTGGTTGTCGGCCTGCGCGCTGATGCGTGCGAGTTGGATGCGCTTCTCTTCGGCCTCGCGCTGCGCGTCGTACATGTTCTGCCGCTGCTCGGCGAGAATCTTCTCCGTCTGCGTCTTCATCAACTCGGCGGGCAGGTGGATGTGGCAGATCAAAACGTTGACGACATCAACGTGATACTTCAACAGGTGCGCCCTCACGCGAGCCTCCGCGCGCTCCTGCTCCTCGTGCCGGTTCTGCAAGTAGGCCATCGCCGACGACTCGGACGCTTGATTGCGGAAGATCGAGTCAATGAGCGGGTGCATCACGTTCTGGATCAACTTATCAATCGAGCCGATCTTAGCGACCATGAAGGGCGCGTCCTCCGGCTTGACGCGGAACACGACGCGCACTTCGAGTTGCATCGTGAAGCCGTCTTTCGAGATGACCTCGAACGGGTTGAACGACTGGTTCACTTCGCCCGCCGTCCACTCGACGGTCTGGTTCGTCGTCGGGATAACGATGGGCGTGATCGCCAAAGTGTTGACGTAATAGCGGCCGGGGCCGACGACTGTTTCCTGAATGCCGCGATAGCCTTCGGGCACGACGTAGGCTTCGTGCGCGCCTTCGTCGAGCCTGCGGTCGGCCGGGTCGCCGGACATGAGGTCTTCCTGTATCTCCGCGACGTTGCGGTTCTCGTCGCCGAGTTTGTCGAGGCGCGCGGCAGCCTGCTCGACGTGCTCCTGCTCCTCTCGCTCCATCCGCTCGCGCACCTTCGCCGCCATCACCTTGCGCACTTCCTCGCCGGGGTCTTTGCCGATGTTCGAGACGATCACGGCCACCTCGCCCGGCTTCACTTCCTTAGCCGATTCGGGGATCACTTTGAAGACGAGCGGGTTGATGTAGTAAGTGCCGGGCAGCAGGATGTCTTTCTGCGGGCCGCGCTGGCCGCCGCCCGTGATGAACTCGTTGCAGTCCTGAAAATTGTCGTGGCCTTGAACGGGCGTCGCCACGTAGTCGCGCGGGTCGAGCGGCGCGCCGTCCAAAGCTTCGACGAGACCGATCTGGTTCTCGTTGATGATCGTCGCGTCGTAGTGGCGCACGAAGAAGAGGCCGTGTTTAGTTTCAGTGCCGTCTTCGATGGAGATGGACTGCGTCAGTATTCGGTAAGTGCCGGGCGTCAGGATTTCCACCTGCGGGCCTTTCTGCCCGCCGCTCGCGATGAACTGCTCTGCGTCCTGATAGTTGCGATGGTTCGAGATGGCCTTGCCGTGCAGTCGTCCGGCGTCGAGTTGATCGCCGTCGGCCGCTGTCACGACGCCGACCTTGCCCGGCGGGATGACGGTCGCCTTCGCCACCGAGACGCGGAACAGGTAAGGGTGAATCGGCCACAAGCCCGGCGGCAGCGTTCGCAGTTGGATACCTTTGACGCCGCCCTGCTTGATGAAGGCGATTGGATCTTGGAAGTTGTTGTGCGCGTTCTCGGCGCGGTCGGGCGCGAAGATGCGTCCGGGCGGCATCGGCTCGCCGTCCACGGCCTCGATGATGCCGAGTTCTTCCGCGCCCACTTCGATGAGCGGAACTTTACGCACTACGCTCTCCAAAGGCCACAACAGAAAGTGCAGTCCGGGCTTGAGCACGTCGGCCTGAATGCCGACCTCGCCCTCGGTGGCGACGACGCGCCCCGGCGGCATCTTCGCGCCGAGATAACGACGCTCCTTGATGGCGATCTCGCGTCCGCCGACGTTGACGAACATTTTGCTCAGGAGGATGAGCACGACGAGCGCCACGATGCCGAGGAGTATCAGGAGGGGCATACTGCCGAAGAGATCATTGATGTCCATGTCGCTTCCTTTGTTGCGATGCAACGGTTAAAGATTCAATCCGGCGTGCGCGCTGCTGTGGGCGCACGCGAAACTACTGTTGGCCGCCTTAGCCTGTTCTTCCGTCAGCTTTCTACATGCGTTGACTCCGATTCAGTGCCCGCCGCCGTTTGGACGCGCAGCGCGGCGAGGCGTTCTTTCAACGCGAAGCCCGCGCCCGTGCGGCGCGCGGCGGAACTCAACACCCAGTATTCGCTTTCGACGAGCGCGGACAATTCTTCGCGCCCGACATCTTTAAGACGACCCGCGCGCAAAGCTTCAAACGCGGCGACGACTGTCTTCTCAAACACACCTGCGTCGTCGGAGAGCGCGGCCAGATGGAGCATGTGGGCGGTGCGCTGGCGATCCGGGTGCTCGCGCCAGAGGTTCGTGTAGGCCGCGGCGAGACGAGAATTGCCGCGCAAGTCCGTGTCGCCCGCGACGAACGAAGCGAGCGAGAGTAAGCGTGTTTCCGAGTCGGCCGCCCGGTCGAGCAGGCCGTCCAAGACGGCGGCGTACAACGCGGGGTCTTCGGCGCGTTGGGCTTCCGCGAGAGTTGTCAAGTCGCCTTCGGCGGCGCGTTTCAGGAGCGACGTTCGGCGAAGCGCTTGAGCCTCTTGGCTCGCCTGAGCCGCGAGGAGACGCCGTTGTTCCGGGTGTGGCTCACGGTCGTCGAACAGGCTGCGCGGAGGCGGAGGTCTCGTGCCGAGTTGCGCGGGATAGTCAGATGACGCGTGCTGCCTGCGATAAAGTGTGTATGCGGTTGCAGCGAGCAGGGCGAATGCGATGATGAAAAGGGCGATCACGTTTGACGCCTGTGCGACTCGCTTTCAAGCGGCGGGCGCGACCACCTTCGGTCGCCCCGGCCGCGACGAGCGCCAGCCAAAGTTATTATACGGCAACCGGCGCGTAAGGGTTCTAAAAACCGTCGGCCGCGCGAAATATATTCTCGCTAACTCAGCGGCGCGCTTCGTTAACTTCACTCTGACTCTGCGGCGCGCGTTAACCTTGCGGCGCGCTTCTCAACTCTGCGGCGCGCATCGCTCGCCGCTCCCGCCGCCGACGAAATGGACGATTTCGACTTGATCGCCGTCGCGCATCAACGTCTCCGCCCAACGGGCGCGGCGCACCACTTCGCGGTTGAGTTCGATGGCGAGACGTTCGGGCGCGAGCGCGAGTTGGCGGACGAGCGCGTCGAGCGTAATGTCCTCCGGCAGTTCGCGAATTTCCCCGTTGATCTGGACGCGCAAAGTTTTTCCCTTTAAGGCTGGTGGATGACGCGGCGCAGTTCGGCCGTGAAGCCGTCGAGGGTGGCACGTACGAGCACCGCCGCGCGTCCTTTCGTGAAGCGCGGCAGCCACGCGTGAATGGTTGCCACGCCGTCGTGGTCGGAGCGCGTGGTCAAAATCAACGGGCGAAACTCAGTGCCGAGAATTTTGACCGTCACGGGCACGTTCGACGCCGCCAGTCGGCCGTCGCCCGCGCCGCGACTGACGCGGACGCGGATCGTCACCACTTCGCCCGCGTGAAATTCCCGCTCCTCCATCAAGCTCAAATGCAGCGCGCCTTCAGCCTCCACCTGTATGAAATCATCTTCCTGCTTGACGACGGGCGCGGGGCGCACGGGCGCAGGCGTCTGCTTGGCGGGCGGTTGCGGGCGGCTCACGGCGGGCGGCACAAACTCAGCCGGTTCGTCTTCCAAAGCGAGGATGTCCGACTCGTCCTCGGCCGGTTGAAACTTAGCCGCGCCCGCGTCGGCCGCAGTCGCCTTAGACGCGCTCGTTTCAGCCGCGGCCGCCTTAGCTGCATTCGTTTCAGCCGCCACCACTGTCGGGGCGGGGACGGCTTCGCGCGCTTTCGCGGGGGCTTTCGCCGCGGGTGGTTTCTGCGTCGGAGGTTTCGGCGCAGCGGCCGCAGCGGCCGATTCGTCGGCGGCGGGCGGCGAGAGGCGTTTGAGGTCTTCGATGCGTCCGGCTTTGACGGCGGCGCAGATGAGCGTGTGCTGGCGTTGGAGGCGTTCGGCGAGGACGAGCGGGTCGAAGCCCGCGTTGATGAGGTCGTGATAATGCGAACGCTTGCTCGCCAGAATCGCGCCGCCGACGTAGACGAGCGACAGGATCAACGGCGTGTCGAGTCCTTTGTCTTCCGTCTGCACGTGGTACACGACGCCGTCAAACTCTATGTCCGTGTTGAAGCCGGTGATCACGACGATTTACAGGAATGCGCGCGGGCGCGTCGGCGGTGGAAAAACGCTACTCAAGAATTGACCACGGGGTCGCCGCTTGGAACAGTAACATAGCCCTCCGAAGAGGGTCAATCTCCTTGTAAACGAGGCTTTTGCGCGGCGCGCCCTCTTGCTTGACACCCTTTGGGGCTTGCACTACCATGACTTTGTGCCATCATTCTCAATCTAGTTTCAGAGCAGCTTTACGCTCTTCTCAGCCCAAGCTGACGGGAGGCCGGTGTGCGTAATTTCGATCTGAAAGACTACTTGCCGATCCTGCTGATGTTCCTCGTCGCGGGCGGCTTCGCGGGCGGCAACATCCTGCTCTCGCAACTCGTCGGGCAGCGCAAGCAGACGCGCACGAAGTTGATGCCCTACGAGTGCGGCAAAGACCCGGTGGGGTCGGCGCGCGAACGCTTCTCGGTCAAGTTCTACTTGATCGCGATGATCTTCATCCTCTTCGACATCGAGTTGATCTTCCTGATGCCGTGGGCGGTGGTCTTCAAGTCGCTGTCGGCGCAGGGGTCGGCGATGCGAAATCTGATCTTCGTCGAGATGATGCTGTTCGTCGTGCTCCTCTTAGTCGGCTACATCTACGTGCGGAAGAAGGGTCTGTTCGATTGGAACGAGCGGGCGCGGGCGGAGGCAGAGGCCGAGGCGCGCGCGCTGGCCTTGAAGGAAGGGCGCAGGGCTGAGTTGGAGCATCGCGCCGCAGCCTAGAGCGGCGGTTCTGGAGTTTTACGGAGTTTTACTATGGGTCTCGAAAATAAGCTCGCGGAAGCGTTGCCGGAAGTGTTGACGACCACGCTTGACTCAATCGTCAACTGGGCGCGCAAGTCCAGTTTGTGGCCGGCGACGTTCGGCCTCGCCTGCTGCGCCATCGAAATGATGAACGCGACGAGTTCGCGGCACGATCTGGCGCGCTTCGGCTCGGAGGTGTTTCGCGCCAGCCCCAGACAGGCCGACGTGATGATCGTCTCAGGCCGCGTCTCGCGCAAGATGGCTCCGGTCTTGCGCCGCATCTACGATCAGATGCCGGAACCGAAGTGGGTCATCTCGATGGGCGCGTGCGCCACGTCGGGCGGCGTCTTCGACAACTACGCCATCGTGCAGGGCGTGGACAAGATCGTGCCGGTGGACGTGTACATCCCCGGCTGCCCGCCGCGCCCGGAGATGCTGATTAACGCCGTGATGATGTTGCAGGACAAGGTGATGAAAGAGTCTCTGCGCGACCGGCGCGACATCCCTACCGAGCAGGCGCGCGAAGCCGTCCCGCCGGGGACGCTGCCCGGTTCGGGCATCTCCGCCCTCAACGAAGCGGCGGCGCAGGACGCCGACGAGAAGGCCAACATCTCGCGCCCGTACACGATCCCTTCGCGGCACGAGCGACGGCGTTCATCTTGAAAGCAGTGACGGGTGACAAGTGACGAGTGACAAGTTAAAGCAGCAATCTTATCTTTAACCTTGTCTTCCGCTCGTCACTCATCACTCATCACTCATCACTTAATTTATGAGCAAAGATATTGAGCGCGAACAGGCGATAGCAGAGGCGGCGGCGAGCGAGCCTTTGCAGGATCAGGCGACGCAGTTGATCAACGCACTGCAATCCACGCACGCCGAGGCGGTCTCGGACGTGATTCAGGCGTTCGGCGAGATCACGGTCGTCGTGCCGCGCGAGCGCATCGTCGAGTTGTGCGAGTATTTGAAGACGACGCCTGAGTTCGCGTTCAATTTACTGGCGGACATCTGCGGCGTTGATCGCGGGCCGGAGGAAGACCCGCGTTTTGAAGTCAACTATCATCTCTTCTCCACGACGAAATTTCACCGCCTGCGCTTAAAGGTGGTGGTGAGCGAAGAGGACGCGAGCGTGCCGACCGTGACGAATGTGTGGCGCACGGCCAACTGGCACGAGCGCGAAACCTTCGATATGTTCGGCGTCCGTTTCGACGGCCACCCCGATCTGCGGCGCATCCTCCTGCCCGACGACTGGCAGGGACACGCGCTCCGTAAAGACTTCCCGCTGCGCGGCTACGAGCCGTACAGCCTGAGTTAAGTGACGAGTGAGAAGTTAAAACAGAGAACTTGTCTTCCGTCTCGTCACTTGTCACTCGTCACTCGTCACTGATTTCTTATGAGTGCTTCCAGCGTAAACATTCCGGCGCAGTTCGAGGTGGTTGACCAGCCGCTCGATACGCAGATGACGATCTCGATGGGGCCGCAGCACCCTTCGACGCACGGCGTCCTGCGACTCGAACTCGTGCTCGACGGCGAGATGGTGGTCAAGTGTACGCCCGACATCGGCTACCTCCACACGGGGATGGAGAAGCTGTTCGAGTACAAGAAGTACCAGCAGGGCATCGTCATCACAGACCGGATGGACTACCTGAATCCGCTCGGCAACAATCTGTGTTACGTGATGGCGGTGGAGAAACTGCTCGGCCTCGAAATACCGGAGCGCGCGCAGGTGATCCGCGTGCTGATGTGCGAACTGCAACGGATCGCCTCGCACATGGTCTGGCTCGGCACGCACGCGCTCGACATCGGCGCAATGACCGTCTTCTTCTACGCCTTCCGCGAGCGCGAGAAGATTCTCAACTTGATCGAAGCCGCGTCGGGCGGTCGCCTGACGCCCTCCTACTTCCGCATCGGCGGGTTGATGATGGACTTGCCCGCGGGCTTCGAGCGACGCGCGCAGCAGTTTATAGACAAGTTCCCGAAGGCCGTTGACGAGTTCGAGACGCTGCTGTCGGGCAACACGATTTTTCAGACGCGCACGCAGGGCGTCGGCATCATCACGGCCGACGACGCGATTGACATGGGCGTCACGGGGCCGTGCCTGCGCGGGAGCGGCGTCGCCGTGGACGTGCGGCGGACGAACCCTTACACGGGTTATGAGACTTACGACTTCGAGGTTCCGGTCGAACAGAGTTGCGACGTGTGGGGGCGTTACCTCGTCAGGATGCGCGAACTGCGCGAGTCTTTGAAGATCGCGCGGCAGGCTCTCGGCCGCCTGAAGCCGGGGCCGGTGAAGGCCGACGCGCCGAAAGTCGTCTTGCCGGATCGCGAGGCGATGAAGACGCACATGGACGCGCTGATTCACCACTTCCTGATCGTGGCCGAAGGCTTCAACGTGCCCGCGGGCGAAATCTATCACCCCATCGAAGGCTCGAAGGGCGAACTCGGCTGCTATGTGAGATCGGACGGCGGGCCGAAGCCCTCGCGCGTCCACTTCCGCGGCCCGTCGTTCGTCAACCTCTCCGCCCTGCCGCACATGGCGGAGGGCGAGATGGTCGCGGACGTGGTCGCCATCATCGGCTCACTCGACATCGTGCTCGGCGAAATTGATCGGTAAAGCGTCGGTTGTCCGTGGTCAGTTGTTCGTTGCATCTGGTTATTACGCGAGTTGCTAAAGACGGATTTGAACAACTGACAACTGGCAACCGACGACTGACAGCTTTTTATGAGTAAACAGTTCACGCCCAACAACCCTTTGCCGCAGGAAGCGCCCGTCCCCGAAGAGATCGCCACGTTTTCCGAGGCGGTGGAGGCGGAGATTGACGGGCATCTGGCGAAGTACCCGTTGAAGCGTTCGGCCATTCTGCCGCTCATGTTCATCGTGCAGCGCGAGCGCGGTTATCTGGACAAGCCCGGCGTCGCTTATCTCGCGGATCGCTTAGGCGTGCGCGTCACGGACATCTGGGAAGTGGCGACCTTTTACTCGATGATCAATACCGAGCCGGTCGGCAAGTATCACCTGCAAGTCTGCCGCACGCTCTCTTGCAAGATCGTCGGCGCGGACAAGATCACCGAACACTGCAAGAGCCGCCTCGGCATCAAGCCGGGCGAGACGAGCGAAGACGGGCAGTTTTCGCTCTCCGAAGTCGAATGCCTAGGCTCTTGCGGCACCGCCCCGATGATGCAGATCGGCTTCGACTATTACGAGAATTTGACGCCGGAGAAGGTGGACGAATTGATCGAGCAGTGTCGCAGCAATCAACTCTCGAACGGTGTGCGTTAATTGCGTTAATAAGGAAGATTATGTTTATCGGTGCTATCGGTTGCGAACCGCTCCAACTCGCACGCGTCCAACTGGAACGTTCCGAGTCGCTCGAAACTTACCAGAAGCACGGCGGCTACGAGTCGCTGCGCAAAGTGCTGGACGGCATGTCGCCGGACGACGTGATCGGCGAGTTGAAGAAGTCCGCGCTGCGCGGTCGCGGCGGGGCGGGTTTCCCCACCGGGATGAAGTGGAGTTTCGTGCCGAAGGATTCGCCGAAGCCGAAGTACGTCGTCTGCAACGCCGACGAATCGGAGCCGGGCACGTTCAAGGATCGCTACATCATGGAGCGCGACCCGCACATGCTCATCGAGGGCATGTTGATCGCCGCCTACGCGCTTGGCTCGAAGACTTGCTACATCTACACGCGCGGCGAATACCGTTACATCATCGAGATCATGGATCGCGCGATTGCGGAGGCGCGCGCGGCGGGACTCGTCGGCGAGAAGATTCTGGGGAAGGACTTCGCGTGCGAGGTCTACACGCACTCGGGCGCGGGCGCGTACATCTGCGGCGAGGAGACCGCGTTGTTGAACTCGCTCGAAGGCTTGCGCGGACATCCGCGCATGAAGCCGCCCTTCCCCGCCGTCGCGGGTCTCTACGGCTGCCCGACGGTCGTCAACAACGTCGAGACTCTGACGGCCGTGCCGGACATCATCAGGATGGGCGGCGAGGCTTACCAGAAGTTGGGGACGGAGAAGAGCGGCGGCACGAAACTCTGGTCTGTGAGCGGCCACGTCAACCGCCCCGGCGTGTACGAACTGCCGATGGGCTACGCCGACATGGAAAAGTTCATCATGGAAGACTGTCAGGGCATCCCGAACGGGCGCAAGCTCAAGGCCGTGATTCCCGGCGGGTCGAGCGTCTACATCATGCCCGCCTCCGACATCGAGGGCAAAAATGTGACGATGGACTACGAGGGTCTGGTCGCCGCCGGTTCGATGGTCGGATCGGGCGGCTTCATCGTGATGGACGACACGGTGGACATCTTCGAGTCCACGAAAAACCTGACGGAGTTTTACAAGCACGAGTCGTGCGGCTGGTGTACGCCGTGCCGCGAGGGCACGGACTGGCTCGTCAAAGTGTTCAAGCGCATCGCGCGCGGCGAAGGCAAACCGGACGACGCGCAGTTGCTCCTCGACCTGTGCGACAACATCGAGGGCAAGTCGTTCTGCCCGCTCGGCGACGCAGCTTCGTGGCCTATTCAGTCGGCCATCAAGAAGTTTCCCGAAGACTTCCGACGCCATCTCGCGCCGCTCGCGGGCGGGAACGGCCACAAGAGTCTGAGCACGCTATGAGCGCGATGGGTCGAGCGAAAGGTGTAGGCGATAGTCGGTGAAAAGAACTCAAGCGTTGATCCTTTCGCTCGCGCTGCTCGGAGCGTGCTTCAACGCCCCGCCCGTGGGCGCGACCGGAACTTTCTCGCCGGGCGCGTCGGGGCAGTGTCAGGGCACAGACGTTTCCGTCCGCAAAGAGTTGCGCTTCGGTCGCAGGCGGACGACCGCCGTCGTGCGCGACCGGATCAAACTGTGCACGAGCCACGACTACTACCTGCGCGCGCGCAAGGGGCAGCAAATGAGCGTCCACCTCGTCGCGGGCAGGCAGACATCCTTCACGGTTTATGCACCGACCGACCGCATCTCCGAGGGCGCGAAGGATTGGTCGGGCGAATTGCCGGAGGACGGTGAATATCAGATCAGTATCGGCACGGACGTCACGGCGCGCTACACCCTAGAGGTCACGATTCGCTAACTGGAAGCATGTGGGGTTGAGACATGGTTTTTAACGTCACGATAGATAGAGATGAAGACGGTGTGTGGATCGTCGAATGCCCTTCGATCCCCGGCTGTGTCAGTCAGGGCATGACTAAAGAAGAAGCGTTGGAGAATGTTAAAGACGCTATCCGTTTGTGTCTGCAAGTTCGAGCCGAGAAGGGTTATCCGCTCACGATAGAGACACGGCAAGTCGAGGTCGCTGCGTAATGGGCACACTTCCCGTCCTGAGTGGTCATGAAGTGGTAAAAGTGTTCGCGTCTTTTGGCTGGGAAGTGGCGCGGCAAAGTGGCAGTCATATAGTTATGACGAAGGAGGGCGCGACGATTACGCTTTCCATACCGGATCATCGAGAGGTTGCGAAAGGTACACTCCGTAGCCTCATACGCGCGGCCAACCTGACGGTTGATGAATTTCTGGCCGCGATTTAGAGCGAAAATCAGGTTACAAAGCATGGCAGCAGAGTTAATCAAAGTCACGATCAACGGCAACCTTTATGAGGTGGAGAAAGGCGCGCGGCTCATAGACGTGTGCCGCGAGAAGGGGCACGCCGTTCCCTCCTTCTGTTACTACGCCGACCTCGCGCTGCAAGCCTCTTGCCGCATGTGCCTCGTGCGCATCGAGAAGATGCCGAAGTTGCAAACGTCTTGCACGATCACCTGCACGGACGGCATGAGCGTCACGACGGAGAGCGAGGAGATCGAGAAGGCGCAGCGCGGGATGGTGGAGTTTCTGCTCGCCAACCACCCGCTCGATTGCCCGGTGTGCGATCGCGGCGGCGAGTGCGAGTTGCAGGAGATGGTCTTCGACTGGGGCGGACTCGAAGAACGCTTTCAGGAGAAGAAAAACTACTACCCCGAAAAATTCCTCTCGCCCATCGTCGCCAACGACCCGCAGCGTTGCATCCTGTGCAAACGCTGCACGCGCGTCTGCGACGAGTGGATGGGCGAGGACGCCATCGAGGCGGGTGGGCGCGGCGCGAACACCGTCATCGGCACGTTCGACGGCTGGCTCAACTGCTCGCAGTGCGGCAACTGCATCGAAGTCTGCCCGACCGGCACGCTGCTCGATGCGACCTATCGCCACCAAGCGCGCCCTTGGGAACTCTCGCAGACGATCACGACCTGCAACTTCTGCTCCGACGGCTGCCAGATGTCTCTCGGCTCACGCGCGGGAGAGGTGATGCGTTCCGTCGCGCGCGACCGCTACGTCAACGGCATCAACGGCGAGTTCCTCTGCATCAAGGGGCGTTTCGCGCACCCGTTCATCAATCACGACGAGCGCATCAAGACGCCGCTCATCCGCTACAAGAAGGGCGGCAAGTTGATCCCGGCGACGTGGGACGAGGCCGTCCGGCACACGGCCGCGAAACTGCAAGAGATCAAAGCGGCGCACGGCGGCGACTCAATCGGCGTCGTCGGCAGCCCGCGCGTGACGAACGAGGCGAACTACGCGCTCGTCAAGTTTGCGCGCGAAGTTCTCGGCACGAACAACTACGCGGCGACCGACGCCTTCTCGCTCGCGCCGTTCTTCAAAGCCTTGAGCGCGCCGCTCGCCACGCACCGCGACATCCGCCACGCCAAGACGATCCTCGTTATCGGCGGCGAGCCGGAAGAGTTGCAGCCGCTCACGGGGCGTCAGATTCGGCAGGCCGTCCGCAACGGCGGCGCGAAACTCGTCATCGTCAACAGCGTGCCGATCCGTCTAAAACAGGCGGCCGCGCAGTTCATCCACATGAACCCCGGCGCGGACGACGCGGCCGTGCTCGCCTTCGCCGGAAGCGAATACGCGACCGCCGCGCACAAGATGGGCGTCGAGCCGCAGGAGTTAATTGACGCGCGACGCATCATCGAAGAGACGACGGGCGATGTCGTCGTCATGTTCGGCGAGTTGAGCGCGACGGCGCAGACCGCGCTCGCCAACATCCCCGCGGCTTACGGCGAACGCGAGGGGCGGCGTTTCCTGTTCCACCCGCTGCCGCTCTACAACAACAGCGTCGGCGTCCACGACCTCGGTTTGATGAACGGCGCGCTTGACGCCGCCGGGATGCTCGACGCGGCGGGCACAAGTTTACGCGCGCTCTACGTCGCGGGCAGTTTCCTGCCCCGGCATCTCGCGGGGCGCGGCGACGCGCTCTCGAAGTTAGACTTCCTCGTCGTGCAGGAGATGTTCGAGACGGAGACGACCGCGCACGCCGACGTGGTGTTGCCCGCCGCCTCTTACGCCGAGACGGACGGGACGTTCACGAACAACAGCGGCCTCGTCCAACGCGTGCGGCAGTCAATCCCGCCCGTCCACCAGTCGCGGCCGGACTGGATGATCACGGACGCGCTCGCGCTAGGCATGGGCATGAACTTCGACTTCCAGTGGTCGGCCGGGAAAGTCTTTCTCGAACTCGCGCGCACGACGACCGCTTACGCCGGGATGAAGTTCGCTTTGTTGAAAGACGAGACGCAGCCCGTGCAGGCGCGTCACGCGATTGCGAGCGGCAATGATGCGGCCACGAGCGCGCTCGAAAACTTGCGCGCGACGGTCGAAGCGTTGAGCATCGAGGGCGCGAAGCTGACGGAGACGCCGCCCGTCGGCCACGAACTGTTCAAGCCGGGCACGCTGACGGCGAAGACGCCGCAGTTCCCCCTGCTCGACGCCGGTAACCCGAAGCCGCCGACGGTGCTCGTGTCGCCGCTCTATCAAATTTCCGTTGACCCGACCCTGCGCCGCGCGACCGTTAACGCCGCCAGCGCGGGAGACTAAAAAGAGGGACGAGGGCAGAAGGGTGTGGGATGAATAAGAACGCTGTTCATGCAGTCGGCTTATTGATCTTCATCCCTCACCCTTCTGCCCTTATCCCTTAATCGTTATGGACTGGAGCACACTTACTTCCATCGGTTTGAAGATGCTCGGCATCAACATCGCATTCGTGGTGGTGTTGATGATCGTGGCCTACACGGTGCTGGCGGAGCGGCGCATTCTCGCGCTGATTCAGGGGCGGCTGGGGCCGAACCGCGTCGGCTACGGCGGCATCCTGCAACCGTTCGCAGACCTCTTGAAGTTCATCTTCAAGGAAGAGATCGTCCCCGACAAGGCGACGAAGTTCGTCTATTTTCTCGCGCCCATGATCGCCATCGTCGGCGCGTTGATGACGATCATCGTCTACCCGTTCGGGCCGGAGATGAACCTGCCGTTCATCGGCGTGGTCAAACTCGTCGTCGCGCAGTTCGACGTGGGGCTGCTCTACGTGCTGGCGATCACTTCCATCGGCGTCTACGGCATCGCGCTCGCGGGTTGGTCTTCCAACAACAAGTACAGCTTGATGGGCGGCCTGCGCGCGGCGGCGCAGTTGATCTCTTACGAGTTGTCTCTGGGGCTGGCGCTCGTCGGCGTCGTCCTCCTGTCGGGCACGCTCGACCTCTATCAGATCGTCGAACAGCAGTCGGGCTACTGGTGGCTCGGCGGCGTCGTGCCCATTCCGCGCTGGAACATCTTCCCGCAGGTGCTCGGCTTCATCATCTATCTCATTTCCGCCATTGCCGAGACGAACCGCGTGCCGTTCGACTTGCCCGAAGCGGAGACGGAACTCGTCGCGGGCTTCCACACGGAATACAGCGCGCTCAAGTTCGCGCTCTTCTTCATGGCCGAGTACGTGAACATGTTCACGGTCTCGATGCTGGCGGCGACGCTCTTTTTCGGCGGCTGGAATTTTCCGTGGCTCGATCTACTGGTCGCGCGCGGCGGCTTCTTGTTCGGGCTGTTGAGCGTCATCGCGTTTCTCGCGAAAGTTCTCTTCTTCCTGTTCTTGTACATCTGGCTGCGCGGGACGCTGCCGCGTTTCCGCTTCGACCAGTTGATGAACTTCGGCTGGAAATTTTTGCTGCCGGTGGCGATCTTGAACGTCGTCCTGACGGCCACGGTCGTGTTCGCGATCCTGTACTTCCGCGCTTGAACTTGTAGGGCGCGGACTGAAGCGCGCGCTGACCAAGGGGTCGGCTGACGCCCTTTCGTTTTTGCTTATGACGACTCTACTCTTCGTCCTGTTGGCGGGTCTGGCGATCGGTTCGGCCATCGCGATGGTCGTGCAGCGCAACCCGCTCTACAGCGCGATCTCCCTGATCGGCGTCTTCATCGCGCTCGCGGGCTTGTACCTGACGCTCGCCGCGCCGTTTCTCGCCGCCATCCAGATCATCGTCTACGCGGGCGCGATCATGGTGCTCGTCGTCTTCGTCATCATGCTCTTGAACGTGGAGGAAGAGGAACACCGGCCGGTGCGTCTGGGCTACCTGACGGCCGTCGCGATCCTGCTCGCCGCCGTGCTGTTTGGCGAGGCCGGGTTCATCCTCTACTTCATGGGCAACTCCACGCTCGAACCGCTCGACCCGAACGCCGTCGGCAACACGTCGAACGTCGGCCTGACGAGTTCCATCGGCACGGGACTGTTTACGAACTACCTGCTGCCCTTCGAGATCACGTCCGTCCTACTGCTGATGGCGATTGTCGGCGCGATGACGCTCGCGCGGCGCGCGGGCTTGCGCCCGACCGACCTCGTCGTCCCCGGCGCGCAGGTGCTCCCGCGTCACACGATTGACCCGCGGGCGGTGGGCGACGCAACCGAAGTTGTGACTTCGACGACCGCAGAGGCCGAACGCGTGCTCGACCTTGAAGGCGCGCGGCACAGGCGCGAACAGTAGCGAGAGGAAACTTTATGCCCGGTGTCTCTCTTTCATGGTATCTCGCGCTCTCGGCGGTGTTGTTCACCATCGGCGTGGCGGGCGTCATCATCAAGCGCAACGCCATCGCGATGTTCATGTGCATCGAGTTGATGCTGAACGCCGTCAACCTGACGTTCGTCGCCTTCTCCAGTTATTTCCGCGACGTCTCCGGCCAACTCTTCGTCTTCATCGTGATGACGGTGGCGGCGGCCGAGGCGGCGGTCGGACTCGGCATCATCCTCGCCGTCTTTCGCAACCGCGAATCGCTCGACGTGGATGATTCCAGCGTGTTGAAAAACTAAAACGGGTAAATCGTGAATCGTCAATCGTAAATAGAAGGAATCCGGTTTTATCTATTCACGACTCACGATTCACGATTCACGAATCCTATGCTTCGTTACATCATCCTCTCGCCGCTTGTGGGGGCGGCCATCTGCTGGCTCGCCGGACGCCGCGTGCGCAGCGAGGCGTTCATCGGCCTTGTGGCGAGTCTGTCAATCGCCGTCTCGTGCGCGCTCTCTTTGTGGCTCGCGTTCGGCACGGGCGGCGCGCTCGTGGGCGAACCGCGCGTCATCCTCGATCACGTCTGGACGTGGATGGAGGTCGGGACGTTTCGCGCCGACATCGGCTTCGCGATGGATCGCTTGAGCGGCATCTACGCGTGCTTCATCACCTTCGTCGGGCTGCTCATACACATCTTCGCCACCGGCTACATGCACGGCGATAAGAGTTTTTATCGCTTCTTCGCCTACCTGAACCTCTTCATGTTCATGATGCTGACGCTGGTGCTGGCCGACAACCTGCTCCTGATGTTCGTCGGCTGGGAGGGCGTGGGGCTGTGCTCGTATCTTCTGATCGGCTACTACATTGACCGCAAGGAGGCGGGCGACGCGGCGAAGAAGGCTTTCGTCGCCAACCGCGTCGGCGACTGGGGCGTCGTGCTCGGCATCATGCTCGTCTTCGCGTTGACCGGCTCGATCAGTTTCTTCGATAAGACGGGCATCGGCGTGCCGGTCGAGAGCGCGATGGCCGTCATCAACACGATGGGCGTTGACGCGTTCGGGTGGCGCACGCTGTTTGCGGGCGGCATCACGTCGGCCGCGATCCTCCTGTTCATCGGCGCGACGGGCAAGAGCGCGCAGATTCCACTCTTCGTCTGGCTGCCGGATGCGATGGCGGGGCCGACGCCCGTCTCCGCTTTGATCCACGCGGCGACGATGGTCACGGCGGGCGTCTACATGATCGTGCGCTGCTCGGCCATCTACACGCACGCGCCGACGGCCATGTTCATCGTCGCCATCATCGGCGCGGCCACCGCCCTGTTTGCCGCGACCATCGGCATCGCGCAGAACGACATCAAGAAAGTCCTCGCCTACTCGACCGTCTCGCAACTCGGCTACATGATGCTCGCCTGCGGCGTCGGCGCGTTCGTCGCGGCGATCTTCCACGTGATGACGCACGCCTTCTTCAAAGCTCTGCTGTTCCTCGGTTCGGGCAGCGTCATCCACGGCATGCATCACGAACAGGACATGCGCCGGATGGGTGGCTTGAAGAAGTATATGCCCATTACATTCGCGACGATGTTGACGGGCTGGCTCGCCATCAGCGGCATCCCCATCTTCGCGGGCTTCTTCTCGAAGGACGAAATTCTGTGGAAGACCTGGAGCACGAGCGCGACCGCGATTCCGTCGTGGGCTGGTAAGACGCTCTGGATCGTCGGCGCACTGACCGCGCTTTTGACGGCCGTCTACATGACGCGCCTGATGGTGATGACCTTCTGGGGCGGCGAACGTTTCCGCGAGGCGCACGCCGGGGGGCAGGCCGACGAGGCGCACGCACACGCCTTTGACGAGGGCGAGAAGGCGCACGACGCCAAGCACGCCTCCGCCGGAGACCGCCCGCACCACGAACCCGGCGCGCACGTCGGCGACGCGCACGCCGGGGCGGTGCACGCTTCCGTCGTCGCGCATCACGACGATGACGCGGACGAGGACGAGCACAACGCGCACCATCACGGCCCCTTCACGCCGCACGAATCGCCCTGGACGATGACCGTCCCGCTCGTCGTGCTGGCGATCCTCTCAACTGTCGGCGGCCTCGTCGGCGTGCCTTACGCGCTGAGCGGTGGCACGTTCAACAACTACTTCGAGCACACGCTTGAGCCGGTCGTCGAACGCGCGCCGCAACGCGGAGGCGGCCACGCGGAAGTCGGCGTCGGCAACGCATCGCACGCAACGACGCCCGCCGCGTCGGAGTCGCACGCGCAAACGCCGTCGCACGGCGGCGAGGGCGCGTTGCCTCCTTCGGTCGGCGAGGGCGAGCACGGCGGCGCGCCTGCCGCGGAGCACGCGCACGATCCGGCGGAGGTGCGCGCGGAGAGAATTTTCACCGGCATCTCAATCGCCATCGCGCTTGCGGGTCTCGGCATCGGCTGGACGGTGTTCAGGAAGAACCCGCTGCGCGTGATGCCGCGCCTGTTGGAGAACAAGTATTACGTTGACGAAGCCTACGACGCGGCCGTCATCAACCCGATCAAGGTCGGCTCGCGCGAGGGGCTGTGGAAGATTTTCGACGTGAAAGTCGTTGACGGGCTGGTCAACGGGCTGGCGCGCGCGACGAGCGGCCTCGGCGACATCGCGCGCCGGATGCAGGCCGGGTTCGTGCGCGGCTACGCGGCCATCATCCTGCTCGGCGCGCTCCTGGTGATCGGCTATTTCGTCTTCAACTTCACCCGTGTGCTGTCGCACCTGTAGAAAAATTTATGCTCCAGCGTTCGCTCTTAACTATCCTTGTCCTGTTGCCCGTCGCGGGCGCGATTGCCGCCGTCGCTTACGGCATGGCCGCGCGCCGCGGCGAGACGGCCGCCAAGTGGATCGCGCTCGGCTTCTCGACGGCGACCTTCGCGCTGTCGCTGCTGCTCCTGACGGGCGGCGGCTACGCCGACTCGGCCGCGTTTCGCTTCGAGCAGAACTTGCCGTGGATCGGGGCTATCGGCGCGCGTTATCACGTCGGCGTGGACGGCATCAGTTTGTGGCTCGTGATCCTGACGACGCTGCTCGTGCCCATCTCGATTGTTTCGAGTTGGCACGCGGTGGAGAAACGCCCGCTCGCCTTCTACGCCTTCATCCTGCTGTTGGAGAGCGCGATGATCGGCGTCTTCGTCTCGCTCGACCTGCTGGTCTTCTACCTCTTCTTCGAGGCGTCGCTCGTGCCGATGTTTTTCCTGATCGGCGTGTGGGGCGGCGAGCGGCGCATCTACGCGGCGGCGAAGTTTTTCATCTTCACGGCGGTCGGAAGTCTCTTGATGCTCGTCGGCATCATCGCGCTTTACTACATCCACTTGAGACAAGCGGGCTTCGGCACGTTCGACTACACGACCTTGCTCGCGTCGCTCAGGAGCAGCCAGATGGTGCTCGGCCCTGACGCGCAGTTCTGGCTCTTCCTCGCCTTCGCCATCGCCTTCGCGATCAAAGTGCCGCTCTTCCCTTTCCACACGTGGCTGCCCGACGCGCACACGGAAGCCCCGACCGCCGGGTCTGTGATCCTCGCGGGCGTGCTGCTCAAGATGGGAACTTACGGCCTGATGCGTTTCAACCTCGCCCTCTTCCCCGACGCCTCGCGCTACTTCGCCTGGGTGATGATCACGCTCGCCGTCATCGGCATCATCTACGGCGCGCTCGTGGCGATGGTGCAGCCGGACGTGAAGCGGCTCGTCGCCTACTCGTCCGTCAGCCACATGGGGTTCGTCGTGCTCGGCCTGTTCTCGTTCACCGAACAGGGCATGCAGGGGTCGCTCTACCAGATGTTGAATCACGGCGTCTCGACGGGCGCGCTCTTCCTCCTCGTCGGCATGATCTACGAACGGCGGCACACGCGCCTGATCTCCGAGTTCGGCGGACTGGCGAAGCCCATGCCGTGGTTTGCGACGCTGTTTGTCTTCGCCTCGCTGTCGTCTGTCGGCTTGCCGATCCTGAACGGCTTCATCGGCGAATTTTTGATCATGCTCGGCATGTGGACGTCGCCCGCGCTCTCGCAGACGTGGGCGCGCGTGGCGACGATGCTTGCGGCGACGGGCGTTATCTGGGCGGCCGTCTACATGCTCTGGATGTTGCAGCGCGTCTTGTTCGGGCGCGTCAAGAACGAGAAGAACAAACGCCTGACCGATCTCAACTGGCGCGAAATGGGACTGCTCCTGCCGCTGCTCGCGCTGATGATTTACATGGGCGTCTACCCGCGTCCGTTCCTGAATCGCTCGCGCGCCGCCGTCGAACTCGTCCGCTCGCGCGTCGTGGCGACAGAGGGAGGCGGCGTCATCGCGGAGAGGTAGCAAGTTCGGAGTCGAAACATAAAGTTTGAAATTTGAAATGACAGACATGTTGAAATCAGGCAGGAGATTCTATCTCGCCGCGCTGTTGTCGGTCTTGCTCTGCGGCGCGTTGCCGCTGCCGTCGTCGCGCGCCGGGACGAAGGATCAGTTCGGCATCAAGCTGAAAGGCGTTGACGGGAAGACCTACGACGTGTCGGCGATGCGCGGCGAGGTGGTGCTCGTCTCGTTCGGCGCGACGTGGTGCAAGCCTTGCGCGGGCGAACTGGAAGCGTTGGAGGAATTGAAGCGTGAGTACGCGGGGCGCGGCGTCCGGTTTCTCTGGGTGAGCATCGAGTCGGACGAACAGACTTCCAACGAACTGCTGCGCGACTACGCCAAGTTCCTGAAGATGACGATCCCGGTGCTGCGCGACCCGGAGAAGATCGCGTTCGCGCAGTTCAGTGAGCGCATCAGGCTGCCGATGGTCGTCTTCTTCGACCGCGAGGGAAAATTCGTCGCCCCGAAACAGACGGGGATGACTGCGCAGATCGAGGACTACAAAAAAATCGTCCGCGCCCGTCTCGACGCGCTGTTGCTTGCGCCGGAAGGCGCGGGCGGCGTCGCCGCGCCCACGCTGCCATGAACAAGTTTCGGCCGTCGCCGTTCGCCGTTTGAATTTGACGGTCGCTCGTGCTGAGTTAAAAAGATGAACCTGTGTCTCGCCATGCAAACTGCTCAGGCCGTGTCGCCTGACATCAACTTCGCGCTCATCATGCCGGAGCTTCTCGTCTCGGTCGCGGGCGTGCTCGTCATGCTCGTTGACGCCTTCACGCGACGCTCGAACCAGCGTTGGGTGACGGGATTGCTCTCGCTCGTCGGACTCGGCGCGGCCGCGGCCGTCTGCGTTCTCATGTGGGACGACCAGACTACTGCGCGCGAAGCCTTCAACGGCATGATCGTGCTCGACCGGATGCGGCTCTCCTTCACGCTCGTCTTCCTCATCGTCTCGGCCTTGACGGTGCTCATCTCGATGATCTGGGTAGAGTGGGAACACTTGCCCGCAGGCGAGTTTCATTCGCTGCTGCTGTTCGCCACGGTCGGCATGATGTTCATGGCTTCGGGCGGCGACCTCGTGATCATCTTCCTCGGCCTCGAACTGCTCTCCATCGCCACTTACGTGATGGCCGGTTTCCGCCGCACCGACTTGCGCTCGAACGAATCCTCGATGAAGTATTTCATCCTCGGCGCGTTCTCGTCGGCGTTTCTCCTCTACGGCATCGCGCTCGTCTACGGCGGCACGTCGCTCTTGAACGGCGGCGCGGGCACGACCAACATCAAGGAACTCGCGCTCCGCGTCGGCGCGGAAAACGCGCTGGCCTATCCGGCGCTTCTTTACGCGGGCGCGGCCTTGATGCTCGTCGGCTTCGGCTTCAAGATCGCCACCGCCCCGTTCCACGTCTGGACGCCCGACGTGTACGAGGGCGCGCCGACGCCCGTCACGGCCTTCATGGCCGCCGGGCCGAAGGCTTCCGGCTTTGCCGCCTTCATGCGCGTCTTCCTCTTCGGCTTCCCCTTCATCGCCGCCACGACGAACGCCGCGCAACTCCACTCCGCATGGATCAACGCGCTCTGGCTGCTCGCCATCCTGACGATGAGCGTCGGCAACCTCGCCGCGCTCGTGCAGAACAACGTCAAGCGCATGCTCGCCTATTCGTCCATAGCGCACGCGGGCTATGCGCTCGTCGGCTTCGTCGCGGCCGGACAGGCGCGCGACGAGACGCTGCAATCGGACGCCATCGCCGCCGTCGCCTTCTACCTGCTGGCCTACGCCGTGATGAACCTCGGCGCGTTCGCCGTCGTCACGCTCATTGCGCGCAGCGGCGACCGTCGCACCGAGATCGAAGACTACAACGGCATCGGCTTCACCGCGCCCGCGCTCTCCTTCGCGCTCACGCTCTTTCTCCTGAGCCTGCTCGGTATCCCGCTCACGGCCGGCTTTATGGGCAAGGTGATGGTCTTCCGCGCCGCGCTCGATCAAGGCTTCGTCGGCCTCGTCGTCATCGGCGTGCTCAACACGGCGATTTCCGTGTACTATTACCTGCGCCTCATCGTCGTGATGTTCTTCCGCGAACGCTCGACGGCTTGGAGCGCGCCCGCCGTGCCCGTCAGCGTCGCGCTGGCGATCATCATCACGGTGCTCGGCGTGTTTTATCTGGGAATTTTTCCGGGTCAGGTGCTGGACGCCTTTCGCTCCGCCCAACCCGTGGTCAGTCAATTAAAGTGACAAGTGACGAGTGACAAGTGACAAGAGAAGAAAGTGAATCGTAAACCGTGAATCATGAATAGACTGAAACTGTTCTCCTCTATTCACGATTCACGATTCACGATTCACGGCTTTTCCAACTTGTCACTTGTCACCTGTCACTCGTCACTTTTTATGTCTTCTGCGACGAAGATTGCAGGGCGGGAGAGCGCGCCGGAATCGCCGGGGAATGCGGCGACAGCGACGACGCGGCGACGCGCGCCCAACTCGCTCGAAGCGCTGACCAAACAAATCAAGGAGACGCTTGACGAGGCGTGGTTGCCGCGCTTCTACCGCGAGCGAATCTTGCCCCTGCGCACGCGCGCCCATCAGGTTCAGACCGCCCCCACTATCAAACCCGAACAGGTCAGCGTGCAGCACACGCTCCTCGGCGTCGAGTTGAAGATCGGCCGACGCCGCATCGCCTGCCCCGATCTGGCGACGGCACGCTATCTCGCCACCTTCGCCCGCGCCGGTTGCGCCGAGGTGGCCGTCCCCTACGACATCTCGCGCATCTCCTTGCTCGCCGACGAACTCGAATCCGGCTGGCAGCGCATGCTGTTGCTCGTCGAACATCTGGCGGCCGCGCGCGGCAAGGCTTACCGCACGCGCCTGCGCAACTCTCTCATCACAGACGCGCGCGCCGAGATCGCGTCGGCGGGGGCGGGGGCGGCCGTCCCGCAATTTAACCAGAACACCAAACAACGGCGGCGCGGCGTTTGAACATACGTTACCGAACTGTTAAATTATCGGAGATGATGCAAGAAGTTAACCAGACAATCACGCCCATTGATCAAGAGGAACCGCTTCCATTCCCCTTCAATCAACGCACCTTCTGCCGCTACGAGCCGATTGAAAAGCGTATCGAAGAGATTCGGGTGCTCATCGTTGACGACCTGCTGCGCGACGAACGCGACCTGTCGGAGACGGCCGTCAAAGAGTGGGGACGCCGCGCCGGGTCGCACCTTCAACGCGAACGACAAATCGCGGGTCTGGCCGTCGGCAACATCCGCAACAACGTCTCGCGCCTCGTGCTGCGCCCCGAAACGAGCGTCGCGCACGTCTCGGAAGTCGCCGCCGCCGCCGAAGAGTTTCAGCCGCAGGCCATCGTCTTGAGCGGCACGCTCCGCGACTTCGATTACTACCACCCCGACATCATCGAAAAGTTCGGCCGGTTTATTCGCACGACCCGGATTCCCGTGCTCGGCATCTGCGGCGGCCACCAACTCGTAGGTTTGGGTTTCGGCGCGCGCGTCGTGACGCTCGACAACATGGAGCAGCACGAGCGGCGCGAGGGGCGACCGTTCGAGTACCAGTATCGCTTCATTCGCATCACCGAACCCACCGACCCGATCTTCGAAGGCGTCAGCAACCGCGACTCAGGCATCTGGCAGGACTACACCATCGAGGCCTGCATCCTGCGCGTCTGGCAGAACCACGGGCTGCAACTCAACCACGTGCCCGAAGGTTTCAAGCTTCTCGCCACGGCCTACTTCTGCCGCAACCAGATGATGGTGAAGCGCACGGACGGGCAACTGATCTACACCGTGCAGTTTCACCTCGAAAAATCTTTCGAGGACTGGGACAAGACGCGCGCGACGCGCTGGGAGCACCCGAACGAGTCGCGCGACGGCCGCATCATCTTCGAGAACTTCCTGCGCGAATCGCTCAGGCACGCGGCATAAAATTCTCGCCGCCCACTGGAAAGCATCTAAAACGTGAAAGCCCCCGGCACAGTTGCCGGGGGCTTTTACTTTCGTTGGGAAGGCTTCGCGCTGCCGCACGTGTCACTGCGTCAAATGGTCGGGACGTTTTCCATCGTGCGTTGAATCAGGCGATCAACCACCGCTTCGAGGCTGCTCGTCTCGGCGAAAACTTGTAGTTGCTCGTCGGCCGACGTGCCGCGTTCGAGGATGGTGTGGATGTGTTCCACCTCCTTGCGCGAGCCGAGATCGTCGAGCACCTCGTCAACGAATTCGAGCAGTTCGAGGATGAGATCGCGGACGGGCACTTCCTTCTGCTTGCCGAAGTCAATCATCTTGCCCTGCAAGCCCCAGCGCACCGCGCGCCACTTGTTCTCTTGAATCAACGCGCGGCGGTAGAGCCGGAAGCCGAGATTTTTCTCGATCAGTTTATCGAGGCGCGCGACGATGGCCTGAAAGAGCGCGGCGATGGCGATGGTGTCGTCAACGCGCGTCGGGATGTCGCAGACGCGGAATTCGAGCGTCTCGAAGACGGGGTGCGGGCGCACGTCCCACCAGATTTTCCGCGGGTTGGTGATGCAGTTCGTGTCGAGCAGGAGCTTGATGTAACGCTGGAACGAGGCGTAAGAGTCGAAGTGATCGGGGATGTCTGTGCGGGGAAACTTCTTGAAGACCTCGGAGCGGTAAGACTTGAGGCCGGTGTTGATGCCGAGCCAGAAGGGCGACGAAGTGGTCAAAGCCAAGACGTGCGGCAGGAAGTAGCGCGCGGCGTTCATGATGTGAATCTGCCGCTCGCGGTCTTTGATGCCGACGTGGACGTGGAGGCCGAAGATGAGGAGCGAGCGCGCGACCATCTGTAGTTCTTCAATGAGCAGCGTGTAGTGCGGGTCGTCGTAAATTTTCTGCTCGCTCCATTTCGAGATCGGGTGCGTGGAGGCGGCGACCACTTCGAGTCCCTGTTTGCGCGCGAGCGACGAGACGATGGAGCGCAAATTCGTGATGTCGGTGCGCGCCTCTTGAATGTTGTGGCAGATGCCCGTGCCGACCTCGATCATTGACTGGATCATCTCCGGCTTGATCTTCTCGCCGAGGAGCATCTTCCCTTCCTCAAGCATCTCCGAAACGTGCGAGCGCAACTCGCGCGTGTGCGGGTCAACGATCTGAAATTCTTCTTCGATGCCAAGCGTGTATTGCTCGAACATAAGTTTTCGCTCTCCTTAGCAAGACCTGATCTGGGTTGAGCTGGAAGGGGGAAGAAAAATTGAAAACTTTAAAACTTGAACTGTGTCCAACAACCGCTCACACCGTAGCGGCGATGACGACCGGCAACCGACACTCACCCGGCCGTCCATTCATACCAGCACTGACTTGATCGTCTCCCAGTCGGGCGTCTCGCCGCGCACCTTCTCGCGCCACAAATGGCGCAACGCGCTGAGCGGAGTCGCCGCCGGGGCGTGCAAGTCGAAATGAATTGACCAGAGCGACGCGTCATCTTTCATCCGCAAAAAATGGAGCGCGGCGCGGGCGCGTCCCGTCTCGCAAAAGCCCGCGGCGCAGTCGCCGTGCCTGGCGAAGCGCGTCGTGAACCGGCCGTGTGCGGCGAGGGCGTCACTGAGTCCGCCTCGCGCGCGAAGACTCATGCCGACGCCGCCCACGCCGTAGACGTTCTCGATGCGCTCGATCTCGCGCCACAAATTCAACTCGCCGAGGCGGGCGGCGAACAGTAGCAACGCCTGTTGCTTGTCCGCGGCCAGCGACTCGAACGCGCCCGCGGCGTCGGCGTGCCCGTACAAGCCCGCGAGTTTGTCCGTCAAATCGCCGCGCAACGCCCCCGGCAGATCGTCCCAGCGCAAACGCGCGTCGCGGTCGCCGTCGCCGCTCATCAAGTCCCGCGAAGCGCGCGGTTCATGATCGAACGATCTTTGTCCGACAGGCCGTGGAAGCGCACGCCCACGCCGAGGCCGGGGTTGCTGTAGACTACTTCGGCGTTGACGATCACGTCGCCCTCCGCGAACGGCAGGCGCAGCGTCAACAGGCCGCCTTCGGGCAAGGGTGTCTGCGTGTTCATGTAGAGGCCGCCGGGGCTGATGTCTTTGGTGCTGGCGACGGCCGTGCCGTCCGCGCCGTCAAAGAACACGTCAACGATCAGGCGCGAACGGTCGTGCTGGCGACGTTCATCCGCGGGCAAATTCGACGCGTCTTCCGCGCCAGGTTCTTCGCTCATACTCTCACTCCCCGTGCCGGACGAGTTTAGTTGACGAACCACTGCATCTTACCCGAAGCCGCAACGACGCGTCGCACGTTTTCTTGTATCACACACGCACGCGCCCGGTCGCTGCTGTCGCGTGCGACTTCAATTCTTCTCGCCGATGATGAACGTCGGAACCATGCCGCCGCCCGACGAGACGTTGGCGAGTTCGGTGAACGACAGGCGCGTGAAGGCCGAGCCGACCTTGCCGAAGAACAGGAGCGGGTCGAGGTCAACGAGTTGCTCCGCGAACTCGAACGTCCCGTCGGGCTGCAACGCGGGAAACGGTTCGCGCGCCGTGCTCACGCGTTCCTGCAACAAATAGTCGCCGTTCGAGAGCGCGTGGCGCAGGGCTTCGTCCCACCCGATCTCGTCCGTGTTCCAACCGATGTAAATGCCGTGGCCGCCGTAGTCGTCGTTGGGTTTCAGGACGAGTCGGTCGCGCGAGTTGGCAGCGAATGCGAGGAGGTCAATTTGTTCGCCGTAGTGATCGGTCTGTTCGGCGCGCACCTTGCGCGTCCACGGCACGTGCAGGCGAATGGCGGCGCGCTCTTCCTCCGTGAAGAGGTGCGCGTAGCGTTCGTTGGTGAGCACGGCGAAGAGCGCTTTTTTGTGAATCAACTTGGAGCGGAAACTGTTGACCATGCAGATCGCGCCCGCCCTGTAGGCGTCGAGCAGAGCGGGAAACTCTCCCATGATCGGGATGTACTCGTTGACGAGCAGCCGCTTGTAAACGATGTCAATCTCATCCGCGCCCGCGCGCAAACGGCCGCCGCTGAATTCCAATTCCTGCGGCGAGCAGACGATGGCATGGTAGCCCTCGCCCGCAAAGTACTCCTGAAACAACTCGAACTCTTTCTGCGTCGGTAAATCTTTCAGATCAACGATGGCGATGAGCGGCTTGCTCTCCGGTTCGCGGCCGAGGTATTCGGCGTAAGCGCGCAGCAGCACTTCGAGCATCAGGTGGCGGCCGTAGAGCGGGCGCACGTTGTAACGCTCACTGAAGCGTTTCATCACGGGCAACTCGGAGAAGATCTTGTAGGCGGCGTCAACGTAGGCGATGCCCGCGGGGCTTTCGCCGTTGAGTTCGACGAAGCTGTAGGCGTCGTCGGTCAGAAAGGAATCGAGGCGCGCGGTGGGCGACACGGCCGCGTAGCCGGGGTCAATCGAGACGAGGTCGCGCTCGACTTCGGTGATGCCGAGTTCGTCGAGCAACTCGTCGTTGCCGACGGCCGCGTCCTTCACCTTCTGGATCGCGCCCCAGACGACTTCGCAGATTTTTTCGATGCGCGCGAAGTCGGTTTCGGTGACGAAGTGCGGGCGCAGGTAGGGCGAGAGCGGACGCCCGCCGAAGATCAGTTTGGCGCGTTCCAACCCTTCGTGGAGCATCTTGCGCGACGCCTCGGCCAGATCATTATCCGCCAGCAACTGGTGATAGTGCTCAACAGCTTCGTGTAGCATGTCGTCTCCGTACGAAGATTTACAAAAGCGATTTTTAGATCACGAACGAGTGTGGGGCTAGAGTATCACAAACGGGAAGGCAAAGGTAAAAAGGCAGGGGAAGGGGTCAAGGGAAAAGGTTAAAGGGGAAAGGCAAAAGAAAGGTGGGAGCGTCGAATGTCTCCCGATTCTCTTCCCCTTTCCCCCTTACCCTTTTCCCTTTACCATTTTTTCTATTGTGGGCTGTTGTTGCGCGAGAGGTTGAACGAGAGTTTTTCGCCGTCGCGGAGAATGCCGAGCGAGAGTTCGGTGTCGAAGTCGGCGGGAAGGTTGAAGTTCCAGTTGGCGTCGGAGAAGAGTTGGCCGTTGATTGACTCGATGATGTCACCGGCCTGAATTTTAGTCCCCGCCGCCGCGCTGCCCGGCCGCACCGACATGACGAGCAGGCCGTTCTGACGCGCGCCCGAAATCTTCGTCCCAGCCGGTGAAATACGCACGGCTTCCAGCCCGAAGGCGAGCAGCGGTTTGACGGCCAACCCGCCGTAAGCCTCGCTCGCGGCGCGGTAACGCCCTTCGGCCTCGGCCACGCGCGCGCGCATGAGTTCGTACTCGGCGGAAAGTTTTTGCGCCCGATCCTCGGTCAGGCGAAACTCCGCCCGCGCGCGGCTTAACTCCTCGCGCAACTGCGTCGCCTTCGGCTCGCCTGTTTGGAGGCGCGCGAGATCAACTTCCATTTGGCGCACGGCCGTCTCGAAGCGACTCGCGCTTTCGCGCGTCGCACTCACGGCCGACTGCGTGGTGCGTAGTTGCCACTGCGCGGCGCGGAGTTCGGCGCGCGCCGTGTCCAGACCCGGCGACGGCGACTCGCTCAAACGAACCGCGAGGCTGAGCGGCGCGCTCTCGGCGCGGAGCACGGTGAAGTTGGCGAGCGTGTTGCCGCCGAGTTCCTTGATCATCAGAGACATGTCTTCGACGCTGCGCACGTCGTGGCGGCCGATGCGCGACACCACGTCGCCGGGTCGCAAGCCCGCGCGCGCGGCGGGCGTTCCCGGCGCGACCGATGTCAGCAACACGCCGCGCTGACGGGTCAACAGCGTGCGCGCCTGTTCGCGCGTCCAACCGCCCGCGAGCAACTGTTCGAGCGGCGCGAAGGCAAGCGCATCGCCGCGCGCGCCGAGCCACGGTTGCGGCACGCTGGCGCGTCGCTCCTGCACACGCCGCGCCGCGCCGCGCACGGTCTCCGCGGACATCACACGCGTCGCGCCCGCGTCGCTCTCCTCGACGATGCCGACGAGCGTGCCCGTCTCACTCAGCGCGACGCCGCCCGCCCATTCGGGCGAGACGCGGCCGACTTCAACCGTCACCTCCATCGCCTTGCCCGACGGCGAGCGCCGCACCTCGCGCAACTGCCCCGCCTCTTCGCTCATGTTCATGTAGAGCACGCCTTCGTCGCCGACGGGCGCGTCGTCCGGTCGCGGCGTGGCGGCGGGCGCAGGCGGCGGCGCGGGGGCGAAAGCGGCGCGCACCGGCGCGATCACGCGCACGCGCTGGCCGACGACCGGCGGGACGACTTCGACCTCCGAGACGGGCGCGAGCAAAGGTTTGTCGGATTCGAGCAGCGAGAGTCCGGTGCTGGCGTCGAGTCCGATGAAGCGCGCGTTGAACTGTGTCCCGTCGGAACGCACGAGCAGCAACCCGGAGTCGCCATCCGTCGCCGAGGGCGCGGGAGATTTCGGGAAGCGGAAGGCGGCCGCGAGATTCAACATCTCGGCTTCGGCCTGCGGCAGACGCGCGACGACCGTGCGCCCGTCGGGCAGGATGTAACCGGCGACGATGTTGGTGCGGACGAAATTCTCGTCGAAGGTGGAAGCGACGGGCGCGTCGGGCGGCGTCAGCAGGGTGCGCAGTTTCCAACCGCTCAGGCGGTGGACGACGGCGATCACCTGGGGCGCGGCGGCGTACATTTTGGGCGGCGTCGCGGCGTTCCTTACCGGGGCGACGGGAAGATGCGGCCGACGGGGCGTGCGCGCCGTCTGCGCGGGCGCGTCCGTCGCGCCGCACGTCAGGAGCGCGCAAGCGACGATTGATAGAAACAGGCGCGCGCGCCCTCGCCCGCCGCGCGTCGCAACGGGCGATTCAAGCATTCTCTGTTTTAAGCGATTCGATAGCACTACCACACACCTTGATTCGAGGACATGGACGCTTTGGTATAGGTCGCGCCGGGGCGTTTCATCACGTCGCGCGAGCCGAAGGAGACCGAGTCAACCGAGATCGTGCGCGCGCCGCCGCTCGTGTCGCGGAGCAAAACTTTCAACTGGCCTTCCGGCGCATCGAGTTGCACCGGGATCAACGCGCCCTCGCTGCGTCGCGTCGCGCCGCTCGCCGCGAATCGAGGGGTCGCGCCCATCAGACCCGTAGAAGTTGACTCCTCGACTTGAACCGACGCCCTCTCGACGCCCGCGCGCACGGCGACTCGCGGCGAAGCGTTGCGCCGACGCTCCGGCACAACAGAAGTTGTAGAAATTTTCGACGAAGCGACCTCAATGCCCGGCCGCGTTTCGCTGTCCGTCGTCTGAACGACGGAAGGCGACACTTCGGCGACGGAAGTTTGCGGCGAGTCGTTGGTCATAGCTATGGACGGACTCTCCGTCTGCGCCGTCAGCGTCGCGTGCGCGCCCGGCTGCTGCTGTTGATAGTAGAGCGAGGCCGAGATGACGAGCGCGAGGCAGCCGACCAGAGGCCACGTGAAAGCGGAGGGCGAGAAGTTGAACCAACGCGCGCCGCGCGGCGCGTGCGTGTCGCGCTCCGAGGCCAGACGCGCGCGCATGCGGAAGTCGAAATCGGCGGGGGCGGAAATTTTCTCCAGCCCGCCGACCAGACGCCGCAGCGCGAGTCGCTCCTCGCCGAAGACGCGGCAAGCGGCGCAACTCGACACGTGCGCTTCCGCCGCCTCGCTCAAAGATTCGCGGCGCAAGTCTCTCTCTTCAATCTCGATTTTGCAGTTCCGGCAATTCATATTTTTACACTATCATCCGTCTATAAATAGTTCTGCAACTTGTCACGCAAAAATGTCCGCGCGCGGCTGATGCGCGACTTGACCGTGCCCTCGCTCATCTCCAGGATGCGCCCGATCTCTTCGTAGCTGCGCTCCTCGATGTCGCGCAGGACGAGCGGCGCGCGATACTTCTCCGGCAGCGTCGCAATCGCGCGGGCGACCGCGGCGCGGCGTTCGTCGTCAACCATCGTCACGTCCTGCAAAGGCCGCCTGTCCGCCGGATCTAACTCGGACGGCTCGCCCGATTGATCCTGCGACTGGAAGAAGCCCGTCAGCGACACGAGGCGGCGGCGTTTGCGCTGGCGCAGTTCGCTGATCGCCAGATTGGTCGCGATGCGGTAGATATAGGTCGAGAAGGCGTAAGTCGCTTGATAGCGATCCGCCGCGCGGAAGACGCGCAGGAAGGTCTCTTGCGCCAGATCAACCGCCGACTCGTAGTCGTTGGTCAGGCGATAGACGTAGTTGGTGATCTGGTTGCGGTAACGCCTGACGAGTTCGGCGAAGGCCGCCTCGTCGCCCGTGCGCGCGGCTTCCAGCAGACTGTGATCGGAGAGCGGTTCGGCCACGGCGGTTTGCCGGGCCACGGACGCCCGCGCGGGGAGAATCAATTCGTCTATAGAGCTAATCGCACTCATGTCGGACAGGCGGGCGCGCCGTCGTCGGCGTGCGGGCGCGGAAAAAAATTCGCCATCCCTGCGCGCGCCCCTCGCGAGGAGCGCGCGGCGGCCGCATTTCGACGGCGTTATTATACACTTCCACCCGCAACTCGCCGTCCGAGTACACGCCGCGCCGCCCGCGAAGTTCCAAAAAACCGGATGGATTTTGAGGCCGCAGGCCGGAAGTTTCGCCCCACGCGACCGATTTATTAAAGTCTAACCACTGGCGGCGGACTCTGCTATAATGCCCGCCGTTCAGACTTAAAGCCTTTCGCAGCTGTTGAGGCTTCTGCTTTGCGCCGGTCGCTCCCGTTCAAATCGCTCTACCTTAAAAACTCGGAATCGTCCTTTTTCTATGCCCAAGGAAATTACTAAGCATAAAACTGTCCTTGATGCCATCAGCAAAGTTGACATCATCTCGGAACTCGTCGAGTGGGACAAGGAACACGGCAGTTTCAAATACGAACTTGACCTTGAAGTGATCGCCTACGGGCGCAACTACAACGGCAAGAAGGTCGGCCCCTACGTGCGCCTCTTCGAGTTCCAACCTGGCGAAGAGATCATCAAGCAGGGCGACTGGGGCAGCAACACCTTTTACATCACGGTCGCCGGGGTGTGCGACGCTTACGTCAACGACGAGAGCGGCGCGCAGAAGAAGGTGGGCGAGATTCCGGCCGGGGTCAGTTTCGGCGAGATGGCGATTCTGGCGGGCGTGCCCCGCAACGCCACGGTCAAGGCCGCGACGGGCACCGAGTCCGCCACCGTGCTCGAAGTGACGCGCCCCGCCCTGCGCCTCCTGCGCAAGCTCCCCGCCTTCGGCCAGAACCTCGACGTGACCTACCGCAAGCACGGCTTGGGGCGCACGCTCGTTGACGTGCAGCAGGCGACGGGCGAGACGTTCGACGCAGACCTGCTCAAACAACTCGGCGACGCCGCGCGCTTCATGGTGTACGGCAAAAATCACGTCCTGCATCGCGAAGGCGAGGGGATCGAAAACATCGTCTTCATCAAAAACGGCTGGGTGCGCTGCCTGAGCGGGACGGACTTCAACCCCGCGATGGCCGATCTCGCCGCCGCTCTCGACGGGCAAGCGGGTCTCGACTTTCTCGGCGCGGGCAACTGCCTCGGCCTCGAAGGCGTCCGCGAAGACAAGAAATGGACTTACACGGCGACGATCCTCTCGCGCACAGAGGTGCTCGAAATCTCGATCCCGCACCTGCGCGCCAACCCTGCGCTGCGCGACGCCGTGCTGCGCAAGTTCAGCGGGTTCTCGAAGGCCGACGACGAGGTGGAGAAGGTCGAAGGCGCGATGGCGCTTCAACTCGGCGCGACCGAGAAAGAGATTTCCACCGGCCTCGTGGACGGCACGAATCTGCTCATCATGGACATGGACTTGTGCGTGCGTTGCGGCAACTGCTCGCTCGCCTGCCACAAGGTGCACGGCCAATCGCGCCTGCTCCGTCGCGGCATCCACATCGAACGGCCGAAAAAGTTGGGCAGCACGTCAACCCAGCATGTCCTTTCGCCCTCGGTCTGTCTCCACTGCCAAGACCCGGAATGTTTGACGGGCTGCCCCACGGGCGCAATCGGACGTTTCGGCAACGGCCAGATTGATATTGACCCGAAGACCTGCATCGGCTGCGGCGACTGCGCGACGCAGTGCCCCTACAACGCGATCACGATGATCCCGCGCAAGCCCGTCGCGCCCGCGCCTGTGACTTGGCGGACGCGCCTCGGCAAGTGGTTCAGTCTCGCGCCGCCCGAACCGCCGCCCGCCGTTACCGAGACGGAGAATTTGCTCGCCGTCAAATGCAACCTCTGCAACAACACGGGTCTCAACCCGCCGGGCACGCAGCAGCACGCCTATTCGTGTCAGGAAAACTGCCCGACGGGCGCGCTCGTGCGCGTCAACCCGCGCGAGTATTTCACCGAAGTCACGAACCGCATCGGCATCGTCTTTCAAGATCAGACGCACGCCATCGGCCGCAACATCCACAAGCGCGACATGCCCGCACGCCTCTGGCACGCGGGCGGCGTCATCTCCACCATCGTCCTGACCGCGCTCACCATCTGGGCGATCTTCCGCTACGGGCTGGACGGGAGCATCGGCGGCACTTGGGTCACGGTGCGCTGGCTGACCGGGCTGGTCGGACTCGTCGGCATCGCCGTCGTGATGGCCTATCCCGGCCGCAAGCAAATCTACCGGCGACGCGCGGGCGCGCTGCGCTACTGGATGCTCGCGCACGTCTACGCGGGCGTCGTCGCCGGGCTGCTGCTCTTGCTCCACGGCGGGCGGAACACCGGCGGGCTGCTCACTTCCCTGTTGATGATCTCCTTCGATCTGGTCATCCTCTCAGGTCTCTTCGGCATCGCCTGTTACGTCATCGTGCCGCGCATCATGACGAGCATCGAGGGCGAACCGCTGCTCATCGAGGACTTGCGCGCGCGACGCGAGGAACTCCGCGAGCAACTCGCAGTGATCGGCGCGCAGAAGGACGCCGCCGCCGTCCGCGACATCATCCTGCGTAAGGTGCGCCCGCGCTACCTCTCGCTCGGCTACCTCCTGCGCCAGTACATCAAGCGCGAGGATTTGACCTCGCTCCACTCGCAGGCGCGCGAGGACTTCAAGGCGGAACTCGAACATTACAAGAAGACGCCGGAGGAGTTGAGCCGCACGTTCATCTTCGGCCGGGACGACCCGTCGCTCTACCGGCCGGAAGGGCGTCTGCTGCACGAGGCCATCGAAGCGACCGTCACGCTGCGCCGCGTGGACTCGCTCATCTACCTGCACCAGTTGCTCAAACTGTGGCTCGCGCCGCACGTCGTCGCCACGTCGCTGATGCTGGTGCTGATGCTGGTTCACATTATTCAAGTGGTGTTTTTCCGGGTGCATTAAAAAGTCATCTCGCAGTTCAACCCAAGCGCCGACGCTAAGGAAGTCAAGAGCGGAGTCAATCCCAGTGAGCACACGGCAAGAGGCCAATACCTTCATCATCACGCGCGAGGATCGTTCGTTCGATCCGGTCACGCTCATGTCGGAGGGCTTGGCTATCGGGCGCGCGCCCGACAGCGAACTCAACCTGAATCACCCGACCGTCTCGCGCCTCCACGCGGGCATCCGAAAACTCGGCGGGCGCTTCTACATCTTCCACCTCAGCCCTTCAAATTCGACGACGCTCAACGGCAACCTCGTCCACGAGAAAGCCGCGCTGGCCGACGGCGACGTGTTGCAGATCGGCCCGTTCTTTCTGTTCATTGACTACCAAGAGAGCGCGCTCTCGATCAGGGTCAGATACCAGACCACTGTGCGTGTCGGCGAGGTCGAACAACCGACCGCCAGCCAACAGCCGTCCTCGGAAGTTCCGCCGTCGGGCGACGCCGTGGGCGCGGACTCTCAGGCAGATGCCGCTGCCGCCACGGGCGGCGTGGACGCAGACGAGGGCGCGCTCGACGTGTTCTGGGAGAAGCGCAAGCGCGAGGCGGGCAAGGTGACGCGCCCGTCGCCGCTCAGGCCGCGCCAGCCTGCCCCCAAACTCGGCAAGGCGCGTTTCAACTGGAAGCCCACGCGCGATCTTGAACGCCCGTGGCCGTTCTCGATCTTCACTTGGGGCGTGGTCGTCGTCGGCCTGCTCTCCGTCGTCGCGGCCTTCAGCTACACGTCCGCCTTCTCGCCCGCGCCAGTCTCGAACGCGCACGCGCGCGCCAGTCTCAACACGTCGCCCGCCGTCGCGCGCGAGCCGAACGCCAACTCGTGTACGACGTGCCACACGATGCGGACAAACATGGAGACGAACTGCGCCTCTTGCCACCAGACGAACGGCTTCGCGGCCACCGTCACCGCGCCGCATCAGGCGGCGGGCGTCGGCTGTCTCAGTTGCCACGCCGAACACCGCGGCGCGGATTTCCGCCCCGGCATCGCATCTTTGAGCGCCGACTTCCAGAAGGGCGCGCGCTTCGACGAGACGTGCGCGGGCTGCCACAACGACGCCAACGCGAAACTCTACAACGGCCGCCGCGTCTTCACACCGCACGGCGGCACGTTCGGTTACCCGGTGGTGAACGGCCAGTGGAAGTGGGAAGGTATTGACAAGGAGGCTTGGGAGCAGAAGCCCGACGAACTCAAGCAACTCGTGGCGAACTGGCCGGTGGCGTCGGCCGACGAGGGCGGGCGTCGCAGCGCGCAGTTCCATGCGCTGCACCTGTACCGCGTCCGCACGACGGGCGGCCTTGCCGGGACGGCCGAGGGCGAAGTCTCCTGTTCGACGTGCCACAAGTCCTACGGCGTGTCGCTCGACCGCGAGACGCCGCGCACGACTTGCGCCGCCTGCCACAACGGCAAGACAGACACGCAGACCGGGCGAGCACTGATCGCGGCCGACAAGGCCAACTGCACCTCCTGCCACGTCCAGCACGTGCTCGACAAGCGACACTGGAATCCGTCGCTGCTCGCCGCCGCGCGCGACCAATAGTTTTCAGTTCACACTATCAACAACTTTCCGAGACCATGAAAAAGTCGCAACTGCTCATCATCCTCGCGCTGACCGCGCTGCTGCTGGCGATCAACCTGTACACGCGCGACGACTTCGCGGGCAAGTCTTATTTCGGCGGGATGCCTTGGTTCGGATGGGCTGGGGTGGCGCTGATGCTCGTCTTGGTCGGCGTCGGCCTCGCCCTGCGCGACGCGGCGCGCGCGCGCCGCCTGCTCGAAGAGCCGCCCGCCTTGCCCAAGGGCGAAGAGGCCGCGAGCGGACAACTGACGCCGGAGTTGCTCGACAAGTACGACCCGGACGGCGCGACCTACCCGCACCCGGTCATCGTCACCGAACGCTGCATCGGCTGCCACGCCTGCGTGGACGCGTGCCCGCACGACGTGCTCGCCATCGTCGGCGGCGTTGCCAAGTCAATTGCGAGCGCGCAGTGCATGGAAGACACTTCGTGTCAGGTCGAGTGCCCGGTCAACCCGAAGGCGTGCATCGTCGTCAACACGAACAAGAAGATTCCGCCGCGCAAAGTGCCGGCGCGCGACGCGACGTTCATGACGAACGTCCCCGGCTGCTACATCATCGGCGACGTGTCGGGCACGCCCCTCATCAAGAACGCCGCCAACGAGGGCGCGGACTGCATCAAGCACATCATCGGCGAGTTGCACGCCGCCCCGCCGGAGGCGAAGGCCGAACTCGACGTGGCGATCATCGGCGCAGGCCCGGCCGGTCTCTCCGCCGCCATCCTCGCCAAGCAGGCGGGCTTGCGCGCCGTCACCATCGAGCAGGACAAAGTGCTCGCGACGATTGATGCCTACCCCGCCAACAAGTACGTCTTCTTCAAACCGGAGACGATGGAGTCGCGCGGCGGCATCGCCGTTGACGGCGCAGGACTACAGCGCGAAGTGATCCTCAAAACGTGGGCGGGCACGATGATGCAGAACGGCGTCACGGTCAACGAGAACGAGAGTTGCAAGTCGGTGAAGAAGGCCGAAGACGGCGGCGACTACTTCGTCGTCCAGAGCGAGCAGGGCGTGGCGAAAGACAAGAAGACTTACCGCGCGCGCCGCGTCGTCCTCGCGCTCGGCAACCGCGGCACGCCGATGAAGTTGCGCCTGCCGGGCGAGGAGATGAAGGTGACGCGCGACGGGCAGTCCGAGGACAAAGTTAAGTACAAGCTGACCGACCCGGAAGTGTACCGTCGCCGCAAGATCATCATCGTCGGCGCGGGCAACTCGGCCATCGAGGCGGCGGTTGATCTCGTCGCCCGCCGCGACGGCACGAAGATCACTTTCCGGCCGGACGAAGAGATCAACGAAGTCTCGCTCGTCATTCGCAGCGATCTGAAAAACGATCTCAAGTTCGGCAACAAGCTGCAAGTTTACGAATGCATTGACGAGGGCAAGATTAAGGTCTACTTCGGCACGTCCATCAAAGAGATACGCGACGACGAGGTGGTCTTGATGAACGCGCGCACGCAGGAAGTGAAAGCGACCATCAAGAACGATTACATCTTCGCCATGATCGGCGGCGACCGCCCGACCAAATTCCTCGAAGCCATCGGCATCAAGATCGGCTAGGACACCTTCGACCGCAGAAGACGCAGAGGGGCGGGGCTTGACGCGCGCAAGCCCCGCCCCTCTATTTATTATCGGCGCGAGATAGTACAATCCTTTAGTCCCGCTCGACGGAAGCGGCCGGTAAATTTTTCTTTCGCTCGTCCCGCCTCGCCTCCGAGTAGCTTTCGACAACGACAAGCACGGCTCAGACACGGCATCTGGTAAGTAGCAGGCGCACAGTTTGACCATGAAACCACTTAACGCGAAAGTGCCCGCCGCTGCCGTGCGACACCTACAGCCGGCGATGAAACAGCCGACCCGACCCGCGCATCAATTCAAACACCCCGCTTCGCAAGTTGGGCAGGCCGTGCCCGGCGTCGTGCGACCCGTCGCGCCGCCGGTGTATGACCCGCGTGTGAAGTCGCAGGTACAAACGAAGGCGGCCGATGCTGTAGGGCAGCCCCGCGCAGGCGCGACGCCACAACGCCCCGTCGCGCCGCCCGCCTATCGCCCGCAGCAAACTCCGCGCTGCTTGCAGCCTAAAGCGGCGAGCAAACAACAGGCAGTGGCGAGCGTGTCGAAACCTGCGCCGGTCGCGCCTCCCGCATATCGCCCGCAAGCCGGGACGGGCGTTGCGCCGTCGTCGAGCACAGCCAGCGCGACGCCGACTAAATTCCCGGCCAGTCTCGGAATCAAACGGGCGGAGATTTCGACGCCGACGGTTCGCGCGTTGCAACCGAAGATGGCGGCCTCGTCCCCGAACCCGCTCGCGCTTCCGCACGCGGGAAGAAAGACTCAGCCCGCGCCGAGTGCCCCCGTCAGTATCGCCAACGCAAACAGGCCGAACACGGTCGTTCAGCCGATGCTTGAGGGCGTCGTTGCGTTTGCGGCCGAGCACGCCGTCGCCTTAGCCGTCACAGGTGTCACGGCTCTCGCTTCATACCTTTACTGGGGGCGCGGCGGGAACAATGGCGGTGGTGGAGGTGGTGGAGGCGGTGGTGGTGTTGGCGGCGGTGGCGATGCTGCACTTCCCGACGATGACGCTCCGCCCGCTCTTCCGTTGGCGGGCGCGGCCGCTGCGCCTCCGCTTGCGGTGGCCGAGGTGGATGCAGTTCAAGAGTTGACCCCGCATCAGCGGAGAATCGCTATCTATGACGCCGCGCTGGTGCGTCTGACGGCAGTGACGGCTAAATTTCGGGCGGTGGACGCGTGGGAGAGGATGCGGGATAGAATTTATAACGCAAATCAAGCTCCTAATAGTGACTGCACTTCCACCATCACTCTTAACGCGTCTAACCCGAAGGTCTATTACAACGGCGAAGGATACCTCCCGGCGGGTCATGGCTATACTGAATATCATGTTAACGCCGGAGTTGGCGCGGCGGGAGGATATCGGTTGATATTGCCGACAGCAGGCGGCGCGATTAATGGTTTTAGAAAGTGGTTCACCTACGGCGGGACTCACGGCGCGGCGATGTGGTGGCGCGTGTGGAACGGGGTGAAATGGATGGAGTGGGACGTGGGGACGCGCACGGGGCGTAATTTCACGACCCCTGAAGGACGTGTCTGGCCTCTTCAGGCAACGCCTGCGCCTAACGAAATTACGGTCAGGCGATTGGATAAGCTCAATGGTGAAGAGGCAGCCCTCCTGCGCGGAGGGGTGCGCGGGTCGGGGAATGCGTTTGATCCGGACGGCCAATCGCGCCCCGCGATACGCGTCCCAGACCGGTGCGTGCGCTAGACCGGACTCGCCCGCCGACGGCTTCCCGTCCGCAGGCAGAAAACACGAACCGCCTTCGTCGAAATAACTAACGAACGTGAGTTCGACATAAGCGAACTAGAAAACAAGTGCCGGAAGCTGTAACTGTTCTTTGACACGAATATTCAATGAAGGCTTCTTCTCCCGATACGTGTAAGCGATCAGCCCGGCCAGCACATTGACGAAGCAGTTGGCGACTGAGCGGTGGCGAGAGTGCTCGATCTGCGAGATGTTCTTCAACTGATCC